>DATJZU010000046.1:0-67767 GCA_035498835.1 Thermoanaerobaculia bacterium
ACGACGACCGCGTACGCTCCGCGCAGGACGGACGCCGCATGGCGCACCGCCTCGAAGAGGTCGCCGCGGTACGACGCCTCGACTTCGTGGGCGAAGACCTCCGTGTCCGTCTCGCTCGAGAACGCGTGGCCGGCGGCGAGGAGCGCCGCCTTTCGCTCCGCGAAGTTCTCGAGGATGCCGTTGTGGATGACGACCACCTTGCCCGTGCAGTCGCGGTGCGGGTGCGCGTTGGCCTCGGTCGGTCGCCCGTGCGTGGCCCATCGCGTGTGGCCGATCCCCGTCGTGCCGCCGCCTCCGTTCGCCGAGCCGTTCAGCTTCGCGACGAGATTCGAGAGCTTGCCCGGGCTGCGCGAGACGGTGAACCGGCCGTTCGCGAGAGTCGCGATGCCGGCCGAATCGTAGCCGCGATATTCGAGACGCTTGAGGCCCTCGAGGAGGATCGGAGCCGCTTCCCGGGGACCGACGTAGCCGACGATTCCGCACATGGCCGATTACCCTCCGAGGCGAATCACGCCTTCTGCTTCGATCCGTGTTCCTTGCCGTGGCCGTGCCCGTGGGCGTCGCCGACCTTCGCCTTGCGCTTCTCGACCCATCCCTCGACGTTGGTCTGCGGCACGCGCGACAGCGCGAGGGCGCCCTCGGGCACGTCCTCCGTGATCGTCGCGCCGGCGCCGACATACGCGCCCTTGCCGACCGTCACCGGCGCCACGAGCTGGGCGTCGCTGCCGACGAAGACGCCCTCGCCGATCGTCGTACGGTGCTTCCGGGAGCCGTCGTAGTTGCAGGTGATGACGCCGGCCCCGATGTTGGACCGTGCGCCCACGTCCGCGTCTCCGAGGTACGCGAGGTGCTGTGCCTTCACGCCCTCGCGCAGGATCGTGTTCTTCGTCTCGACGAAATTGCCGACCTTGACGTCCGCCTCGAGCACGGACCCGGGCCGCAGGCGCGCAAACGGGCCCACGCGGGCGCGCGGGCCGATTTTCGCACCGTCCAGCTCGCAGTGCGGTCCCACGACCGCGCCGGGAGCGAGCGACGAGTCGACGACATGGGTGAACGGCAGGACCTCGGCACGCTCCGACACGGTCGTCTCGCCGTCCAGCCACACGAACGGATGCAGGATGGCGTCCGCCTCGACGCGCACGCGCGGCCCGAGGCGCGCCGTGAGCGGGTCGAGGACCGTTGCGCCCGCGTCGAGCGCCCGTTCGACGCGCCGGCGCTGTTCGATCTCCTCGGCGGCCGCGAGATCGCGGCGCGTGTTGACTCCCCAGGCCTCGCGCCAGTCCTCGGCGACCTTCGCGTCCACGCGCCCACCCATGCCCGCGAGGATCTCGACGACGTCGGTCAGGTAGTACTCCTTCGAGATCGGATCGACGCGCAATTTCGGAATCGCGCGTGCCAGGGCCTCGGGCGCGAAGCAATAGACCCCGGCGTTGACCTCGCCGATCCGCCGTTCCTTCTCCGACGCGTTGCGCGCCTCGACGATGCGGCGCACGCGGCCCCGCGAATCCCGCACGACCCGTCCGAAGTCGCCGGCTTCCGGCGGGCGAAAGGAGAGGAGCGCGAGGTCGGGGCTCTCCCGACGGCGATGCTCGGCGAGCGCCGCGAGCGTCTCAGTTCGGAGGAGCGGCGTGTCGCCGGCGAGGACGAAGACGGGGCCTGCGCCGCCGTCGAGCTCCGGCAGGGCCTGCGCGACCGCGTCGCCGGTCCCGCGCGGCGGATCCTGGACGACGAAGCGCACCGCCCGGCCGTCGAGCGACGCCCGGACCTCCTCGCGTCCGGCGCCGAGCACGACGACCACGCGCGAGGGCGAGAGGCTCTCCGCGGCCTCGAGCACGGAGTCGAGGAGCGTGCGGCCGCCGACGCGATGCAGCACCTTCGGCCGCGTCGAGCGCATCCGGGATCCGACGCCCGCGGCGAGAATGACTACGCGGGGAGCAGCCTCGGGCCGCGCCGGGGCCTTCCGGCTTCGCTTGCGAGCCGGAGAGACCCGGGGCCGTCGGGCTTTCGTCAAAAAGGAACCCGTTTTGTCGGCTGGCCGCCTCGCGGCGGCTCGCCTCCCTTTACGATGCGAGCAGCTCCTGGAACTCCGGCGTGTCGCGGACCGGATCGAAGTCGCTGTCGTGGCGCGCGAGGATGCGGTTGCTGCGATCTTCTTCGATCGCGCGCTTCAGGTGCTCGATGGCCGTGTCCCGCTCGCCGTTCTGCGCGTAGCAGCACGCGAGGAGGAAATCCACCTTGCCGCCGCCGTTCTTCTTGGCCGCGCGCTTGAGGTGCTCGATCGCCTCGGACACCTCGCCCCGATTCTTGGCGAGAACGGCGGCGTAATAGAAGTCCTCGGGCTCGGTCAACGCCGGCGCTCCGGCGCGCTTCTGGCGCTCGCAGACCGCCAGGTACACGCGGGCACGGTCCACGAGCTCCTTCTCTTCCGGATACTTCTGCACGAGCTCCTGGAAGTGCCGCTCCGCCTCGTCGGTCTTCTTGCGCTGGAGAGCGGTCACCCCGCGGTCGAACTCCTTGCGGGCGCTCTCCGCGAGGCGGGACAGCTCCCGGAGGGTCTGCGCCTTGCGCGCCGCCGGCGCTTCCGAGCCGCCGGTCAGGCCCAGCTTCTCCATTTTCTTTTCGAGCTCGTCGATGCGCACGGAGACGACGTCCGCCAGGGCTTGAATGCTCATCTTCCCGGCGTTGTCCCTCAGAAACCGGAGTTCCGCTTCGGTCCAGCGTTTTGACATCGTACAAATCCTCCCGGGGGGTTTGCCAGAAAAACGGCGTATTTTAGGGGCCGGCGGTGGTCCTGTCAAATGCGCGAGCGCCGCCGCGGAATGCCTGCCGGTGGGCCGGCGTTTTTGGGGCACAGGAGACACGGCTGATGACGAAGACGATCCGGACGCTGGCGCTTCTCGCCGTCCTCGCGCCCGCGTTCGCGGGTCCGGCGGCCGCCGCGGACCGCTCCCAGACGGTCAGCGGCACGATTTCCAGGCTCGACGCCGAGCACCAGACGATCGTCGTCAAGGTCGGCTCGGACGAGCTGACCCTGGTCTGGAACGAGGAGACGCGCATCAACGGCGTCCTGACGCCCGGCGCAAAGGTCACCGTGCGCTACGGAAGCCAGCCCGACGGCCGGAATCTCGCGTATCAGATTTCCGTGGGAAAGTAGCGTCTTAGCGCGGCCGCGCCAGAAGCCGTCTGGGCTCTCCGCCGGCCCGCCGGCGCGGCCGCGAAGAGAGTTTCAAGGCATTTCGTCGAAAGTCTCTTTGCTAGAATCCGTCTCCCTCGAATAGAGCGACAGGAGGATCAATTCATGGGCATGTACATCATCGCGGAGCCGTGCATCGGGACGAAGGACACGGCGTGCGTCGATGTTTGTCCGGTCGACTGCATTCACCCGCGCAAGGACGAAGCCGACTTCGCGACGGCGGAGATGCTCTACATCGATCCCGACGTCTGCATCCAGTGCGGCAACTGCGAGCCGGCCTGTCCCGTGACCGCCATCTTCACCGAGGAGACGATCCCGGAGAAGTGGAAGCACTTCCAGCAGGTCAACGCGGACTGGTACAAGAACCGGAAGTAGCGCCTCGCCTCACTTCCTCTTGAGCGTCTTGGCGAGGAACGCCTCGGCGCGCGCATCGGCGTCCTTCGCGTCCGCCTCCCGGAACACCTTGGGATCCTTCGACGATGCGAAGGCGTGCCCGGCGTCGGGATAGATCTTGAAGTCGACGTTCCGCCCGGCGCCCTTCGCCTGCTTCTCGAAGGCGCGGACGCTTTCCGGCGAAATCCCCTGGTCCTGTCCGCCAAAATTGCCGAGCACCGGCACCTTGAGGCTCGCGACCGTGGCCGGGTCCGTCACCAGGCGTCCGTAGTAGACGACCGAGCCCGCGAGCGTCGGCTCGGCGAATGCGAGCGCGAGCGAGTACCCGCCGCCCATGCACCACCCGATCGACGCGATGCGCGTGGAATCGACGTCGGGCCTCGCGCGCAGCGCGGCCACGGCCGCCTTGAGATCCCGCATCGCCCGGTCCTCCGGCATGCCGCGCATGAGCTGATGCGCCGTGTCGCCGTCGGTCGCCACCTTGCCGCGATAGAGGTCGGGCGCGAGCGCGACGTATCCCTCGGAGGCGAAGTGATCGGCCTTCGCCCTCACCCAGTCGTTCAAGCCCCACCACTCCTGAATCACGACGATGCCGGGCTTCTTGCCCGATCCCTCGGGGACGGCGAGATACCCCGAGATCGTCTCGGAGCCGCTCGGAAACGAGACCATCTTGCCGCCGGACTGCGCGCGGCCGATCGCGGCGGACAGGACGCAGATGGCGGCGAGCGAGAAGACCCTGCGTGTCATGACTCCTCCCTTTCGGACTAATCTTATCCGGTGGACCTGCTCTTCGAGCTCGCGGCTCCGGACGAGGGCGAGGATCTGCAGCGTCTCTACGACCGCCTCGCGCTGCGCTTCGGGTTCGGCCCCGCCGAGGTGCGCCTCTCGCGGCGCAAGTTGACCGGCGGCGAGATCCGCTACGGCCGGCCCCACGCGATCACGATCTCGGCCCATCTGCCCGAGGCCGAGCGGCGCGAGACGCTTCTCCACGAAGCCGCACACGCCTGGGCGTTCGCGCGTCGCAGCCACCGCGAGGGACACGGGCCCTTCTTTCGCAAGCTCGCGCGGCTGCTCGGCGCGAAGGGACGGGCGGCGCCCGTCACCGATGCGCTCACCGCGTGGCGCGCGCGCCGGCGCCAGATCGTCTACCGCTGCGAGGGCTGCGCGGCGCTCTTCCGGCGGTTCCGCGCCTTCCGCGGGGCGCGTTACTGCGTCGCCTGCGATCGAGCCGGGCGGCCCTCGCGGATCCGGCGCGTCCGGGAGGAGACGTAGGGTCGTGCGCCGCCGCCGGATCATCGTCCTCGTCGCGACGAGCGCCGACGGATTTCTCGCGCGCAAGGACGGCGGCGTCGACTGGCTGGACCGCCCGCGGACGGCCGGCGACTACGGAATGGCGGCCTTCTACCGTTCGATCGACACGATCCTCTGGGGGCGCAAGACGTACGGGCTCGCGCTCGAGTTCCAGAAGAAGGGCATCCCCGGCGCGGCGTTCGATCCCAAGAAGAAGAACTTCGTCTTCTCCCGTCGCAGGCGGCGTTTGGCGTCGCCGGCGGTCGAGCTCGTCACGGAATCCGTGCCGCGGTTCGCGCGGCGGCTTCGCGCGACGCCCGGGAAAGACGTCTGGATCATGGGCGGCGCGGGCCTCATCGCCTCGTTTCTCGACGCCGGAGAGATCGACGAGTTCCGGATCCACGTCGTGCCGACGTTGATCGGCGAAGGCATCCCGCTGGTCGCGCCCCGTCACCGCACCGTGCCGCTCGCTCTGAAGTCCTGCCGGCGCTTTTCGGACGGCGTCGTCGGACTTCGGTACGCCGTCGCGCGCCCCGCGCGGGCCCGTTAGCGCCATGCCCGCGTTCCCGCCGGGCTACCGCATCGGCCACCGCACGCTCCGTCTACAGCGCACGGGCTGCACGGTGATCCTGCCTCCCGCCGGCACGATCGCCGCCGTGGACGTGCGCGGCGGAGCGCCCGGCACGCGCGAGACGGGCGTCTTCGTGCCCGGCAATCTCGTCTCGGAGATCCACGGTCTCCTCTTCACCGGTGGCAGCGCTTTCGGGCTCGCGGCGGCGGCCGGCGTCACGGCGTGGCTGCGGCGGCGCGGCGAGGGTTTCCCGGTCGGGACGGCGCGCGTGCCGATCGTTCCCGCAGCCGTGCTCTTCGACCTCGCGGTCGGAGACGCCGATGCCTTCCCCGGAGAGGCGGATGGATGGACGGCCTGCGAGGCCGCGCGCGAGGGCGAGGTCGAGACGGGCCCGGTCGGCGCCGGGTGCGGCGCGACCGTCGGAAAGGTCCTCGGGATCGGGCGTTCCTCGCCGGGCGGACTCGGATGCGCCGCGCTGGAGCTGCCGGGAGGCGAGCGCGTGGCGGCGCTCGCGGCGGTGAACGCATTCGGCGACGTGGTCGATCCCGACACGGGTGCACGCATCGCCGGCGCGGCGCACGACGAGGCCTCCTTCCGCGCCGCGCGAGCGATCTGGCGCGACGGCCTGCCCGCCGATGCGGCGCCCGGCGGGAACACGACGCTCGTCTGCGTCGCGACGACCGTGCCGTTCGAGCCGGGCGCGCTCAAGCGCGTCGCGATCGAGGCGCACGACGGCATCGCGCGGGCCGTTCGCCCGTCGCATTCCGTCGTGGACGGCGACGCCGTCTTCGCGCTCGCGCCGGGGGGAGAGACGCCGTCGGTGCCGATGCGGCTTCGCGTGGGCGCCGCGGCCGCCGAGGCCGCGGCCCGCGCCATCGTGAACGCGGTGACGTCGGGGCGCGGACTTCATTAAGCGGCCGTCTCGCCTTCGCCGGGTTACCGGAACGATTTCTCGCGGCAGTCCGGGACCGCTGCGGAGCCGCGTGCGAGATGCGGAGCGACGCCGGGCGGATCGTGGGAGTCGCCCTGTTCGGGTTTCTCAGAATGCGGATCAAGATGCTCCTCGGAGGCAAGTCGTTCCGCGCATCGAGGGGAGGAGAGCGACCGTCAATCTCGTAGACATACAGCGTGCGTCCGATCTTCTCCGCTGTCCCGTGCGGCATCTCTTCCGATCGGTTCCCGACTCGGCCGAGGCCAAAGTGCATGGCGAGAAACGCGCAGCCTTCGAGGCCGAGATGCTGGTCAAGAAATCGCCTCTGACGGACACGGAGATCCGCGAGATCGAGCGGCTCGCCGGGATCCGGCCGCCGTCTCGGAGCGAGGGCAAATTGGAGCGGGAGACGCTCTCTACGCCTCAAAGCTTGTCGCGGACTTCGTCGTACTACAGAATCGCGAGCACCGAGGATCCGCCCGGTCGCTGTCGAAGCCACGCGCGCGAGGTCTCGCCGGCCACCGACGATCGGCCGTTCTTCAACCACGTCACGCGTTGGTCGTCCCTCGACTTGAGCGTTCTGCGCGGCCTGGCCGGGCCGAACTGCCTCGCCGGCTTCCTTCTCGGCGATCGGCCCGTGGCGGACTGAGCCGGCTTCTTCTGCTCCTGCAGTCGGCGTTCGTAGCCGCTGTCTTCATCCTCGTCCCGCTCCTGAAGGTCGAGAAAGCGTGTTGCGGCGGCCGGCCACGGCTGGACTCTGCTCTCCTTCGCCTCCGTGGGCCTTGGCTTCATTACCATCGAGATGGCCCTGATCAGCCGGATCACGCTCTTTCTGGGTCAGCCGGCCTGCACGATTGCCGCGGTTCTGGGCGGCCTCCTGGTGACCACCGGAGTCGGTTCCGCCCTCGCAGGAAGATTCGCCTCTCCCGCCGCTCTACCCGGAGTGCTGGCCGGGCTGCTCGGTGTCGAGGTCCTGGTTTCCTTGGGCGTGCCGTACGTCCTCGAAGCGACCCTCGGATTGCCTTTTCGAGGCCGACTGGGGGTCGTGTTCCTCCTCCTGCCGCTCGGAATTCTCTTGGGAATGCCGTTTCCGCTCGGCCTGTCTCGCCTCGGGAGTCGGGCTCCGGACCTCGTGCCGTGGGCGCGGTGGCCGGTAGACAGCTCGCTCAGTGCGTCTCGTGAGGAGAGTGGAAAGTCGTGAGCCAGGCCGTCGCGAGAAGCACGGCGCCGAGGAAGGTGAGCTCGGCCGTCACGGAGCGGCGTAGCCTGCCGGCGGCCGGACCGCCGGTATCGAGTAGGAGCGGGGCCAGCCGGATTCGGTTGTAGGCCGCGAGGGCAAGCGCGGCGCCGGCGAGCACGATCTTCAGGAAGAGATTTCTTGCATACGGAGTGAACCAGCCGTGCCGCCACGGGCTCAGGAGGGCGGCGGCGACGACGGCGCCCGCCGCGACCATGGCTCCGACGACGAACAAAGCGGCTCGACCGAACCGCCTCACGAACTCGGCGAGTGCTTGGGCGTCCAACGTTCCGCAAGCCGAGCGGACGAGCAGCAGGCTGCCGAGCCACCACGCGGCCGCGGCGACGTGGACCGCGGCGAGAAACCCCTCTGCGGCACCCGAGGCGGCCGCGTGGCCCGTCACGCCGAAGGATGCGAGCAGCAGCGCGGCTCCCATCAGCCGGAGCGGGCGGCGCGCGGCACCTGCCGCAGCCGCCGCGAGAAGCGCAGCGCCTGCGATCTGGGATGCGAAGGCCGGCCCCGTGGAACCGCTTAGCGCCGCGCCGACCAGGGAGGGGTCGAGCCCGCTTCCGAGCCGAGCGATCAGAATCGCGATTGCCGCGATCGCTGACGCGGCAGCGACGATGGCTCCCCGTACGGTGCGCCGCCGGGCCTCACTCGCCAGGTTGCCGGGAACGTCCCGCAAGACGGCCCACGCCAGGGCAGTGCCGGCTCCGACCAGGGTTCCGGCATAGACCAGCAGCTTCGCCAGAGCCGCGGCGAGCTCGAGCATCAAGAGTGTGGGGCGCTCGGTTTGATGACCAGGATGATCGTGCCGCTGATCGGATGCCCGTCCTTCGAGAGCGCCTTCCACCGGACCTCGTTGCGGCCGTTCGCGAGCTTCGGCTCGCGGATCGTGAAGGAGGTCGCGCTCCCGGACGGCGCGAACTCGAGCCGGCGCTCGTTCTGGCCGGCGGACTCGACGACGACCGACGTCAGACGCGCCGGCTCGTTGAATTCGATCCGCACCTCCTCGGGGGAGGCGGTGAGCACCGATCCGCTCGCCGGCACCGTCTTCTTGAGGGTCGAGTGAGCGAATCCGCGCGCCACGAGACAAGCGAACAGCGCGGCCGCGATTACAACTTTCCGGTTCCTCATCGTGCACCTCCTGCGGGAGTCCCCGCGTTGTTTTTCCAGGGATCCGAAAACCTTGGATCCTTGAGTAACTCCTCATCGGTCAGCGAGCGAAGGAAGGCGAGCAGGTCGGCCCGCTCCTCGGCCGAGAGCGTGAAGCCGGACACGAAGGAGCTCTTCAGCGGGTTGTTGCGCCCCACGCCAGCGTGCGGGCCGCCCGTGATGGTGCGCCCCCCGGCCGCGTAATGATCGAGCACGCCATCGAGCGTCGCGATCGATCCGTCGTGCATGTACGGAGCCGTGACCGCGACGTTGCGCAGGCTCGGCGCCTTGAAGCGACCCATGTCCTCCGGCCTCCCGGTGTGCTCTTCGAGCCCTGTGTTGTCTCCCGGATAGGCTCCCTTCCCATCGAGGTTGTATAGGCCCGTGTTGTGGAAGGCGATCTCCCCGATGCGGTTGCGCTCGTGCATCATCGAGTCGTTCAGATTGAAATTTCCGTGGCAATGGTGGCACTCGAGGCGCTCCCCGAAGAACAGGGCCTCGCCTCGAATCGCCGATTCGGAGATCGCGGCGACGTCGCCCTCGTAGCGGTACCGGTCGTACGGCGATCGAGCCGAGATCAGCGTGCGCTCGAAAGCCGCGAGGGCGCGAACGACTGTCTTGAGCGACAGGGCCGTCGGAGATTCCGGGAACGCCCTCGCAAAGAGCGGCGGGTAGACCGGGTCGGCGCGCAGGCGGGCGGCCAGCTCGTCGTCGAGCCCGGCCATTCCCAGCTCGATCGGCTCCGTGCCAACGAGGGGCACCAGCGCCTGTTGTTCGAGGGAGTGCAGGATGGGATTAGCCCACGTGAGCACCGGGGCATACGCGACGTTCGCAAGTGACATCGCGTTGCGGGGAGTCCTGTCTCCGAGGGCTCCGGGCGACACGGCCCGGCCGTCGGTGAAGGCGAGCTCCTGCCTGTGGCAAGAGGCGCACGAAAGCGTCCGATTCAGCGACAGCCGCTTGTCGTAGAAGAGGCGGCGGCCGAGCTCGACCTTTGCGGCCGTGGTCGGATTGTCGCGCGGCTCGAGCGGCCTGGGCATCCAGGCGGGGATGTCGAACGCGTAGGCGCTCGGAACATATTGAGCCAGCGCCTCCGGCGACAGGGCGACCTTCTTTTCGCCCGAGTCGTGCTCGTCAGGCCCCGTCGCGCACAGGCCGCGCGCGTGGAGCCCCCAGATGACCGCTCCGGCCAGCGCGGTCACAGCGGGGAGCCGTCGGGTCCGGGTGGCCGTCACGAGCCGTGCTCGACGCGGACGAACGTCTGTCCCGCGGAAGGCTTGCCGCGGAAGGGCAGGCCGAAGCGGTCCATGATGGCGATGCAGTCGTCGTCCTTGGGAAAGGACATGCAACCCGAGGGGCTCCCGGGCATGTTCACCGTGACATCGGTGCCGGCGAGAAGCGCCGCGAGATCCATGACGATCACATCCTTGCCGGCGTCGAACGACTCGAAGCGGTAGACGGGACGGTTGGGATTGGCGCACGGCGCTTGTGGCGGGACGCGCGGTCCACTGGAGACGCATCCCGTGCTTCCGAGGTGGACGGAAAAGCCGCTGGCCGAGGCCTTCTCCTTCGACCCCTCGACGGGGACCTTCTGGCGTTCCCCCGGAGCCTTCGTGTCGAAGTCGATGGTCGTGAACTTGTAACCCCCGGCCCAGGGCCATGTCAGCGCCGAGAAGTTCAGCGGGGGGCCGGCGAGCGTCGGGTCCTGGTGGTTCAGAGCGAAGGGAACTCCGACCTCGAAGACGACGCCCGTGTATTGCCCCTCCGGGACCGTTCCCCTGACGCGGTCGTTGGTCGGGGCGTTTCCGTTGCAGTTGCCGGTCGCGTCTTCGAAGTCGAGCAGCGCCACCTGGTCGTTCTGCCAGACCCCGTCCGGCGTGAGCGCCACGGGGACCTCGCTGCCATCGGCTTTGAGCAACCGTATGGAACTGACGTAAACGCGAAAATCCTGCAGAAACATCGACGCTTTGGAAAGGCCGATGCCGGTGTACGTCGCGCCGCACCGGGCCGGCTCCTTTCCGACACGAGCCGCAAACCGAAGCTCCACCGTCGCCGCCGCCAGCGTGTGAGCGCCGGCGAGGATCGCGGCGGTGACGACTCCCCCGAGGCCGAGAAAAGAGGACTTCAGGCGCATGGCTTTGCCTCCAGGCGGTGGCGTGCGGCGGCGAACGCTCGTCCGCGGCGCTTGCGCCACCAGATATAGACGCCCGTAATCGCGAGGACGACGATCGAGACACCCGTGACGCAGACCAGAAACCGGTAGGACCTGAGCCCGTGGACGTCGCCGTAGTGGAGAGCCCAGAGCCAGTTGCCGATCGTGTTTCCCGCGTGCTCGCCCGCCGGCAGGAAGAGGTGTCGCAGCTCGCCGGTGTCGCCGTCGAGATACAGGCTCGTGCCGGGGCTGCGGCGACGGAAATCCCGGCTGCTTTCGACCGTGTAGGAGTAGACCCCGAACTCGCTGATGTAGGCGAGTCCGGACGGCCGTCGAACCGTGAACCCGTGAAGGGCCGCCTGCTCGGCCATCAAGGTCGCCGCCTTCGCCTGGGCCGCGCACCAGTCGAGCTTCGGATGTTCGATCGGGTGTGCGGGAAGCGACGCGAAGAGCGCCTCGTCGGACTGGTAGTCGAAGAGAGCGCCGGTGACCTTCTCGTAGACGGGCCTCAGGTTGAACATGACGCTGGACCAGGCGAAAACGAAGAGGAGCGGCCAGATCCAGAGCCCGAGGGCGCGATGAAGATCGAAGTTGATTCGAAACGGCGTGCCGCGCCACGTGATTCGCCACGCGGGCTTCCAGCGCCTCCAGAAGCCGCCCCTGCCGGAGCGCAGCGTGAGATAGAAGCCGACGAAGCAATCGAGCGTCCAGGCCAGAGCCACGGAGCCGAGCACCAAGGCCCCGATGTCTCCGAGGACGAGAGAGGTGTGCAAGGTGTAGAGGAAGGGCATCAAGTTCGCGCGACTGAGTCTGGTGGCGTCGAACTCGAGGCGGCGACCCAGTTCTCGCCCGGTCCACGGGTCGAGGATGAGATGGTCGAAGTCGAGTGGGTAGGGCTTTCCAGTGGCGGGGTTCACGCGCGGCGCGCAGCGGATCGAGATCTGATCGGGCACGTCGTCGTAGAAGTAGGCGACACGGGCGTCGGGGGCGATTGCTTCGGCTCGTTCGGCGAGTGTGGCGAGGTCGAGCCTGGCGCCCGGCATCGGCTTGGCGAAGAGCCGAGGATTCACGAGCCGATCGATTTCGACCCTGTAGGCGAGCAGCGCGCCGGTCAGCCCGACCACGACGAGAAACGACGTCATGATCAATCCGGTCCAGCGATGCAGGAAAACGAGCCCTCTTCGGACCATGACCGTCAGAACTGGGCCCGGACCGCGCCGAGGAAGGACCGCGGCGCGCCGGGTATGGCCGATCCGGGACTCAGGCTGAGGAAATAGATCCGGTTGGCCAGGTTCGTCATGTTGAGCTGGGCGTTCAAGGTGACCGGTCCGATGTTCCAGGGGTAGCTGATCATCCCGTTCACGATGCCGAACCCCGGGATGCGCTCGGCGGCCAGGTCGACTTCGCTGCTGCGGGCCACGATTCCCGCGCCGGCCGTGAGTCCCTTCAGCGCGCCGCCGGAGACTTGATAGGTCGTCCAGAGGCTTCCGCTGTTTCTGGGAACGCCGGGAAACGGCAGGCCGGCCAGGCCGCTGTTGTCCTTGGTGATGACCGCTTCGATGTAAGAGTAGCCGCCGATGACCCTCCAGTTCGGCGTGATCTCGCCGGCGATGTCGAGTTCCACGCCCCGGCTGCGCGCCTCTCCGATGGCGATCGTGTAGATGGGGTCGTTCGGATCCGTGGTCGGGATGTTCTTCTTGGTGAGTTGGTAAACGCTGGCCGTGGCCGACAGCCGCTTGCCGAACCACTCGGTCTTCACGCCGGCCTCGTACTGCAGGGCGGACTCGGGGGCAGGGGAACCCCGTTGGGCGTGAGGTCTCCGAGCGGGGTGGCCCCGTAGTTGCCCGTGTAGCTCGCGTACAGACTGACCTGCGGCAGGGCCTGCCAGAGCAAACCGATCCGCGGCGTCACGGGAGGATGGTCGTGGACGGTCGTGACCGTGCCATAGCCGTCATTGAAGGTGATGGATTGGCCGTAGCGAAATCCCGCGAGCAGGTGGAGGTTCCAGGGCAGCTCCACCTGGTCCTGCAGGTAGCCGCCGTAGGAGTCCTGCGAACTGTTCACGTACTGAGTGTTCGCGGGGTCCGGTGGGGAAATTGGCTGTGCGTAATCGGGGTGATAGATGTTGATCGAGGGCAGATCGAAGAAGTTTGCCGAGTAGTGACCATACTGGTCGTAGTAGTCGAAGCCGACGAGCACCGTGTGCCGGAGAGCGCCGGTGTCGAACGTGCCGGTCAGGTCGGCGACGACCTGATTGGTCCACTGGCTGAAGCTGGGCTGCGTCAGCCCGAGACGCGGGAGATCGCCGGCTTCGTCGGCCTCGCCGGCGTAGAGCTGGAAGTTGGGGACCGGCTGATTGTGATACTCGGACTTGTACGCGAGCTGGACCGCCCAGTTCTGCGAGAGTTGGCGCGAGGCGAGGACCTTGACTGAGAACTCGTCGGTTGGCGCGCGGTTGGCATCCGGCTGCGCCAGATTGCGACTGATGGGAATCGGCGCCGGAACACCGTTCAAAAATGGCAAGCCGAAATCGATCACCTGGGTTCCCGTGGCGTACTTCAGCGCCAGCGTGACATTGGTCTTGTCGTCGGGCCGCCAGCCGAGACTGGGGAAGAGAAAAACGGCGTCTTGATGGATGAAGTCTCGGAAGGAACCGCTATTTTCGTAGCCGAGGTCGAATCGGTAGAGGAGCGTCCCGTCGCCCTTCAGAGGGCCCGTCGCGTCCAGAGTGGTGCGGTATTCTCCGAAGGATCCGGCCTGCTGTTCCAGAGAGTAGGAGGGGCTGGCCTGCGGCTTCCTGGTGATGACGTTGACCAGGCCCCCGGGCTCTCCCTGGCCGTAGAGCACGGATTCCGGCCCCTTGACGACTTCGATTCTCTCGACGTTTGCCATGGACCTTTGCAGCCCGGCGGTGGTGTATTGATCGAGCCGGAGGCCATCCTCGAAGGTCACGCCCAGCTGGTCGAATCCACGAATGGTGAAGGAATCGCCATTTCCGGATCCAAAGCCGGACGGGATGACGCCGCTCACGTTCAGCAGCGCGTCGTCGAGCAGCGTGACCTGCTGATCCTTCAGCACCTGGAGCGGGACGACTTGCACGGACACCGGGGTTTCCATGATCGGCGTCTCGGTCTTGGTTGCCGTCGTCGCGTCGATCGCCTGGTAACCCGATGCCTTTCCCACGACTTCGATGCTTTCCTCGCGGCGAGGGATTTTGAGTACGAGGCTAACGAGCGCATCCTGCCCAGCTCGAACGAAGACGTTCGTGACGACGGTGGGCTGGAAGCCGGTCCGAGAAGCCGAGATTCGGTAGGCCCCCTCCGGGATGGATCGAAATTCATAGCGCCCGTCCTGGTCGGTCGTCCGCGACCATACTGCATGCGTGGAAGTGTCCGTGATTTCGACGATGCCGCCAGGGACGGGGTTGCCGCTCTCGTCGGTGAGGGAGCCCGCGAGGCGTCCCACGCCCAGCGCCGGCGCAGGCGCTAGGACGGCCCACGACACCGCGAGCAGTGTGGCGAGTCGCTGGATCATCGAATGTTTCCTCCTGGGCTTACCCCCGACCGATTCGGTCAGAGAGGGCGAGCGCCGAAAACCGCACTTTGAGCGCGGGGACGCTCCGGAGCCTCCGCCACGTCGGGCGATCGCCGGATTCGCCCGATGCACGGAAGGAACGCCGCCGCGCCTATGTGTGTCGGTCGACGGTCAGGGAGCGGGGAGGGGGCGTGGGGGGTGGAAGACTTGAGTGCCGCGGGCATGCCGCCGGAGTTTCAGGACTCTTGCCTCCGACGGTGGGCGCCGACAGGCGTGGGGCCGACGTGCCGGAATCGGTCGGGCTCGAGGCCAGAAACACGACGCCATCCGAGGTGCATCGAGAAAAGGCCGGTCCCGAGGTACGGCAGTCGCAGTGGCCCTCATGGCCGATGCAACAAATCATCGCCTCGGTACCCCGAGCGAAGACGTGAAGCGCCAGACTCTCGCCAGCGAGAAGTTGCGCGACGACGAGGACTCCGAAAAGCCGAAACCGCACGGCAGAATCGTAGCATCACTCAGCCCAGAACGACGCTCGCGGACCATGACGAGCGTGAGGCTCTCGACCTTCGACCATTTCGCATTCGACCTCGGTCATCCCGGGTACGACCTCGACCTCCCGCTCCCCGCTCCGCGGATTCAGGATCGGCCCCGGACAGCCGCAGCACCGGTCGCGCGGCTGGCCCTCCTTCGCGGGCCGACCGGTGGCGTCTTCGAAGATCGAAGAGCCGTCGCATGGTTGACGTCCACCCTTTTCTGGGAGGAAGTGCCGTAACGGCCGGTGCGGAACCGACCCTTGACCTGCGGGTCGACACGCTCCGGTGAGGCTCTCCGCTCAGTGCGCGGTCGGGGGCCCGGAAAACCTGTTGAACCACTCGACGATCTCGCGATTGCGGTCATCGCGATGCAGAGGAAGAGAATGGCCGTCACCGTCGTAGATATGCAGCGAGTAAACCTTGTTCTTTTCCTGCAATGCCGCCGCCATTCGAAGCGCCTGCGACACCGGAACGAGCCTGTCCGTTCGGCTGTGCAGGATCAGGACCGGAGCGTTGATCCGCTCCGGCCAGTACACCGCGGAGCGCTCGCGGTAATACTCGTCCGCGCGATGCGCGTAGTCCGGCCAGACGCTGGCGGCGCCGTCGAACCACTGATTGCCCTTCACGAACCAGTTGCGGAAGTGTTCCCCGGGATCTCCAAGGTCGGACAGACCCGCGATCACGGCCGCCGCCTTCACGGGGACTCCCCGCTTGAGGGCGATGTAGGTCATGGTGCCGCCGCGCGATTGGCCGAGCATGCAGAGGCGCTCCGGATCGACGGATTCCATCGAATTCAGAGCGGGAACGAGATTCAGAACGTCATTGACGTCTGCCCCGCCCCACTCGTCGCGCTTGCCTGTCGGTCCGTGAAAACGGTAGTCCGACGCCATGACGACGAATCCCGCCTTTGCAAGCAGGTAGAGGTCGACGAGATACAAGCACGTGTCGTTCTCTTCCGAGCATGGCACGCCATAGTTGCCGATGCGCGCGTAATCGCCAGTTCCGCCCCGGTTGAAGATGATCGCCGGCCACTTCCGATTCCCGGGATTCTTCGGCCGGATCAGCATTCCCTTCACGGGCAAGCCATCGCTCGAGTACGTGATGTCGAGGACTTCGAACTCTCTTTGTGTGCGTGCCTCTTCGTAGACCGAGCGGGGAAAGTAGTCGTGGGTGAATTGATCCAGCGAGTCCCAGCCCGGCAATTCCGGCCAGGGCGTCGAGCGGAGAATCTGGCCGTCCCTTGGTCGGGCGATTGCGGGCGAACAGATCGCCGCGATGGATACGGCCGAGAGAAGGAGCGCGACGCCTGGAGCCGCACGATGATGCGTCGCCTCATGCTTCTGGCTCATTCCGCATTCCCTTCCAGCCTGACCGAGGACTTCGGCGCTGTCAGGGCGCCGAGCACTGCGGCTCTCCCGGGCGCCCCCGTCGGTGGCATGCGATGAGCGTCCTCGGCGCCATTCCCGCGGCTCGCGAACTTCGCCGGGTTCGCCCGGAACCGACCGCGACACGCCTCGCTGCAGAAGTGGAAGACCCTGCCCCGGTAGGTCTCCGTCGGCCGGTTCCCGCTCGAGGAGACGGCCATGCCGCAGACCGGATCGACGAGCTCCCTTCCGCCGGCCGAGGCCGTCTTTTCCTCTGATGCCGATCCCTTCGGCGGGGGCAACGACAGGACATACTCGACGAGCTGGTCGACCTGGGCGTCGGTGAGCTGACCTCTGTACGAGGGCATCATTCGCGGATAGCCGGCGACGACCTTCTCGCTGGCGTCGAGGATCGACTCGCGAACGTACGCCTCATCGAAGACGACTTCGCGCCCATCGTCGAGATCAACGCGGCTGCGGAGGCGCCCTTCGAGACTCGGGGCGACCCGCGCCTGTGAGTGGCAGGCGGCGCAGCCGGCGGAGGCATACAGGGCGCGGCCGGGTCTCGTGCGTTCGCTCTCGGCCGCCGGTAGAGTCCAGGCGGTTCCGGCGAGCGGAACGCCGGCCCCCTTGAGGTCGGCGAGAGCGAGGGCATCCCGCACGAGCTGGCGCAGGGCTTCGGAGTCGGCGCTGTCGTAGACGCCGCGGACGCGCCCTTTTCCATCGGCGAGCGTGAAGATGCCGCTGTGCTGGATCGAGCCGTCCGTGTCCGGCGGCTGGACGAAAGTCTTCATGCCCCGGGCCGTCTCGGTGAGGCCCTCCCGATCGGTGGCGAGGAAGTGCCATCGGGACGCGTCCGCCTCCCACATCTTCGCGTAGGTTCGGAGCACCGCGGGGCTGTCTCGATCCGGGTCGACGGAGAACGACACGAAGTGGACCCTGTCACTCGGGATGGCGGTCTGAAGCTGCGCCATTCGCGCCGTCATCATCGGGCAGATGGACGTGCAGCTCGTGAACATGAAATCCCCGATCCAAACCCGGCCGTCGAGGTCCCGGTTCGTGAACCGGCGGCCGTTCTGGTCCACGAACGAGAATGCCGGCGCGTCCCAGAGGACCGGCAGCGAAACTCCCGAAGCGAGGAACCGGGGAACGTGCGCCAGAGCTTCCGCCCGTCCGAGGTCGGGGTCCTGGCGTTTGAGCAGCACGCCGAGCGCGATCGCGAAGGCCGCCGCGCCGGCCGCCGAGGCGAGGAAGGATTTCATCGACATGGGACGACTCCGCGTGCCGCAGCCCGGCAACTCATCGGGCACCCCAGCGCCTTCCGCGTTCGAGGAAGATCGTCTGTTTGCCGGCCTCCGTTCCCGTCCAGGCCACGAGGACCCGGCCGTTCGGGCCGGCGCTGACGATCGGACGGTTCACGCTCGAGTGGTTGGCCGGCGCCGGCAGCGCCTCGGGAGCGGAAAAAGTCCCGTCCGGCCGGATTTCGACGACGTAGCCGCCAATGGGAGCCCAGCCCCCGCGCCGGTCCGGGTCCCGACCCTGAAAGGCGAGAACCATGCGCCCGTCGTCGGCTGCGGACAGGGACGGATAGTTCGCGTCGAGGACCTTCTGCGACACCGTGCGCGCGGGGGACCACGTGGATCCGCCGTCGTCGGTATATGAGAGCCGGACTCCGTTGCGGTCGGGAGCGGCTTCGGTCAGCCAGGCTGCGTAGATGCGCCGTCCAACCGTCGCCGTGGCCGGACCCGAGTCGGGGCAGCCTTCGATCCTCCAGCCGTCCTCGGCGATGCGTCGGGAAGGGGCGAACGTTCGCCCGCCGTCGCGCGTGACGGCCGCCGTCATGTCTCGAACGCTGCCCGGGTAGACCTTGCGCCAGAAAACCAGGACCTCGCCTCCGGAACCGAATGCCAGCGCGGGCCGGCAGCAGGGGCAGACGTCGCGCGCCACGCGGACGTTCGATCCGAAGCTCCGGCCCTGGTTGGTCGATCGAGCGAGATAGACGGAGAAGGTTCCCGCCGCGTTGTCGGCGTCCCGCGTGTCGAGCCAGACGGCGTAGAGGTCGCCGTTCGGAGCGGCGCCGATCGAGACGTAGCCGCTCCAGGCGCTGTCGGGTCGGTCGCTGACGCGGACGGGCGCCTCGAAATTCGCGCCGAAGGAATCGGAACGCGCGACGCGGATGTCCTCGGCCTCGTTCCAGGCCGCGTATATCGGGCCGTCGTCGATGACCAGGAGTCTCGGCGCGTTCTCTCCGTGCGCGCCCGCGGTCGAGCCCGGAGCGCTGACGCGGATCGGAGAACCGAAGCTGTCGCCCCCGTCGTCCGAGAGGAAGAACGAGATCGCGGGGTTCGTCTCGTCGCCTGTGGCCGCCAGCACGAAGACCGTTCCCGAAGCGACGCGGTCCGCCGCCAGAGCGGGATAGCGGGGAGCGGCGGCGCCTGTCTCGCTGAGCGCGGCACGGGGCTCGGGTTCGAACCGATAGAGGGTCCCGGGATGCTTGCGGCAGGCGGCGAGGAGGATCGATTCGGCCGTCGCGAGCGCCAACGTCACGAGTCGCGTCTTCACAGTTTCACCCCGAGGAGCCCGAGGAGGCCACGCGGCGGCCGACGGTCGCCGGCGAGATCGACCTGACGGGACGCTTCTCGACCGGAGCGCTGTGTCACACGCTGCTCGTCGGCGGCGATGGCCGGGGGAATCTCTTGAAGACGACTTGCTGCGGAATCAGCGGCTCGGCCGGCGACGTCGATCATTGCCGTGCGCCTGCCGTCGGACGAAGAGATCAGCTCGACGGCGCAGGCCGGCAGCGGCTCGCCCTGCCGATCGGTGACGGCGCCTTGAATGCGTCCCGGAGCCTGAGCCGCCGCGTTAAGCGTCAGGCAGGGACCGGCCCAGAGCAGGGCAGGTGCGAGACGTCCAAGCTTGGACATGGCTTCCCTCGAGTTCCCGGCGGGAAAGGGCCCGCCGACCGCGCGGTCGGAGCCCGCGCCTAAGAGTTCCGGTCGGAAGCCGGAACGAGGGGAGGAGGAGTTGGAGGGGGGTCTCCGACGCGTCTCGGGCTGGGCGGTGCGGCGGCCCAAAGCCCCTCGAGGAGCCGGGGTCCGAGGAGGCCCGGGGGGTCGGGCGCGAGCGTCACGGGCCCGGCCGCGGGAATTGCTGCCGTGTCACCACTGCAGCGCGCAAAGGCGAGCACGGAGACGCGGCACTCGCAGCGGAGGCCGCGTTTCAGACAGCAAGCCATCGGGGTTGGCGCCGGGGCGAGCACGTGGAGCGTCCCTGCCGACCCGGCCAGGAGCTGAAACAACAAGACGATGCGGAGCCCCGTTTGCCGCACGCGAGAATGCTACCAGACCGCATTCCGCGCCGCGCACGACGTGGAGGGACGGCCTTCCGGACCCCGGCCGTCGCTTGGCCGCGCGCGACGCGGGCGCTTCGAGCGCGAGTTAGCTCGCCGGATCGCCGCCCTCGCTCTCGAAGAGCGGCTGTTGCACGGGTCCGAGCAGCGGCAGGATCGCCTGGAGCGAATCCGCGGCCCAGTCCGGACGCCGGCCGGCGTCGAGCCGAAGCACGGGCACGCTCCACTCCGCCAGGACCTCCTCGATCTTCTCGTCCACGGCGCGCTGGAAGGCGTCGTCCACGTCGCGCAGCCCGTCGAACTGAAGCGTGCCGACGATCGGCACCTTGATGAGGAGGCCGTACGTCGAAGACCACCAGCGCACGAGAGGCTCGAGCACCGGCAGCCGGCCGGTCTGGAGGAGGTAACAGTAATTGTCGAGCACGCTCCGATCGCAGACGACGACCTCCGCCTTGTGCTCGGCCACGAGCTCTTCCGCGATCTCGGTGTGGAGGATCCAGGACTGCGCCGCGATCGTCGTGTCGCGGTTGATCGGAAGCGGGCAGAAGCGCGCCACCTCCCGAACCATCTCGACGGTCTTGTCCCGCTTCTTGAGCAGCGCCGCGAGCTCGAAGCAGAGCGTCGTCTTGCCGACGCCGTGCGTCCCGATGAACGCGATCTTCACCGCGCGCCTTCCGTTTTCCCGCCGGGCAGCCCGAACTCCCGCCGCAGGGCGTCGCCCTGCGCGTCGAGCGCCGGCGGAAAGGCGAGTGGCGCCTCGGCGCCCGCGACGCGGATCGGCGACGCGACGAACGCGACACCCGCGACCTCGCGCACGGCCTCGAGCGCCCGGGCCGTCTCCGATTGCAGCGCCTCGAGCGGCCCCCGCACCGGGCCCGCGGGAACGGCGGCCGTGCGGCAGCGGTCGAGCCAGGCGGCCCGAGGCTCGCGGCGAAAAATCCCTTCGAGCGCCGCCTCGAGCGTTTCGCGGTTCCGCACGCGCCCCGCGTTCGCCGCGAAGCGCGGATCGCTCCGCCACTCGGGCCGGCCGACGATGTCGCACAGCCGCCCGAACTGCGGATCGGTCCCCACCGCCAGGATGAACTCGCCGTCGGCGGCGTGGAACGGCCGGTAGGGCACGATCTGCGGGTGCGCGTTGCCGTGGCGCTGCGCCTCCTCCCCGGTCACGAGCGCCGACTGCGCAACGTTGATGAGGGAGGCGAGGGTCGCGGAGAAGAGGTCGGTCTCGACGTGCGCCGCGACGCCGGTGCGTTCGCGGCCCGCGAGCGCGGCGACGACGCCGACCGCCGTGTAGCAGCCGGCGAGCAGGTCCGACACCGCGACGCCGACCTTGGTCGGCTCTCCGGAGGGCTCGCCCGTGATCGCCATCAGCCCCGCGCCGGCCTGGGCGAGCAGGTCGAAGCCCGGCGCGGACGCGTCGGGCCCGCGCCGCCCGAATCCGGTGATCGAAGCGGTCACGAGCCGCGGGTTCTCGCGGCGCAGGCCATCGACGGAAAGCCCGAACCGCCGCCACGCGGCGGCCGCGAAGTTCTCGACGAGCACATCGGCGCGGCGCGCGAGGATCTCGACCGACCGCCGGCCGTCCGACGACGCCAGGTCGAGCGCGATCGACTCCTTGTTGCGGTTGACCGAGAGGAAGTAAGCGGCGAGCCCGCTCTCCGCGTGATACGGCGGCCCCCAGCCGCGCGTGACGTCGCCGCCCTCGGGCTGCTCGACCTTCACGACGCGCGCGCCGAGGTCGGCGAGCAGCATCGTGCAGAACGGCCCCGCGAGCACGCGCGAGAGGTCGAGGACGAGGATGCCGGACAGCGGCCCCGGCACGAGAGTCCTATCGGGGCGCGCCGGCGGGCCGCCAGCCGAGCGGGCCGGGCAGGAAGTGGAAGAGGCCGAGCGGCGAGACCTCGACGTTCTCCAGCCGCCGTGAGATCCCCCAGTACTGCTCGGCCGTCCAGAGGAAGTCGGCCGGCGGATCGGCTGCGAGGAGGCGATGGATCTGCCGGTAGAGGTCGAGGCGCCGCGCGTCATCGAGCGCCGCCTGCGCGGCTTCCATGAGCCGGTCGGCCTCGGGATTCTTGTAGAAGCCGGAATTGAGCCCCTGCGGCGGGAACTGGCTCGAGTGGTAGAACGGATACGGGTCCAGATTCGGCGGAATGAACTCGTTGTTGTACGGCGCGACCTCGAACTCCCCGTTCGAGAAGCGCTGGGAGTACGCGGCCCAATCGAGCGAACGCAGGACGAGCTCGACGCCCACCTTCTCGTAGGACTGGCGCAAGATCTCGCCGATGTTCGGGTAGATCGGCTGGCCCGCCGGATAGAGGTATTCCAGAGTCACGCGGCGGCCCGCCTTGCGCCGGAAGCCGTCCTTGCCCGGTGTCAGGCCCGCCTGGTCGAGGAGCTTTCCCGCGGCGGCCGGGTCGTAGGCCGGGACGGCGACGTCCGGCGCGTCTTCCGGGAGCCCGGCCGGATACGGGCCGCTGTCGAGCTTCGGCGCGTCGGGCGCATAGAGGCGCTCGGCGGTCTCGGAGCGCGGCCACGTCATCGCGAGAGCGCGCCGCACACGGGGGTCGGCGAGAACGGGATGCCGGCAGTTCCAGACGACCATGACGACGGAGAAGACCGGCACCTTGACGATGCGGTTGCGCGCCTGAAAGTCGGCCGACCGATCCGCCTCGGCGCGCTGGTCGCGGCTGATCCGGAACTCGTCGAGGTCCCCGCGGATCCCCGACCGAAACCGCGTGGCGTTGTCCGGGATCACGCGAAACACGACGCGGCGGAACGGATAGATCGTCGCCGGCCGGTCCGCGCGCCGCACGAGCGTCAGCTTCTGGTTCGGCTCCCACGACTCGAGCCGGTACGGGCCGCTCGCGACCGGCTTCCGGTCGGTCTCGCCGCGAGCGAACGCCGCCCGCGACACGATCGGCAGGTTGAACGCGAGCAGACGCTGCGCGTACGGCTTGCGGAAGCGCACGACGGCGCGGCCCAGCTCGGGCGTCTCGACGGCCGCGAGGTCCGTGAAGCCCTGTTTCCAGTTCACGGCCGGCACCTTGGGGTCCCGCACGCGGTCGAGCGTGAACGCAACGTCCTCCGACGTGACCGGCGTGCCGTCCTCCCAGCGCGCCCCCGGATCGATCCGGAAATCGAACACCAGGCCGTCGGGAGAGACGGTCCAGGAAGTCGCGATTCCCGGCACGTAGCGGCGGTCCTTGTCGATGCCGACGAGCGGCAGGAAGAGCAGGTGCTCGACCCGGGCACCGACTTCCTCGGCCGTGATCGTGGGGTCGAGTGTCGGGGGATCGCCCTCGATGTGCCGCGAGAGCGTGTCGGAGAACGCCGGAGGCGCCTCGCGCCGCGCGCAGGCGAGGGGCCCGAGCGCGGCGAGCGCCACCAGGATCCGAACAACCGTTTTCATGAGCGGTCCGCATGAGAATAGCGCGTCGTGCGCGTCGCGCACGCGCGCCCGTCGAAAAGGCGACTCTTCGAGGGACCGGAGCCGCGTTTCCGGGGACCCGGCTCCGCGCGTTCCGGGTGCGCCGGAATTGCCTACGCCGAAATCCCTGGACGAAACTCGCCGAAATGGCGCGCGAATGCGGTTGACACCGCCCCGAACGCTCCGGTTAAACTGCACCTTCAGATGAGGCGAATCTCCGTTTGCCCTCCGAAGTGATGACCGACGACAAAAAGGCGCGCAAGCCCGCGGAACAGCGTCTTTCCGATCGGGTCTGGATCGGCGCGCCGGCCAGCCTCCGGTTCGGAGAGGAGGAGCTCTCGGGCTTCGTCGAGGTCATCAACCTCGGCGGTATGTACGTGGCGAGCGGCCGCGTGCCGGACGTCGGCGACTACGTCGATCTCGTGTTTTCGCTGCCCGGCGATCAGCGCGCCTTTCGTGTGCGCGGCAACGTCGTCTTCCAGAACCGGTCGGCCGAGCGCCAGGCCGGGTTCGGTGCGCGGTTCGAGCGGCCGCCGGTCGGCCTCCTCGAGGCCATCAAGGGGTTGAATCGCGGCCACTGAACCGACGGCCGGACACGACGCCCCCATCCATTTTTCAGCAGCCTTCTAGTTGTTTCGCGCCTCGAGAAGGCGCAGCTGGTCGAAAAAGAACTCGAGCGTCGCCGTGATGTCGATGAAGTTTCCGGCCGCCGCCGATGAGAGCGTCGTGGGAACCACGTTCGTGAGCTCCCACCGGACGAGGACCTGGTTCTTCTCGTCTTTCGCCGTGACCTGCACCGTGTGCGTCGCGGGCGTGCCGCCGCTCGTCGTCTGATTGATCCAGTCCTGCATCTGCGCGAGACCCTTCTGGGTGACCGTGAGGGTGAGCAGGCGCTGGTCCGGCGAATACGCGACCCCCAGCCGGCGCGAGTCCGTGCGGAGCATGTCCTGCCGGGAGAAGTCGATGCGGTAGCCGGTCACGCCGTCGATCGCGGTACCGTCCACGGCGATGGAAACGTTCGTGTTCGAGTCCGCGGCGAGGACCGCGACGGCCATCCCGCAGCCGAGCAGGCCCGCGAGGAGACGTTTCGAGAGCATGGATTCCTCCGATCCGCCGATTCTCGGAGAGTAGCACCGCCCCGCGCGGAGGCGAAGGCCCTTGATTCCGAGGCGGCTCGGGCGTAGAACTTTTCGGAGCTTTTACCTGGGGACGGCGCCCCGCGCCGGCCCATTGCGTGAAAGGAGGACTGCATGAAGAAACCCCTGGCCCTGTTTCTCTTCGTCGCCGCCGCCGGCGCGCTTCTCGCGGCGGGCCCCGCCAAGCCGAGCGCTTCCACGTACGACGTGACGGTGGACACGATCGAGGGGTGCTCCTGTCCCCTGTTCTGCTCGTGCTACTTCGGCCCCTCGGCGGACGAGCATTCCTGCAAGGCGAACAACGTTTACAAGTTCCGCAAGGGAAGCCACTACGGCGGCGTGGACCTCTCCGACCAGATCGTCTGGCTCGATCTCGATCTCGGCGGCGAGTGGCACCATCATCCGGGACCGGGAATGCCCACCAAGTGGGCGGTGGTGACCTTCGACAAGAAGTCGTCGGACGCGCAGCGCAAGGCGATCGGCGAGGTTCTGGCCCTGGTTTTCCCGGTCAAGTGGGAAAAGTTCTCGACGCGCGAGGACTCGATCGAGTGGCATGACGACGCGAAGATGTCGCACGCGAAGATGGCGAGCGGCATGGCCGAGATCTCGCTCGACAAGACGGCGACGATACGGCCCGACAAGTCGCAGCCCGTCGTCATCAAGAATCTCCAGTACTGGTTCTCCAACGCCAACGACGGGTTCGTCCTGGCGTACTCGAAGCACCACTGGAAGGGCGACAACGCGTTCGAGCAGGATCACAAGAACGGGTTCAACATCACCTGGACCGCGAAGGGCGACATCAAGCCCGCCGCCAAGGTGGCGATGAAGTAGACGCGGCCTTCGCCGCGATTCCGAGGGCGGGCTTCGGCCCGCCCTTTCTGTAGAATCCCGCCGCCATGACCCCCGAAGACATCGCGCCCGAGTTCCGCTCCGCGCCCAAGTCCTACACCCGCGCCGAGCCGATCCCGGGCGTGAAGACACTCCGCCTCTCGCGGCACACGGACGATCGCGGCTTCTTCCTGGAGATCTTCCGCTCCCGCGGGGAAGGCGCCTCCGCAGCCCTCGCGAGCTTCTTCGACGGCGCGTCCCCCGCCCAGCTCAACTTCTCGACCGTCGACGCCGCGGGACACATCAAGGGCCTGCACTACCATCTCGCGCAGGAGGACATCTGGTTCTTCCCGCCGCCGTCGCGCGCGAAGGTCGTTCTCCTCGACATCCGCAAGGGCTCGCCGACCCTCGGGCGGACGCAGGTCGTCGTCGCCGGCGACGGCGCGGAGCAGCTCGTGCGGATTCCGGCGGGCATCGCGCACGGATACCGGCCGCTGACGAACCCCTGCTCGCTCCTCTACCTGGTCACCAAGGTCTTCGACCCCGCCGCGCCCGACGAGTATCGGATCCCGTGGGACCATCCGGCGGTCCGGGAGCTCTGGGAGATCCCCAACGGCTGAAGCGCCGCGGTCCCGCGGCCTATAATTTCGCTGCTTCCATGAGCATGAGCACCGCGGCTCCGGTTCTGGACCTCTCTCTCGTGCCCCGCGTGGACGCCGTCGGCGTCGAAGAGCGCGCTGCGGCCCTGGGCAAGCGGTCCATCAAGAAGGACGCGAAGCGCGCCGGGATCCGCCTGGCGATCTCGATGCTCGACTTGACGACGCTCGAGGGCAAGGACTCCGAGGGGAAGGTCCGGCAGCTCTGCCGCAAGGCCGTCCAGCCGCTTCCGGGCGATTCGACGGTGCCCCACGTGGCGGCCGTCTGCGTCTACCCGAACCTCGTGCCCGCGGCGAAGGCGGCCCTGGCCGGGAGCGGAGTCAAGGTCGCCTCGGTCGCGACGGGCTTCCCGGCCGGCCTCGTCCCCCTCCCCGTCAAGATCGACGAGGCGCGGCGCGCGGTCGCGATGGGCGCCGACGAAGTGGACATGGTTATCGATCGCGGCGCCTTCCTCTCGGGCGAGTTCGCAGCCGTCTTCGAGGAGATCGCGACCGTCAAAGAGGCCTGCGGGCCCGCGCACCTGAAAGTCATCCTCGAAACCGGCGAGCTCGAAACCTACGACAACGTGCGCAAAGCCTCCCATCTCGCGATTGCGGCCGGGGCGGACTTCATCAAGACCTCGACCGGAAAGGTCGTCCCGGCGGCGACCCCGGCCGTCGTCCTCGTGATGCTCGAGGCGATCCGGGACCATTTCTTCGAGACCGGCCGACGCGTAGGCCTGAAGCCGGCCGGCGGCATCCGCACCTCGAAGCAGGCGCTCCATCTGCTGATCCTCGTCAAGGAGACGCTCGGCGACGACTGGCTGACGCCGGACCTCTTCCGCATCGGCGCGTCGACGGTGACCAACGACCTCCTGATGCAGCTCGCCAAGGAAGCGAGCGGCCGGTATCAGAGCGCCGACTACTTCACGAAGGACTGACTTGAGCACGACGGTTCGGGACGGTCGGGAGCGGCGGGAGGCGGCCGAGAAGGCCGCGTCCGAACGCCCGAGCCTCGAGTTCGGCAGCGCCTGGAGCTACGCCCCGTCGCCCGAGGCCACCGATCATGTCGCCCTCGCCCCGCGCTACGGGCTCTTCATCGGCGGGAAGTTCGTCCCGCCGGGCTCGAAGAAGCACTTCCGCACGATCAATCCGGCGACCGAGGCGGTGCTCTCCGAGGTCGCGGAGGCCGCTGCGGCCGACGTCGACGCCGCGGTGCGCAGCGCCGAGGACGCGTATCGGAAACGCTGGTCGAAGCTCGCTCCGGCCGCGCGCGGGAAGTACATCTACCGGATCGCCCGCCTGATCCAGGAGAAAGCGCGCGCCCTCGCGGTGCTCGAGACGATGAATGGCGGCAAGCCGATCAAGGAGTCCCGCGACGTCGACGTCCCGCTCGCCGCCGCGCACTTCTTCTATTACGCGGGATGGGCCGACAAGCTGTCGTGGGCCTTCCGCGGGCGCCGCACGGAGCCGCTCGGGGTCTGCGGCCAGATCATTCCGTGGAACTTCCCGCTCCTCATGGCGGCCTGGAAGATCGCGCCGGCGCTCGCGTGCGGAAACACCGTGGTCCTGAAGCCCGCCGAGACGACGCCGCTGACGGCGCTCGCGCTCGCCGAGATCTGCCGGGAGGCGGACCTGCCGCCCGGCGTCGTCAACGTCGTCACGGGCGCCGGCGAGACGGGCGCGCACCTCGTCAACCATCCGCGCGTCGCCAAGATCGCCTTCACCGGATCGACCGAGGTCGGCAAGATCATCCAGCGGGCCGTCGCCGGGACCGGCAAGCGCCTCACGCTCGAACTCGGCGGAAAGGCCGCCAACATCGTCTTCGAAGACGCGGCCATCGACCAGGCGGTCGAGGGCATCGTGAACGGCATCTATTTCAACCAGGGCCACGTCTGCTGCGCCGGCTCGCGGCTGCTCGTCCAGGAGTCGATCGAGCCCGTCGTGCGCCGCAAGCTCGCCGATCGGATCGCGACGCTGCGGCTGGGCGATCCGCTCGACAAGAACACCGACGTCGGCGCGATCAACTCGGCGGCGCAGCTCGCGAAGATCCGCGAGCTCGTGCAGAGCGGGGTGGACGAGGGCGCCGTGCTCCACCAGTCGGCATGCGCGATCCCCGTCAAGGGCTACTGGTTCCCGCCGACCTTCTTCACCGGCGTCGCGCAGTCCCATCGCATCGCGCGCGAGGAGATCTTCGGTCCCGTACTCGCCGTGATGACGTTCCGGACGCCGGAGGAAGCGATCGAGAAGGCGAACAATACGCCCTACGGTCTGTCGGCCGGCGTCTGGACCGACAAGGGGGCGAAGATCTTCCAGGTGTCGTCGAAGCTGCGCGCCGGCGTCGTGTGGGCGAACACGTTCAACAAGTTCGACCCGGCGTCGCCCTTCGGCGGCTACAAGGAGTCGGGCTTCGGGCGCGAGGGCGGCATGCAGGGCTTGAAGGAATACGTGGAGCTGCGGTGAGTTCCGAGCTCCCCGTCCGAAAGACCTACAAGCTTTACATCGGCGGCGAGATGGTGCGCACCGAGTCCGGCCGCTCGGACCCGATCTATTCCCCGAGGCCGAAGAAGGCGCTCCTCGCCAACGTCTCGCGCGGTTCGCGCAAGGACGTGCGCGACGCCGTCGGAAAGGCGCGCGGCGCCCACGACGGCTGGGCGAAGAAGACCGGATACCTGCGCGGGCAGATCCTGTACCGCATGGCGGAGATGCTCGAGGGACGGGCCGAGTCGTTCGAGAAGATCCTGCGAGAGAGCCGGGGCCTCTCCCCCGCCGCCGCGCGCCGCGAGGCGCGCGCGTCGATCGACCGGATCGTCCACTACGCCGGCTGGTCGGACAAGTTCGGCGCGCTCCTTTCGACGGTCAATCCGGTCGCGTCGTCGTACTACGACTTCTCAGTGCCCGAGCCCACGGGCGTCGTCGGCGTCGTCGCTCCGGAGACGCCGGAGCTTCTCGGCCTCGTGACTTATCTGGCGCCCGTGATCGTCTCCGGCAACGCGGCGGTCGTGCTGCTTTCGGAGCGGCATCCGCTCGCCGGGCTCGAGCTCGGCGAGGTGCTGGCGACCTCGGACCTTCCGGCCGGCGTCGCGAACCTGATCTCCGGCCGCAAGGAAGAGCTCGTGCCGCACCTCGCGCGCCACATGGACGTCAACGCGATCTGCGACGCCGGCGGCGACGCGGCGCTGTCGAAGGCGATCGCGCAGGACGCCGCCGTCAACGTCAAGCGCGTGAAGCGGTACGCCGTGCACGACAACCTCGCCGGGGCGGCGCAGGGGCTGGAGTTCATCGAAGCCTTCGTCGAGACCAAGACGACCTGGCATCCGGTCGGGGTGTAGCCGTGCGCGGATTCTGGCGGTCTGGATCGAGCAGATACCGGGACACGGCATCAGCTCCGGCGGGGGCGCCCGGATGACCGCGTTCCTCACGCGCGCGTTCGGCCTAAAATAGAGGGCCGGGTCCCGCCAATGACCGCCAACGTTCGCGCGACGTTTCTGAGCCTCCTGCTGGGCGTCGCCTCGCCCCTCTTCGGCGGCGTCAACGCGTGGACCAACAACGGGCCGGTGGCGCTCGTGACGGCGCTCGCGGTCGATCCCGGTTCGGGCGCGGTTTACGTTGCGACGCCGGGCCGCATCTACAAGAGCGCCGACCACGGGGCGAGCTGGACGCCGATCGGGCCGGACTTCGACCCGCAGCGCTACATCACGGCCCTCGCCGTGGATCCGACGGACGCTTCGACGATCTATGCCGGCATCGAGCAGGACGGCGGCGTCGTCAAAAGCTCCGATGGCGGGGCAACGTTCGCGCCCTCTCGCAACGGCCTGCCGGCGTACCCCGGCGCCGCCGAGATCGTGATCGATCCGAAGAACCCGAGCACGATCTACCTCGAAGGCAACTATCTCTACCGCTCCGAGGACGCCGGATCGAACTGGACGTTTCTGAGCTTCCCGGGCACGGCGGACTCCCTCGCCGTCGATCCGAATGTGCCGAACCGGGTTCTCGCGGGAAGCTTCCGGAGCCCGCACGGAGGGGTGTGGGTGTCCGAGGATGCCGGTCAGAACTGGCACGCCGTCGCGAATCCGGGAAACACAGGGAGCCCCGACTCCAACCTGATCTTCGACACGAGTCATCCGGGAAGGATGTACGGGACCTTCGGCACCACGGTCGCGCGAAGCGACGACGGCGGCGAAACGTGGGAGCGGGGCGATGCCTCATTCGGCAACTCCGGGACGCGACTCGCCGTCGACTCGGCGTCGGGCGGAATCGTCTATGCGACCGACGCAGGACAGTGCATCGTCGGCACGGGTGGACCGCCTTGCGTCAACGATCTCTCCGGTGTCTACCGCAGCGACGACCAGGGACAGACCTGGACGCGCCTGGGCGACCAGGCGATCTCCGGGGCCTCGACCGTCGCCGTCGATCCGACGGGTCAGTTCGTGTACGCGAGCTCACTCCGGTCGAACGGCGTCTCCGTGTTCGAGTACCCGTGGCCTTCTCGCCTTCCGATCCAACCGCCCGCGCGGAGAACGCGGACGACGCTCGGCCGTCCCGAGCCTCAGAACCGCTGACCAGCTAGGGCGATTCCGTCCCGGTCCGGGCCAGCTTCGCGAGCGCGTCGCCTTCCAGGATGTGGCGCAGCCACTCGGTCGGCGGGTAGCCGCCGAGTCGGCGATAAAACCGCAGAGCGCCCTCGTTCCAATCGAGCACGGACCACTCGACGCGCGCGGCGCCGCGCGCCACGGCCTCCCGCGCCACTTCGGCCATGAGCGCCTCGCCGACGCCTTTCCCTCGCGCGGCCTCCGTCACGACGAGATCCTCGAGAAAGAGGAACGGCCGCGCGCGGAACGAATTGATCCCCTCGTAGAAGATCGCATGGCCCTCGATCCGTCCGTCGAGCTCGGCCACGAAGGACTCCGCGCGGCCGGTGTCGAAGATCCAGGCGGCGAGGCGCGCCGCCTCGGCGTCGTCCGGCGGCGGCATCTTCTCGAAGCGCGCCAGCTCGCGCTCGAGCTCGAGCATGCGCGGCCAGTCCTCGCGGCGCGCGCGGCGCACCAGAGGCTTCACGGGGTCACTGTGCAGCGGCGACCTTCGCGAAGTCGACCCGAGCGAGGAGCTTCAACGCGTCCGGCTGCTCGACGTTGGCTCCCTGCCCGAGCACGAGGCGTCCCGGGGAGACGACGACGGTCACGAGGGTCGTCGGCTGCCCCTGCGAGTGATCCGTGATCGCGTACGCCGAGAATCCCCCGACCTTCGTCTCCGCCGTCTCGACGCCGGCCGTCTTGCCCGCCTCGGCCATCGCCTTGCGGATCGCGGCCTCGAGGTCCGCACCCTTCCCGTAGTCCTGCACGACGATCCGGAACTGGCGCGCCGCGGAGGGCTCGATCTTCTGGAAGAAGCGGGACACCTCCGTGTACGTGCCCATCTCGTTCTCGTCGGTGTCGGGCAGCGGGTCGCGCGGCGCGGGGTCCCAGCCCGGAAGGCTCTTGGGAATCCCGTCGCGCAGGGAGAGGGGCCAGCTCGCGGAGAGGAGAGCCGCCGGCGCCGCGAGACAGAGCATCAGGACGGCCGCTCCGGCCTTGCGCGGAAGCATCGCCCGATCAGGATAACGCACGATGGCGCATCCGTCGGCGCAAAGAAAAGAGCGGCCCGAAGGCCGCTCCTTCTCACGCGAGCTACGAGAGATCTACTTCTTCGGTCCGAGAATCGCGTCCTTCGCCTTCTTGGAGACGCGGAACTTCACGACGCGCTTGGCGGGAATCTTGATCTCTTCGCCCGTCGCGGGGTTGCGGCCCATGCGAGCCTTCCGGTTCACGAGCACGAGCTTCCCGACGCCCGGGATGGTGAAGCTGTTCTTCGCCTCTTTGTAGGCGAGGGCCGTGAGGTCGTCGAGAAACTGTGTCGCCTGCTTCTTGGTCGTGCCGGTGGATTTGGCCAGATGATCCGCGGTCTGGGACTTCGAGAGCGCCTTCCCGTCCTTTGCCATATTTCACTACCCCTTCTTCGAAAATTGGGATCGCCGCATGCGGCGTGTCGAAACGGTTGCGTATTCTAATGCGCCGGACGCGCGGGCGCGCAAGAAAAAATAGCCTGCTTCGAACGGGAGTCACGTCGCGCGGGGCCCGCCTTCGCGAGCTAAGATGCGCTCTCGACCTCGCATGCCACGGCCCTCCCCTCACCCCGAGTTGCGACGCCGGCGGCGGCGCGTCGTCCGGCGAGGCGCCGGGCCGCAGGCTCGTCCATCGCGGCCTCGAGCCGCCGCTTGGACCGCTCCGCCCAGTGGTTTTCAGCGTGCCTCCAACCGCTTTCGGCCCTGCGGGTTAGACGTCTTTCGTTTCGCGGCGTTCGCGGTGATTCTCGCGCTCGTGGCACTCCTCGCCGGCGCCTGCGGGCGCGATTCCGCGGGACGCATCGCGGACCGGCTGCTGCGCGACTATCGCGCGAAATCGGGCCTGCGCCCGCTGCCGGCCGCCGGGGAGATCCGCGTGCGCCTCTCGCCGGCGGGCGGCGAGGGAGCCGGGGCGGGCGCCTCGGGTCTCGTCGAGATCGAGTGGGAGGGCCCGCGCTACCGCGAGACCGTCACTTCCGCCGGCGTCTCGACCGTGCGCGGCATCCAGGGCGGCAAGGCGTTCTTCACCGACGAGGATGGCGTCACGCGGGTCGGATCCGAACCGATGCTCGCGGAGCTGCTCACCCGATCGTACTTCTGGCGGCGCGCCTACCTCTTCGACGACCGCGAGCGCGCGAAGCTCGCGCTCGGTCCGGCGGATGCGTCGGGCCTGGCGATCTCGCTGCGCCCCCGCGGCGGCAACGATCTCGGCCTCGGCTTCGAACGCGACGCGAAGACGCTGCGCCGCGTTGCCTCGCCGCGCTTCCGCATCGAGTTCGAGAACGCGACACGCTTCCGGGACCTCTCGCGAATGCCCGTCGCGGGCGAGATCTTGTGGACCGGGCTGCCGACGCGGCGTCTGCCCGATCCGACCGTCGGCGGCTGGCACGGCGCGTTCGTCGAACCGTTCGCCGAGGCCTCGCTCGATCCGGAGCCATCCCGCCTCGTCATCCTGGCAACGGTCTCGGGAAAGCCGGCACGTCTCGCGCTCGACGCGGACGCGTCGGGACCTCTGCGCGTGACGCCGGAGCTCGCGCGCCGCGCCGGCCTGTCGGGACGTCGGGACGTCTTCGGACGGATGCTCGCCGACGGCGGCACGCTCGCGATCGGATCGCTCACGATGCCCGGCCTCCACGTCGAGATCGGCGATACGCCGGAGGGGACCGACGCCATCGCCGGCGGCGTGCTCACGCGCGAGACGATCCTCGAGATCGATCCGGGCGCCGGCCGCGTGCGCATCCACGACCCGGCCCGCTGGGTCCCGCCCGAGGGATTCGGCCGCAACGCCGTGGACGACGACGGCAACGTGCCCGCCGCGATCCTGTTCCGGGCGGGGCGGCGCCTGCGGCTGCGGGCCGGCGTGACGACGCCCTCTCCGCTGCGCCTCTCTTCGCGCACCGCCGCGGAGCTCGGCCTCGCGCCGGGAGCCGCGGAGCTCGACGGTCTCGTCTGGGGAACGCTGCGCCTGCCTCCCATTCCGACGCGGATCCAGAGCGCGGGCTTCGACGCCGACTGGGGCGACGACGGCGCGATCGGTGCGCCGCTCCTGAGACGATTTCACGTGTACCTCGACCTGCCGCACCGCTGGATCTACGTGAAGCCGCTCGGCGGCTGAGCGGCGCGTCAGCGGGCCCAGAGCGCGCGATAGCTCTCGAGGAGGCCCGTGCCCGCCAGGGCGGCGAGGATCGCGGCCATCGCGAGGAAGACGCCGAAGGGGATCTCGGTGCGCAGGCTCCCGCGCTTGCGCACGATCAGCGCCAGGCCGACGAGGCTGCCGGCGACCGACGCGAAGAACGCGGTGAGCAGAACGCCCCAGCCCCCGAGGAAGGCGCCGACCATCGCGAGCATCTTGACGTCTCCGAGCCCCATCGCGTCCACGCGGCGCAGCCGGCTCCAGGTCCATCCGAGGAGATAGAGGCCTCCCCCGCCGACCGCGGTGCCGATCAACGCCTGCAGCGGCGTTCGCTCCCGCGTGAAGAACGAGAGGACCAGCCCGATGACGATACCCGGGAGAGTGATGACGTCGGGCAGAAGCTGGACGTCGGCGTCGATGAACGCGAGGGCGATGCAGGCCGAGGAGAGGAGCGCGCCCGAGGCGAAGTCGGCGGCGGAGGGCGAGCGCAGGAAGAAGACGGCCCACAGAACGCCGTTCGCGAGCTCGACGAGCGGGTAACGCGGCGAGATCCGGGCGCCACACGCGCGGCAGCGGCCGCGGAGCGCGATCCAGGAGAGGACCGGCACGTTGTCCCAAGGCGCGATCGCTGCGCCGCAGGAGGGACAGCGCGAGCCCGGGTGGACGACGGACTCCTCGCGCGGAAGCCGGTGGATGAGGACGTTCAGGAAACTGCCGACGATCAGGCCCGCGACTCCCGCGATGACGAGACCGAAGACCCCGAGCGACTCGAACGGGGGCGACACGAGAGCACTCACGCCGCGCCCCCGGGAGATTCGGCGCGCCGCCACCAGACGAGGAGGCCGAGGAGCGCGGCGGCCGAGATCGCCGCTCCGGCGTAAACCGAAATCGGACGATACCGGAACTCCACATGATGCGTGCCCGCCGGAACGGCGACGGCGCGGAACGAGCCGTCGGCGAGGAGGATCTCCGCCGGCGCCCCGTCCAGGCGCGCCGTCCAGCCCGGATAGGCGAGATCGGTCAGGACGAGCAGGCCGGCGCGATCGGCGGACACGTCGGCCGCGATCCGCTCGGGCTCCTCCGCCGAGATGCCGGCCACGACGTACTTCCCGCCGCCCGCCTCGGGCCGCGGCGACGGCTCCCGAGAGAGAAAGACCCGGCGGCCCTCGTCGCCTTCGGCGCTCGCAGCGCGCGCCCACGCACGGCCGGCGTCGGTCTCGACGCTGTAAACGGACGTGAACGACAGACGCGGACGATAGGGATTGAGCGGCGCGCGGAAGAAATCGCCCACCTTGCGCGAGCCGAGTTTGCCGGGGAGAAACGGACTCCACAGCACGCGTCCGCTCGCGAGCCCCGCGGGCAGCGACGGGTCCGGGGCGGCGTCCACGGCGTCGGCGATGCGGCGGGCGCCCTCGGTCGGCAGAGCGGCCGCCGAGCGCAGCGTGCGGACGCCCTCGAGGAGATTCGTGTAACCGATGAGCGTCTCGCGCTGGCGGCGCACCATCGCGGCGTCGAAGCTCCAGTCGCGCGAGACCCAGGGCGCGAGCGCGGGCATCGGCGGCGTCAGCGCGCGGCCGGGCAGCTTCGCGAGGAACTCGATCGAGTCGGGACGTTTCCGGATTTCCTCCTCAGGCACGAACCGGAAGAGCGGGAGGTTGCCGAGGGCGTAGCTCGTGACGAGAGCGAACGCGGCCGCCGCCGCGAAGACGGCGCCGACCGACGGCCGCGAAGCGCGCGCGAGCGCCAGGAGCGCCAGCGCTCCGGCTCCCGCCGCGGCGGCGGCGCGAACGGGCATCGGCCGTCCGGACCAAGCGAGCGCCGCGGCGCCGAGCGCCAGACAGACGGCCGCGAGGATTCCGCGAACGCGACGCGCGGGGAGAAATCGCAGCGCGTCGAAACCGAGACCCGTGAGGACCGCGGCCGCGAAGAGCGTCGCCGCGAGCGCCTTCGCCGGATAGCGGATCCGGTCGAGCCCGGGCAGCGCGCGGATCCACGCGCCGGGCGGACCGGCGGAAGCGAGCAGGATCCCGGCCAGGGCAATCGCCGCGAGAATCCCGACGAGGCGTCGCCGTTCCCGATCGGCGAGCGCCGCCGCGCACGCCCCGAGCGCGACCGGGCCGAGATAGACCGACGCGAGGAAGAAGCTTCCGGCCCAGTCGTCCGGCGCGCCGAGGGCGGCGGCGGCCGCGCCCGGGTGCAGCGCGCCGACCTCACGCTCGGCCGCCGGGAACGCGGTGCGACGCTCCGACCGCATCGCGAGCTCTCCTAAAGGAACGAGCACCCACGCCGCGAGCGCAAGGCCCGCCAGGATCGCGCCAGCTGCCCGGCGCCGGCTCTGCGCCGCCGTCGTCTCCCGCCATCCCGTTGCCGTCTCCTCGCGGCGCGCGAAGGCGAACACCGCCGCGAGGAGGATCGTGATCGCCGAGAGCTCGGGGCTGCCCGCCATGGCCTGGAGGCCCACGAGCGCCGTCATCCCCGCAACCGCGCCGCGCGTCCGCAGCCCGGACCGCGCGAGCGCCAGGATGCCCGGCAGGTAGGCGAAGGCACCGAAATGATTCCAGTACGCCGACAGCGAGGCCGCCGCCCCCGAGCCCGCGAAGACCAGGGCGCCGGCCAGCGCTCCCGCGTCGGTGACGCCCTCCTCCTTGCAGAACCGCCACGTGCCCCAAACGGCGACGCCGAAGTGGAGGAAGAGGAAGAGGCCCGCCGCGAGCGCCGGCACCGGCAGGAGGAAGAGGAAGGTCGGTGGATAGAAGACCCCCGACTGCGCGTTGGCGAGCCAGGGCTCGCCGCAGCCCGAGAGCGGATTCCACAGCGGGATCCGGCCGGCGCGCAGGCGATCGGCCGTGTAGAGCTTCAGGGGGAAGAAGAAGTCCGCCTGGTCGCGAAAGCTCGGCGCCCGTTTCTGGAGGAGCGCCGGCGCGAGCCAGACCGCCGGAGGAATCAGCGCCGCGGCGGCGAGGACGCCCGAGGCAAACGCGCGGCGCACGCGATCATTGTAAGTCGTCGCTTCGTCTCGCTCGGGATCCTGCGCGGGCGCATGCCGCTTCTCGGAATTCCATCTGGGGCGTGATTTGCGCCCGCACACCGGCGGACGACTCGGCCAAAGGGCCTCGATCGTCCGCCTGGATCCCTCCCTCGCCTTCGCTCCCGCGGCGCGAGGCTCCTCCCTCGATTACCTCGGGAGACTCCTCGCGCCGCGAGCGGATGTATCAGCCGGGTGGGACAGTCGTTCGCAGCGCGATCAAGGTTTGCCGACGTTCTTCTGTCACCAGGAGACCCGCGGCGTCCGGCGCAGATTCGCGAGCAAGCGAAGGCGACGGCCTACTGTTGCGTCCCCTCCGGCCACTGCACAAACGTCCCGTTGGAGTAGACGATGTCGTCGTTGAAGTCCGTCGTCGTCCCGCACACGAGGGAACTGCTCGAACCGTCGCGGCCGAAGCTGCGGACGCTGTACTTGGAGAGCGCGTTGTCCACGGCGTACGAGAGGAACCGCCCCCACCCGTCTTGAAGGGGCACGTGCGCGATGTACGTCGGCGTCAGGTTGGTGAAGGACGTCAGCGCGAGCGTCCCGCCCGCGGCCGTGAAGACTCCCGGATCGCACGCGGCCGAAGGAAAGTAGTTGTTGTCCACGTGATACGTCTCGATCGCGGTCGCCAGGGCGCGCATGTCGGCCATGGACCGCTTCTGCTTGCCGCGCTGGACGGCGTTCAGAAGGTTCGGGATGGCGATCGCGGCCAGGATGCCGATGATCGCGATCACGATCAGCAGCTCGATCAGCGTGAAGCCTCTCGCGTTTCGTCTCATAAAAAAAGCGGCCCCGACATACGCCGGGGCCGCTTCCTCGTCGAGTCCCGAACGCTCTCGACTACGTCGTCAGGTCGAGAGAGCTACTGCTGGGTACCCTCCGGCCACTGGATGAACGTGCCGTCGGCGTACACGATGTCGTCGTTGAAGTCGGTCGTCGTGCCGCACACCAGGTTGCCCGGGGAGCCGTCGCGGCCGCCGGACTCGATCCGGTAGTCGTTGTTGTTCGTTGAAGTCGCATAGCGGAAGAACCGGCCCCAGCCGTCCAGACGCGGAACCTGAGCGATGTAGGTCGGCTGCAGGTTGGTGAACGACGTCAGCGCCAGGTTGCCGCCCGGGAAGTTCGCCGTGAAGAGTCCCGGGTTGCAGTTCCCGGCCGCCGCGTTCGGGTAGTAGTTGTTGTCCACCGCATACGACTCGATCGCGGTCGCGAGCGCGCGCATGTCGGACATGGACCGCTTCTGCTTGCCGCGCTGCACCGCGTTGAGCAGGTTGGGGATCGCGATCGCGGCCAAGATGCCGATGATCGCGATGACGATCAAGAGCTCGATCAGTGTGAAACCGGCTTCCCGCTTCTTCATTCTGCCTCCTAGTTTTCCCTCGTTCCCGTTCCTTCCTATTTCGGTCGAAACCAGTGTTCGCAAGGGTGAAGCCAGTTCGGCATGCGGCTAAGTCTCTTGTTTTGCGTCACTTGAGTTCCGAGGGACGAACCGCCACCGACGCGATTTGTCAAATCTCGCAGAAATCCGGTGACAAATCGTGGCGAGAGCCCCGACCCTGCCTAGAACGGCGGTTGGACGGCGTAGTCGGCCACCACGTCGGCATAGAGCGCCACCCCGTCGAGGTAGTCCCTCAAGAAGACACGCTCGTCCTCGCGATGCCGGCGCTGGGAATCGGTGATGTTCATCGGAATCGGCAGGAACCCATAGGCCGGGATGCCGCGATTCCGAAACAGGATGGACGTGTTGTAGCCGCCGAAGGTCGGCACGGGCCCGAAGGGAACGCCTGGCGAATGCGCCTCGATCGTCCGGCGCAGGAGCTCCGTGAACGGCGTCGGGTATGGGCTCGCGGTCGTTGGCCCGGTCGAGAAAGACCAGGCAGAAGCGATGCCCGAGCGAGAGGCGTCCTGGAGGATCGCGTCCAGAAAGGAGCCGGGATCAACGCCCGGGGGCGTCGAGACGATGACGAAGGCGCGACGGCTGTCCTTCGCGTCCGGCGGCTCCGGCACGACGGGAGTCCAGAAGATGCGGGCCTCGAGGAACGCGCCGTAGCGGTCCGGCAGCGCCGCGAGCTCCGCCGGGTTCCGGCGCACGCGGTCGAGATGGCGCAGCGGATCGGTCAAAGGGTTGACGAGATGGTTGGCGAGCAAGTCGAAGCCCAGAACGACGTGCGGATGCGGCTCGACCGGAGTCGACGTGAGCTTCTTCCAGCGCCCGACGAGATCCTCGAGAGGCTTTCCCGTCGCGGCGCGCAGGTCCGCCGAGGCGAACCCCGCCTGCAGCGTCTCGAGTCCCCAGAAGCGGACGTCGCGCAGGATCATCTCCGTGGTGCCGCCCTCGTTCAGAACCGCCGCCACGCCCGCGAACCATTCCGGGCGATTCGCGAGGAGCCAGCCGGAGCCCCAGCGCTGTCCCGTCTCTTCGTCGGCCTCGCCCAGAAAAAGGATGTCGGTCGCCGGGACGACGCCCAGGCGTTTCAGGGAGACGAGCGCGAGCGCCTGCGCGACACCGATCGACTTCATGTCGTAGGTGCCGCGCCCGATGAGATACCCGCCCTTGATGACTCCCTCGAACGGCGGCCCCTCCGTCCAGTAGCGCGGGTCGGCCTCGGCGACGTCGAGATGGTTGAGAAGCAGCAACGCGCCCTCGCGCCGCCGGCCCGGCAGGCGCGCGAGCACGTTGCATCGTCCCGGGGCGGGACAGACGATTTCGCTCGAAATTCCCTCGCAGTCGAAGAGGTGCTGGAAGAGGCGCGCCGCGGGCTCTTCGGGCTTGCCCTCGGACGTGTCGATGCGGACCGCGTCCCGCAGCAGGCGCACGGGCTCGAAGGCGAGCCACTCCGCCTGCGTGCGCGTCGTGTCGGCCTCGATCGGTGAGACCCGCTCCTTCTTCGCGCAGGCGCCCGTCCCGAGCGTCAGCGCCGCCGCAGCCACCGCCGCGAGGAATCGCTTGCCGGTTGTCATGGCCGTCGGAATCGAGAAACGAGAAGGGAGGCCACGGCCATTCCCGCGGCGATCGGCCCGAAACGCGAGGCGTCGCCGCCCGGCACCCGCTCGCGCCACTGGATGGCGTGCTTCCCCTCGGGCACCGGAACCGCCGTGAACGCGAGGTACGCCGGAACGGTCTCGACCCGACCGCCGTCCACCGTCACGTCGCGATACGGCCACCAGGCGCGCAGCACGAAGAGCCACGCCGGCCGCTCGGACTCCGTTTCGAGCCGCAGGAGCTCCGGCGTCCTCTCGACGACGCGCACGCGGCCGGGCCCGCCCTCCCCCGCGCCGCGGCGGCCCGTCTCGATCACGAGATCGCCGACGCCGGCCCGCGTCAGCGCGTCTGCGGATTCGAGCGGGCCGGCGGTCTCCGTCCAGCGCGGGGCGAACCGGATGTCCGGAAGCGCCGCGTCGTTCCGGTCCCAGCTCTGCGCCGCGTTGCCGCCGAATGGCGCGAAACCGGCGACCGGCGGCTGGCTCCGCGGCCGCACGCCGTAGCGCAGCGCGAGGTTCGCGAAGAAGGGTCCGCCGTCCGCCGACGCCGCGGCGACGCCGGAGAGCTTCCGCAGGCTCTCGACCCGCGCGAGGTCTCCCGCGTCGAAGTCGTAGTTGAAGACGGTGCCCCGATTCCAGAAGACCGCCGTGTCGTAGATCCAGCTGTCGGCGGGGGGCTCGGCGGGGACGGCGCGGGCCGCGGCGAGGGATCTCTCGGGGCGCGCGTAGATCGACTCGCCGAGCGTGCGGAAGGCGCCGTTCCGATCGTCTTTGCGGATTTCGCGCGCGAGCCGCGTCGGCGCGAAGGCCGCCGGTTCGCTCGCGTCCGCCGGGATGCGCCGCGTGGCCAAAACGGGTACGGCCGCGAGGAGGAACACCGCCGCCGCGCGCGTCGCGCGCCCCTCGCGCCGGGCGAGCGCGATTCCGGCGAGCGTCGCGATCCAGAGGAGCGCCGCCTCGGCGAGTGCGGCCGGAACCTGCGTCGCGGCCGATTCGGGCGACGGCGCGTGGCCCGCGAGCGCGCGCGTCGCCGCCCGCGTGGCCGAGGGAGCGAGCGTCGCCGCGGCGGCGAGAAGCGCGAGGAGTCCGGCGACCGCGAGCCCGCCGCGCGGCCCGCAGCCCCGCGCGCGATAGACGTCGAAGGCGAGCCCCGAGAGGATCGCGAGGGCGAGCGTCGCCGCGAAGGCGAATTTCTCGGGATTCCGCAGCGCGATCGGCGAGGAGGCGGCCCCGAGGGCCCTCGCCGCGAGCCCCGGCAGAATCGCCGCCGCCGCGGAGAGCAGAAACAGCCACCAGGCGAAGCGCACGCCTCGGCCGCGCCGCCGCGCCGTCGTCGCGAGCGCCATCGGCGCGAGCGCTCCGGCGTAGAGCGTTGCGAAGAGGCCCATCGAGGCCGGGGCAAACGCGCCCCAGCCCCAGACGCCGCGCGGGTCGAGCGCCCAGGTCTCGCCGAACGGATACGGCACCACGAGCTCGAGTGCCCGCCAGGGCGAGACGGAGAAATGCGCGGCCTCGCCGAGCGTCATGCCCAGGACCGCGCGATTGGTCTCGGGAATCCACAGCGCCGTCGCCGCGATTTGCGGCAGCGCGGCGAGGACCGCCAGGCCAGACGCCACGGCGAGATCCCTCGCGAGCCGGGACCGGCCCTCCGCCGCGCCCTCGACCGCGATCCAGAGCCCGAGCGCGGCGAGACCGACGCCGGCGGTGAAGACGTCCGCGGCGAGGAGGTCGAGCGCGAGGAGGATCGCGAGAACGAGCGTGCGCGACGCGGGCCGGCTCCACGGCCGCGCGGCCGCCCAGAGGAGCCACGGGAGGAGCATCAGTCCCGGCTGGATGTGCGGGTAGAAGACCTCCGACACGGCCACGCCGGAGAACGCGTACGCGGCCGCCGCGATCATCCCCGCCGACGCCGAGGCGCCGATCTCGCGGAGGAGAAGCATGGCGCCGATGCCCCCGAGCGCCCAGTGGAGGACGGGGAAGATCCGCATCGCCGTCGCGAACGGAAGCGCCGACAGCAGGATGCGCACGGGATAGAGCGCGCCGGCGTTGGGATTGGGCAGCAGCGGACGGCCGCCCGAGATCTCCGGCGACCAGACCGGAAGGCGGCCGCGCACGTAGGCATCGTGGATCGACTTCTCGAGCGGCAGGTTGTACGCGACGAGGTCGCGCCCGACGAAGACGCGGCGCGAGAAGAGCGTGCCGCCATAGATGGCGATCACGAAGACGGCAAAGAGACACGCCGGCAAGAGCGCCCCGTGGCGGTGGCCTTCGGCCTTCTCGGTCTCGCGGCTCACGAGACGCGCGCCCGCACGCGCTCGCGCCGCAGAAGCCCGAGCGCGATGACCCCGAACGCGAGCGGCCCCAGCCAGGAGACCTCCGCGCCGGGCACGCGCTCGATCCAGTCGAGCCGGTGGTCTCCCGGCGGGATCGCGACCGCGGTGAAGGCGATCTGCGCGGGAACGGTCGGGACCTCGCGCCCGTCGAGGGTCACAGTGCGGTGGTTCCAGAAGCCGCGGAGCACGAAGAGCCAGCTCGGGTCCGGCGCCGAGACGTCGAGCCGCAGCCGTCCGGGCGATTTCTCGAGCACGCGGATCCTCCCCGGCCGGGCGGCGCCCGCCGCCGACCGCTCCGTCTCGAGCATCAGGTCGCCCGGCTCCATCTTCGGCATCGCGGCGAGCGCCGCGAGCGCGTCGGGCTCCTCGCGCCAGCGTTCGAGGAGGCGAATGTCGGGGACCGCGAGCCGGTTCTCGTCCCAGGACTGTAGGCCGTCGCCGCCGAACGCGGCGTATCCCGTCATTGCGTCTTGATCCCGATAGCGAATCCCGAACCGCAGCGCGAAGCTGCCGAAGAACGCGCCGGCGCTTGGAAGCGTCGCGGCCGCCGACGAGTAGCGCCGCAGGCTGTCCACGCGCGAGAGATCGCCGACGTCGAGATCCGAGTTGAAGACGGTGCCGCGCCGCCAGAGACCCTGCGTGTGCAGGTACCAGACGCGTCGCGAATAATCCGAAGCGCCGGGATCCGACGGCAGCGCCGCGGCCTGGAGCGCGGAAGGCGGACGATACGGCGATTCGTCGAGCGTCCGGAAGAGCCCGCGGGGATCGCGGCGCGCGACGGCCCGCGCATACGCGGTCGGCGTGAAGATCGCGTCTTCGCTCTCGGTGCGGGCGATCCTCCGATTCGCGACGACCGGCAGGAGCGCCAGAACGCCGAACCCGAGCGCCCGCGCCGGCTTCGGGCCGGCGAGGGCCGCGAGCGCCAGGGCGGCCGCTGCCCAGGCGAGCCCCGCCTCGGAGAGCGCCGCCGGCAGCTCGCGGCCCGCGCGCTTCGCCGCGCCGCCCGTCGCCCCGATCGCGGCCGAGGCCGCCTCTCCCGCGCGCGCCGGCGAGGCCGCCGCGAAGAGCGTCAGCGCCGCGAACAGGGCCGCCACGGCGAGCGCGCTGCGGGAGGCACCGGGGGCTCGCCAGCGCTCGGCCGCCAGCCCCGCGGCGACGGCCAGCGCGAAGACGAGGGCGATGCAGAACTTCTCCGGATATCGCAGCGGGATGAAGGAAGGCCAGGCGAGGACGGCCTTGGGCGCGAGGCTCGGCGGCACCGCGAGGAGGATTGCGGCCGCGGCGAGCGCCCGCGCGAAGCGCGCGCCTGGAAGTCCGGCGGGACGGCGGGTGACTTCGACGATCCCGATCACGCCGGCCGCGCCGCAGTAGAGCGACGCGAACAGGAACCGGAACGCCGAGGCGCCCCAGATGTCGTGGATCGAGTTGGACCAGGTCGCGCCGAACGGAAAGGGCGCGAGGAGCTCGAGCAGGCGCCACGGCTTCACCGAGAACGCGAAGACTTCGGCGAGCTTCATTCCGATGACCGCGCGGTGCGTCTCGGGAACCATGAGCCCGGTCGCCAGGATCTGCGGCGCCGCGAGGAGCGCTCCGAGCGCGACGCCGGCCGCGAGACGCACGACCGGCCCGCGGCGCATCCCGCGCGGCTCCTCCGTCGCGATCCAGATCGCGCCGGCGCCCATCGCGATGACGATCGTGAAGACGTCGCCGGCGAGGAACATCAGCGCGTAGACGGCGGCGAGCCCGAGGAGCCGCCTCGCGGCCGAGCGCGCCGGCCGGATCAAGGCCCACAGCGCCCACGGCACGAGCGTCACGCCCGGCAGGAAATTCGTGAAGTAGACCTCGGAGACGACGGCGCCGGAAAAGACATAGGTCGCGGCGCCGAGGACCGCCCCGCCACGCGATGCGCCGAGCGCGGCCAGCAGCAGGATCATGCCGGCGCCCGCGGCGATCCAGTGGAGGACGGGATAGAGACGCATCGCGAGCGGAAACCGCAGGGGCGCGAGGAGAGGCCGCACCGGATAGAGGAATCCGGCGTTCGGGTTCGGCGCGAGCGGCCGGCCTCCCGAGACGTCCGGCGACCAGACCGGAACCGTCCCGGCCGCCCAGGCGTCGTGGACGGATTTCTCGACCGGCAGGTTGTAGACGATCAGATCCCGTCCGATGAAGTTGCGCCGGAGAAACAGCGGGTCGGCGTACGCGGTGAGAACGAGCAGCGCGAAGGCGGCGACGGGCAGAGCCCGGGTTCGCCGGGATGCCGACGGAGGCGATTCGCGCGGAACGCTCAAGAGGTCGGTTTAGGATAGGGCATCGAGTCTCCAGCACCAAACCGGGCGCGGTGGAGCGCGGGCCTCGCGATCGCGGCCGTGGCGCTCGCGATCGCCGGCCGCCTCGTGCTGCTCGCCGCGCGCCCGCTCTGGTCCGACGAGCTCTTCACGGTCTGGGTCGCACGGATGGCGCCCTCGCCCGTCGTATCGGCCCTGCGCAACGACTCCGGACCGCCCGGCTTCTACGCGCTCGCGAAACCGTTCGTCGCCCTGGGCGAGATCGCGGGCGACGATCGCGCGGTGCGAGTCCTCTCGTTTCTGGCGGCGCTGGCTCTGCTCTTCGCCGCGCGCGCGCTGCCGACGCGCGGCGCGAGGCGCGCGGCCCTCGTCCTCTTCGGCACGTCGGCACTCCTCGGCCTCTACGCCGCCGAGGGGCGCGCGTACGCGCTCCTCGCGCTCCTGATCTTCCTCCTCTATCGCGAGGTGCTCGAGGCGGCCGAACGCCCCCGGCAGCTCGCCGCCGTCGGCGCGCTCGGCGCGGCCGCCCTCTACACGCACTATCTGGCGCTTCCGGCGGTCGCGGTGCTTTTTCCCCTCGCGCTGGCGCGGCGCCGCATCCGGACGGCCGCGGCGCTCGGCATCTCGGGCGTTCTCTTCGCGCCGTGGGTCCCGATCCTCGCGGCGCAACCGCCGGGCGCGGTCGCCTGGATGCGCGAAGCTCCGGCCGCCTCGACCGTGGGGTTTCTTTCGGCCCTCGGAGGCGCGGGCCGCGTGCCGGCGCCGTTCGGCTTCCCGCCGCCGGACGCCGTCTTCGCTCTGGGGATCGCCGCCGCTCTCGTCCTGACGATCGCCGTCGTGCGCGCGTCGAGCGCCGACGCCGCGATCCGCGACGCCGCGATCTTCGTCGCCGCCGTTCTCGTCCTCTCGCTCGCGGCGTCCCTCGTCGTGCCGTTCGCCTTCGCGGGGCGCACCGAGTTGGCCGTGCTTCCGGTCTGGCTCTGGGCCGTCGCCCGCGCGTCCGACGCGAGCCGGCTCGCACGCGCGGGAGTCGCGGCCTCGGCCGTGCTCGGGCTCCTCACGCTCGGCGCCGCGGCGGTCGGCCCCCATCCGCCGACGGCGGCCGGACGCGCCGCGCGCGTGGTCGACCGGCTGGCCCGTCCCGCGGACACGCTCTTCGCGGGCCCCGGCCTCTACCTGCCCTTCCGCATCGCCGCGGATCGCGGCCGCCTCGCGCCGCGCCTCGTCGCATACCCGTCCGCGGTCGCGCGGCACCCCGGCTGGTGGATGCCGGAGGCTCCCTCCGCCGCGGACGCGGCCGCCGTCGCGACGGCAGTGGCGGGGCCGGGCGCCGTCTGGATGCTCGTGCCGCCCGGCTTCATCACGCCGGAGATCCGCGCGGCGCTCGAGGCGGGCGGCCGCGTGCGGGAGCTCTCGCTGCGGCCCGAGGCCGTGCTCCTCCACCGCACGGCGGCGGGAGAGGGGACTCGACCCTAGGCGCTTCGCGGCGTTCCGCGTGGCTTGCTCGCGATCGCGAGCAGCGACATGCCGTACCGCGGCGGGCTCTTTTCCTCGCGGCGGAGAAAGGGCATCGCGAGCTGAAAGGCGCGCAGCTGGCCCTTGGGAAGGATCCGGCGGCGCAAGATGCGCCCGTTGATCCACCAGCCGACGACGCCGGGCCGGTTCACGAAACGACAGTCCTCGACGCGGAATCCCGCGGCTGCGAGCTTTTCTTCGATCTCGGCCTTCTCGTAGCGGCGGAAATGGCGCAGGTGCTCGTCGAGCGTGCCATAGAGCTTCTGCAGCGCCGGCACGAGGACGATCAGGCGTCCGCCCGGCTGGAGCACGGCGAACATGTCGGCGAGCGTGCCGCGGTCGTCCTCGATGTGCTCGAGGACGTTGCAGGTCACGACCGTGTCGAGGCGCCGGGCGGCGAGCTCGGCCCGCGCGCCGCCGCCGAGCGGGAACTCGTAGGACTTCACCTCGACCGTGGCGTCCTCGCGGAACACGCCCTTCAGATACTCGACGGCGATCGGATCGAGATCCGACGCGATGACGAGCTCGCGGCCCGTCAGATGGCGCGTCAGGTTTCCAAAGCCCGCGCCGATCTCGAGGATCCGCCGGCCGAGCGCGTGGGAGAAGCGGCCCACGAGCCAGCGGTTGTACGGCTCGAGCTTCGCCATCCGGGCGAGCGTCACGTGGCCCACGTTGCGGGGATCCTCCGTCTCGCGCATCGCGTGCCGGACGATCGTCCAGAGCGCGGAGAAGGCATCCTTGAGGCCGATCTTCTTGCCTTCCTCGTAGGTGCGCCCGTAATAGGAGATCGGCACCTCGTAGATCCGGTAGCCGCGGCGTGCGACCTTCGCGGTGATTTCCGGCTCGATGCCGAATCGCGGGCTCTCGATCGTCATGGACTGGACGACCTCGCGCCGGAACATCTTGTAGCAGGTCTCCATGTCCGTGAGATTCAGGTTCGTGAACATGTTCGAGGCGAGCGTCAGCATCCGGTTGCCGATCGTGTGCCAGAAGTAGAGGACGCGGCGCGGCCCGCCCCCGAGGAAACGCGAGCCATAGACGACGTCTGCGTGCCCGTCCACGATCGGGCCGAGCAGCTTCACGTACTCGCGCGGGTCGTACTCGAGGTCCGCGTCCTGGATGATGACGACGTCGCCGATGGCGTGTCGGAAGCCGACGGAGACCGCCGCGCCCTTGCCCTGGTTCTGTGGCTGGAGAAAGACGCGCACGCCGTCGCGGCCGTCCATCTCGCGGAGGATCTCCCGCGTCCCGTCGGTCGAGCCGTCATCGACGATCAGGATCTCCTTCTCGACGGGAACGGCGGCCACCTGCCGCACGATCTCGCGGATCGTCTTCGACTCGTTGTAGACCGGCATGACGACGGAGATTTTCATTTCGTCGGCGGCTTCCGGGGCGGAAGCTCGAAAAGATACATCGAGTATCCCACGCGGCCCGCGGGCCGTCCGCGCGCCGCGATCTCGCGGAGGAGGTTCTCGAGCGACGCGGCGACGCCCGTCGCGCCGTGGTAGGCGTAGTAAAGCGGCCCCACGGCGAGATGAAAGGCGGACACCGCGACGAACGTGCCCCGCACGCGCGGGTCCGCCGAGAAGTCGGGCACGCCGACGCGGTACGGGACGTCGTCACCGCCGAAATACACGACCGTCGGATCCTTCACTCCTCGCCTCCGGAGCTCCACCGCGAGCCGCCGCAGGTCGAGGCCCCAGTCGACGTTCGAGTCGGTCAGGATCTTTCGTCCGCCTTCGGGGCCGCCGGCCAGCGGATTGAAGTACGAGAGCTCGTAGGGGTGGATGCGGAGCGTCTCGCCCGCCGCGGACAGGGGAAGGGCCGACAGCAGCACGACCGCGACGGCGGCCCGCCGCCGGCCTGCGGCCGCGAGGCGCGCGAGGACGGCCGCGGCGCCGAGCGCGAGGAACGGGTAGGCCGGCAGGAGATGGCGGACGCCGATGTTGTAGCTCGATCCGGCCGAGGCGATGAAGAGCACGGCGGCGGGAAGAAGCCACAACGCGGCGTCGCGCCCGAGCCGGAAGGCTGCGGCTCCCCCGACCGCGAGCGCGGTCGCGGCGAGGAAGGCGAGCGACGACTTCACGAGGAAGGCCACGAGGAAATATCCCGGGAAGCCCGTGATCGAGGTCTTGCCCGCGAGGAAATTGATCCCGCCGCCCACCGCGTTCTGCCGCGCGACGTACGCGAGGCCGCCGAGGTAGTGGCCGAGCGGCGGCGAGATCTCGGCCACTCTCTGAATCGCGCGCGCGAGCGCGGGCGCGCCGCGCTCTCCCACCGATTCCCAGATGATCTGCCGCTGATCGGCCGCGTTCATTCGGGTCGTGACGGCCGCGTAGACGGTGAAGACGACGAGGAGCGCGCCCGCGGCGACGATCGCCAGCCGGCCGAGGTTGCGCAGCGCGTCGCGCCCCGGCCTCTCCGACCGCCGCGCCGCGAGGAGCGCCTGCAGCGCGAGGATCGGAAGCAGGTAGACGCCGGAGAATTTCGTCGCGAGGGTCGCGCCGAGCGCGAGCGCCGCCAGGGTCAGCCGGACCGCGCTCGGCTTCTCCTGGGCCCGGTTCCACGCGACCACCGTCGCCAGGAACCCCAGCGATGCCGCCACGTCCGTGTGCACGACGCCGGCGTGCGCGACGAAATTCGGGTCGAACGCCACGAGCGCCGCGGCGCCGAGCGCGGGGCCCGGCCCGTACCGGCCGCACGCCGCGGCGAAGACGAGGACGACGAGCGCGGCCAGCAGCCAACGAAATGGCCGCCGCGCCGCGGCCGCGATCGCGTCGGGAGAGACCCGGTTCTCGAAGAGGAAGGCATGGCCGAAGTCGGTGAAGGCATTGCCCAGAGGAACCTTCGCCGGGGCCGGCGGCAGGTCGAGCGTCGCGAGGGACAGCCCCGCGAGGATCTTCGCGAGCGGCGGATGCTCGATGTTGACGATCGCCGTGCGTCCGGACACTTCGAAGTACCCCGAGAGGATGTGCACGGGCTCGTCGGCCGACAACGCGTCGAACCGCGCGTGATCCCAAACGAGCCCGATCGCGGCCAGGGCGAGGACGGCGGCGCCGGTCGCCGCGAGCGCGCGGCGCCTCACGATTTCGTCGGACGCCGCTCGAAGGTGTGCCGCACCAGCGCGCCGAGCGCGGAGAGGCCGTCCTTGAGGCGGATCTTTTTCCCTTCCGCGCGCGACCGCGCGAAGTAGGAGACCGGCACCTCGAAGACGCGGAATCCGCCGCGCGCCACCTTCACCGTGAACTCGGCGTCGAATCCGAAGCGCCGGGACTCGAGGTCGAGCGACGGCACGACGCGCCGGTGGAAGGCCTTGTAACAGGTCGCCATGTCCGTGAGGTTCAGGTCGGTGAAAACGTTCGAGATGAGCGTCAGAATCCGGTTGCCGACGGTATGCCAGAAGTTCTGAACGCGGTTCTCGGCGCTGCCGCGGAAGCGCGAGCCGTAGACGACGTCGGCGCGGCCCGACTCGATCGGGCGCAGGATGGCCGCGTAGTCGGCCGGGTCGTACTCGAGGTCGGCGTCCTGGATGATCAGGATCTCGCCGCGGGCCTGCTCCATCGCGGTGCGGACCGCGCGGCCCTTGCCGAGGTTCGTCGAATGAAGGATCACGCGCACGCCGTCATGCCCGTTCCATCGCTCCAGGATCTCGCGCGTGCCGTCCGTCGATCCGTCGTCTACGACGAGGATTTCCTTCTCGATCGGAACCGCGCCGACGAGGCGCAGGATCTCGTCGATCGTCCGCGTCTCGTTGAAGACGGGCATGAGGACGGAGAGCTTCACGCGATGACCAAATGATACCGGACGGGCTGGCATAATGATCGCGATGCCGGCGCGGCGCCTCGTGTTTCTCTTCGCCCTGGCTGCCGCGCTCGCCGTCGGCGTCTCCCTGCGCCTGACGACGCGCTCGCAGCTCTCGGCCACGGGCCGGACGCGCGTGCTGGGCTCCGATGACGCCTATCATCTGCGTCGGGCGCGCTTCGCGGTCGCGCAATTTCCGCGCACGATCTTCTTCGACCCGCTCATGAACGTGCCCGACGGCGGCGTCCCGATCTGGCCCCCGCTCTTCGACCTCGCGCTCGCCGCGCCGTCGCGGATGCTTCACGGGCCGGCGGCGCGCGGCGAGGTCGTCGAGGCGGAGGCGTGCTGGGTCCCGGTCGCCCTCGCCGGCGCGGCCATTCTGCTCGCGGGCGCCGTCGGCAAGCGCGTGTACGGGCCCGCCGGCGGCGCCGCCGCCGCGTTCTTCGTCGCGATCTGCCCGGCGCACATCCTGTGGACGCAGTTCGGGCACACCGACCAGCACGTCGCCGAATCGGCCACGGGACTCCTCGTCCTCGCGGCCTTCCTCAAGAGCCGCGAGGACGAGCGGGCGCACAACGATCTCTTCGCCGGCCTCGCGCTGGCGCTCGCGGTGCTCTCCTGGCAGGGCGCGATCTACTGGGCGGCGATCTTCGCGCTGGCGCTGTTTCTCGAATGCGTTCTCCTGCGGCGCGACGTCCTCCGGCCGATCCTGCTCGTTCTCGCGCTGCCGGCCCTCCTCGCCGGCGCCGCAACCGCTCTCTGGCTCGGGCCCATCCGGCCGCCCGTCACCTACGTTTCGTTCGGATTCTTTCAGCCGCTCTTCCTCGGCGCGCTCGCGGCGGGAACGCTCCTGCTCGCCACGCTCGCCGCCGCCGCACGCCGCGACGTCGCCGGCCGGGCGCTCGGCCTCCGCATCGCGCTCCTCGCCGCCGCCGCCGTCGTGCTGCTGCCCTTCGCGGGCGACCTCGTTCGCGGCCTCGCCAACGGCGTGGGATACGTCCTCGGCCGGACGCAGGAAACTGCCGGCAAGGGCGGCTACGTTTCCTATCCCGCCGGCTGGCTGAAAGGGATCTTCGAGGCGCGGCCGCTTCTGGCCGACGGCTTATCGCTCCCGCTCGAGCAGCTCTCGGGCGCGTTCTTCCTCGCGCCGCTCGTCGTCCTCCTGTGGGCCTCGCGCGTCCGGCGCGGTCCGCGGCCGGCCCTGAACCTGGCGCTCGCGATCTGGGGCGCCGTCACGATCTTCCTCGCGCTGTCGCAGCGGCTGAACGTTTACTATGCCGCGCCGCTCGCGGCGTTCTGCGCGATCGAAGCCGCCGGCCTCGTCGCGACGCGCCTCGCCGAGGCCGGCGCGCGGCGGGTAGTCCGGGCCGCATTCGTCGCCGCGACGGCCACGCTGCTGGTTCTGCCGATGGCGCCGGGGCTCCGCGGCGAGCTCGCGGCCGTCCGCGCCCCGGGCACGGACCTCTTCGAGACGCTCGACTGGATGAAGCGCGAGCTGCCGCGCACCGTGGACGCGTATGACCCGCGACTCCTCGAGACGCCGCCCGCCGCGCCGGGACTTTCGCGCGCCGCGTCGGTGATCGCGCCCTGGTCGCTCGGCCATCGCATCCTCTTCGACGCAGAGCAGCCGGTGGTCGCGAACAACTTCGGCTACGGGTTCGAGGACTCGATCCGGTTCTTCCTGGCCGAGAGCGAAGAGGAGGCCCTCGCGATCGCGCGCGCGCGCCGCGCCCGGTGGATCCTCGCAACGGACCTCGCGCCGCGGCTCAACGACTACGCGGGCTACGTCGGCCGCGCGCCCGTCCTCGCGGCCGGCCCGCGCGGGCTCCAGCCGACGCCCGCGTACTTCCGCACGATGCAGTCGCGGCTCTACGACTTCGACGGCGCGGGCGCGCGGTTGGCCGGCACCGAGATTGCGCCGCTCGCGCACATCCGCCTCGTCCACGTCTCGCGGACCGGCATCGTGCGCGGCGGAAAGTGGCTCGCGCGCTGGAAGGTCTTCGAGATCCGGCCGGACTAGCGGCGGCTAAGGACCCTGCGCCGACGCGCGCGGCGGACCGTAGAGCCGCCACGCCCCGGCCGCGCGGCGCATGTCGGACGGCGTCGCGGCCTCCCGGACGACGCGCTGGAGCTCCTCGCGCCGGGGATCGACGCCGGAGTACGCCCCGAAGATCGCCGCGCGCCAGAGGCGCGCGCCGTACGGGACCGTCGGCCGTGCCGCGAGCGGGACGGCGAAGAGGAGCAGCGCCGCTGCGAACCCGGCGGCGGACGGCGGAGCGAGCGGCGCCGCCGCGCGGAGGCACAGACCGCCCGCGGCGGCCGCGGCGGCCGCCGGAAGGAGCAGCGAAAGCGCCCCCACTCCCGAGAGGACGTTCGGGGCGAACCAGTCCCGCGACAGGAACCACAGCGATCCGGTAGCCGGCGGCCAGGGCAGGTCGACCGGAAAGTGCGGCCACGAGGACGTCATCAGCACGTGCGCCGTCACCGCGAAGATCGCCGCGATCGCGAAGACTCCGCGCGAGAGCGGCGTCGTGAGCGCGTGCGGCAGCGCCAGCCCGGCGAAGAAGAGCACGGGGAGGAGGTACCGGTTGCCGATCGCCCAGCCGCCGTGCCAGTTCGGGTAGCCGCAGAGGATCACGAAGAAGCCCGCGACCGCGACGAGACAGACGAGGACCGCCCGCCGGTCGGCGCCCAGGCGGCGCCAGCGCGCAAAGCCCGGCACGAGCCAGATCCAGAAAGGCGAGAAGAGCAGGAGCCCGCGTGCGGGCTGGAAGAGGTACTCGGCCGCGACCGTCGGGCTCGGCGCGCCGAATCCGAAGAACCCCTTCCCCGAGAGCGCCGAGTACTGGCCGTAGGCCTCGCGTGCCGACGACAGCACGAAAGGCGACCCGAAGCACACCGCGTCGTAGAAGAGCAGCACGGCGAGCGGCATGGCGGCGCCCGCGGCGAAAGGCAGCAGCCGCCGCCCCGATCGCGTCGCGAACGCGAGGACGATCAGGAGCGGCGCGGCCGTGTACTCGGAGATCGCGGCCCAGCCGGCGAGCAGTCCCGCGGCGGCGTAGAGCGCCCCGACGCGCCGCGACCCTTCGCGCACCCGCGCCGCGGCCATGAGGTCCCAAGAAAGGAAGAGGAGCGCGGCGACCCACGCGTGCGCGAAGAAGGACCGCGCGTAGAAGAGAAACGGCGTTCCGAAGGCCACGGCGAACCCGACGAGCGGTCCCGAGGCGGACGACGCGAGGCGGCGGAGGAACCGCGCCAGCGCGAGAACGCTCGCGAGCGACACGGTGAGGAGCCGCAGCCACACGAAGACGGCGTCCGATGAAGCGCGCGGCTTCGGGAAGACGACGCGCAGCACCTTGTAGACCGGCAAGGCCGCGAGCGCCAGACCCGGAGCCTTGTTCGAGTAGAAGCGCCCGTTCGAGACCGACTTGTCCTCGTGGTCGCCCAGCACCGGGATCGCGCCGTCGATCGACAGCGTCCCGAGCTCGCCCGCGGCATAGACCGCCTCGAGACGCGAGAGCTCGTTCGGGTTCGCGAACGGCGGAAACTGTCCGGAGAAGAAGATCGCCGTCAAAGCGAAGGCGGCGAGGACGGCGCGGGACGCGAGCTTCTCGTGCAACGCGTTCAGTGTAAGGGGGGAAGTCGGAGACGCGGCCCGATTTGAAGCTAAACTTTCCTCAATGTCATCCCGCGGCCGGGCCGTGCTCGCGAGCCTGGCGGTCGCCGTCCTCTTCTCGCTCCCGCTCCTGCCGGAAATCCTCGGTGCCCGGCGCCTCGTCTTCCGCGACGCGCACATCACGCACTGGCCCTGGCGCCGCGTCGCGATGCAGTCGCTCGCCGCCGGACGGGCGCCGTTCGTCAACGAAGCCGCCTCGGGGGGCCAGCCGCTCCTCGCGAACCCGAACGCGGTGCTCCTCTATCCGACGGTGCTGCTCGAGAAGATCGTGCGGCCGGCCGCCGCGTTCAATCTCCACTACCTGCTCCACGTGCTCTGGGCGTACTTCGGCGCGCGGCTTCTCGCGCGCCGCCTCGGACAGTCCGAAGGCGCGGCCTTCCTCTCGGGGATCGCCTACGCCTTCTCGGGCGCGATGCTCTCGTACACCTCGGCCTTCGCGAACTCCGGGCCGGCCGCGTCATGGCTGCCCTGGTGCGGGGCGGCGACGCTCGCCGTCGCGGGGGCCGACTCCCGGCGCGACCTCGTCCGCGGAGCCGGCGCCCTGGCGCTCGCGCTCGGACTGCAGCTCCTGGCGGGCGAGCCGGCCATCTCGCTCCTGACGCTCCTCTTCTGTCTCGCGGCGGGGCTCGCCGCGGCCCTCCGCGCGCGCGGAGCGGTCGGGTTTCCCGCTCGGCTCTTCGCCGCCGCGGCCGCCGGCGCCGGGGCCGCCGCACTCGCCGCGCCGCTCCTTCTGCCGCTCGCACAGGTTCTGCCGCTGACCTACCGCGGCCAGCATCTCTACTCCGAGCGCGCCTTCGGCGCCTCCCCATTCGCCGCATGGCGGTTCCTCGAGTGGCTCTTCCCGCGCTTCTCGGGCGACCCGGGCGCGCTCGGCGCCGCCGGCCACTGGCAGTTCGCGCTCCACCGCGGCGATCTCGTGTACCTGTGGTGCGTCACGTTCGGGGTGATCCCGCTGGTGCTCGTCCTGATGGCGGGATCCGAGCGGGAGTTCTGGCGCGCGCCGACGATCGCGCTCGCGACGGGCGGGGCCGCCGCGCTCCTCCTTTCGTTCGGGCCGGTCCTCCCCTTCTGGCGCGCCGTGGCCGGCCTCGACGTCGCGCGGCGGCTGCGCTATCCGATCAAGTTCTACCTGCTGACCACGCTCGCGCTCGCCCTCCTCGCGGGATTCGCGGTGGACCGCCTCTCCGGACGGCGGCCGCGGCGGCGCGAGGCGCTCGTGCTGGGAGTCGTCGTCCTGCTCTTCGTCGCGGGCCTCGCCGTCTCGGGCGAAGGCGGCCTCCTCGAGCGCCGCGTCCGCCCTCTGCTCGACGGCCTGGCGCTTCCCCCGGCGGCCCTTCTGCCGGCGATCCGGCGCACCTTCGCCCTCGACGCACTTCTCGGTCTCGCGGCGGCGGGCGTCCTCGCGGCCGTCCTCTTCTCGAAGCGCCGCGCGGCCGCGTGCGGCTACGTCCTCGGTTTCGCCGCGCTCCTCTTCGCGCTGCCCGGCGGCCTGCCGCTCTTCGTCTCCGGCGCCGAGCGCGACCTCGAGCGCCCGCCGGCGCTCGCGGGGCGCCTTTCGGGTCCCGGCCGGCTCTTCGTCTCCCCGCGCCTGCCGGAGTTCAACGTGCTCGCGACGGGCAGCATGCATCCGGATCTCGTGCCCCGCGTCTCGCGGCTCGCGCGCGTCCAGATCGAGGAGCTGATTCCCGGCACGGGCGAGCCTTTCGGCGTGCGGTATCTCTTCGACGCCGATCCCGACGGCTCCTACGGCTGGTTCAACCGGCTCGCGAGCGAGGCGGTCTCCGCGTCGACGCCCGAGGAGCGCACGCGGCTCCTGCGCGCGTTCTCGGGCCGATGGGTCCTCGCCGAAGACGGCGAGCCTTATCCGGGCACGCGATTCGTGACCGGGCTGACCGTGGCGGGCCGGCGACTCGTCCTGTCGGAGATCGAGCGGCCGGTCGCGGAGCTCCGGTGGGCGGGGCGCGAGCTGCGGCGCCGGGCGCTGTCCGGTGTGCTCGACCCTCTCCGCCGCGAGGGTTTCGATCCGGAAACCGACGTGATCCTGCCCGGACCCGTCGACCGCGAGGGAACCGGCGACGCCCGCGCCCGTCTTGCGGACCCGCACGTCGAGGCCGATCGCGCCTCGGTCCGCGTCGAGGCCGACGCCCCGGGCCACGTCGTCTTCTCGCGGACGTGGTTCCCGGCCTGGAGGGCGCGGCTGGACGGAAAAGCGGTCCCGGTTCTCGTCGCCAATGCGCGCGACCTGGCCGTCGCCGTGCCGGGCGGAAGCCACCGCCTCGAGATTCACTGGGACGAGGCCCCGTTTCGCCGGGGCGTGATCCTTCAGGCCGCGGCCCTGCTCTTCCTGCTCGTCATCGGAGCCCTCGCGGCTCGGGGCCGCGCGGACGGGGAGCGCGCCGCGTGATCCCGTCGCCCGGGACGTTCGGGCCGCCCCGGCCGCTTCGCGAGCGCGCGTTCTGGCTCCTCACGGCGGGCGTGGCGGCCGTCTTCGCGTGGCCGATCGTCCTCGGCCGGACGTATTTCTTTCGCGACCTCTACTTCTGGATCTTCCCTCAGAGAGCGCGATTGCCGGACCTGGCGCGGGCGGGAGCGCTGCCGCTCTGGGACGGGCTCGTCCACGGCGGCCAGCCTCTTCTCGGAAACATTCAGTACCTGCTTCTCTACCCGACCGCGCTCCTCTCGCTCGTGATGCCTCCGATCCTGGCCACCAACCTCGAGATCGCGCTGCACTTCGCGCTGTGCGCGGCGGCCGCCTACGCCCTCGCCCGGGTCCTCGGCATGACTTCCCCGGCGAGCGCGCTGGCCGGCATCGTCTTCGCGCTCTGCGGAATCACACTCTCCTTCGGAAACCTCTTCGGCCGCCTGCTCGCGATGCCGCACACGGCGCTCCTGCTGCTTTTCTGGCACCTCTTCCTGCGCGACCGACGCCGGCTCTGGTTCGTCCTCGCGGCGGCCGCGGGCGCGCTTCCGATTTTCGCCGGCTCGGCCGAGCAGGTCGCCTTCGCCATCCCTCTCGCGGCCGCCTGGGGTTTCGTCTTCCCGTACGACTGCCCCCATTCCGGCTCGCGCGTCCGGCGCCTCGCGCTCTCCCTGCCGCTCGCCGCGGCGATCGCCGGGATTTCCGCGGTGGCGCTGCTGCCGATGGCCGAGCTCGTCCGCCACTCCGGACGCGGAGCCGGTCTGCCGGCCGCGGAGCGCGGAAACTGGTCGATCGATCCGCGCCGGCTGCCGGAGCTCGCCGTCCCGGGGTTCTTCGGCGAGACCGCGACGCTCCGCGAGACCGATTACTGGGGAGCCGACGTCGAAGACATGCGCTTTCCCGTCCTTCTCTCCTTCTATTTCGGAGCGACCGTCCTCACGCTGGCTCTCGCCTCGGGCCTTTCGCGGCGGGCCGGTCCGCTTCCCCGCGGCCCGCGGCGGCTGCTCGCCGCCGTCCTGTTCGGCTCGATCGTGCTTTCGCTCGGCCGGCACCTGCCGACCGGCGGGCTCTTCGATCCGACGCGCCTGCTCGGCCCGTTCCGGTATCCGACCAAGTTCCTCTTCGCCGCGCCGCTGCCCGCGGCCCTGCTGGCCGGGACGATGGCCGACGGCCTCTGGCGGGACGACTCCCGGGCCCGAATGCCCTGGCTCCCCGGCGCGGCGCTCGCGGCGGCGGCCGTCGCCCTGGCGGGCGCGGCGCTGGCGATCGCGCACGACGTCGAATTCCTGAGATCGTTCTCGCGCGTCTTCTTCGCGGAGGAAGCGACACCGCTTCTTCGAGACATCCTCGGAGCCCGGCTCCGCCAGGCCGCGCTCATCGGGGGCGCCGGAGCTCTGCTCCTCTTCGCGGGCTCTCGCATCCGACGTTTCGCTCCCTGGCTCCTGTGCGGGATCGTCGCGGTCGACCTCGGCAGCGCCGGCTCGGGATTGAATCCGACCGCCCCGCGCGCGCTGCTGACGAGCGTCCCGAGCCTCGCGGCCTCGGTGCGCCGTCGAATCGAGGACGGCCGGTTCTTCCGAGACCCGAACCCGCCCGGCATCGCACTGCGGGCTCCGTCCAACGAAATCCGCTGGCGCTACGAATGGAACCGCGAGACCCTCGCCAACTATTCGGCGTCTTCGTTCGGGATTCCATCGATCTTTCAGGAGTCCTTCGACGGGCTCGACCTCGACCGGCATGCGCGGATCCAGAGAATCCTGGGCCGCCTTCCGTGGGAGCGCCGGCTGCCGATTTTGTCGGCGGCCTCGGTGCGGCTCTTCGTGAGCGCCGACGACGTCCGCGCCGCGGGAGTCGAGCTCCTGGGAGAAGTTCCCAACGCCAGCGACCGGAGCTTTCGCCTCTATCGGAATCTGCGAGCCGCGGGGAGGGCGGAGCTCGTCCACTACTGGCGGCGCGTCGGTTCCCCGGACGAGGCGATCCGCGCGATGGCTTCCCCGGGCTTCGATCCGCGGCGCCACGCGGTCCTGGAAGGGGTCGGCCCGCCGCCGCCCGAGGGCCCGTGCGCGCCGCCCGCGCTCGAGAAGGTCGCGTTCCGTGAGAACCGTCAGACGTGGAAGACGCGCGCCGACTGCGCGGGCCTCCTCGTCCTGTCGGAACCCTACGCGCCGGGCTGGAAGGCGCTCCTCGACGGAATTCCGGCGCCCATCCTTCCGACCAACGGGATGTTCTCGGGCGTTCTGCTCCCGGCGGGAGTGCACACCGTCGCGCGTTCCTACGAGCCCGTCGCGCTCGGGTCCGGCGCGTTGCTTTCGCTGCTATCCCTCGCGATCCTGCTCGCCTGGAGCGCGCGCAGCTCCCAGAGCAGCCAGAACACCGCGGCCCACCACGGCCCCGACCAGCCCGGCAGGTGAGCGAGCTCGACGCCGATGGCGTCGGGCGAGTGGATCAGGAAGAGCGTGACGATCGCCGTATAGACGCCGAACCCCGCCGAGGGGTCGAGCGCGCCGAGCGCGATCGGCCAGACGAAGTAATACGGCGTGATCCCCGGCAGGAAGATCAGGAGAACGAGAAAGAGGATCCGGCTCGCGCGCCCGAGCTCGACGCCGCGCCGCGCCAGCCAGAAGGCGGCCGCGAGCGCCGCGGCCGCGCAGAGCGCCGGCAGTCCCCACGGCGGCATCCAAGGAAACCGGCGCAGCGCATCCACGCCGTACGGCTCGCTCATGCCGCGGTAGAGGAAGACCTGCGCGAGGATCCGGTCGCGCGAGCTCCAGAACGGCAAGAAGGCGGCGAGAAAGACGGCGTAGGGCACGAGCACCGCGGCGAGGCGGACGCGCGGCTGCCCGCGGCGGGCGAGGAGGAGCGGGTGGAACCACGTCACGTGCTTGACGAGGACCGAGACGCTCATCGCCGCGACCGCGCCGCTGCCGCGCGCCGGCCTCCGCTCCATCAGCCGGATCGAGAGCACCAGGAAGGTGATCGAGAGCGCGTCGAACATCCCGCGCAGGCTCGACACCACGACGGATACGGGGTTCGCGAAGAAGAGCGCGGCGGCGAGGCCGGAGCGCCCGCGCGTCTCGCCGCGCTCCCGGCAGATCCGATAGAGGATCCCGGCCGTCGCCGCGTCCGCGAGGAAGAGGAGCGAGGTGATCCCGCGGGCGAGCGAAAAGCCGATCGTCCGGCCCATCGCATCGAGGCCGGCGACGACGTACCCCCAGACCGGGGAATAGTTGTAGCGCGCGACCTCCTGATAGAGCGCCCCGCCCCGCCGAATGACCTCGGCGGCCATCCGAAAGGACGTCAGGTCGTAGTTCTCGCGGAGCGACACCAGGAACGCCAGGCGCAGTCCGGCGCCTGCGGCGAGCGCCGCGACTGCGATCGCTCCCTCCCGGCGCGAGCCCCGGACGCTCACGGCGTCTCGGGCCAGCCGGTCGCGACGGTTCCCCCGCGCCCGGGGAGCTTCGTCCGGACGATCTCCCGGGTCGGAATCTCCCTGCGGCGCGCGCGGATCTCCTCCGCGAGGTCCCCCATCCGGACGAAGCGCGCGCCCGCCTTGTGCCAGTCGTCGAGGATCGCCTCGAAGAGCGGCGCCTTCGAGCGCCCTTCGACCTCCGCGTGGATCGTGTGGACGTGCGTGGCGCCGGGCGCGCCCACGGCGCCGCGGAAGAACTCGCGCTGTGCCGCGTCGGACGCGAGATCCGGCCACGCGAGCGTCTCGTCGAGCGTCGGGAGCGTCGACGGAATCTCGAGCGTCGAAAAGGCCCGGCCCGCCGCCGAGGGAAAGAACGGCCCGCCCCCGCGCGTGTTCGAGGTGTATTCGAGCTTCCACTCCGCTTCGACCTCGAGCGCGTGCGCGTTCACGGTCCAGCCCGCCGCGGCCGCGGCGTGCGCGGGCCGCCCGAGGATCTCGCGATACTTCTCGTGGGCGCGCCGGCTCTCGACGCGGATCTCTTCGGCCGTCATCCGGTCGAGGCGGTCGTGCCAGCCGACGTGGTCCCAGGCGTGCACGCCCGTTTCATGGCCGGCCTCCGCCACGGCCCGCAGGACGGCGGCGCAGCGCTCCCCGATCTCCGGCGCGGGCAGGAGCGTCCCGTAGAGCACGGTCGGGAAACCGTACAGCGACGCGGCGCGGCTCCGCAGCATCTTCGCGAGGAAGCCGGGCCTCGTGAAGACGCGCCGGACGGCGACGCCGGAGCGGTCGGGGCCGAGCGTGAAGAAGAACGTGGCGCGGATCCCGCGGCGGGAGAAGATTTCGAGGAGACGCGGGACGCCGTCGCGGGTCCCGACGTAGGTGTCGCAGTCGACCTTGAGGGCGATGCGGGTCAGGCCGCCCTGCCTCTCAGGAAAGCGCCCCCCGCTTCGAGAGATAGAAGTCCACGGTCAGCCGGATCGCCTCGTCGAGCCCCACCTTCGGCTCCCAGCCGAGCGCCGTCCGCGCGCGCCGGATCGAAGGCACGCGCGTCAGGATGTCCTGGTATCCCTCGCCGTAGTAATCGCGCGACGAGACTTCGACGAGCCGAGTCTCCCGCGCACGCGGGCCGAAGGCCGGGTGCGCCGCGACGGCCGCGACGAGCTTCTCCGCCAGCTCCCGGACGGAGATGTCGTTGGCGGGATTGCCGATGTTGAAGATGCCGCCGTCGGCCGATCCCTTGCGGTTCTCGAGGATCTTCATCAGGCAGTCGATGCCGTCGGAGATGTAGGTGAACGAACGCCGCTGCGACCCGCCGTCCACGAGCTTGATCGGCTCGCCGTAGAGGACGTTGTGCAGAAACTGCGTCAGGACGCGGCTCGAGCCCTCCTTCGGCGAGTCCACGTCGTCCAGGTGCGGCCCGATCCAGTTGAACGGGCGAAAGAGCGTGAAGCGCAGGCCTTCCGCCTCGCCGTAGGCCCAGATGACGCGGTCGAGGAGCTGCTTCGAGCACGAGTAGATCCAGCGCTGCTTGTGGATCGGGCCGTACACCAGCGTCGACGTGCTCTCGTCGAACTCGGCGTCGGGGCACATCCCGTAGACCTCGGAGGTCGATGGAAACACGACGCGCTTGCGATAGCGCACCGCCTGCTTGACGATCCGGAGGTTTTCTTCGAAGTCGAGCTCGAATACGTTCAGCGGCTGGCGGACGTACGCGGTCGGCGTCGCGATCGCGACGAGCGGCAGCACGACGTCGCACTTCTTGATCTGGTACTCGATCCATTCCTTGTTGATCGCGATGTCGCCTTCGAGGTACGTGAAGCGCGGGTGGCCGAGGAACGGCGCGATCTTCTCGCTCGCGATGTCGAGGCCCGAGACGAGCCAGTCCGTCGTGTTGAGGATGCGCTCGGTCAGCGCGTTGCCGATGAATCCGTTGACCCCGAGGATGAGGACCCTCATGGCGACACCGCCTGCGCCGTGAAGTGCCGGGCGTCGATCTCGTTCTGCCCCTCGCGCTGGATGCGGAGGATCTCGACGTAACGGTCGTCGCCGCACGCGACGTAGAGGCGCCCCTGCTCCGAGCGCACCTGCCCGGGAAAGTTGTCGTGGGCGCCCAGATGCGGAAGCCGCGTCCTCCAGACGAGCGTCTTGCCGCCGAAGATGTCGGTGAATGCCCCCGGATACGGATGGGCCACGGCGCGCACGAGGTCGTGCACCTGCTGCGCGGGGCGCGTCCAGTCGATGCGCCCGTCCTCGGGCTTGCGGCGCCCGAAGGTCGACGCCTCCGCATCGTCCTGCTTGCGGCGCGGCGCCGTGCCCGCCGCGAGCTCCGCGAGGCGCCGCTCGAGGATCCGCACGCCGGCCTGGGTCACGCGCTTCTGGACCTCGTAGGCCGTCTCGTCCGGCCCGATCGGGACGTGCTCCTGGTCCACGATGTCGCCCGCGTCGGCCTTGCCCGACATGACGTGCAGGGTCGCGCCGGTCTCCTTTTCGCCGTTCGCGACCGCCCAGTTGACCGGCGCGCGGCCGCGGTACTTCGGGAGGAGCGACCCGTGCAGGTTGTACGCGCCGCGGCGGGGGATCGCGAGGAGGTCGTCGGGAAGCAGGTGGCGGAAGTAGAAAGAGAAGATCAGGTCCGGCGCCGCGGCCCGGACGCGCGCCACGAGCGCCGCGTCGGGGACGTCGGCCACAACCGGTTCGATTCCGCGCGAGCGCGCGAGCTCCGCCACGCTCGGGAACCAGATCGCCTCTCCGGGCGCGTCCGCGTGCGTCACGACGAGCACGACGTTCTCACCGCGCTCGAGGAGCCACTTCAGGCACTCGTGCCCGGTCTCGGAATAGGCGAAGACGGCGATGCGCGTCACCGCGACGAGACCTCCCGCGCGCGCGGCGCCTCGGCGCGCAAGCCATAGGCGCGCCGGACGCGGAAGCGCGGCCGCCCGCGCACCTGCTGGTAGATGCGCCCGACGTACTCCCCGACGATCCCGAGGCCCGCCATCGCGATGCCGAGGAGCGTGAAGAGGATCGCGAAGAGCGTGAAGACTCCCTCGACCTCCGCGCCGACGATGAGGCGCCGCACGAGGAGGAAAACGCCGAACGCGATGCCGCCGAGGGCGACGAGCGTGCCGAAGAAGCCGAACGCCTGGAGCGGCACGATCGAGAAGCCGGTCATCAGATCGAAGTTCAGGCGGATGAGCCGATAGAGCGAGTAGGCCGACCGGCCCGCCTGGCGAGGCGCGTGCACCACCTCGACCTCCGTCGGGCGGCGCGCAAAGCTCTGGGCGAGCGCCGGAATGAAGGTCGAGGCTTCGTCGCAGTCGTTGATCTCGTCCACGACCGGGCGCGCATAGGCGCGCAGCATGCACCCGAAGTCGGTCAGCCTCAGGCGCGTGATCGCGACCGTGACGCGGTTCACGACGGCCGAGGCGTAGCGCCGGAAGGCCGAGTCCTGCCGCCCCTGCCGCACGCCGCCTACGACGTCGTAACCCTCGGCGATCTTCGCGAGAAGCTTCGGGATCTCCTCGGGGGGGTTCTGGAGGTCGGCGTCGAGCGTCACGACGACGTCCCCCGTCACGTCCCGGAAGGCCGCGAGGATCGCCTGGTGCTGCCCGAAGTTGTGCGAGAGCTCGAGGACCCGGATGCGGTCCGGGTGACGCCGCGCCCATTCCTTGAGGATCGCGAGCGAGCCGTCGCGGCTGCCGTCGTCGACGAAGACGATCTCGTAGGCGTCGCCCGTACCGTCGAGCGCCGCGAACAGCCGCGGCAGCAGCGCCGGCAGGTTGCCCTCCTCGTTGTAGACGGGAACGACCACCGAAACCTTCATCGCGCGAACTCCCCGAGCACGTCCCCGATCGCCGCAACGACGTCGTCCTGATCGGACTCCGTCATCCCCGGGAAGAGCGGCAGCGAGACGATGCGCTCCGAGACGTAGTGCGCCTCGGGAAAATCCACCGGCCGCCAGCCGTATCCCGATGCATAGTACGAGAATTCGTGCGCGGCGGTGTAGTGAAGGCCCGTGCCGATGTTGCGTTTCTTGAGCTCCGCCATGAACCCGTCCCGGTCGATCGTCAGGCGGTCCACGTCCACGAGCGGGGTGTAGAGGTGCCAGGCGTGCCGCACCGGGTAGGGCACGCGCTGCGGCAGGATGAGGCCGGCGCGGCCGGCGAGCGCCGCGTCGTACCGCGCGGCCAGCCGCTCGCGCTCGGCGAGGAATCCCTCGAGGCGCTTCAGCTGGTGGAGGCCGAGCGCCGCCTGGATGTCCATCATGTTGTACTTGAATCCGGGTACTGCCACGTCGTAGCGGGGACTTCCGGCCTTCGCGAAGCGCTTCCAGGACTCCCGGTCCATCCCGTGGAACTTGAGGAGCGAAGTCTTCTCGAAGACGGTCTCGTCTTCGGTCACGACCATCCCGCCCTCGCCGGTCGTCATGTTCTTGTTGGGGTGGAAGGAGAAGACCGACGTCGTCGGGAAGGACCCGATCCGCCGGCCCTTGTACTCCGCGCCGACGGCGTGCGCGGCGTCCTCGAGCACCGCGATGCCGCGGGCGGCGGCGAGCTCGAGAATCGGATCGAGGTCCGCCGGCTGCCCCACGAAGTGGACCGGCAGGATCGCCTTCGTGCGCGGCGAGAGCCGCTTCTCGATCTCCTCGACCCGGACGTTCAGGGTGGACGCGTCGATGTCCGCGAGGACGGGCCGCGCGCCGCAGTGGACGATCGTGTTGAGCGTCGCGACGAACGTCATCGGCGTCGTCACGACTTCGTCGCCCGGGCCGACGCCGAGCGCGAGGAGCGCGACGTGCAGGCCGGCCGTCGCCGAGGAGACCGGCACGGCGTAGCGCCCGCCGACGTATTCGGAGAACGCGGCGGCGAAGCGCTCGACCTTCGGCCCCGTCGTGATCCAGCCGGAGGCGAGCGTATCGAGCAGCTCCTGGATCTCCTCGGGACCGATGGACGGGCGGGCGAACGGAAGGAACGTCTCGCGCATCGGTAATGACAGGCGGCAGGCGGAAGTTTACCGCCGCCGACGGACGGCGTTCCGCTCAGCGCTTCCAGCGCACGCCGCCCTCGGCGCTCCAGCGGCGCGGCGGGCTCCAGACGCCGAGCGTCGGCACGCCGCCGGTCACCTCGAAGCGGAGCACGTCGCGCCGATAGTCGTACGGCGCGCCGTCCGCCGCGTGCACGGCCGCGTCGAGACTGTAGAGGCCAGGCGCGAGCGTGACGGAAGGAAGCTCCAGGCGCACGCGGGCCGTGCCCGACAGTGTCTCCGCCGCGATGCCGTCGGCGAGCGTATTGACGCCGAGCACCGGCGCGCCGGCGACGGTGGCGATCGCGACGCCGAAGACGAAATCGGACAACGACTCTCGGGCGGCGACGTCGAGCTCCACCGACGCCGCCTCGCCCGACGAGAGGCGCCGCGTCTCGCGTCCCGCCGCGTCGAGAAGACGCACCGCCTCGAGCCGCGCCTGCCCGGATCCGATGCGACCGTCCGAAGCGCGGGCGCGCGCGCCGACGCTCGCGAGACGCTCCTCGGCCTCCGCGCGCGCTACGCTCTCCCGGTATCGCGCGACCGTCTCGGCGGCGGGGCCGTCGGCGGCGACTCTCCCGCGCTCGAGCCAGACGGCGCGGCGGCAGCGCGCGGACACGAGCGCCAGGTCGTGCGACACGAACAGGAGCGTCTTGCCGGCGCGCTCGAATTCCGAGAACTTCTCGAGACACTTGTGCGCGAACGCCTCGTCCCCGACCGCGAGCACCTCGTCCACCAGCAGCACGTCCGGATCGCTGTGCGCCGCGACGGCGAATCCCAGACGCACGGCCATTCCCGAGGAGTACGTCTTGACCGGCGCGTCCAGGAACTCCTCGACGCCGGCAAAGCGCACGATCTCCGGCAGGCGCGCCGCGATTTCCCGCTTCGAGAGCCCGAGCAGGAGACCCGCCACCTCGATGTTCTCGCGCCCGGAGATCTCGGGATGGAAACCGGCGCCGAGCTCGAGCAGCGCCGCGAGGCGGCCGGACACGCGGACCTCCCCCGACGTCGGCCGGAGGATCCCGGCGAGAAGCTTCAGGAGCGTCGACTTGCCCGAGCCGTTCGCGCCGACGACGCCGACCGTCTCGCCCCCCGCGACGCGGAGCGTCACGTCCGTCAGCGCCGCGACCACGCCGTCGGCCGCTCGCGCTCCGGCGCCGCGCGCCGAGACGACCGCCGACTTGAGGCTGCCGCCCGACGCCTTCCGGCGGCGCCGGCGGAAGACCTTGGAGACGTGCTCGACGGCGATCGCGGGCGTATCCGCCATCAGGCCTCCTCCGCGATCGCGTCGCGCAGGCGCTCGAAGACCGCGCCGCCGACGAGGAGGCTCGCCGCCGTCACGGCCGCCATCGCAATCCAGTCGGCGCCGCGCACCGGACGGAAGAAGAAAAGGCTGTCGTGGATGCCGTTGAAGAACGGCGCGAAGGGATTCGCGTACAGGAACCCGCGGAACCGCTCGGGAACCGCATCCGCCGGGTAGAGAACCGGCGTGACGAAGAATGCGAGCGTCAGAAGATTCCCGACGACGTCGCGCACGTCGCCAAAACGCACGGAGAGCGCGGACACGGCGAGCGCCATCCCGAAGACCGCGAACAGGAGCAGGAGCAGGACCACGGGGAAGGCCAGTGCGGCCGCGCCCGGCGTCACGCTCCCCCGCGCCGCCGCGTAGATCGTGGCCGCCGCGAGCACCGGCAGCGCGAGCAGCAGGTGCGTGAACCGCGCGGACACGGCGACCGCGGGGAACACCTCCGGCGCGACCGTGGTCTTGCGCAGCAAGGGTCCGTTGTTGCGGAAGGTCTCCGCGGAGTCGGCCAGCGCCGATGAGACGAAACCCCAGACGAGCACCCCGGCGAAGAGGAAGAGGGCGTAGGGCCGTACGTCGGCGCGCGGCGCGAAGACGAATCGAAAGACGATCGCGTAGACGGCCAGGAGCAGCAGCGGGTTCACGAGCGACCAGAGGAACCCCAGCGCGCCGCCGCGGTAGCGCGCCGAGAGCTCGCGCCGGGTCAGCGCCGCCACGAGGGCGCGCCGCGAGAATGCGCGGGCGATCGGCTGCAGCATCGGCAATTGGACGCCCGCCGCCGGGCTGCGGGCGCGCGGTATTCTCGCATCGTGGCGGCCCGCGACCTCCCCAATCCTTCCGCCGCGGCCGCCCCGACCATCCGGTGCCGGCGCGTGCGCAAGGTCTACGAGGGGCCCCTTCCGGTCGTCGCGCTCGACGGGATCGACCTCGAGGTCGCTTCCGGCGAGTTCGTCGCGATCGTCGGCCCGTCCGGGTGCGGCAAGTCGACACTGCTTCACCTCCTCGCCGCGATCGATCGCCCGACTTCGGGGGAGGTCCTCGTGGATGGCCGCGACCTCGCCGCGATGCCGGAGTCGGAGCGCACGCTCTATCGCCGGCGCGACGTCGGCCTCGTCTTTCAGTTCTTCAATCTCCTGCCGCACCTCGACGTCGCCGAGAACGTCGCGCTCCCGCGCCGGCTCGATGGCCGGGCGGACGCGTCCGAGCGCGCGCGGGACCTTCTCGCCCGCGTCGGCCTCGCGCATCGCGCCGCGGCGCACCCCTACGAGCTCTCGGGCGGCGAGATGCAGCGGGTCGCGATCGCGCGGGCGCTCGTCACGGGCGCGCGGCTGCTGCTCGCCGACGAGCCCACGGGCAACCTCGACAGCCGCAACGGCGAGCAGGTGCTCGAGCGCCTCGAGGAGGTCCGGCGGGAGCGCGGGGTGACGCTCCTTCTCGCGACGCACTCCGACGCCGCGGCCCGGCGCGCGGACCGGGTGATCGAGATGCGGGACGGCCGACTCGCCCGGGGCGCGCGCTAGCTCTCGTTTCTCAACACGTTGTTCACGGGTAGGGTCAGTTGCCCATCTGGGCCCAGATCGGTGAGGCTGGAAGTGTCTAAAGCCACCAACTCACCGGAGGAACCCAGATGGAGCTTCACAACAATGCCCGAAGCTGCCCGGCGAGTCGAGCACTGCTGGTGCGACGAATGCTCGACGGGATGCCAGCGAGCAGGGCCGCCGAGGCGGCCGGAGTTTCAAGGAGAACGGCGTTTAAGTGGAAGAGGCGATTCCGGGAGGGCGGCGAGGCGGCCCTGCTCGATCGCAGCTCTCGTCCGATCCTTGTCGCGCGGCAGACCCATCCCGCACGAGTCGAGCAGGTCCTGCGGCTGCGTCGTCGCCGCGATACCGGTCCACAGATCGCCAGACGCCTGGGCCTGTCCACCGCTACGGTGGCCCGAATCCTGGCGCGACATGGCTTATCCCGGCTCCAGAGCCTCCAACCCAAGGAGCCGGTCATCCGGTATCAGAGAGACCGACCGGGCGAGCTGCTGCACGTCGACATCAAGAAGCTGGGTCGCATCGGTCGGGTCGGTCATCGCATCCATGGTGACCGAACCACCCGTGTTCGCGGCATCGGCTGGGAGTTCGTCCACGTCGCCATCGATGACGCTTCCCGCCTGGCTTACGTCGAGGTCCTACCCAACGAAAGATCCCCGTCTTCCACCGCTTTCCTTCGCCGCTCGGTGGCCTGGTTCCAGAGCCGCGGCGTCCACGTCGAAGCCGTCATGTCCGACAACGGTTCCTGTTACGTGTCTCGCAAGTTCGAGGCTACCTGTCAGAAGCTTCACCTGCGCCACCTGCGAACTCGTCCCTACAGACCCAGAACCAATGGAAAAGCCGAACGCTTCATCCAGACCTTGCTGCGCGAGTGGGCCTACAAGCGCCCCTACTCCACCTCAGCCCAGCGAACCGATCGGCTGCCTCGCTACCTCGGCTACTACAATCTCAGGAGACCCCATGCTGCCCTCAACAAACGCACCCCAGCCCAACGCCTC
>DATJZU010000047.1:0-42049 GCA_035498835.1 Thermoanaerobaculia bacterium
GGTGATGCTCCAACCGTCCCGCTGACCGGGACGTTGCCGCCGCCTCCTGCCATCCCCTTGGCGATGAAGATGGCCATCTGGGAGCGGGGAACGTTCTCGCCCGGGCAGTAGGCCGTGCCCGTGCAGCCGGCCGTGATCCCGTTGTGCAGCAGCGTCTCGATCTTCTTGTAGAAAGGCTGTGAGGTCGGCACGTCCGTGAAGCTGGCTCCCACGTGCAGGGTCCAGACCTTGGCCGGATCACCGGAGGAGGGCGTCTCGGTAAAGGTCGCGTCCCAGTGCGTCGCGGGACGAGAGGCGCCCGGCACGACGCTCATCGCGTAGCAATCGGCGGCCGCAGCGCAGCTCGCGGCCCCGCCGCCGGGTATGGACCCGTAGGAAGCCGAGCCGTCGAGGATGCCGTAGCTCGCTCCCGGTGGCCCCGTGAACGACGTGGCCGTCCCCGTCAGCGCGAGGGGCGACGCGGTCATGTCTTTCCAGGAGGGATCGACGCTGACGGCTTCTCCCGGCTCGAGCACGCCGTTGCCGTCGGGATCGACGAACAACGCCTGCGGTAAGGCGGCGGACGAGGCCGCGGCCGTGGGCGTACGGGTCTTCGTAGGAGTCGGCGTGCTCGTCGGAGTCCGCGTCGGTGTGCGTGTCGGTGACGGTAGAGTCGGCGTCGCAGTCGACGTCCGGGTCGGCGTCGCAGTCGAAGTCCTGGTCGTGGTCGGCGGAACCGCTGTCGGAGTCCGCGTCGGAGTCCTCGTCGAAGTCGGCGTGCGTGTGGGAGTCCGCGTCGGCGTCGGCGTCGGTGTCGGAGCCGCCGAGCCAGCCTCGAACGCGCCGATGTCGCAGCGCCCCTCGATCGGCCGCACGAAGCCGCGCTGGTCCGTCGTCAGGGTCGCGTCCGCGTAGTCGGTGCATCCGCCGGGGTTGCCTGCGTCGATCGCGGGACTGCCGGCGAGCAGTGCCTGAGTGCGCGTCGGGCCGCCGTTGTCCTGAAGGGGGCCGAGCATGGGGTCCTTCTCGGAGATATCGAGCGCGCCGATCGTGCACCCGGATACCGTTTCGATGAGGTTGTAGCCGGAAGAGATGTATCCGCCGGAGCAGTCGTCGGCGACGACGAACTTTCCCGCCGTATGGACGTTCTGCGCCACGACCGTGTTCGCGAGAAGGAATCCGGCGATCGCCGTGATGCCGCCGCCCGTCGGCTCGAAGAGGGTTGACCCGGTTCCCGATTGGTTGTTCGCGATCGTCGCGTTGTAGGCGTAACAGTCGGCGCCGGAATCGCAGAAGACGCCCCCTCCGTGGTCTCCCGAGGTGTTACCGGCGACGGTCGTGTTGATGAGAAAGGCCGATCCCGCTTCGTCACTCGGCCCGTTCACGTACAGGCCGCCGCCCGCCCCGGCCGCCGAGTTGCCAGCGATGAGGCTTCGCGAGATCAGAGAGTAATCGGAACCAAGCTGAAGGATTCCGCCGCCTCGGTCCGAAGTCGAGTTGTTCTCGATCGCGCTGTCATTGATGATCAGGTACGTGTCGAATGCGGAGATTCCTCCCCCCGTGTTGTCGCTGATCGAGGACCGATCCAGATAGAGAACCGCGCCGTCACCGTAGAGACCGATGGTGTTTCCCGAGATGGTCGCGTCCGAGAGCCTCAAGCGGGTGAACGAGAAGCGAATCCCTTCGGACCCACCCCGAAAGGTCATCTGCGAAATCGTCGCTGCGGGATTGACACCGGAGCCGGGTTCGATCCAAACCGTCGCCCCGGCGTCGTCGACGATCGTGGCGGCCCGGCCATTCCCCTCGATCGTCAATTCGGCCGTGATCTTGAGCTCACCGAGGTTCAGGGTAAACGTCGCCGGACTCGGCAAGCTCGAGAGGAACCGGATCACGTGCGCTCCGGGCAGCGCATTGGCCTCCTCCACCGCGGCGCGCAGCGTGCATTGGCCGCCCGCCGCCGTCTCACAGATGCCGTCGCCAGCACTCGCGTCGTGAACGTCGTCCGTGCTGTTCACGAGGAACGTCGCGGCCCTGGCCGGCCGCGGAGATGCCAGAAGCCCGCAGGACAGCGCCCCGATCGCGGCCAGGAGAGAGCTCTTGCGCATGACGTCGTCTCTCGGGTTCCCCATGAAAGAGAGCGTTAACGGCGGGTGAAACACGACACCCGACGCGATCCGACGCGCTCGTCCCATATAGAATCCCCGCCGCCGGATCATGGAAAAGAAGCGCAAGTTTCTCTTCGTATCCCTCTCGGGCCTCGTCGGCGACATCGCCTGGCAGGTCCTGAAGGAGGGCCACGAGGTCCGCTACTTCATCGCCGACGAAGAGGAGAAGGACATCGCGGACGGGTTCGTCCCGAAGTCCGACGACTGGGAGAAGGACGTCGACTGGGCCGACATCATCGTTTTCGACGACACGCTCGGCCAGGGCGAGAAGGCGGTGGCGCTGCGCGCGCGCGGCAAGGCCGTCGTCGGCGGCACGCCCTACACGGACCGGCTCGAGGACGACCGTTCCTTCGGGCAGGAGGAGCTCAAGAAGGCGGGCGTCACGATCATCCCTTATCGCGAATTCGACAACTTCGACGACGCGATCGCTTACGTCCAGGAGAACCCGAGCCGCTACGTCATCAAGCCGTCCGGCGCCGCGGGCAACGTCAAGCGGCGGCTGTTCGTCGGCGACGAAGAGGACGGCCGCGACGTCGTGCGGATGCTCGAGGCGTACAAGAAGAACTTCGCCGACGAGATCAAGGTCTTTCAGCTGCAGAAGCGCGTGGTCGGGGTGGAGGTGGCGGTCGGCGGATTCTTCAACGGGAAGACCTTCATCAACCCCGTCAACACGAACTTCGAGCACAAGAAGCTCTTCCCCGGCAACAGCGGGCCGCCGACGGGAGAGATGGGCACGTCGATGTTCTGGAGCGAGCCGAACAAGATCTTCGAGCAGACGCTCCAGAAGGTGGGGCCGAAGCTGGCCGAGGAGGGCTACATCGGCTACATCGACGTCAACTGCATCGTGAACAACAACGGCATCTATCCGCTCGAGTTCACGTCGCGGTTCGGCTACCCGACGATCTTCATCCAGCAGGAGGGCATGATCACGCCGATCGGCCTCTTCCTGGACGATCTCGCGCACGGACGCGATCCGAAGCTCAAGGTGAAGAGCGGATTTCAGGTCGGCGTGCGCATCGTCATGCCGCCCTTCCCCTTCGACGACAAGGAGACGTTCGAGTCGTTCTCACGCAACGCCGTCATCGTCTTCAAGAAGGGTGCGCCGGAGGAAGTCCACATCGAGGACGCGAAGATCGTCGAGGGCCAATGGCTTGTCGCCGGCACCTCCGGCGTCATCCTCACCGTCGTCGGCCTCGGGCAGACGATGAAGCAGGCCCGGGAGCAGGCCTACGCCCGCGTGCGGAACATTCTCATCCCCAACATGTACTACCGCGACGACATCGGCGAACGATGGGCCGAAGACAGCGACCGCCTGCACAACTGGGGGTACCTGAGGTAGACGGCCACCAGCCAGGCTTGCGGCGGACCGACCGGAAGCCGACTTCCTCAGCCCTCCGTCATTCGCCAATCAACGCGCCCAATCCGTAAAACCCAAGCTGTAGCAAAGCGGCAGCAATGAGGCCATGGAGCCAGCAAGGGCCGACGACTCTCCTTGCGCGCCGCTCGAGCAGCACTGCGACTGCGGCCGCGGCGAGGAGCTCGACAATCAGCCAGATCACACGCCCCGCGGGACCGAGCGCCGGAGGCATCAGGCGATCGAAGAAGACCGCCTGGCCGAAAATGAGCTCCCGCAGAGGCGTCCAAAGCCAGCCTGCCACGCCTGCGATGTCGAGAATGACGAGCAGCCACCAGAGCGAAACCCAGAGGAAGTACCAGGCCAGGCACATGAGCCTCTCCTTGCGCTCGCCGTTCATCGTCGACACGTCGCTTCCGGTCACGGATTTTCCCGGCGCTCGAGAACCGAGCTGATCAGCGCGTCCAGGTCTGAGACTTGCGCGGCTACCCAGTCGTCGATGCGTCCGTGGCCGACGCCAGGCACCTTGTGGTTCTCCAGCTCTGTGTCATTGGACTCGGCCGTGATGTAGATGCCCGGAAGTCCGAGGGACTGCGTCTCGTAGAAGTTGACGGCGCGCCGAACGTTGGACGGTACGACCTGATTGAGCATCGGGTCGACCATCACCGGATCGATGGTGAGAACGAGATCCACGCCGATCCCCTCCTTGTTGAGGTCACGAGCGAGCTTCAGAGATTCCGCCGCTCCGCGGCTATGACCGAAGATGATCACGGGTTGCTCCGGGTTCGCCGCCAGCTGGGAGCGAACGAAGGCCAGCGCCCTCTTTCGATCCTCCCAGTCGAAAACCTTCGTCGTGCCAATACCCGAGTGGTTGCTGAACACCTTCGCCAGGTCGTGAACACCGGACTCCGAACTGTTGAATAACCCCGTAAAACCGACGGCCAGATTTCCGTCCCGATCGATGAACCGCATGGGATTCGAGACCGCGTAGAGGTATCGATTCCAGCGAATGGGATCTCCTGGCGCGCCGCCGACCGTGTCCACGCTCGTGAACCGCCGCAGCCCGGCGTCGTGCATCCGGGCGTGGTCGTAGTAATGCCCGTTCTCCGAGTCGCGCTCCATCGTGCAGAACCGCAGCTTCTGCAGGGTCCCGGCGTTGCCCGGCACGCCCGCGCCGTACGGCCAGTACTTACGGCTGTCGACCACCTGTCCGGCGAGGTTGGTGACCAGACGCGGCGTCGCCAGATGGTCGGAGGCGTAGAACTCCCACCCCGGAGTCCCGGCGAGGCTCGAGCTCACGTAGCTGGCCACGAGAAGATTCCCGAGATACATATTGTCGCGAGCGAGTGTCGACCCGACGTATTCCGTCGCGATCTGGTGGTTCTCGTCCCGGTAGGTGTACTGGGGGGTCCCTCCGGCCGGCAACTTGGCGATGCGCTCGGAGGCGCCGCTGTAGAGGTATCTCCAGTCCGCTCCCGGCGCCTGGTGCCGGATCTGTCGCGACAGGTCGTCGTAGGTGAGCGTTTCCGACGCCGTGGCCTTCAGGTTTCCCCGCGCGTCGTACGCATAGGGCGCCGGGAGGCGGTTGCCGGCGCAGGTCGCGGCGCAATACGCGGTCGTTCCGTCGGAGATGAGGTTCCCGAAGCGATCGTACGCGTAGGCTTCGGCGCCGATCCCCGGGTATGACGCCGACGTCAGGCGGGAGCGCGCGTCGTACGCGAAGGCGTCCGAGCCCATCGCGACGATGTTTCCCGCTCCGTCGTACCGGAAGACGCCGGAGTCGAAGTTGCCTCCGGCCGCCGTCGCGACGGCGCCCGACGTCCGGATCTGCGAAGTCCTGGGCATGAGCGTCGCGTCGGGCGTGAGGGTCGTCACGACGCCGTTGCCCGCCGTCCACGAGGCGAGGGCGCCGGATGCGGCATACGTCGCCGCGCTCACGACGGACTGGCCGGGTGCGCCGAGCGAGGTGAGGTAGCCGAAGGACCGGCCGTTCGTGAGGGTGAAAGTCCCGGACGCTCGCGGGAGCCCGTGGGTCTTGACGAGGCCCAGCGAATCGTAGGTCCAGCTTTGAGCGGCCGAGTGGCTGCTCGGGCCGGCGAGGGTGGAGGTCGTCTGCTGCGACAGCCTTCCGGACGGCGCCGAATACGCGAACTGCTCCGTGACGGTCGCCGTTGGCGTGAGCCCGCGGTTGTAGCCGACGCGCTGGGTCAGGCGGCCGCCCGGATAGCTCCCGCCCGCGAACCCTTGTCCGTCATAGAAGTTTCGGACGTAGAGCGACAGCCCAGCCGAATCACAGGTCTGCCCGGCCGCGAAGGCGCCGGCGATCTCGCAGACGGGGCGCCCCGCCGGGTCGTACCGGTAGGACCGCGTCACCGGCGTTTCGCTGCCGGACGCGTCCACGCGGCCGCGCCGATTGCCCAGGCTGCCGGAGTACGAGTACGTCCTGCCGCCGGAGACGGCGGTGTAGTCCACGGCTCCGGCCTCGGGCGTCGTCTCGCGCATCAGATGCCCGATGGCGTCGTACGCGAACGTCCGCGTCTGGATCCCCTGCACGACCGAGACGAGTTTGCCGGCGACGTCGTACGCGTAGGTCGTGATGTCGCCTCCCGGCTCCAGAACAGTCACGAGACGCCCGAAGGCGTCGTATCGGTACGCCGTGGTCGCCGACGCGCCGCCGGCGCAGGCGCTCCCGTTCCAGACGCATCCGACGTTGCCCACCGTGACGGCCTTTCGCGTGTCGGAATAGGGCGTCGCGCCGTCCGTGAAGCCGACCGACGTGACGGAACCGTCGGCTTTCCGAATCGACTGCGCGCGGCCGAAGGGGTCGAAGCTCGAGAAGGTCGTGCCGGATCCCGCCGTACCGATCGCGCAATCGCCGGTCGCGGCGACCGAGGCGCAGGCCTTCCACTCCGAGGTGAAGGACTCGTGCCCCGCGGGATCGAAGGCGTGCGTCCGGAAGGCGTAACCGGACGGCATCTGCCGGATCTCCCGGACGAGCCGGCCGAGGCCGTCGTAGAGGGTGCGCTGCCACGACGCATCGTCGGAGCCGGAACGCACGGCCGTCGTCGTGCGCGGGTCGGCGTACGTAATTGCCGTGGCCGCCTCCGACGGCGGCGCGATCGAGGTGACGCGCCCCTGGCTGTCGTAGGAGAAGACCGTAGCCAGCCCGGCCGCGTCATACGAACCACCGATCGCGCCCGTCGCCGCGTCGCGATCCACGCGATACGAGTACCAGGCGAGCGGCGTCTGGTCTTTGAGCCAGCGGCGCGACGCGAGGCGGCCGGCCGCGTAGAGGCTGCGCTGCCCGAAAGCGTCGTCGTTGCCGCCCACGACGCCGGCCGGGAAATCGGCGAGATGCGAATAGCAGGGATTAGCGCCCGGCTTGCCTCCCACGCTCACGACGGTCGCCGTCACCGCGTCCGAAACGTTCCCCGCTCCGTCGCCGTAGCGGCACTCGGCCGCATAGCGGCTACTCGGCGCGTCCCAGACGAGACTGCCGCGGAGGAAGCCGGTCACCGGATCGAAGAAGAACGACCGTTCGACGGCATTGCGGACGCCGAGGGCGTTCGCCGGCGCGGCGATGTCGGCATCGGTCTCGAGACGGCTGGCGTAAAGGTTGAGCAGGTTCGGGCCGGGTTGCGGCGTCCAGACGGTCGTGACCTCGTGCCGGTCGCCCCCGAGCGTCCCGCCGTGGGTCTCGCGGTCGTAATGGCGTCCGTTGCCCTCCCAGGTGTTCGCTCCGGCGAGAGAAGACGTCACGGAATGCTGCGGGCACGCCGGGCAGAGGTCCGGTGCCAGCGGATTTCCCGACGTGACGTGGCCATACCAGATGGTCGTCGCCCGCAGACGTCGCATCATGCCGTCGGCGTCGGGCGCCGGCAGGCTCGAACCGTCGAGGTCGTACTGGTAGAGCCGCCGCGTGGTGCGGATCGCGTGCGTGGCGCAGAGGCGGTCCTCGTCGGCGCTGCCGCCGCAGACGGGAGGCGAGATGAGCGTCGTCGGCGCGGGATTGGGATCCGTCTCGAAGACGGCGTGGAGGATGTCGGCGCCGAGGCGATCCCCGGGCGTCGGCGGCGCGGTCGGATCGACGATCTCGTTCGCCGCCCAGAAGAGCGTCGACTCGGCGCGGCGGACACCGTCGGCATCGGAAGGCAGGAGCACGACGGTCAGCGTCTGCGCGTCCGTGTCGCCGTTCTCGCCGAACGGAAACGAATACTGCGTGTAATTGGTGATCGAGTCCGCCATCCCCGGGCCCGTGACCGCGCGCTGCAGCACGCCGACGGCACGCTGCTCGTACTGGCGGCTGTCCGTGTAGGGCAGGCAGGCGCCCTGCGTCGGCGCGTAGCGCTCGAAGTCCTCGTCCCGTTCCTTTCGCCGCCCCGGGCCGCCGCTCGAAGTGGCGATGGCCGAGCGGCGGACTCCCTGCGACGGCGGCGGCCCCGACGGGATGGGACCGCAGGGGTCGTTCTCGGAGAAGAGCGCGCGGCGCCCGTGGTAGAAGTGATAGCTGCCGTAGTCGTAGAAGATCGTCGCGCCGGTCGGCAGCGCCATCGTCTTCAGAAGCGCGGCGCCGACCGACCCGCCCGGGTGATACGTGAAGGCGTATCCCGAGGTCCCCGCGACGTCGGGCGGCAATGCGAGCCCGGTGAGCAGCGGAACGGGCGTGGCGCAGTAGAGCGAGGTCGAGCGCGCGGCGAACGTGGCCGACCCGTACGAGAGATTCCACTCCGAAAACTGGCTCACCCGTCCCGCGAAAGTGCGGAACCGAAGCGCGCGGATTCGCTCGAGGGACGGATCCGTCGCGACCTGCCCGATCTCTGTCGCCGACGCCTCGCCCACCCGCTGGACGAAGAAGGAGGCGGGAATCCACGACGCGGACGTCGTCCCCGCGCAGCGCATCGACCCGACCGGCAGCGGCGCCGTCGTGCAGGCCGACGGACAGGGCGCGACCCCGTTGGCCGCGTAGGTCACGGTGAGGCGATTGCCGAACGGGTCCTGGAGCGACGTCAGGTAGTAGCCGTCGCGCCCGCGTCCGAAGTCGCGCGCGTAGCCGGGTGACACCCTGAAGTCGTCGTCATAGCCCCGCACGACGCGCGTGAAGTCGTATCGGTTGCCGTCGCCGTCCCACATCGTGAACGTGTCGTTGGGAGCGGCGCCATTTCGAACGAGCTTGTACTGGCTGCCGTCCTCCGCGGCCCAGGTCGAAGGGCCGCCCGAAAAATCGATCTGCGCGCCATCGGGCCGCACATAGCAAGGCGCCGCCGCGTAGATCCCGTTGGGCGGCGCCGTGGGAAGCGCCCCGCACGCAATCTTTCCCGCGCTGAAGGTCCAGCCGAGACCGATCGCCGGATCGCCCACCAGCGGAAAATAATTCGGATTGTTCTCGTCGGTCGGATGGCCCGGCTCCGTCAGCCGCGTGTTGTAGGTCAGCGTCGCCTGGAAGGCGAGGCTCGGACCGATCTGGTACGCGGGACCGATCGGGATCGGAATCGTGAGCTGCCCGTTGTAGAGATTGACGGAGTCGAACGACGTGTGGTGGAAGTGGTTCTGGACGTACCCCTGCGCCTGCGCGGGATCGTTGTCGGGCCCCGACTGCGCGGCCGCGGCCGCCCACGCGAGCATCCCCAGACCGAAGATTCCCAGAGCTCTCTCCTTCATGACGCACTCCTTCCGCGAGAGCCGCGCTTCGCGGCCCCAAACGCTCGACTTCTTTTCGTGTGCCGACCGGCGGTCAGGAAGTCGGGCCGCCGGAGCTCCGGGGCCCTCTCGCCGATGGAGACGAACTTCGACTAGCTAATTGTCGCGAGACGAACCGGGGAGCGACAGCCGATCTCGGCGCTCTCGTCGTGTGCGAAACTGTTGGTCACCATGTTCCCGGCGACCCTCGTCGAGGGGACTGCCTTCGCGCGCCGAGGCCGGAGGCCTTCCTTCACCACATGGTCGCTGATCGCTCTGGCCGCGGGATTGGTCATCGGGCTCCTGGGACACCGGACCGAGAGCCGAGCCGTCCGGGCGCTCGCCGCGGCGGCCAAGCCGATCGGCGACGTGTGGTTCGCCTCTCTGCAGATGGTGATCGTTCCCTTGATGGTCGTCTTCACGCTGGCGGCGATCGTCTCGTCCCGACGCGAGGGCGTCGGATCCCTCACCGGACGCGCCGTGCTTCTCTTCACGACGATGCTGGCGGCGGGCGCCGTCCTGGCGCTCCTGCTGATGCCTCGCATCGTCCGGCTCTACCCCGTCGATCCGGCGACCATCGCGGCTCTCGAAGCCCGAACCTCCGTCCCGGCGGCCGTCCGCGAGATCGCCCGGGCCGGACCGGTCTCCGTCGGCGAATGGGTCTCGGCCCTCATTCCTCGCAACCTGCTCGAGTCGGCCGTGCGGGGAGAAATTCTTCCGCTCCTCCTCTTCACCGTCCTGATCGGTCTCGCGATCACGAGGCTACCTTCCGAGCTGCGGGACCCGTTGTCCCGCATCCTCGAGGGATGCTCGGAAGCCATGTTGATCGCCGTTCGATGGATCCTGGCTCTGACGCCGGTCGGCGTCTTTGCTTTCGCGCTCCTCTTCGCGCTCGGAGCCGGAGGCGCGGCGATCGGCGTTCTGGGGGCCTGGGCGGTCATCGGATCCGGACTGTCGCTGCTCTGCACGCTCCTGCTGTACCCGGTGACCGCGCTGCTCGGCCGGACGCGTGTGCGCGACTTCGCGCGCGCCGTCGCCCCGGCGCAGCTCGTCGCCGCGACGACACGCTCCTCGATCGCCGCGCTGCCGGCGCTCGTGCAGGGGGGCCGCGAGCGGCTTCGTCTGCCCGACACCGCGACGGGCCTGGTCCTGCCTCTCGGCGTCTCGCTCTTCAAGCTCAATCGGATCGTCTCCAGCACGGCGAAAGTCATCTTTCTCGCGCACGTCTGCGGTGTGAGCCTGAGCGCGGGCCAAGTGACGACGTTTCTCCTGACCATCGGGATCCTGAGCTTCTCGACGGCGGGAATTCCGAGTCGCGGAACGCTCCGGAGCCTGCCGGCCTATCTGGCCGCCGGCATCCCGCTCGAAGCCGTCGTCCTCGTCGACACCGTGGAGGCGATCCCGGACGTCTTCGGCACCGTCCTCAACGTCACCGGAGACATGAGCGCCGCGACGCTGCTGTCGCGGTCGAGCCGGGTCCGCCGGGCCGCGGACGCCGCCCTGCCGGTGGAGACGGCAGCCGCCCGCACGGTGGCCGAAATGGAATGATCCACTTCGTTACGCCCGTGAGCGCCGACTGGACGGTGCGCGAGTACCTGTCCCGGTGGGGCCTGCCGGTGGCCGATCGTATCCGGATCGAGCACTACGAGACTCTGTTCCAGAGGGAGCGGATCCAGAGCGGAAGCTACGTGCTCTCGGCGCTCTGCATGCTGTCGCCCGAGGAGCGCACGGTCCTTGAGAATCTGTGCGAGCGTCTCGCTGGCGCGCAGAGCTTCCGTTTTCTGAACCATCCCACGCGCAGCCTGCGGCGGCTGGGCCTGATCGAGGAGCTCGCGAGGCTCGGCTGGAACGAATTCCGGGCGGTTCGGGCGACCGGCGATTTCGAGGCCCTCCGCTATCCCGTCTTCCTGCGCGCCGAGCGGACGCACGACGGGGCGCTGTCTCCCCTGCTCCGCTCGCGGCGCGAGGTCGAAGCGGCGATCGGGCGCGCGCTCCTTCGAGGCCGGAGGCTGGACGACCTGCTCGTCGTCGAGTTCTGCGACACGTCGGACGAGCGCGGCTACTACCGCAAGTACAGCGCTTACGTGGTCGGCGACCGCATCCTCCCGCGCAGCGTCGAATGCGGGCGGGCCTGGATGATGAAACACTCCCAGAGCGATTTCACGCGGGCGATCCTGGAGGAGGAACGGGCTTACGTCGTCGAAAACCCGCACCGGGACCAGCTCGCGCGAATCTTTTCCGTGGCACGCGTCGACTACGGGCGGATCGACTACGCCGTCAAAGACGGCCGCGTCCAGACCTGGGAGATCAATCTCCTCCCGACGATCGGCCGGGGACCGGGAGAATCGAAGGCGCTCGTCCCGCCCGAGCTCCTCCCGTACCGCGAGGAGACCAAAGCCATCTTCTACCGTGGCTTCCAGGAAGCCTGGGCCGCCGTCGACCTGCCGATGGATGGATGGGCGCCGGGCCCGGTCTCCGAGGCGGGAGCGTCCGGCCCCACACCGGCCGCCGGAGCTCCGAAGCCTTCGATCCTGACGCGGACCCTGCACCGGGTCCCGGCGCGTCTGCGTCGCGCGGCCAGGCGAGTCCTCGCGCCGATCGCCGCGCCGCTCGTCGGGCGGCGGGCGCTTCGCAGGGCCCGCGCAGAGGTCGATCCGGGTCGAGTCCCTTAGACAGTCCGGACTCTCGCCTTCTCCTGCGCGTCCACGACGGCGATCGCCGCCATGTTGACGATGTCGGCGACGTCCTCGCCGCGCTGGAGGACGTGCACGGGACGGTTCATGCCGAGGAGGATCGGCCCGATCGCCTCGGCGCCGGCGAGGCGCCAGACGAGCTTGTAGGCGGCGTTGGCCGACTGGAGATCCGGGAAGATGAGCACGTTGGGCCGCTGCACGCTCGCCCACGGATAATCCGCCGCGAGCATCTCGGGCACGACGGCGAGGTCCGCCTGCATCTCGCCGTCCACCGCCAGATCCGGGCGCGCCGCCTTCACGAGCTCGACCGCGCGCTTGACCTTGCGCGCGTTCTCGTGCGTGTTCGAGCCGAAGTTCGAGAAGGAGATCATCGCGATCGAGGGCTCGATGTCGAATCGCTTGACCGCGGCGGCGGTCAACAGCGCGATCTCCGCGAGCTCCTCCGCGGTCGGATCGATGTTGACGGTCGTGTCGGCGAAGAAGAAGGTCCGGTCCTTCAGGATCAGGATGTAAAGGCCCGAGACCCGCTTCACGCCGGGCGCCGTGCCGACGATCTGCAGGGCCGGCCGGATCGTGTCGGGATAGGACTGCGTCAGGCCGGAGATGACACCGTCCGCGTCACCGGCGTCCAACATCAATGGACCGAAGTAGTTACGCACGCGCACGAGCCGCTGCGCCGTTTCGATCGTGACCCCCGACCGCCGCCGCAGGTCGGCCAGGCGCCGCGCGTATCCGTCGAGCTTCGGCGAGGTTTCGGTGTGCACGAGGTCGACCCTGTCCATGGGCAGCTGGAGATGCCGCGCGAGATCCGCCACCTTCTGCTCGCGCGCGAGGAGGATCGGTCGGCAGATCCCTTCCTCCGCCAGGATCTTCGCGGCGCGCAGGATCTTCGGGTGCTCGCCCTCGGGAAAGACGATGCGCTTGGGGTCCTGCTTGGCCTTCTGGATCACGATGCTCATGAGCTCGCGCGTGCGCGACAGCATCGCCTCCAGGCGGCGCAGGTAAGCCCCCATGTCGGTGATCGGTTTGCGCGCCACGCCGGAGCTCATGGCCGCCTCCGCCACCGCCGGCGCGACCCAGAGCAGAACGCGGTAGTCGAACGGCTTCGGAATCAGGTAGTCGCGGCCGAAGCGGAACGTTTCCCCGCCATAGGCTCGCGAGACCGAGTCGGGCACGTCCATCTTCGCGAGGGCGGCGAGAGCCTGCGAGGCGGCGCGCTTCATCGGCTCGTTGATCTCGGTGGCCGCGACGTCGAGGGCGCCGCGGAAGATGAACGGGAAGCCGAGAACGTTGTTGACCTGGTTGGGATAGTCGCTGCGCCCCGTCGCGATGATCACGTCCGGCCGTGCGGCCCGCGCCTCCTCGGGTGTGATCTCCGGCTCCGGGTTGGCGAGCGCGAAGACGATCGGGTCTCTCGCCATCTTCTTCAACATCTCGCCGGTCACGATCCCCTTGGTGGAAAGGCCCACGAAGACGTCCGCCCCGACGAGCGCGTCGGCGAGGGTCCGCTCGGACGTCTTCACGGCGAACTGCGCCTTGTAGGGGTTGAGGTCTTCCGTGCGCCCTTCGTAGATCACCCCCGCCTTGTCGACCATGCGGAGGTTCTCTTTCTTCACGCCGTAGGACAGGTAGAGCCGGGCGCAGGCGATCGCCGAGGCCCCCGCGCCGACGAAGACGATCTTGACCTCCCCGATCTTCTTGCCCACGATCTCGATCGCGTTGAGCATCGCCGCGGCGGAAATGATCGCGGTGCCGTGCTGGTCGTCGTGGAAGACGGGAATCGTGAGGCGCCGCTTGAGCTCCTCCTCGATCTCGAAACACTCGGGTGACTTCACGTCCTCGAGGTTGATGCCGCCGAACGTGGGCGAGATCCGGGCGACGGTCTCGATGAAGGCCTTCGGGTCCCCGGCGTCCACCTCGATGTCGAAGACGTCGATGTCGGCGAATCGCTTGAAGAGGATGCCCTTGCCCTCCATGACGGGCTTGGCCGCGAGCGGTCCGATGTTGCCGAGCCCGAGGACCGCCGTGCCGTTGGAGATCACGGCGACGAGATTCCCCTTGGCCGTGTAGTCGTAGACCTTCTCGGGGTCCTTCGCGATCGCGAGGCAAGGCTCGGCGACGCCGGGACTGTAGGCGAGCGAGAGGTCCTCCTGCGTGCGGCAGGGCTTCGTCGAAACGACCTCGATCTTCCCGCGCCGGCCGCGGGCGTGGTACTCGAGCGCTTCTTCGGGAGTGACCTTCCTCATTCCGGACCGGCGAGCTCGCGGCGGAGCTCCTTCACGGCCTCGACCGCCTCCTCCGGTTTGACCGCGCGCATGCGCTTGTCGCGGCGCGAGACGATCTCGACGTTGCCTTCCTTCAGCGCCCGGCCGCCGACGTTGACGCGAATCGGGAATCCCAGCAGGTCCGCGTCCTTGAACTTCACGCCGGGCCGCTCGTCACGGTCGTCGTAGAGGACCTCGAGGTCGGCCGCGAGGAGCTTCGCGTACAGCGTGTCCGCGGCCTGTGCAGTGGCCGGATCGGAGGGATTCAGCGAAACGAGCTCGATCTCGAACGGTGCGAGTGCGATCGGCCACAGGATGCCGTCGGCGTCGTGATTCTGCTCGACCGCGGCCGCCATCGTTCGCCCGATGCCGATGCCGTAGCTGCCCATGACGACGGGCCGCGTCTCGCCTTTCTCGTCGGTGTACTCGCAGCGGAGCGATTTGCCGTACTTGTCGCCGAGCTTGAAGATGTGCCCGACCTCGATGCCGCGCGCGATCTCGAGCGGCTTGCCGCAGCGCTTGCAGGGGTCGCCCGAACGCGCCTGCGCGAAGTCCGCCCAGAGCGACACCTTCGCGTCGCGCTCCATGGACAGGCCGCGCACGTGCCAGCCGCGCCGCCCGGCACCGGTCACGGCGTTGACGGCACCGCGCACGGACTCGTCAGCGACGAGGCTCACTCGGGACGGATCGAGATGATGCGGCCCGACGTAGCCGACCGGCGCGCCCGCGTCGCGCGAGATCTTCTCCTCGGAGGCGAGCGCCAGCCGTTCGACGCCGAGCGCGTGCTTCAGCGCGATCTCGTTGACGTCGAGATCCCCGCGGAGCGCGGCCACGACGAGCCCTTGCTCGGTCTCGTAGACGAGGCACTTGATCATCCGCGACGCAGTGATCCCGAGGAACTCGACGACGTCGTCGATGCCGCCTTTGCCGGGCGTCTCGATCTCGACGAGCGGCGTCACCGTTTCGTCGTCCCACGGCGCCGGCCGGCGCGCGGTCTGCGCCCGTTCGAGGTTCGCGCCGTACCCGCAGGCGGCGCAGCGCACGACGGCGTCCTCCCCGGTGTCGGCGAGCACCATGAACTCCTGCGACTGGCTGCCGCCCATGCTCCCGGAGTCGGCCTCGACGACCGTGAAATCGAGCCCGCAGCGCGCGAAAACGCGGCGGTACGCGGCGTCCTGCGCACGGTAGGACACGTCCAGGCCGTCGAAGTCGGCGTCAAAGGAGTAGCCGTCGTACATCAGAAACTCGCGGCCCCGCATCAGCCCGAAGCGGGGCCGGATCTCGTCGCGGAACTTGGTCCGGATCTGGTAGAGCGTGAACGGGAGCTGTCGGTACGAAGTGACGCCCGACCGCACCAAGGTCGCGAACGCCTCTTCCGCGGTCGGGGCCAGACAGTACTCGCCCCCTTTCCGGTCCTTCAGGTGGAAGAGGATCTCCTCGCCTGCCCACCGGCCCCAGCGGCCGGACTCCTCCCAGAGCTCCCGCGGCTGGAGGATCGGCGCTTCGATCTCGTGGAAGCCGGCGCGGTCCATCTCCTCGCGCACGATCGTCTCGACCTTCCGGTTGGCGCGCAGTCCGAGGGGCGTCAGCGAGTAGACGCCGGCGGCCACTCGCCGCATCATCCCCGCGCGCGTCAGGAGGACGTGGGAGATCGCCTCGGCGTCGCCGGGGACCTCGCGCACCGTCTGCAGGAAGTACTTGGACCAGCGCATGTTGTGGGGCGAATACTAAACCAGCTGTCGGCTTTCAGCTTTCAGCTCTCAGCGGGAAAGCGCCGGCTGATAGCTGATGGCTGACAGCTAGGGCTTACGGGAAGCGGCAGCCGTCTCGGACTTCTTCTTGCCCCCGACCTTCTCGACCAGGCGCAGGTTTGACCGCACCTGCTGCATCATCCGGTCCTCCAGCGCGCCTCCCGGCGCGACGGTCTTGGCCCGGGTGAACGCGGCCTTTGCCTCCTCCGCCTTGCCCGCCGCCAGGTACGCCATCCCGAGGTGATGCAGCGTCGTCGGCGCGGCCGCGCGCTCACTCGACCGGCGGAGGCAGTCGATCGCGCGGTCGAACTCCCGGCGCTTGTAGTGGACCCAGCCGAGCGCCGCGAGCGGATACGGCTTGAGCTCGTCCGGCGCCGCCGACAGCGCGCGGCCCGCGTAGTCGAGGGCCGAGTCCAGGTCCTCGCCCGACTCGGCGAGGCTCGTCGCGAGCTCGTAGTAGCCGACGGTCTGCGCCGCCTTCGAGGTGTGCCGCGCGAGAAAGTCGCGAACGAAGGCCACGGCTTCGTCCGGCCGGCCCTCCGCCCGAAGGGACTCGGCGAGCGTCGAGCAGGCCGCCGCCGCCACGACGTCCTCGGGCTGGCCCTCGAGAACCTCGCGGCAGGCCGCGACGGCCTCCTTCCAGAGCCCGAGCGAGGCGCAGAGCAGCGCGTAGGAGATCCGGATCGTCGGGTTGTCGGGCTCGGCCTCGAGCGCTTTGAGATACAGGCCGTGCGCGCGGCGCAGCGAACCGCGCGCGGCGTTCTCCTCCGCCTCGCGGTACGCCTCGGCGCCCGGCCCGTCCACGCGCGGCAGGGCGTACCGGCGCCGCCGCTCGAGGAGGCGGACCGCCTCCTGGAACTCGAGCCGCTTCGGGTTCTTTTCGAGCGCGTGCTGGAAGCACTCGAGCGCGCGCTTGGGCCAGTTCTTCTCGAGATAGCAGAGCCCGAGCTGGAACATCGCGTCCTCGAGGCCCGGCTGGATCGCGAGCGCGGCCTCGAACTGCTCGATCGCCCGGGACATCTCCCCCTTCTCGCGGAGCACGGTGCCGAGCAGCACGTGCGCCGACGGCACGCGCGCCACATCGAGCGCCCGCAGCAGCTCCCGCTCCGCCTCCGCCCAGCGCGAGCCGTGCGCGTAGAGCGCGCCGAGCGCGAAGTGCGGCAGAAAGGCGTCGGGCTTGCGCTCGATCGAGCGCCGGAGTAACCCCTCGGCCGTCGAGACCTCGCCGCTCTCCGACGCCGTGATGCCCGAATAGACGAGCGACTCGAAGTGGTTCGGCTCGATCGCCAGGACCTTGCGGAAGAACCCCGAGGCCTTCTCGATGTCGCCGCCGGAGAAGAACGTCTCGCCGAGGTAGAAGCCCAGGTCCACGTTGTTGCGGTCGAGGCGGTACAGCTCCTCGAGCAGCCGGACACCGCGCTCGGCATCCAGGGCGAGGATCGCGAACTCGGCCTCGCGGAGCCGCTGGCGAAGGTCGTCGCGCTGATCGGCCGAGAACCGCGCGATGATCCGGTCGCGCCACTCGAGGAAGCGGTCCTTTTTTTCGACGGCCTGCATCCGCTCGTCCATCTTCGTCTCCCAGAGATCGAAGACTTCCTCCGGGCGGACCGAGCCGCGGCGCTCGAGCGTCTCCTGGAGGGCGAGGATCCCCGTGTGCGCGACGAAGAGGTTCTTCTCGAGGTTCCCGACGCTCTCGAAGAGCGTCTTGACGGCCTCACCGGTCCGCTTGACGACGTCCTCGAGCGTCGAGATCCGCTCGAGCAGGTGCTCGTCGAACGGAATCTCCTCCGGGGTCTCGCCGCTCTCCTCGACGACCCCGACGCCGGAGAGGACGAGCAGCTTCGAGTGGCAGCGGGAGCACAGCTCTTCGTCGTCCGGATTCTTCAGCCCGCAGACCTGGCAAAACATCGGTCGCTCGCGCTAGCTCGGGATCTGGCGACCGGCTTCGATCGTCATTCTTTTGTCCCGTCTCTTGCGGTCGCCACCGGCGGCCGGCTCGGCCAAACGGCCTCGACCGGCCGCCTGATCCCTTCGCGGAGCGCCGCGGTCCTATGGCTTCTCATACTCGTAAAACCCCCGCCCGGTCTTCTTCCCCAACCACCCCGCATCCACCATCTTCACGAGGAGCGGGCTCGGGCGGTACTTCGGATCGCCGAAACCCTGCTGCAGCACGCGCAGGATCGCGAGGCAGGTGTCGAGGCCGATGAAGTCGGCGAGCTGCAACGGCCCCATCGGGTGGTTCATTCCGAGCTTCATGATGCCGTCGATCGCCTCCCGTGTGGCGACCCCCTCGCGGAGCGTCTCGACCGCCTCGTTGATCATCGGCATGAGCACCCGGTTCGAGACGAACCCGGGATAGTCGTTACAGGAGATCGGGGTCTTCCCCATCCGCCGGGCGAGCCCGTCGACGGCGGCGGCCGTCGCGTCCGACGTGGCGATGCCGCGGATGACCTCGACGAGCTCCATGACGGGCACCGGGTTCATGAAGTGCATCCCGACGAATCGGTCGGGGCGCTTCGTCGCCGCGGCGAGCCGGGTGATCGAGATCGACGACGTGTTCGAGGCCAGGATCGCCGCCGGCGCGCAGATCCCGTCGAGCCGGGCGAAGAGCTCCCGCTTGACCGGCTCGCTCTCGACGACCGCCTCGATCACCAGTTCGGCCGACGCCAGCCGGCCGAGATCCGTCGTGGTGGCGATGCGATCGAGCGCCGCCTTCTTCTCGGCCTCGGTGCGCTTTCCCTTGGCGACCTCGCGATCGAAGTTCTTGGCAATCGTGCCGCGGGCTTTCTCCAGGAGGCGGTCCTCGACGTCCGTCAGCACGACGCGGCATCCGGCCGCGGCCGCGACGTGGGCGATCCCGTTTCCCATCTGGCCGGCGCCCACGACGCCAACCTCCCGGATCTCCATGGCCGGGACTCTATTGCGCGGGGCGAGGGGGCGCAACCGGGGCGGCTCGCCGATCAGGCGATCGCGACGCGATAGCGGGGCGCACCGAAGCGCGTCGAGAACGCGACGCCGACGGCGAGAACGGACGCGAGACTCCACACGAGCGGGCCGGCGAGCGGCACGAGCGACACGCCTCCGAGAATCGCGAAGCCGAGCGCGAGCGCCGCCGGACGCTGCCGCGCGGCGACCCGGCCGGAGAGACGCTGCCCGATCATCAGGAAGAGGGTCACCATGCCGAACACCTTCGCCGCGACCGCGACGGCTCCGACGGACAACGCCACGGGGACCGAAAGCGGCGGCGGCAGGAGAGCGAGCACGGCCGCGGCGGCGAGAAACAGCGTGACGATCGAGAGCACTCCCGCGAGAAGCGCGATGGTCGGCGTCTCGGAGGCGCGCTCCGCCGCGCGCGGGAGCTTCGTGTCGAAGAAGAAGAGCACGGCGATGCCTGCGGCGAGCCACGCCGCGAGCGCGAGGAGCCGCAGTCCCCAGACCGTCGCCGACGGCGGCGCTTCCCACGGCGCCCGCTTCATCTCCGCGAGGTAGAGACGCAGGAGCGAGCCCGGCGTCGAGACGACCCCGTGAACCGGGGGCGTCCCCGAAGCGCGGAGCGTGCCGCCGAACACGGAGAGATTGCCGCCGACCTCGCCGCCCGGACCGAACGAGACGTCGCCGCCCCAGACGACGACGTCGCCCTCGACACGGGCCTCCAGACGCACGCTCGCGAACGCCGCGAGCACCCGGCCGGAGACCGGCTGCGAGATCACGAGGTCGCGCCCGAAGGTCGTGACGGACGAAGGCGCAGAGACCGGAGCGGCGGAGGCGAGGGCGGGCGCCGCGGCGAGGAGCCAGAGCGGCGCGAGGCGCTTCATCTGCGGGCGAAGGCGCGGGAGAGCACGCGGCGCAGGCCGAGGGCGGCCGCCGGCAGAAGCAGCAGCGCGGCCCAGCCGGCCGGCGTCGCGCGGAGGATCTCCGACAGCGCCGCCGCGCCGGAGGGCGCCGCCTGCGAGAGATCCGCGAGCCACCGCCACGACGCGCGCACGAGACCGGCCGCCGAGGCGAGCAGCGCCGCGCCGAGGCCGACTTGCTCGCGCGGCCGGGCGGACACGCCGCCGATCAGAACGGTTCCGGCGCCGCCGAGGGCGGCGAGGAGCAGGACCGGCGCGCGCCAGACCGCCGGGCTCCAGCGCTCGGCGCGGGAGAACGGCCGGACGCGCAGCACGCGGTCGGCGAGGTCCGGCGGAACGGCGCCCGCACGGGCCACGGCGCCGATCAGGCCTTCGAGACTGCGGGCCTGTGCGACCGACGCACCGCACGCCGCGCAGGAGGCGGCGTGGCGCGAGGCGTCCTCCTGGACGAGGGGCTCCGCGCCCGAGGCCAGCGCCTCGACGTCCAGAGGATCCAGGGGACGGGAACAATCGCTCAAGAAAACTCTCCTGCCAGCCTTTCCTTCAATACGGCTCTGGCCCGAAAGAGTTTGTTCTTCACGGTCCCGAGCGGCATCTGTTTGACCTCGGCGATCTCCTCGTAGGAAAGCCCGGCAAAATGCCTCAGGGCAATCAATTCGCGAAATTCCACGGGAAGATCGGCGATTGCCTCGGAGATTGCCTGTCCACGCTCGAGGTTGCGGAGCATTCCATATGGGTCCAGATCCGCGCTACTGTACTCTCCAGAGGACACCCTCCCGGGCCCTTCCGGGTCCGGCACCTCCAGTGGCACGGTCTTGGGCCTTTTCTTTCGGAGGTGGTCGATGGCGGCGTTGCCGGCGATCCGGAATAGCCAGGTCGAAAACTTGTACTCCGGGTTGAACCGGGAGAGGGCCTGGTAGACCTTCAGGAAGATCTCCTGCGTCAGGTCGAGGGCATCCTCGCGGTGTCCGATCATGCGCGCGACGTGCGCGTGCACCCGTGTCTGATAGCGACGGACGAGCAGACCGAAGAGGTCGTCGTCTCCCGAAAGCACGGCGGCGACGAGGGACTCGTCGCTCTCCGCTTCTTCCCTCCGACTCTCTGTCTCCTTCAAGCCCGTCGCGCCGGGACCGCCGTCGGCCCCTGAGATACAATCGCCCGCCATTCTAACCGCCGACCGCCGGCAGGAGTGATCCCCGTGGAGATGAAAGTCGCCGAGCCGCAATTTCCGACGATCGGCTCGCACCCCCAGGGCACGGATTCCGCCAGCCCCTTCGAAGAAATGATGTCCCGGTTCGACCTGGCCGCCCAGAAGCTGGGCCTGGACCCCGGCCTCTACAAGGTGCTTCGCGAGCCGGTCCGCGAGACCAAGGTCTCGATCCCGATCGGCATGGACGACGGCCGCATCGAGGTCTTCATCGGCTACCGCGTCCTCCACAACATCGCCCGCGGCCCGGGCAAGGGCGGCATCCGCTACGACAAGAACGTCACGCTCGACGAGGTCCGGGCGCTCGCGGCCTGGATGACCTGGAAGTGCGCGGTCGTGAACATTCCGTTTGGGGGCGCCAAGGGCGGCGTCATTTGCGATCCGGCGTCGCTCTCGCGTGGCGAGCTCGAGCGCATCACGCGCCGCTACACCGCCGAGCTGATGGACCAGTTCGGCCCCGAAAAAGACGTCCCGGCCCCCGACATGGGGACCAACCCGCAGACGATGGCGTGGGTGATGGACACGTACTCGATGCACGCGCGCCATACGGTCACGTCGGTCGTGACCGGCAAACCCCTCTCGCTCGGCGGCTCGCGCGGACGTGTCGAAGCGACGGGACGCGGGTTGATGCTGATCTGCCGCGAGGCGGCGCCCCTCAAGGGCTTCACGCTCGCCGGCAGCCGCATCGTGGTTCAGGGATTCGGCAACGTCGGCTCGATCGCCGCGCGCATGTGCCACGACGCCGGCGCGAAGATCATCGCCGTTTCGGACATCCAGGGCGGCATCGTGAATCCGAAGGGCATCGACATCGCAAAACTCCAGGCGCACTACGAGAAGGCCAAGAGCTTCGAGGGATTCGCCGGCGTCGAGACGATTTCGAATACCGACCTGCTCGAGCTCGACTGCGACATCCTGATCCCGGCCGCCAACGAAAACCAGATCCGCGGCAAGAACGCGCCCAACATCAAGGCGAAGATCATCGTCGAGGGCGCCAACGGCCCCACGACGCAGCGCGCCGACGAGATCCTCCGCCAGAAAGACGTTCTCGTCGTGCCCGACATCCTCGCCAACGCCGGCGGCGTGACCGTGTCCTACTTCGAGTGGGTCCAGGACCGCGCCGGGTTCTTCTGGCGCGAGCAGGAGGTCAACGAGCGGATGGAGGACATCCTGGTCCAGTCCTTCCGCGACGTGGCCGCGATGGCCGAGAAGTACGGCGTGACGTTCCGCATCGCGGCCTACATGCTCGGCATCCAGCGCGTCGCGCACGACACGATGGTGCGCGGCCTGTACGCCTGACACTTTCGCGCGGCGGGCCGAGTACGCGCACGACACCGTCAGCGGTATCCTGGCCCGCCGCGGAAGAGAGACTTCAAAGTTAGCTCGGCGAGGTGAGTCGCAAGAGCTTGGCCTCCCCTGGTCAACGCTCGCTCCGGCTCCCGCGGCGCGAGGCTCCTCCGCTCGATTACTTCGCGGAGACTCCTCGCGCCGCGCGCAGGGAGTCCCGGTGTCGTCGACTAAGTATTCGGAGGCCGCTGTCCTCCCACGAGAATCACACGCGGCTTGAGCTCCGGCAGCTCGCGCGCGAGCTTGGCCTCGAGCTCGACGAGCGTCGCCGCGACGGCCTTGCGCCAGGCGGGATCGCGCAGGGCGAGCGTCAACCGCCGGCCCGACAGCTCGACCGGCTCGATCTTCCGCGAGAGGGGCTCCCCCACGATCCTTCCCCAGCGCGCCTGAAGCCAGGCGAGCGCCGTCTCGCCCTTCGCCGCGCGGCGCAGGAGGCCGTCGGCCGCCGCGTCGAGCCGCGTGAATCCGGCGTCCGGCTTCTTCACGGCTCGAGCTCCCCGCGGGTCCGCTCGCGCGGCCCGGCCTCCGCGGGCGCGGCCCTCAGCGGCTTCTCTCCGGCGAGGACGCGGCGCACGTCCTCGACGACCATCCGCGCCATCTCCCGGCGCGTCTCGAGCGTCGCGCTGCCCGCGTGCGGCATGAGGACGACCCGGTCATCGTCGAGGAGCGCGGGCGTGATGCCCGGCTCGTTCTCGTAGACGTCGAGGCCCGCCCCGGCGAGATGCCCCGCGGCGAGCGCCTCGGCCAGCGCGCTCTCGTCCACGATGGGCCCGCGCGCGGTGTTGAGCAGGTAGCTTCCTGCCTTCATTCGGGCCAACGTCTCCCTGCCGAAAAGACCCCGCGTCTCGGCGGTCAGCGGGGCGTGAATCGAGACGACGTCGCTCCGGCGCAGGAGGTCCTCGAAGGAGACGCGAGGCGGATCGTCCGGGTCGGCCTCGTCGCGAGGAGACCGGCCCGCCGCGAGGACCGTCATCCCGAACGCCCGGGCCCGGCGCGCCACGGCCCTCCCGATGCGGCCGGGGCCCACGATCCCGAAGACCTTCCCCTTGAGATCCGTCCCGAGGAGAAGCTCCGGCGCCCAGCCCGCGAATCTTCCGGAACGCACCATCCGGTCGCCCTCGATGACCCGCCGCGTCAGGGCAAGCAGGAGCGCCAGGGTCAGGTCCGCCGTCGCTTCGGTCAGCGCTCCGGGCGTGTGCGTGACCGCGATGCCCCGCGCCGCGGCCGCGGCGCGGTCGATGTTGTCCACGCCGACGCCGTAATTGGCGACGACCTTGAGGTTCGGACCGCCTTCGAGCACGCGCTCGGTGACCGGATCGGACACGAGCGTGATGAGAGCCGCCGCCTCGCCCACCTCCGCCGCCAGCTCGAGCTCGCTCGGCGTGTAGCCGAGCACACGGACCTCGTGGTCGGGCGCGAGGGTCGAGAGGGAAGGTTCCGGAAGCGCGTGCGTCGCGACGACGACCGAGGACACTCGCGGGAGTCTAGCAGGGCGCCGTCGGCGAATGGGGCTCCCTCGCGGTAGAGTCGCCGCCAGAATTCATGCCGGCCGCGCGATTCCGGATCCGGTCATCGGCACTCGCCGAGCTCGCCCTCCTCGCACTCTGGACGCTCTTCGTGACGCGGCCCTACGCCGACTTCGATCCCCGGAGGACACCCCGCGGCGGCGAGTTCCTTTCGAACATCCAGACCCTGCACGCCTGGGAATGGGCCCGGACCTGCGGGCTCTGCAGTCTCTGGTACGGAGGCGTCAACGGCGGATTCCCCGCCGCCGCGGAGCCCACGACGAGCGCGCTGCATCCGGTCGCCGCGCTGCCCGCCCTCCTCCTCGGCGCCGTCAACGGCGCGAAGGTCGCGCTCGTCGCATCCTTCTTCCTCGCGGGCCTCGCGCAGTGGCTGCTCGGAACGGTCCTCGGCCTCCGACCGGTCGCGAGACTCTGGGCCTCCGGTCTCGCCGTGGCGGCGGGATCTCTGGCGGCGTACATGTCTCTCGGCGACATGTCGCTCGTCCTCGGGAGCGCCGCCGCCGCGCTCGTTTGGCCGGCTCTCTTGCGCCTCGCGCGCACCGGCGACGCGCGGGACGCGGCACGGCTCGGCGCCGCCGGAGCCTCGCTGCTCCTCGCCGGAACCGGCTATATGCAGGCCGGAACCCTGTTCCTCGGGCTCGCGACGGTGATCCTGCTGCCTCCCGGGCGGCGGGCGCCGATCCTTCTTCGTTGCGCCTTCGCCGTCGCCCTCGCGCTCCTCCTCGCCGCGCCGCTGCTGCTTCCCTTCCTGCGATTCCTGCCGTTCATCCGAAAGGATTTCGACGCGGCCTTCCCGAGCGCCCAGCCGTTTCTCGACGTGTCCGCGAATCTGGTGAACTCCGACCCGACCTCGTTCTTCTCGAAGAGATTTCACGGCGTCGCGGGAATCCCCGCGTACTACGCGCTCTACGTCGGCTGGGTTCCTGTCCTGCTCGCCGGGTGGGGACTCGTGAGCGCAAAGGGGGATCGCGCGCGACGCCGCGAGTCCCTCTTTCTCGCGGCGCTCGTCGTTCTGGCGCTCTGGCTGGCCAGCGCGGGGCCGCAGCGTCTGCTGATCGGTCTTGGGCCGCCGGGCCCGATTGCCGATGCGGTCGCGGGCCTTCGCTACACGGGACTCATGGGAGGCCTGGCGATCCCGCCCCTCATGGGCCTCGCCGGGCTGGGGCTCGACCGGGTCCTCGCGCGGCCCTGGCCCCGGCCGTGGCCTCGCCTCGACACGCGGTGGCTCCTCGCCGTTCCGCTCGCCGCCGCGCTCGTGTCGGTGGCGCGCTTCGGATCCGGGTGGATCACCACGGAGACGCCGCCCCCCGAGGTCGCTCCGGTGATCGAGGCCCTTCGCATGCCCGGACTCGAATGGGTCTGCACGCCCTTCGGCGAAGGGTTCTGGATCGAGACGGCTCTGGAGAACGGGCTCAAGCTCACCGACAACGCATACTTCACGTGGCACTGGGACCGGAGATACCTCCCCGCGCCGCGCCTCGCCGCCACGCGCGGCCAGCGTCCGCCGGGGTTGCCGGAGGACGACGCGGGCGTGACGGAGCGTCCGCCCGTACACGGCATCCGGATCGTCGAGGTCGCCGGCGCCGAGTACGCGGCGGTCCTCGGCCCCGACGGCCGCGCCACGCCGTGCCGGGCCCGGGGCGTCGGCGGAGACCTCGACGTGACGTGCGAGGCGCGAGTTCCGGGAACGCTGGTGGTCCGGGAGAACTCGTATCCCGGCTGGCGTGCCGCGGCCGGCGATCGCGCGCTCGCCCTGCTCCCGGGCGACTGGCTCTCGGTCCGGATCCCGGCGGGACGCTCCGACGTCCGGTTCCGCTACCGTCCCTGGGACGTTCCGGCGGGGCTCGTTCTCTCCCTCGTCGGACTCGTCATCGCCGCGCGCGCTTCACGATCCCCGCTTCTCCACCGCGCGGCCCGAGAAGAACACCGCCGCGCCGACGCCGAGGAGAGCCAGCTCCAGCCGCACGTTTCCTCCGAGCGCGCCCGCGAAGAACGCGAGGCCGGTCACCACGAGGCCGAGAAACTGCAGGGCCCGGCCGGCGGTCCGCACGAACCTTCCGCTACGGCGCCGCGGAGACGGTCACGCGCGTGATGCGGTCCCACTGCTCGATCCGCTCGACGACGTCCTGCCCCGCGGTGACTTGCGCGAAAACCGTGTAGATGCCGTCGAGATGCGGCTGCGGCGCGTGGGTGACGAACCACTGGCTGCCGCCGGTGTCCGGACCCGCGAGCGCCATCCCCACGGTGCCCGTCTCGTACGGAATCCGGTTGTTTTCGTCGCGGATCTCGTAGCCGGGGCCGCCGTTCCCCGTGCCGGTCGGGTCGCCGTCCTGGACGACGAAGTCGGGCACGACGCGGTGGATCGCGACACCGCCGAAGAAGCCCTTCCGCGCGAGGTCGAGAAAGTTCGCCACCGTCAACGGCGCGGCGTCGCCGCGCATCGTCATCGTGAAGGTGCCCCGCGGGGTCTCGACCTCGGCCTTCCACGGCCGGGAAGTCTCGGCGAGGATCGCCGCATAGTCGGCCGCCGACCGGGAGATCTTGTATTCGGGAGCGGGAAGCGCCGACGCGTCGGCCCGGAAGTCGCGCACGAGCGCGCGCCGCGCCAGCCGCTGCACGAGCGTCTTCGGGAGCTGGTAGGCGGCCTCGACGACCTCGCGCGCGCCGGGGACGCTCCGCAACTTCTCGGCGGCCGCGATGGCGGCGATCGAGACGTCGGGAGCGGAGTCGGCGGCCGCCTTGCGCACCGCCTCGCGGAGGCCGGGCACGACCGAGGCATCGTTTGAGAGGGCGAGCGCCTCGACGGCCGAGGCCCGTACGCCGGCGTCGGGATCCGAGGCCGCGGCGTCGATGAGCGCCCGGTTGTTGCGCGCGGACTCTTCGGTCTGGATGCTCGAGAGCACCGCGATGCGGACGAGGGGGTCGCTGTCCGCCGCGAGCTTGGCGCGGTACGGCGCCGCGGACGCGTCCGGGAGATACCCGAGGCTCTCGGCGGCGGCCGCGCGAAGCGGCGCCTCGGTCGAGGCCGACGCCGCTTCGAGCGCCGGGCGGGCGCGGTCGCGCAGCGCGGCCACCGCGGAGAGGAGCGCGACGTGCCGGCGCCGTCCCTGCCCGGTCGTTGCGACCGACCAGATCCGGGTCAGCGCGTCGCGATCCGCGGCCACGAACTGGCGCAGCAGCGCGAGGGCGGGGATCGCGAGGTTCGGGTTCGCGTCCTGCGACAGCGCCAGGACCCGAGCCCGTCGGTCCGGCTCGACCGCCGCCCCGGGATTCTTCTCGAGCACGGCCTCGAGCGCCGTCAGGCTGCTCGTGACGAGGTGCGGCTTTCCGCTGTCGAGAGCGGCCGCGAGCGGCGTCAGGGATTCCTTGCTGGCCAGGATGCCGAGGGCGCGCGCTGCCCCGGCGGCGACGTCGGCGTCTTCGTCGCCGAGGGCGGTCGTCAGAGCGGCCCGCGATTTCTCGATCGGCTTGCGCGCCAGCGCGTAGAGAGCCGCACGGCGCACCCGCGTGTCGGAGTCGGAAGCGTAGGCCTGGGCCGCGCCCGTCGAGGCGTCGTCGGCGAATCGCCAGAGCGACTGGAGGAACGACGCGCGGGGCTCGGGGCTCGCGACCTTCGGAATGGCCGCGACGAGGGCGTCCTCCCCGTCGCCGCGGCCCAGGACGCCGATCGCCCGCGCGGCGCTCGAAGCCGCCGCGGGATCGGGATCCGAAAGGAGCCCGATCAGCGCCGGCGTCGCCCCGGCGTCCTCCAGCAGCTGGCAGGCGAACGCCGCCGCCGCGCGCACGGCGGGTGCCGGATCCGTCAGGAGTCCTTCGGCGAGCGGGCGCCCGCGATCGTCGCCGATCCGGCCCGCGGCGAGCGCGGCGTGCTCGCGGACCGAGGCGTCGGCGGACTTCGCGGCGGACTCGAGAAGGCCCGCGTCCCAGGCCCGCCGATCCTCGAGCTGCAACAGGAGAGCGCGCGCCTCGTCGGGTGACGCGAAGCGCGGCGGGGCGGCCGGGGCGGGAGCACGGGAGGAGGCGGCGGCGGGCGGCGGCGTCGAGCTCGCGCAGCCCAGCCATCCCGCTGCAATTGCCGCCGAGACGAGGAGACTCCCGAAGCCGCGTTTCACACGCATCCCGCCCTCCTTCGTCGTCCGGGAGAGAAAAGCGTCGCGATTATAGGAGAACCGCGTTCAGGCACCGACGAGCAGGCGGTCGCCGAGCGCGTCCGGCAGGCCGGCACGCAGGATCTTTTCGCGCGCCGCCGGGACGTCGTACGGCACGCGCTCGAAGAGGACCTCTCCGCGGCCGGCATCGTAGACCGCGAAGGCCGCCGCCGTGTTGCGGTCGCGCGGCTGGCCGATCGAGCCCGGATTGATGAGATAGCGGCGACCGCGCTCGAGCTTCCAGACCTCGCGCGGACCGCGCACGACGTCCACGCGGATCCCGTCGGGCTCGAGCGTGAAGACCGAAGGGATGTGGCTGTGGCCGAAGAAACAGAGGTCGAGCGCGATCGACCGGAAGTTCCAGGCCGCATCGCTGTCAGAAAAGATGTAGGCGTCCTCGTCGAGCGGCGAGCCGTGGCAAATCACGAACTTCCCGTCCACTTCGACGGGCCCGACGGGGAGATCGCTGAGAAACGTGCGGTTGGCGTCCGAGAGGGTCTCGGACGTCCAGCGCGCGGCGAAGAGAGCGACGGGGTTGAACATCCGGCCGGGATCGAGCCCGGCGGCGACGCGGTCGTGGTTTCCGCGCACGAGGACCTTGGGCCGGCGCAGCTTGCGCACGCGGTCGATGACGGCATTGGGGTCGGCGCCGTAGCCGACGAAGTCGCCGAGCACCACAACGCGCTGATACGAGCGGCCGCGCGCCCGGGCGAGGACCGCGCCGAGGGCCTCCAGGTTGGCGTGGATGTCCGAAAGGATGAGGTAGCGCAAGGGCGGCCCGGCGTCAGGCGCTTGCCGAGACCAGTGCGACCGCAGGCCCCTCGAGCGCGTGGAGCACGCGGTCGGCCGCCTCGTCGAGCGTCTCGGTTCCCTCGAGTGTCACGCGCAGGCTGCCCATTCTATAGAAGGGGTCCCGCTGGGCGAACAGCCGCGCCGCCTGCTCGACCGACTGGAAGAGCGGCCGGTCCGCCTTGCCGGCCAGGCGGCGCGAGAGCACCGGGAATGGAACGTCGAGGAACACGACGCGCCCGAGACGCCGCATGGCCCGGCGATTCTCCTCCGGGATGTAGGCCCCGCCGCCCGTCGAAACGACGACATTGGCGAGCGATTCGGTGCCGGCGAGGAAGACCGCCTCCCGCTGGCGGAACGCCGGCTCGCCGGACTCCTCGAAGAGCGCGCGCACGGTCAGGCCCGAGGCCCGCTCGATTTCGGCGTCCACGTCGACGAACGGAACGGCGAGGCGCGCCGCCAGCCGCCGTCCGATCGCCGTCTTTCCGCAGCCCATGAATCCGACCAGATAGATCCGCCCGAGCGGGCGGCGACGGCGGATCCGGTCGAGGGCGCGGCGCGCGTTCCCTTCGATCGCGCCTTCGGAGAGAAGCCCGCCGACCATCGCCACCGAATCCGCGCCGGCGTCCAGGACCTCATCGAGGTTCTCGGGCGTGATGCCGCCGATCGCGACGAGCGGCTTCGAGCGGCCGTGCGCGGCCCGCGCGAGCATCTCGAGCCCTCGCGCCGGACGCTGCGTCTTCGTCGCGCTCGCGAAAACGGGCCCGAAGGCCACGTAGTCCGGTGCCCCATCCCGGAACGCGGCCCGCGCGGCATCGGGATCGTGCGTCGAGACGCCGATGAGCGCCCGCGGCAAGAGGCGGCGCGCGTCGGCCGCGGACAGGTCGTCCTCACCGAGGTGGACCCCCACGCCCGCGACGCGGGCGACGTCGACCCGGTCATTGACGAAAACGAGCGCGCCGTCGGCCCGCGCCCGTTCCGCGACCGTGTCCACCGCCTCGAGGAGCTCGCGATCCGGCATCGCCTTCTCGCGAACCTGCACGCAGCGAACGCCGGCCACGAGCAGACGCCGCGCGATCTCCGGCACGCTGTCGATGCCCGCGACGGCGCGGTCGGTGATCGCGTACAGGGGTGGCAGGAGGTGGTTCGAGGACATGGAAGAAGTTTTCAGTTGAAAGTCTTCAGTTGTCAGTTCCGAAACTGAGAACTGAGAACTGAGAACTGACAACTTCCTTCACGACGCCCGCGCGAAGCGCTCCATGAAGCGGGTCGAGAGACGGCCGTCCAGAAAGTCGGGCTCGTCGAGGATGCGCCGGTGCATCGGGATCGTCGTCTGGATGCCCTCGACGACGAAGAGGTCGAGCGCGCGCCGCCCGCGGGAGATCGCCTCCGCGCGGTCGCGCCCGCTGACGATGAGCTTGGCGATCAGGGAGTCGTAGTGGGGCGGAATGACGTACCCCTGGTAGGCAGCCGTGTCCACGCGCACGCCTGGCCCTCCCGGGGGATGGAACGCGACGATGCGCCCGGGCGACGGCGTGAATCGCTCCGGGTCCTCGGCGTTGATCCGGAACTCGATCGCGTGGCCGCGCGGCGTCAGGGACTGGCCCGCGAAGGTCAGGCGCTCGCCCGCGGCCACGGCGATCTGCTCCTTGACCATGTCGATCCCCGTGACTTCCTCGGTCACGGGATGCTCGACCTGGAGACGCGTGTTCATCTCCATGAAGTAGAAGCGGCCGCTTCGGTCGAGCAGGAACTCGACGGTGCCGGCGTTCTGGTAGTTGACGGAGCGGGCGGCACGCACGGCCGCCTCGCCCATGCGCGTCCGCAGGTCGTCGTCGAGCGCCGGGGAAGGCGCCTCCTCGATCAACTTCTGATGCCGCCTCTGGATCGAGCACTCCCGCTCGCCCATGTGCCCGAGGTTGCCGTGCCGGTCGCCGAAGATCTGGAACTCGATGTGCCGGGGCTCTTCGACGTACTTCTCGAGGTAGACCTCGGCGTTGCCGAAGGCCTTCTCGGCCTCGGCGCGCGCCGTCTCGAAGGCCTCCTGGAGCTCCCGCTCGTCGCGGCCCACCCGCATGCCGCGCCCGCCGCCGCCCGCCGACGCCTTCAGGATGACCGGGTAGCCGACCTTGCCGGCGAAAGACAGCGCCTCATCGATGTTCTCGACCGGGCCGGGCGAGCCGGGGACCGTCGCGACGCCGGCGGCGGCCACCGTTTGCCGCGCCACCGACTTGTCGCCCATCCTGCGGATCGTATCGGGCGTCGGGCCGATGAAGGTGATGTGGCAGTCCTGCAGGATCTCGGCGAAATAGGCGTTCTCGGAGAGGAACCCATAGCCGGGATGGATCGCGTCCGCCTCCGTGATCTCCGCCGCCGAAACGATGGCGGAGATGTTCAGGTAGGAGGCGGAAGACGGCGCCGGCCCGATGCAGACGTCCTCGTCGGCGAACCGGACGTGAAGGGCGTCCCGGTCGGCCTCGCTGTAGACGGCCACGGTACGGATCCCGAGCTCCCGGCAGGCCGAGATGATCCGCAGCGCGATCTCGCCCCGATTGGCGATGAGGATCTTTTTGAACACAAGCGATCAGCTCTCAGCTTACGGCTCTCAGCCAGAATCCCGATGGATCCCGTCCGGCTGACAGCGGATAGCTGAAGGCTGAGAGCTCCTTCACGCGGCGAGGCGGATCGCGAACAGCTTCTCCCCGTACTCGACGGGCTGGCCGTTGCGCGGAAAGACCTCGACGATCTCGCCTTCGACGTCCGACTCGATCTCGTTCATCAGCTTCATCGACTCGATGATGCAGAGGATCTTGCCGCGGGCGATTCTCTGGCCGACCTCGGCGAACGGATCCGACTCGGGAGAGGGCGCGCGGTAGAAGGTGCCGACGATTGGAGAGGTGATCACGTGCAGGCTCGCGTCCACCTCGGGGGCGGCGGCGGCGGCCGGCTCGGCGGCCACTCCGGGGTGCGCCATCGGCGGGGCGTACGAAGTCATGGCGAGAGCCGCCGGCACCTTCGACGCCGCCTCGATGCGGACCCGGAACCCGGCCTGCTCGATCTCGAGCGCCGACAGGCCTCGTTCGCAAGCGAGGTCGATGAGCTCCCGGATCTCTTTGTACGAGAGCATTGCTCTACAGCAGCTCCTTCTCGAGGGTCAGGGCGGCCTTGCGCAACTCGAACCGGCCCCGGCCGAAGTTGCCTTCTTTCGAGAGCAGGAGCAGCAAATAATACTCCTCGGTCACCCGCGAAAGAATCGCCTTCCCCGTGTCGGTCACGAGGCATAGCTGTTGGACCTCGCCGCCGTCGCCCTCTCCGGGACGCGACGACTTCACGAACGCGCCCATCTCGGCCGCCACCGACTCGATCGAGACTCCCTCCTTCGGGCCGAACGTGTCGATCGGGATGCCGTCGACGCCGACGAGGGAAACCGCTCGCGTGCCTTCGACGCGTTCCGCGATCCGGCGCAGTGTGTCCTGAAAGACGTTCATCGGAGACCTCACCCGAAGAGGCGGGCGAAGCTTATCCGGCCTGGAGGACGGAAAGCCACTGCCTCAGGGCGCGAATCTTCTTCCAGCGTCGGTCGAAGGCCGGGTCGCTCGACGTCGAGACGCCGATGCCGGACGGCAGGAGACGCGCCTCCGCGTCCCGGCGCAGGCGGCGCAGCTCCTCATCGAAGGGATTGGCCGCCACGAGCTCGTCGTAGATCCGCAGCGCTTCGGCGTAATGGCCCTGGGCGAAGTAGAGGTCGGCGAGCGTGCGTCCCTGCGGCTCGGACTCGAGTGAAGGCGGGGCCGGCGCCTCGGCTGCGGGGGCCGGCGCGGCCGGGGGCTTTCCCAGGATCTCCGAGATGCGCAAGGCGCGGGTCGCGACGTCCTCCGGCGGAGAGGCCTCCCGGGCGACCGGAGCCGGAGCCGGCGCGACCGGAACCGCACCGGGAAAGTCGGGCGGCTCGAACGAGACCGGCGTCAGATCGAACGGCTCTTCCGGCGCGCCCCCGACGGGCGAAGTCGCGGGCCCCGTGCGCCGAACCGGCCCCCGGGGCTCCTCCAGGAAGGTGGGCGGCGGCGGGACCGGCCCGGCGGTCGCCGCCGCGGGCGGCATCGGCGGAGGCGGAGCGAGCGATTTCTCCAGTCGCGCGATCACCTCTTCGACGGAGCGGTCCCCGGAGAGCGCGCGATAGAGCTTGTACTTCTTGACGGCCTCGAGGTTCTCGCCGCGGGAGAGGTGGATGTCCCCGAGCGATTTCGCCGAGACGAGGTTGCCGGGGTCGGCCGCCAGGACCTTCGAGAAGGTCGCGATCGCCTCGGTGGCCTGGCCCGCCTCGAAGTGCGCGCGGCCGAGCGCCACCTGCGCCGAAAGATAGCCGGGATGGGACAGCAGGCCGCGCTGGAGCGTCGCGAGGGCCTCCGAGAGCCGCCCGGCCTTGCGGTACTCCTCCGCGAGGGCCAGAAAAAGCCGGGAGCCCGGATCGAGCTCGATCCGCCGCTCGAGATCCCGGATGCGGGCCTGCGCCGCCGCGTCAGCCAAGACTCGAAAAAGGCAACCGCCCCCCGAGGGGGGCGGCGGCCATCCTCGATCGCTTCGAGACTAGGAGCCGGTGCACGGCAGCAGATAGGTAAAGCCGCCGGCGAAGGTCGCGCTGCAGGTCGTAGCGACGTTTGTGACGACGATGTCCTGCGCGCCGCCCGCCGGCAGGAGCGTTCCGTCGGTCGCCCCGCCGCAGGTGGGAGGCGCGACGGTCGTTTCGGGAATGTGCACGGTGATGGAGGTTCCCGACGGAGAGACCGCCGTCACCGGGACCTGCCGTCCGCCGAGCGCCACGCTGACTCCGGCGATGCTCGTCGGGAAGTTGATGCCCGAGATGATCAGGTCGATGCCCGATGCCGGGACCTGTCCCTGCGCCGGGGCGACGCCCGTCACGACGGGGCCGGACTCGGACACGAGGTACGTGAAGGTCTGCCCCTGCGCCGTCTCGCCCGTGTCGATGTTGGTGACCACCATCGGGCCCGAGACATCGCTGCATCCGCTGGCGACGATGTTTCCGGGGAGCACGACGATCTCGGTGGCCGAGACCGACATGACCGTGGCGACCCAGCCGGCGAGCGAGACCTTCACCGGGGCGTCGAAGCCCTCGCCGTTGATGGTGATCGGAGTGAAGGGCCCGGCCGCCGATTGGACGTTCGCGCCCTGGTACGAAATGATCCGCATCGCCGGGCCATACTTGAACGACGCCGGGAGCACGCCGTCCTGGCCCGAGTTGACCTCGTGCACGCGGATGTCCACCGTGGCGTTCTGGTTCGGGAGACCGATGCCCGTCGCGGCGGGCGAGAGCGCCACGATCTGGTTGTAGGCCACCGAGAGGACCGTGGCCTCGGCCGGCCCGAAGAACACCTGCACCGGCGCGACGAAGCCCGATCCGACGATCGTGACGCGCGTGCCGCCGTCGTTCTTGCCCGAAGACGGGAGCACCGACAGCACCGACGGCGTTCCGGCCGGCGACGTGCCGAAGACGAAGCAGTTCGACGAAGTGATGGTCTCCGGGGACCCCGTTCCGAGGCCAAGGGTGATCGTCATCTGCACCGGGACCGCAAGGGACGCCGCCTCCGGGAAGCCCGGCGTCACCACCGAGATCTGCGTGCTCGTGACTCCCGTGACGAGGCCCTCGCGCGCCACACCGGCCGCGGTGAACACGACTTTCGTCGAGGACGCCGACCCGTAGAAGCGGCCGCCGTTGATCGTCAGGTTGGTTCCGCCGTTCGGACTGCCGAAAGACGGGTTGCAGGAGCTCACGAACGCCGCCGAGTTGGAGGCCTGGAAGGAGATCGGCAGAGTGGCCGTTCCCTTCTTGTTCCCAACCGTGGCGTTCGCGTGCACCGTGGCAACGCCCGAGCGCACCGAGCAGACCCCCGTCGTGGCCTGGCCGCCTGTCGTCACGACGTCGACCGAGCCCTGTCCGTTCTGCGCGAACGTCCCGAGATCCGTCGAGAAGGAGACGCCCGTGCCGTTGGGCACGTTGGCCCCGTTGAGCGTCACGACGGCCTGCACGAGCGAGCAGGCGCCCGCCGCCGGATTCGCATCGTTGGTGTACAGCGAGATCTGCAGCGAGCCATCGTTGGTGCCACCGCCGCCGGGCCGCGGAGCGGTCGGCGCGTCCGCGGCGCAGCCGACGAGCTGCGCCACCAGCGCGAGTGCGGTGATTCCCGTTGCAATCCGGCGCATGAGGGCCTCCGTCTACTTTCGGGGGCGGGCACCCGCCGCCGCGGCGCCGCCGTAACGAAAGATCAAGATTCCGCTGGCCGTCTGACTCTGGACGCGTTGACCCGAGACCGTGTGCCCGTAGAACGTCAGGTCGAAGGCGGTGTCGATCTCGGACTTCCCGGTCTCCCGGTCGACGCCCCCGTTGAACGGGAAGAGCTGGTCGAAGGGCGGACCGGAGAGGGTCGAGGCGTACATGACGGGGTAGTTCGAGAGCGTCGCCGTGCCGCCCGACGGCACCAGCACGCCGCCGCCGAAGCTCTGCATGGGCGGAACGACCGTGCCGCCATCCGTCCGGCGGAAGGTCACCGTGTAGTTGTCGATCGACACGTCCTGGAAGTGCTGCGGGTCCGACGCCGTCGAGTCCTTCAGGTGGCTGGCGAGGGTGATCGTGTCGATTTGCACCGGAGCGGGGACCGACACGTCCACGAACCCGGGCTGCTGCGTGATGTCGACCGTGAGGAAGACCGCGGCCTCGGTCTCCCCTTCCTTGTTCGTGCAGGCCACTCCCGACGCGGCGAGCAGAACCACGGCCAGAGCGATCGTCTTCTTCATGTCTCTACCCCTATGACCTCAGAATCCGCGGCGTGACGAAGATCAGCAGCTCATCGTGCTTCTCGGTGCGCGTCTTGTTCTTGAACAGGTTGCCGAGGATGGGGATCTTCCAGAGGCCAGGAATCATGTTGTTCTGATCCTGGTCGTTGATCTGGAAGATGCCGCCGATGACCGTCGTGCCGCCGTCACGCACGAGCACCTCGCCGCGGTACTGGCGGATCGACAGCGGCACGTTCTGGCCGAGCGCGAGGTTCAGGGCGACCGCCGGCTCGCGCTTCTGCACGTTCAGCGTCAACAGGATCGTGCCCTCGTTCGTGATCTGCGGCGTGACCTGGAGCTGAAGGGTCGCGTCTACGTAGATGACCGTCGTCGTGTTGTTGACGTTGGTCTGGACGGGAATCTGGACGCCCGACTGGATCAGCGCCGGAGTGTTGGTCAGGGCCGCGACTTTCGGCGACGAGATGATCTTCAGGAGACCCTGGTTCTCGGCCGCCGAGAGGGCGATGTCGAGGTTGAACGAGTTGAGGACGTTCGACAGAACCAGCGCGCCGACCGGCGCGCCCGTGGCGAGCGGGACGTTGAAGCCGGCCGAGCCGCTGTTCGGGAAGATGAGCCCCGTCGTATTGCCGTGGGCCGCGTCCGCGACGCCGTTGATCCCCCAGTTGATGCCGAGGCTGCGGCCGAGGCTCTTCGTCGTTTCGACGATCCGCGCCTCGATCATGACCTGCGGCGTGGCGGTGTCGAGGTTGTCGATCAGCTGCAGGACCGCCGGCATGTAGGTCGGGATCTCGCGGATGATCAGCGTGTTCGTCCGGATGTCGACGACGATGTCGCCGCGCTTCGACATGATGCTCTTGAGCACGGGGACGATGTCGTTCGCCTTCGTGTACGAGAGCTTCTTGATGACCGTGCGCGTCGGCTCGGCGGCCTGCCGCGCTTCGGCAAGGCGCGCGCGATCGGACTGCTCCGACTGGAGCTTCGCGGTCGTCGCGATGCGCATGATGTTGTTCTCGAGGACGTAGCCGAGGCCGTTCTGCTTGAGGATCAGGTCGAGGGCCTGGTCCCACGGCACGTTGTCGAGTTTCACCGTGACGGTCCCGCGAACTTCGGGATCGACGACGATGTTCAGGCCGGTCAACTCCGAGATCGTGCGGAAGACGTCCTTGATGTCGGCGTCCTTGACGTCGAACGAGATCGGCTCGCCGGTGAACTGCGATTGCGACTCGGCGATCGTGCGCGGCTGGAAGTTGCCGACCTCGGGTCGCGCGTTCTCCTGCTGATCGAGCACTGCCGCCGCGGCCTCGAAGAGGGCGTCGTCCTTGGCCGGGGATTTCGCCTTGCTGGTGTTGCGCGGCGAGGTCTTCGCAGGCGCGGGAGCTGGGGCGGGTGCCGGCGCGGGAGCCGGTGGCGGGACCGTGGCCACCGTCTCGGTGTGGACCGCCGGAGCCGGAGCGGGAGTGGGAGCGGCGACGGGCGCCGGCTGCGTTTCGGCCTTCGGCGTGTCCGCGGGCTTCTCGGCCACGCGGGTTTCCGGCATCGGCGCGGGAGCGGGCGCCGCCGCAACCGCGTCCGGCTTCTCGGGGGGCTTCGACGCGACGGGCTCCGGCGCGGGAGCGGGCTTCTCTTCGGGCGCGGGCTTCGGGGCCGCGGGCTCGGCCTCGGCGACGCGCGTCACGCTCGGGGGCTCCGCGGACGCCACCGCGACCGTCTCGGCCGGCCGCTCGGATGGAACGATCTTCTCGGCCGGAGCGGGCATCGGAGCCGGAGCGGGAGCCGCCGCCGCTTCCGACACGGGGGCGGGCGCGGGCGCCGCCGGCGGGACCGCGGCCGCGATGACGGCGTCGCCGACGAGGAGCGCCAGGCGCTCGCCGTCCGGCTGCAGGCGGTACGGGGTCGGCGCCGTCAGATCCACGACGACGCGCGTCACGGGCTCGGGCTGGGTCTGAAACTGCGAGATCCGGACACGCGAAACCATCGCGCTCTGGACCGCCACGACGCGCTTGCGCACCTCGTTCTTCACGCCGGGCAGATCCACGACGATGCGCGGCGGGTTGGAGAGGACGAAGTCCTTGGCCGCGAGCGCTCCGTCGCCCAGCAGCGCCACCGCGACGCCCTTGGAGGACGCGTCGGCCGTGACTTCCTCGAGCGTATGGCCGATTTCCACGCGGGCCGTCGGCGCCGGAGCCGGAGCAGGCGCCGGCGCGATCGCGGCGGTCTCGACCGGGGTCGGCGCAGACGCGGTGGCCGGCATCGGGACCGGTTCCGGCGCCGCCGCGGCGACGGCGGTTCCGTCGAAGGCGACGGCGAGACCCTGACCGATCGAACGGACGTCGTAGCGGGCGCCCGGGCGATGGGTCACGGAGATGCGCGTGAGGCTCTTGCCGAGCTCCGTGATCGGCTCGACCTTGACGGCGTTCACCAGGTCGCCCGAAGCCGTCGGGGCGACGAACTTGTCCGCGACGCCGAATCCCTGCAGATCGAGGACGAGGAGATCCGGCCGGGGCTCGTAGGAGGTGTAGAGGATCGGCGAATCGGCCGACAGGACGAGGCGGGCGCCGTCCGCGTCTTCCGTGAAGGCCGCCTGTTCGATGCGCGCGGTCGGTTTCGGGGAGTCGGTGGCTGCCGGGGAGGCCGTCGAGGCCGGTACAGTCGCGACCGTGGCGTCTTGGCGCGGCGCCGACGCGCACCCGAACGCCGCGGCCAGACCGACGGCCGCGCACGTCATCGCGATTGCTCTCAATGCTCTTCGCATCATTCCTCCCGTAGGGTCTCCGGGGTCACTGCTTGATGGCTGCATTCAACTGTTTCGTCACGTCCCGGAAGGGCTTCACGCTCTGGGGATCGTTGAGGTTCTGCCGGAACGTCACTTCGTTCGGACCGATCTTCGTCACTTCGCCGTCCCAGAGGAGATCCCCGGGGCGCAGCAGGTAGCTCTTGTTGTCGGTGCCGCGGATCTGCGCGAGATACCCGGCCTGCGTCTTCCAGATTCCCTGCAGCACGATGTCGTCGACCGCGATGCCGGCGATGCCGGGCGGCCGCGAGCCAGCGGCGCGCTGCTCCGGACGCACGAGGAGCGACCGGAAGGGATCACGGCGGCCGGCGGGGTCGTAGGTGTACGAGCGGCCGGAGAGCGCCGACTCCTCCTGCTCGAGGAGCGTCTCTCCCGTTTGCGGCGCCGTGTGCGGCGAGGCGACCTCGGGCGTCGCGGCCGCGGCGGGCGGCTTGGCGGCCGGCGCCTTGGCGCCGGGTGCTTTGGACGCGGGAGCCTGCGCGAGAACGAGGCTCGCGGCGCCGAGAAGAGCGAGGGCGAGAGCCGCGCGCTTCATTCGACGCCCCTTCCCTCGGCGCGCGCCTTGAGGCCCTGCGCGTTCGCGGCGGCGCCGCGCCGCGGGGGACCTGAGGGCTGGCCCGGCTGGCCGGGCTTGCCCCCGGCCGCACCCGCGCCGGTCTCGTCGCCGGTGTAAATGAAGGTCTTGGCGACGAAGTTCGCGGCGATCGACTTGCCCGGCGCGTTGTCGAGCGAATTGATCTTGAGGTCTTCGACGTTGATGATCCGCGAGAAGCGGCTCATCCGGTCGAAGAAGAGCGCGAGGTTGTGGTACGTGCCGTCGACCACGATCTCGATCGGCCACTCGGAGTAGAACTCCTTCGGCACGAACTCGCCCGGCGTGAACTTCTTCAGCGTGAAGTCTCCCTGCCGGGTGAGCGCCTCGATCCGCTTGATGAGCTCTTCCGTGTTGCGCTTGGAGGGCAGGATCTGGAGGAGCTTCGAGAGCTCGAGCTCGAGCCGCTTGACCTCCTCGCGGAACTGCGCGAGCTTGCGCTCGGCCGCACGGCCCTTTTCGATCTCTTGCTGGAGCTGCTCGAGCTCGGCGCGCTTGTTCTTGATATCGGCGTTGATGTTGCGGAACCAGGCGTAGTGCACCGCGGCGGCGAGCGCGATGCCGATCGCGAGGCCCACGCCGACCGCGAAGCCCCACTTCTTCTCTTCGAGCTTCAGTTCCAGTGCCATGGCCTAGGTCCCCGGAGCCTTGGCCGGCGCGGGAGCGCCCGGCGCGCCGGCGGGAGCCGCGGGGGCGCCCGGCGGCCCGGTCAGCGCCGTCGCCGGAATGAAGTTGAGCGTCATCTCCCACGTGAAGAGGCCCGCCTGGTTCCCCTCCTGCTGGAGGTTCCGGAACACCGGCTCGGCGAAGAACGGGCTCTTCTTCAGGTTCTCGAGGTAGGTGGAGACCGCGTTGGGCGACAGGGCGCGCCCCTTCATCGTGATCTGGTTGCCCGAAACGTCCAGGCTGGTGAGCCAGACGAGGTCCGGCAGCGCCTTCGAGATCTCGTCCATCAGGCGGACGGGACCCTTCTGGTTGGTCTTCAGGTCGTTGATCAGCTTGATCTTGGCTTCGAGGCTCGCCTTCTTGTCCTCGTAGCCCTTGACCTCTTCGATGATCGACTTGAGGCGCTCCGCCTCGAGGCGCGCCTTGCCGATTTCCTGATCGAGGTGGCGGCGACGCGAGGTCAGGACGAAGCCCATGATCGCGATATAGGCGACGCCCGCGAGGATGCCGCCGAAGAAGAGCAGGTTGTTGAGCTTCGCGCCCGTCGGCATCGCCGGCGTCTTGCGCCGGGCGGCCGCGGCCCGAGCCTCGGAGAGGAGGTTGATCCGGATCACGCGACTTCGTCTCCGATGTGGCGGATCGCGAGGCCGACCGCGACCGCGAGGCTCGGCGCGTTGTCCGTGAGCCACTCGGTCGAGACGGAGGCGCCGCCCGTGTCGATCTGGCGGAAGGGGTTCATGATCTCGACGGGGATCCCGAACCGCTCCTTCAGCTGCGTGTCGAGGTTGACGACGCGCGAGGAGCCGCCGGCGATGAAGAGCTGGTCGATCTTCTCCGTCGAGGTCGTCGCGATGAAGAAGTCGAAGGTCTTCTGGAGCTCCTGCGCCAGGTCGTCGGAGACCGAGCGGAGGATCGGGAGGATGTCGGCGACGGCCTTGTCCGCCGTGGCCTCGCCCTTCTTCAGCGATTCGGCCTGCTCGAAGGAGAGCGAGAGCTGCTTCTGGATGGCATCGGTGTACTGGTTGCCTCCGAACGAGATGTCGCGCCAGAAGATCGTGTTCGACCCGGACAGCACGTTGACGTTCGTGACCGAGGCGCCGATGTTGACGAGCGCCACGACCCGCCCCGGCTCGATCGGGTAGTTCGCCTCGAAGGCGTTCTGCAGGGCGAAGGCGTCCACGTCCACGAGGACCGGCGTCTTCCCGGCCTGCGTGATGACGCTCGAGTAGTCGGAGATCTTGTCCTTCTTGACGGCGACGAGCAGAACGTCCATGGTGTCGCCGCCGCCGCCCTCCAGCACGACATAGTCGAGGTTGACGTCGTTGATGTCGAAGGGGACGTACTGCTCGGCTTCCCAGCGGATCGACTCCGCCAGCTCCTCGGCGGACATGGCCGGAAGGGAGATCTTCTTGATGATGACCGAGTGGCCCGACAGCGACGTGCCGAAGTCGCTGTTCCGGACGTTCAGGGAGGAAATGATCCGGTTGACGGTGTCGACGACCAGAGAGGCATCCATGATGGCGCCGTCGACGATCGCTTCGGGAGACAGGGTCTCGAGACCCGTCTTGACGAGCTTGTAACCGCCACCTTTGGCGTCCTTCAGCTCGACGATCTTGATCGCCGACGAACCAATGTCCAGGCCAACCAGGTTCTTTGTTTTCCTGAACAGCACGTTACCCCACCGAAAAAATTCAACCGGTTTAGGGCTTTTACCTTGGGTTATTTCGGCTGACTGCCAAGTTAACAGAAGGATTTTCCGCAGTCAAGAGCCTATACATTCAAAAGGTTCCGTACGGCAAGCACTTGCGAGCGTCTCGACCCCTGTCCATCGGAACAGGGATTCGCCTGGATTGCTCCGTTCGAAGACAGTCGGCGCGGCGGCGATTTCCGCGGCGCTTGCCGCGCCCGGCGCGTCTTGTGTACGATGCCCGCCTTTGTTCCGCGGAACGTCAGACCGCGGGCGTTCCAGAAAGGCGATTCCGATGGCCCAGCACTGTCAGTTCTGCGGAAAGACTCCCGTCACCGGCCGGCGCATCAGCCACGCGCACAACGTGACGAGCCGCAAGTGGCACATCAACCTCAAGTCGGTTCACGCCGTGGTGGACGGCGTGACGCGCCGCGCGCGCGCCTGCACCCGCTGCATCCGCACCGGAAAGGTTGTCAAGCCTGCGCCGAGGGCGAAGGCGAGCTAGCGAGTTCCAGCGAGGACCCGACCGAGGACTGGGGACTCGGGACTGAGGGCTCCTCGGGCTCAAGCCTCGATAGTCCTCAGTCCTCAGTTCTCGGTCTTTCTCATCTCTCCCCCGCCCTCGGCACGTTGTACTTCCGGATGACCTCGCGGACGCCGGCAACGGCGCGGATCCTCGTCAGAATCCGCTGCAGGTGCTTCATGTCCATCGCCTCGAGGGACACCGAAACGTAGCCTTTCCGCACCTCGTCCGAT
>DATJZU010000048.1:0-45921 GCA_035498835.1 Thermoanaerobaculia bacterium
GCGCGGAACCTGGGTTCACTGGGTCGTCTACGATCTGCCCTCGTCCGTCGAGAAACTCCCGGAGGGCGTCGCTCCGGCGCCGAAGCTGCCCGACGGAGGCGCGCAGGGAAAGAACGATTTTGGGCGTCTCGGATGGGGCGGGCCGGCACCCCCGAGCGGGACGCATCGATACTTCTTCCGGCTCTATGCCTGCGACGGGCCCCTCCGCCTGCCATCCGGAGCGTCGGCGCCGGAGCTCCGCCGCGCGATGGAAGGCCGCGTCGTGGCGACGGCCGAGCTCATGGGGACGTATTCGCGCTGAAGGCGTCGGCCCGGCCTTCACGGCGATCGAGCGCGAGGTCGTCTCCTGCCGGCGCTGTCCGCGGCTCGTCGCCTGGCGCGAGAAATCCGCACGCCACCCGCCGCGGCGTTTCCGGGAAGAGACTTACTGGTCGCGTCCCCTGCCTGCCTTCGGCGATGCGTCGGCGCGGCTCATGCTCGTGGGGCTCGCTCCCGCGGCGCATGGAGGCAACCGCACCGGCCGCATCTTCACGGGAGACGAGTCGGGCAACTTCCTCTTTCGTGCGCTCCACGCGGTGGGTCTCGCCAACCGGCCCGAGTCGATTCGTTCCGGAGACGGGCTGCACCTCTCCGGCGCGCTCCTGACCGCGGCCTGCCGGTGCGCGCCGCCGGGAAACCGGCCGACGCCCGAGGAGTTCCGGCGATGCCGCGGATACCTCGAGCGCGAACTCGACCTCGTCGCCGGCCGTCGCGTCCTCCTCGCCTTCGGCGCGCTCGCCTTCGAGGAGTCGCTCCGCGCGCTGGCGTCCGTTCGGCGGGCGCCGATTCCGTCGCCGCGCCCGCGCTTCGCGCACGGGGTCCGGGCGGTCCTCGGAGGCGACACGCTCTTCGGTTGCTACCACCCGAGCCAGCAGAACACCTTCACCGGGAAGCTCACGCAGGCGATGCTGCGCGGCGTCCTGCGGCGCGCGATCGCGGAGAGCCGGCGGGCGGCGACTTCGCTCGGGATCCCTCGCGCCGGTCGGGAGGACGTCGTATCGCGCCGGGGCGGCCGCGGCGTCACTTCTTGAAGAGCTTCTCGAACGCCGCGCGCGCGTCGTCGGGCGTGGCGGTCGCCCGCGACCCGGTGAGGTCGAAGGATCGCGCCGCCGAATAGAGCTCACAGGTGTTGCGCTTCTTCTTGTCGGAGATGCGCGCGGGAATCGCCTGCGCGCACTCGAAGCGCGCGGACGTGTCGAAATGCGTGCACTGGGCGCACGAGTGCAGGTCCGCGCCGCAGCGCGCGCAGACCGTCTCGAAGCGGATCTCCTCGGGGTCGCGCCGTTTCTCGCCGCAGGACTTGCAGGCCACGACGACCGCCTTGTCCTGGTCGGCTCCCCGGCCGCGCGGCGCGCCCTCGGTCCGCGGGGGCCCCGACGAGCCGCGCCGGCGCTGCGGCTCGTCGCCGGAGTCCATGTAGCCGCGATGGCGATATTTGCGGTCGTTCATACGCGCCAGTCTACGCGCCCGGGATCGGAGTCGGCGTGGGGGTTGCGGCGGGCGGAGTCGGCGCGGCGATCGTGCGCGGCGGGGGCGGCGGGGGCTGGAGGAGCTCGGGAGGGCGCAGGGAAAGAGGATGCCCGGGGACGAGCGCGTGCGTGCGCCACAGCAGGTAGTAAGCAGTGAACGCGCCGGCGAGGAACCCCGCGGCGACCAGGATCACGGCCCGAGACCGAATGGCGCCCTCCCCGCGGGGAAAATCCCGCTCGCCGGGAGAGCTTACCGCCGTGCGGGGAGTAGAATTTCTGCCGTGGAAGACGGACCCGTCGAGCGCGCCCTCGAGCTCTGGCGGCTCGGCACCGCGAGACTCCTCTCCGGCAGTCTCGCGGAAGCGGTGGAGTGCTTCACGCGCTCCCTCGCCGCGCACCCCACCGCCGAGGCGTACACGTTCCGCGGGTGGGCCTATTCGTTCGAAGGGCGGCTGGACGACGCGATCGAGGAGTGTCGCCGGGCGATCGCGGTCGATCCGGCCTTCGGCAACCCGTACAACGACATCGGCTGCTACCTGCTGCAGCAGGGGCGCCCCGACGAGGCCGTGTCCTGGTTCGAGAAAGCGAAGACGGCCGCGCGCTACGAGCCGCGGCACTATCCCTATCTGAACCTCGGCCGTCTGCGGGCGGCGCGCGGTGAGCTCGCCGAGGCCGTGGCGGAATTCGAGGGCGCCCTGGCCGAGAACCCGGGCGACCCGATCGCGACCAAGTATCTGGAAGCGCTCCGGTTCCAGGTCAATTGAGCCGGCTCCCGGCGCCCCGGAATCGCGACCACCATAGAATCGTTTACCGATAGGGTCCGCTCGGGCCCGGGGGGTGGGAATGAACGACGATTTTTCGATGACACCCGCGTCGGCTTTCGCGACCACGACGGTGGCCGGTGCCGAACGCGTCACGGCATTTCTCCGGAAGGTGTACGGCTGGATGGCCGTGGGGCTCGGCACGACGGCCGTCGTCGCGTACGCGGTGGCGAGCTCGCCGGCGCTCCTCCAGACGATCTTCGGCAACCGGATGGTCTTCTTCGGCCTCGTGATCGCCGAGCTCGGTCTCGTCTTCTATCTTTCGGCGCGCGTGAACCGGATGGCGCCCGCCACCGCGGCCGGCCTGTTTCTGCTCTATTCGGCCCTGAACGGCGCGACGATCGCCGGGATCCTTCTGCTCTTCACGGGAGCTTCGGTCGCCACGACCTTCGTCGTCACGGCAGGCATGTTCGGCGCGCTGGCGCTCTATGGCTCGACGACCCGCCGCAGCCTCGCCGGCGTCGGGCAGTTCGTTTTCATGGGCCTGATCGGGGTCGTTCTCGCATCGCTCGTCGGCATGTTCTGGCACAGCGACGCGCTGCAGTTCGCGATCTCCGTCGTTGGGGTGATCGTGTTCACCGGGCTGACGGCGTGGGACGCGCAGCGGCTCAAGCAGATGGCGGTGGCGACACCGGAGGGACAGACCGGATCGTTCGCGGTCGTCGGCGCCCTGGCGCTCTACCTCGACTTCATCAACCTGTTCCTGTTCCTTCTGCGCTTCCTCGGCAGCCGGCGCAACTAGCGGAACAGAAGAACGCCCGCCGCTACTCGGTCGGACCGGCGCCGACGAGCGGCAGGGTCCCGATTCGGGTGTCGGCGGCCGCCGTCGCCGGCGCGGCCTCTTCGCGGACCTCTCCGGACTCCCCGGGATTCCGGAAGAGGTTCGCCTCGAGGCCGTATTGCCGGTTGTACAGATCGGCGTAACGGCCGCCGCGGGCGAGCAGCTCCTCGTGACGCCCGCGCTCGACAATGAGGCCTCCCTCGACGACGAGGATCGTGTCCGCGCGCCGGATCGTCGAGAGCCGGTGCGCGATGACGAACGTCGTGCGGCCCTTCATCAGCGCGCTCAGCCCTTCCTGGATCGCCGCCTCGCTCTCGCTGTCGAGGGAGGACGTCGCTTCGTCCAGGATCAGGATGCGCGGGTCCGCGAGGATCGCGCGGGCGATCGCCACGCGCTGGCGCTGGCCGCCCGAGAGCTTGACGCCGCGCTCGCCGACGATCGTCTGGTAGCCGTCGGGCAGCTTCGAGACGAAGTCGTCGCAGCGTGCGATTCCTGCGGCGCGCCGGACGTCGGCCTCGGAGGCGTCCGGCCGGGCGAAAGCGATGTTCTCGAAGACGGTGCCGTCGAAGAGGAAGTTGTCCTGGAGCACGACGCCGAGCTGCGACCGGTAGTCGGCCAGACGCAGCTGCGCGAGATCCCGGCCGTCCACGAGGATCTGCCCGGACGTCGGCCGGTAGAACGCCGCCGCCAGGCCGATCAGTGTGCTCTTGCCCGAGCCCGAAGAGCCGACGAGCGCGACGGATGTGCCCGGCGGGACGACGAACGAGACGCCCCGGATGACGGGCACGCCCGTCTCGTACTCGAAGTGCACGTCGCGGAACTCGACGCGCCCCTCGATCGGCGGCAAGCGCTCCCGGTCGGCATCGCCGGAGTCTTCCGTCAGCTCGTTGCGAATCTCCCGGATGCGCTCGAGGCCCGCGAACGCCTCCGTGATCTGGCTGCCGATCGAGACGATCTGCACGACGGGGCCGACCAGCAGGCCGAGATAGAGCGTGAAGGAGAAGAAAGAGCCGATCGTCATGCGGCCCGCGAGAACGTCGTTCGCACCGATCCAGAGGATGGCCACCCCGACCACCCCGAGGAGCAGCGTCGAGAACGCCCCCACCGCGGCGAAGCCGGTCATGGTGCTCGCCACGTTCCGGAACAGACGGTGGGCGCCCCTCGAGAAGGCCATCGCCTCGCGCCGCTCGGCCCGGTAGGCCTTGACGACGCGGATCCCGGAGAGCGATTCGGTCAGCCGGCCGGAAACCTCGGCGTTGATCTTCGAGCGCTCGCGGAAGAGCGGCCGGAGCGTCTTGAAGGCGTAGAGCAGGACGACGGCGAAGAGCGACAGGACGCCCAGCGCCACGAACGTCAGCTTGGCGTTCAGGTAGAAGAGGATCCCGAGCGCGAGGACCGCCGTCACGAGGCCGCCCACGACCTCGACGAGGCCCGAGCCGACCAGATTGCGGATGCCCTCGGCATCGGTCATGACGCGCGAAAGCAGGGCCCCGACCTTGTTCTGGTCGAAGAAGGAAACCGAGAGGCGGCCGATGTGTCGCTGGACCGCCCGGCGCATCTCGGTGATCGAGCGTTGCGCCGCCTTTCCCAGGACCTGGGACAGGGCGTAGGACGTGACCGCCTGGATGAGCGTCGCGGCTCCGGAGATGAGCACGAGCCGGCCGAGCATCTGCCGGTGCCCCTTGGCGATGACCTCGTCGAGGAGAAACTTGGTCGTTCCGGGCAGAACGAGTCCCGAGACCCGATTCACGAGGAGGAGCGCGAGCCCCAGGGCGAGGCGGCCTTTCCGGGCGACGACGAGCTCCCGCGCGTCCTTCACGATGACGGAGAACGGGGGCGCCTTCTTCTTCTTGCCGGGCTCCCCGGCGGCGGCCGCGCGCTTCGTGCCGCGTCGGCCCTCTCGCGCGAGAGACCTCCCGGCGCCCGGGAATCCGAATCGGGCCATGGTCAGGCGCCGGCCTTTGGCGTTCGGACGGGATGGGTTCGGGGCAGGTAGTCCTCCACTCTCGGGATTCTATGCAGCTCACCGCAGCGAAATCGCCGGCGCCTTCCGAATTACTGTCGGATCAATCCCGGGGATTCGGGGCCGCCGAATTGACAATTATATATTTCTTGACAATGATATTTGTCATGGCCGTTCCCGCGCTTCCGGATCTCGAGATCGTGGCGGACGGAAAGCGGGCGCAGGCCCTGCTCGATCCCCTTCGCCTGCGCCTTCTGGGGCTCGCCCAGGAGCCGATTTCCGCCGCGGAGATGGCCTCCCGCCTGCGGCTTCCTCGCCAGCGCGTCAATTACCACGTGCGCCGGCTCGCGGAGCGGGGCTTCCTGCGCCGCGCCGGCCGGCAGCGAAAGCGCAACATGGTGGAACAGCTCTACGTGGCCGTGGCCCGGCGGTTCCTGTTGTCGCCGGAGCTCCTGTCGCCGGTCGAGGCGGACTGGCGAGACGTTCCGGACGGGGCGAGCGCCGCGCATCTGCTCGCGCTGACGGCTCGGGTGCAGGCCGACGTCATCCGGGGTGCGAGCGCGGCGCGGGCGGACGGTCGGCGGCTGTCGACGCTCTCGCTCAAGTCGCAGTTCCGCTTCGAGAGCACGGAGCGGCGGGCCGACTTCGCCCGTGCGCTGCGGGAAGCGCTCGGCGAGGCGATCGCGCGGCACACACTTCCCGACGAGCCGCCGGGCCGGCGCGGGGCGGCCGGCCTCCCGCATCGGCTGGTCCTCTCCTGCTACCCGCTCGAGCCCGAGCCGGCGGCCTGAGACCGCGTCGCGACGGCGAGAAGGCGCGGCGAACCGAGGGCGAACGGCTCGCCGGCGGGGGATCCGAAGAGCTCGAACGCCTCGAAGCCCGCGGTCCCGAGCATCTCGAGAACCTGCCGGCACATGTAGAGGCGGTGCCGCGCCGGGCGCGAGGTCGTCTCGCCGCCTCGCGAAGCGGTGAAGACGTTCTCGACGTAGCCGGAGACCGGGTCGTAGCGGTTCGCCGCCTGGAAACGGATCCCCCCGGCCTTCATGTCGAGCTTGTCCCGGAACTGCGGGAGCAGGCTCTCGGCGACCCATCCCGACTCGAGGACGAATCGCCCTCCCGGCCGGAGCGTCCGCGCGACCGCCGTGAGGAACGCCTGGTTGCCCGCGTCGTCGAAGTACCCGAAGGCGTTGCCCGCGCAGTAGGCGCCGTCGAACACGCCCGTCCAGGGGAGATCGCGCATGTCGCCCGACACCCACTCGACGGCGACGCTCTCCCGCTCCGAGGAGGCGCGCGCGGCGCCGAGAAGGTCGGCCGAGAGATCGACTCCCGTCACGTGATAGCCGCGGCGCGCGAGCTCGAGCGCGTGGCGGCCATGCCCGCACGGCACGTCGAGCACGCGGGCCCCGGGCGCGAGGCGAAGCGCCTTCGCGAAGAACGCCGCCTCGGCGGCCGTCGCCTCCGGCGGGATCACGGCCCGCCAGAAGTCCGCCATCAGGCCGTCGAAGAATCCGTTCCACCAGTCGGGCCGGGCGTTCGTCACGACGTGGCCTTCCGGTTCAAACGCCGGTAGAGGTCGGGACCCTCGACGATCTCCATCAGTCGCTCGGGGTGCGCCGGCCGCCGGAAACCGAAGCGCTCGTAGAGGCCGTGGGCATCGCGCGTCGCGAGGTTCCAGCGGCGCAGGTTCTGGAGGTCCGGATGGGCGCGAATGATTTCCATGAGCCACTTCGAAAGCCCGCGCCCGCGGTGGGACGGGATCACGAAGACGTCGGCCAGATAGGCGAAGGTCGCCAGGTCGCTCACGACCCGCGCGAATCCGACCTGACGGCCGGCCTCGTAAACGCCGAAACAGAGGGAGTTCTCGATCGACCGGTCCACGATCTCTCGCGAGATCTCCGGCGCCCAGTACGACGTCTGGAGGAAGGCGTGGATCGCCTCGCGATCGAGCCGCCCGCGGTCCGTCGAGATGGTGAAGGGCCCCCGAAGCCATTCCATGGTGGGCGAATCCTAAGGCCCGGAGGCCGATTCAAGGTTATGATGTTGGTTTCTCTGAAGGAAGGAGATTCGGTCGTGCGAGCCAAGCCGCGTTATCGAAAGTCTGCCGTCGCGGGCTTCCTGCTCGTGCACCTGGCGGCCCTGGGCGTCTTCTTCTATGGATTTTCCTGGAAGGGCGTGGCGCTCTGCCTCGGGTCCTACTACCTGCGGATGTTCGCGATCACCGCGGGCTTTCACCGCTACTTCTCGCACCGGACGTACCGGCTCGGACGCGTGTCGCAGTTCGTCCTGGCCTTCCTCGGACAGACGGCCGCGCAGAAAGGCGTTCTCTGGTGGGCCTCGAACCACCGCCATCATCATCGCTACTCGGACCTGCCCGAGGACGTGCACAGCCCGACGCAGAAGGGCTTCTGGTGGGCGCACGTCGGATGGATCCTCGTGCCGGACTACGAAAAGACGGACTTCGATCGGATCCCGGACCTCGCCAGGTACCCGGAGCTGCGGTGGCTCGACCGGCATCAATTCCTCGCGACCGCCGTTTACGCCGTGGCTCTGAGCGCCGCTTTCGGAGGCGTGGGCCTCTTTTACGGATACTTCCTCTCGACGGTCATCCTGTGGCACGGCACGTTTTCCATCAACAGCGTCATGCACCTCTTCGGCCGCCGCGTCTTCCCGACGACCGACACGAGCCGCAACAGCTTCCTCCTCGCGCTCGCGACCACGGGGGAGGGCTGGCACAACAACCACCACTACTTCCCGGGCTCGGCGGCGCAGGGTTTCCGCTGGTGGCAGGTGGATCCGACCTACTACGCGCTCTGGCTGCTCGAGCGCATCGGCATCGTCCGCGATCTGCACCGCGTGCCGGCGCGCCTGCGCGCGAAGGACGCCGCGCGGCAGAGCCGACCCGCTCCGGCGGGCGAGCCCTGGAACGACCGCATCCGCCGGTTGACGGAGAGCTGGGTCGAGCGCCGGGATGCCGCCTGGGCCACCGCGCGTCACGCCGTCGAAGAGCTCGAGGCGGCCCGGGTGCACGCCGTCGAGCGGCTGGAGCGCCTGCACGCCGAGGCCGTGGAGCTCAAGGCCCGCGCCGGCGCGGCGGCGGAAAAGCGGATCGAGGAGCTCCACGTCGAGATCGAGAAGTGCCGGACGCACCTCGCCGAGGTGCTGGAACGCCTGGTCGCCGCCGCCGAGGCGGCGGTGCCCGTCCCCGCCTAGTCCCGCCTTCCTTCGCGCCGGCGTCGCCGAGGGAGATAATCGGCTGGCGGGCCTTCCAGGCTTTCGCGCGGGAGGTGACATGGTCGACGTGTCCAGCCTCTGGTTGCCGATCCTCGTTTCCGCGATCTCCGTCTTCATCGTCAGCTCGATCTTCTGGATGGTCGTCCGTCACCACGACTCGGACTGGAAAGGCCTGCCCGGCGAAGACGGAGTCCTGGATGCGCTGCGCAAGGCGCGCATCCCGCGCGGGCAGTACCGCTTTCCCTGGGCCGAAGCGAAACAGATGCAGACGCCCGAGATGAAGAAAAAGATGGCGGAGGGCCCGGCCGGCTTCCTCGTCTTCTGGGACCGGTACGACGTGCCGATGGGGCGGAACATGATCGCCTGGTTCGTCTACCTTCTCGCCGTCGCCTTCCTCGTCGCCTATCTCGCGGGCCTCGTGCTGGCGCCGGGGGCGGCGGCGTCGCCGGTTTTCCGGTTCGTGTCCGTCGCGGCGATTCTCGCCTATGCGGCGGCGCTCGTGCCTCGAAGCATTTGGTGGGGACAGGCGTGGTCGGTCACGTGGAAGGAGGTCTTCGACGGCGTCGTCTACGGGCTCGTGACGGCCGCCGCCTTCGCCTGGCTCTGGCCGCGATAGGAAGGAGGGAGGGAAGCCATGCGATTCGTCGTCCGGCTGCTCATCAGCGCCTTCGCCCTCTGGGTCGCCGTGCAGATCGTCTCGGGCGTGTCGTATCAAGGCGAGTGGTCGAAGCTGCTCCTCGTGGCGCTCGTCTTCGGCCTGCTCAACGCGCTCGTAAGACCGCTTCTGCTGCTGCTGTCGTGCCCGATGCTCATCCTCACGCTCGGCCTCTTCACGCTCGTCATCAACGCGCTCGTGCTCTGGCTGACGAGCGCGCTCTCGGGCAGTTTCGGTCTCGGATTCCACGTCGCTGGATTCTGGGCGGCGTTCCTGGGCGCCCTCGTCGTATCGATCGTGAGCGTGCTCGTCTCGGTGCTCCTTCCCGATCCGCAGCGGAGCTGAATCGTGTCCCTCGCACGAGACGTCTTCTTCCGGGCCCTCTCGCGAATCCGCGACGCACGACTCGAGCTGCGCGACCCGGCGGGAGTTCGCGTCTTCGGCGACGAGAATGCCGAGCTGCGGGCCATCGTGGAGGTCCGCGATCCCCGGCTCTACGGCCGCGTCCTGCGGCGCGGCGACCTGGCGCTCGGCGAGGGATACACGGACGGCCTCTGGACGAGCCCCGACACCTTCGCCGCCGCGCGCGTCGGAGTCCGGAACGCGCGGGCCTTCGAGCCGGGCCGTTTCGCCCTCGCGGTGCCGTCGGCCATCACGCGCGCCCGCATGCGCCGGAAGCATCGCAGGCGCACCAACTCGCTGTCGGGCAGCCGGCGCAACATCGAAGCGCACTACGACCTCGGCAACGACTTCTATTCGCTCTTCCTCGACCGCCGCCACATGGCGTACTCCTGCGCCTTGTTCGAGAGTCCGGACGCGTCGCTCGAGGACGCCCAGGAGGCGAAGTTCGAGCGCATCGCGCGCAAGCTCGGGCTCGATGCCTCGCATCACGTTCTCGAGATCGGCACCGGCTGGGGCGGCTTCGCGATCTGGGCGGCGTCTCGCTACGGCTGCCGCGTCACGACCGCGACGATCAGCCGCGCGCAGCACGACTTCGCGCGGCGGCGCATCGACCGGGAGAACCTCGCCGACCGGGTGACGCTCCTCTACGAAGACTACCGGCGCCTCTCGGGCAGCTTCGACCGGATCGTCTCGATCGAGATGTTCGAGGCGGTCGGCCTTCCGCGTTACGACGAGTTCTTCGGCACGGTGGAGCGGCTCCTGTCGCCGCACGGCGCGATGCTCCTCCAGACCATCACGATGAACGAGCAGTGCTTCCCCGCGTACCACAAGAGCGCCGACTGGATCCAGCTCTACGTCTTCCCCGGCGCGGAGCTCGCTTCGGTCTCCGAGGTGCTCCGCTCGATCGGCCGCGTGTCCCGCCTGACGCTCGTGAACCTCGAAGACATCGGCCTCCACTACGTGCGGACGCTCCTCTCGTGGCGGGAGCGCTTCCTCGACCGCGTCGAGGCCGTGCGGGCGCTCGGGTTCGACGAACGCTTCGTGCGTCTCTGGGACTACTACCTGGCGGCCTGCGCGGCGGCGTTCGCCGAGCGCCACATCGGCGACGCGCAGATGCTCTTCGTCAAGCACCCCTCCGGCGACCGACTCTCGGGAGAGCCCGAGCATTCCGACCCGGTCCGCGCGCCCCGGCGGGCGGCGGCCGGTTCGTGAAGCCGGCCCGACGCGCGGTCCAGGTTCTCGCGGACCAGTTCCGGCAGGGCCTGTCGCCGCACGACTTGGCGCTCACGCTCGCGGTCGGGCTGTGCCTCTCCGTGCCGCCGGTCATCGGAACGACGACGATCCTCTGCGCGCTCGCCGCCGTCGTTCTCCGGCTCAATCAGCCGCTCATCCAGGCGGTGAACTTCCTCGCGTATCCGCTGCAGCTCGCGCTCCTCGTTCCGTACCTGCGCCTGGGGGAATGGCTCTTCCGCGAGCCGCACACGCCGCTCTCACCTTCGAAGATCGCGGCGATGGCGCGGTCGGACCTGCGCGGCACGATCTCGTCGCTCGGCACCGTGGTCTGGCACGGCGCGCTCGTGTGGGCCCTGCTTTCCGTGCCGATGGGTCTCCTTCTCTACGCGATCCTGAAGCCCGCGCTCGAGCGGATGCAGGCGAGGCTCAAGCGGGAGGACGCTTCCGGCGTGACCTGATTCGCGGTTACGGGCGGGGCGCCTGCAATTCGGGGGTCTCGACGACGCGGATCCCGCGGCCGGGACCCTCGACGGCCCGCACGAGGGCCGCGAGCACGTTCTTGAGCCGCACGGGGCATAGGCGCCTGCGTCGACGGGATCCAGTCCGCGATCGCGGAGAAGGGCAGGAGCGCGATCGGCGCGGACGCGATGCCCGCGAGTCACGAGCCGCGCAATCAGCCGCCGGCCGATGTATCCCGTCCCGCCGGTCAGGAAGACGTCGTGCGTGGCGACATCGCGCTCTCGTTTCCGACGATCTGCGAGTAGGATCGTCTCTCGGGGTGCGGAAGTCGAGACCTTCTCCGACCTCCGGCCTCGCCGTTCGGGAGCCTGGCCGATGTCCAAGATCCTGCTCGTCGAGGACAACGATCGGAATCGGGAGCTCCTCTCGCGACGTCTCGAGCGCCGCGGATACGAAGTGGTCGTGGCGACGCACGGTGAGGAGGGGCTCGCCAAGGCGCGCGCCGAGGAGCCCGATCTGATCCTGATGGATCTCACGCTGCCAGTGCTCGACGGATGGGAAGCGGCGCGTATCCTCAAGGCCGAGCCGCGCACGCAGCGGATTCCGATCATCGGTCTGACCGGGCACGCGGTCGAAGGCGATGAGGAAAAAGCGCGCGACGCCGGGTGCGACGCGCTCGACACGAAGCCGGTCGAAATGCCGCGCCTCATCGGCAAGATCGAGGCCCTCCTCCTGCGGCGCGGGGGTTCGGCCTAGCTTCCAGCCGCCTCGGATCCGAAGAAGTGCGCGATCGAGTTCGCGTAGTAGGACAGAAGCGGCAGCTCCGCCGGGACCGGACGGAAGAGGCCTTCGCTTTCCTCGACGAGGCGCCGCAATGTCAACATCCGCAGGCCCACGTCGATCGCATAGTCCTGATCGCCCCGCGGGATGTAGACGTGCGCGCCGCGCGCGTCGAGCTCCCGCATCCGCCGCAATGCCTCCGCCTTGAGCTCGAGCTCGCTCCATGCGCGCCGGGGATCGGCGACGAACGCGGTCGCGACGAGCGCCACGGGGACCACGGGGATGACCCGCGCGACCTCGCCCATGAGGTCGCGGCCGAAAGCCTCGACCTTCTGGCGGCGGTCGTCCTTAGAGAGGCGGCGGAAATCGAGGCCGCGGGCGCGCGCGTACTCGCGGGCCGAGACCGGCGTGCCGAAGGCCACGCAGGCGTAGCCGAATCGATGCCATCGGTTGCGCGCCATGAGCCAGAGGTTATGGGCGGCGAAGCGCGCCGTCGTCGCGAAGGACCCGGGCGCACCCAAACGCCGTGCCTCCGGCGAGAGGTCGAGCAGGAGGCTGCGGTCCTCGAAAACGCGGTCGTAGTTGACTCCGACGGGGACGAAGACGATGTCGCGCTCGCCCTCGAGATCGAACGACCGGATCATGTAGTCGAGGATGCCGAGCTTCGGTGCCCGCAGCTTTCCGTCGCGAGAGAGGCCACCTTCGGGGAAGACCGCCTGCGCGACGCCGGCCGCAGTCGCCATCGCGACGTAGCGCTCGAGCACCTTGCGGTAGAGCGGGTCGCGCGAGTCGCGGCGCACGAAGTACGCCCCCATCGCACGCACGAGCGTTTGCAGCGGCCACACCCGCGCCCACTCGCCGACGGCGTAGGAGATCGCCGCCCGCTCGGCCACGAGGTACGCCACCAGGACGTAGTCCATGTTGCTGCGATGGTTGATGAGGAAGACGACGGTGTCGCTGGCGTGGACGCGCGCGAGGCCCGCCTCGTCCGCGTAGCCGAGCCGCACGCGATAGAGCTTGCGCGCCACCGAGCGGGCCGCGGAGTACCCGAGCCGGAAGTAGGCGTAGGCGTTGAAATTCGGGACGATCTCCTTCGCGTAGCGCCGCACCCTGGCGAGCACGACGTCCCGAGGCAGGCCCTGCTCGCGGGCGCTCTCGGCCGCCGACTGCTGGACTTCGGGATCGAAGAGCAGCCGGTCGATCAGGACCGCGCGCCGCGTCGTCTTGAATGGCGGGAGATCGATCTTGAGCCGGGTGCGGATCCCCTCGAGGAGCCGATCCACGCGGCGGCGGAGGAACCAGCGCACCGAGGGAACGAGCAGGTGATCGAGAGCCGCCCAGAGCGCGAGAAGGCCGCCCGCCACGGCGATCCACAGCGGGATCGAGACGTCGCGCGCGAGCGCGCCCGAGACGAGCATCGCGGTCGGCGCGGCGGCTCCCGTCAGTCCACGCGCCCGCGCGCCGCGACCCGCCACTCGGCCTCGACGGATCCGCCGCGCACGGCGTAGACACGATCGTGGAGGTTCGACACGACGCAGGCGTGGTTCGGCAGGATCGTGACGCGCTGCCCCACGCGGAATTGGTCGTTCGGCGCGACGGCGACGACGCCATGCTCCTCGGAGAGCCGGTCGAGGCGGCTCGCCGTCCCGAGGATCAGTCCATGCCCGCCGGCGCGCGGCCGCAGCGGATCGGACGACAGCGTCTTCGAGCCGGCGTCCACGACGGCACGATCCGGCGCCGGGACGCTCACGACGGTCGCCGCGATCGTCATCGCGCAGTCCTTCGGCGTGCACGTGCCGAGCGCGACCTGAGAGGCGTCGTGGTAGACGTAGTTGCCCGGCCGGCACTCGGTGACGCCGGGCGCCCGCATCGCCGACGCGGCCGTCGGCGTCGATCCGATGGAGACCTCCGCGCACGGCAGTCCGGCGGCGCGCAGCTCCGCCGCCACCGCCGCCACGGTCTCGCCCTCGTGGCGCCCCACGGCGGTGACGGCGTCCGCGGTCTCGGCGGCGTAGGCCTGCCCGGCGTGCGTGAAGACGCCGGCGAGCTCGATTCCCGGAAGATCGGCGATCGCGCGCGCGACCTCGAGGGCGCGGGCCGGCTCGACGCCGACCCGGTGATAGCCGCAGTCGATCTTCAGGAGCGTCCGGATCTTCCGGCGCGCGGCGGCGAACACATCCGAGAGGCTCCGCGCCCCTTCGACGCTGTCGGCGCCGGCGGAGATTCGCATCCGGTCGGACAGGGCGAGAAGGCGCCGGGCGCGCGTCCCGCCGACCGTCGGGTAGGCGAGGAAGACGTCCTCGAAGCCCGCCTCGGCGAAGACCTCGGCCTCGCCGACCTTGGCGAGCGAGAGGCCGGACGCGCCGAGCGCGAGCTGCATGCGTCCGATCTCGGGGACCTTGTGCGTCTTGGCGTGCGGCCGGAGGCTCACGCGGGCGGCGCGGGCGCGCTCGGCCATGCGCGCGACGTTCTTCTCGAGCACATCGAGATCCACGAGCACGCAGGGCGTCGGGAGATCTTCGACGAGACGCACGGCGCGATTATGGCAGCGCCACGGAACGGCGCTCGCCGCCGCGCGTGATCTCGAGCGCGCGATCGCGGCCCTCGCCGCGCACCCGGACGCCCGCGCCTCGCCAGCGGCCCGTCAGAAAGACGCTCGCCACGCGCGCGCGCCCGGGAGCGGCGGGGCGGTAGAGAAGGTCCAGTCGAAGCGGCGGCGCGGCCGAGACCTCGACGGTGCCGCGCGGATCGCCGAGAGACAGGAGGACGAGCTCGCCCTCTCCCGCGGCGCCGAGGCGATAGCGGTCTCCCGCGGGAACGCCGCGCAGATGCCATGCGAGAGCGGACCGGCGGCCGCGAGGTCCCTCGGCGTCGTCCACGACGACGATCGGCCCTGCGGGAAAGAGCGCCGCGCGGCGGCGGTGCGTCCAGCCGCGCCAGCCCGTGATGGCCGTCGTGCTCGCGTCCGCGTCGCCTCCGGTCTCGAACGACGCGACGCGCGCGAAATGCGGCGGATCCTGAGCCCACGCCCCGCCGAATCCGGAGAGCCGTGAGAGCGCCGCGGCGAAGCCGGTCGGCTCGACGAGGAGTGCGTTCAGGTTCTCGCGCGGAATCCGTTTGTCGCGGAAGAGCCGCCGCTCGAGCGGCAGAAGACGATTGACCTCGCCGCCGCGCTCCTCGGCGAGCGTCTCGCCGCCGGCCACGACGCGCACGATCGCGTTGGTCGCGCGGTAGCGGTGCCAGCCGGAGAAGCGCAGGTTCAGCAGGAGATAGAGGCTCGAATCCGACCAGCCGTCGCGAAGGACGACCTTGTCCGGCGCGAGCGGCCCGACGCGGTTGGGAAGGCCCGAGTCGGCGAAGAGCAGACAGCTGCCCGCCGTCGGCGAGACGCCGGTCGCGTCGAGCGCCCGCTCGGCGCCGGGCTGGGCGGGAAGTATCTTGCGCTCCCGCTCGAACGTGCGCACGGATCTTCCCGCGAGCCAGAGGAGCGCCGGGTCCCGAGTCAGGAGCGCGCCGAGATACGCGGAGCCCGGGAGCATCGGCGGCACGGCGGCGTTGTAGTCCGGCGGCCGGCCTCCGGGCTCGGCCTGGAGGAGCAGCCACTCGAAGGAGCGGCGCGCCGCGTCGAGGGGCAGGCGTCTCGAGCGCAGGCTTTGGTAGTACGCGTTGTCGATCCATTCCGGCTGATAGCCGTAGGAATCGTCGTTGTTGCGAAAACGCCCCTCCCAGCCGCGCGGCACCCGGTCGAGATAGGCGCGATTGCGTGCCCCGAGCTCCGGCGCCGCGAGCCCTTCGGCCTCGAGCAGCGCCAGGAGTCCCGCGCCGTTCTCCTGGTTCTCGTACGGCCCCTCGGGCGCCTTGCGGAACGCGAGCGCGTAGATGGCGTCGTCGAGTCCCGGCGAGAGGGCGCGCCGGTTGATTGCCGCGAACCAGGCGGCGACGCGGCGCTCGTCCTCCGGCGAGAAGAGGCCCGGGAACGCGTCGCGCACGCGCGGGTAGTAGTAGGCGCGAAGCGACGCCTCGAACTGCCAGTACTTCGTCTCGCCGCGCCGCGAGAAGAGCTCCCGTGCGACCTCGTCGAGGAGGCGTGAGCGGAACGCGTCCGCGCGCGCGCGGTCGGCGGATGCGAGTGCGAGCATGCCGTCCTCGGCCACGCCGGCACGCGGATCGGCGCTCACGCGGGCGAGGATCTCCTCGAAGACGGCACGGCCTTCGAAGGTCTCCGGGTCGGGCGCGGCGCGGCCGCAGAGAAACGGCGCCTTCTCCGAGACGCCCCGAAAGCCGGGCGGGTTCGGATCGGAAAAGCTCGCCTGGTAGCGCGCGCCGGCGGCGCCGAAGACGACGAGCCCGCCGAGAAGGGCCGCGAGGCCGAGGGGCCGCGGATCGACACGGACGCCGGAGTCTGAGCCGCCCCGTTCCGGCGATCCCGCGCGGAGCGCCGCGAGCAGGCAGAGCCAGGACACCGCGAGGAGGACTGCCTCTGCCGCAACGAAGAGCTCCTCGTGCGCGAATTGCGATTCGATTTCGACGGCGATCGTCGGCAGCGTTCCCGCCGAGGCGGCCAGAAGGATCACCTTCGCGGCCGTCCGCGCGCGCCGCCTCGGTCCGCCCCGGATGGCGGCGGCGAGCGTCGCGCTCCAGAGTCCGGCGACCGCGATGACGGCCGCGGCAGCGCTCTGCGTGAGCGCGGCGACGGCCGCCGCGGCAGCTCCGGCCGCGCCGACGACGAGCCCGGCGCGCGGGATGCGCCACGAGCTGCCGGGCAGTCTCGCCGGCCGCGACCATCGGGCCGCGAGGAGAACCGCCGCCGCGAAAGCGGCGCGGAAGAGAAGTGACGTCGCCGAGAAGGCCTCGCCGTCGACCGCGCGCGAAATCTCGAGGAGGGCGACGCCGGCCGCGAAGCCGCTCGCCCCGCGGACCCGGTTCACGGGAGGGGCGCGGCCTCGCCTCCGCGATAGAAGGGAAGCACTCGCAGGGCGAAGAACGCCGCCGCGTCGGCGACGAGCACGAGCGCCGCCAGGAGCAGCGCGCGGTTTCTCGCGGAGCGGCCGCGCACGGCGTCCGCCGCCGGCAGCACGAAGGCCGGCAGCAGGAATCCCAGGACCACGAAGAAATACCGGCCGTGCGTTCCGCGCACCTCGCCCGTCTCGAGCGCGTTGCGCGAGACGTGGAAGAAGTAAGCGGCGGTGAAGGCGGCGACCGCGAACTGGGACGTGAAGACCGCGTCCTCCGGCGCGCCCCGGCGGCGCCAGACGCGCAGCGGCGCGAGACCGAGGACCGCGAGCAGGAGCGCATAAACCGCGAGCTTCGGCCATGCCGTGAGCGATCCGGGACCGAGCCCGGCGAGGACCGCGACGAAGATCGCCGCGGCGAGGAGCCAGCTCGCGCGGCACGCGGCGTCGGGAGGCGCGGCCGCGTCGAAATCGCGGTGGTACACCCAGAGCGCGGTGAGCGCGGCGACGAGGACCGCGCCGGCCAGATACACGCCGAGGTAGGCGCCCGAGATCTGGAACCAGCGCACCTCTCCGCGGCCCGTGCCCGTCCAGCCGATCAACCCGAAGAAGTTCTTGAACGTGTGATCGAGGAGTGGCGCCTCGCGCAGCATCCGCAGCAGGTTCGACGGAGTCGCCGCCCGGGGCGCTCCGACCGCGGGGTTGGCGTCCGTGCCCGGGACCTTGCCACGCCAGACGGCCCAGAGCACGGTCGTCGAGAGCGCCACGGCCACGAGAGCCGCGGTGCGGACGAGGCGGCGCCGCCAGGGCCCTTCCAGGTGGACGGGCAGGAGGACGAGGAGGGCGAGCGCAAGCGGGACCGCGGTCGCTTTCACGGCGCCGGCCGCGGCGAGCGACAGCGCCGTCGCGAGGGCGTTCCGGAGCGATCGCGTGCGCAGGAACCGCATCCAGAACAGGGCGGCGGCGGCGCCCGCGAGCGCACACAGGATGTCGTGGTTCAAGCCCGAGGCCATGTGCGCGTACATGGGAACGAGGGCCAGGGCCGCGGCGGCGAACAGCGCGACCGGCTCGTCGGCGCCGGCCTCCCGCATCACGAGAAACAGAACGACGAGCGCCGCCGCTCCGCAGAGCGCGGAGAAAAGGCGCGTCAGTCGGATCTGCCGCTCGAAGTCCGGCGTGACCGCGCGGGCGGCGAGATAGAACGGAGCGGCGAGCGCGTGATAGCCGGGCGGATGGATCGCCGCCCAGTTGAAGACGGGCTGGCCGGCGAGCCGGGGGTTCCAACGCGCGACCGCCTCCGGCGGGACCGTGCTTTCGCCCGGCCGGGGGATTCCCCGGCCGGACGCGATGTCGGCGATGGTCGCGTAATGGACGAGCTCGTCCGGAACGTCCCAGAGCGGCGTCACGAAGAGCGCGAGCGCGGCGGCCTCGAGGAAGAAGAGGAGCGCGACCGCCCACATCGCGCGCGGCACCCTGGCAGCGTCGCTCATGCGGGGCCGTCCGGTGCGGCGCGGCTCACGCGGCGAAGGACTCGGGCCGCTCGCAGGCGCGGCGGAAGACCTCCTCGTCGATGTTGCGCCCCGTGACGACGAGAACGATCGGGCCCGAGGCGCCGTCGGCTCCGGACATTGCCGCGAGCGCCGCGGCGGCGCCGCCTTCGACGCGGATCCCGGCCTGCGCGAAACGTCCCATCGCCCGCGCGATGGCGCGCTCGGAGACGAGCTCCATGCGATCCACGGTGCGTCGCAGCCGCTCGACGGCGCGCGGGATCGCCACGCGGACCGCGAGCCCGTCCGCAAAAGTCGCCATGCGATCGCACGAAACGGCTCGGCCGGCGCGCCACGACATCTCCATCACGGGAGCGTCCCGCGCCACGGCGCCGACGACAAGCGTTCCGGCGGAGAGACGGCGGAACAGGCCGCCGATGCCGCCGATCAGCGCGCCGTTGCCGACGGGCACGATCACGGCGGCGGGCGGCTCCGGGCACTGGTCGAGGATCTCCCGCGCGATCGCTCCATAGCCGTCCCATTGCACCGGCTCGTCGCCGTCCTCGAAGAAGGGAAGGCCGCCCGCCGCGGCGAAGTCCCGCGCCGCGTCCTTGGCGCGGTCGAAATCCGCGCCGGTCTCGCGGATCGCCGCTCCTTGCGCCGCGATGAGCGCCACCTTCGCGCGCGACGCGCCCTCCGGAACGAAGACCGTCGCTTCGAGCCCGAGGCGCGCGGCCGCCCACGCCGTCGCGGCGCCGTGATTGCCCGTCGAGGCCGTGACGACGCCGCGCGCCCCGCGCGCGCGGTATGCCTCGAGCGTGGGGAGTGCGCCGCGCCACTTGAAGGCGCCGAGCGCGTGCGTATCCTCTCGCTTCAGGAAGACGGGCCGGCCATCGGCGATCGACTCCGGGGCCTTCTCGAGGGGCGTCGGGAGATCCACGGCGGAAACTGTAATTCAGCCGCCATCGTGTAGGCTTCCGCGAAAGCATGGCCCGATCGAAACGCCCGCGGTGGCTGTCTTCGACAGCGCTCATCTTCTACGCGCTCGCGCTCGGCATTCTCGCCGGGTACTTGTTTCCGGCCGAGCGGTTCCCGGCCGCCTACGAGACGTTTCGCTTCCTCTCCCGCGCGTTCATCAGCCTCATCAAGATGCTGATCGTTCCCCTGATCTTCTCGACGATCCTGGTCGGGATCGGGAAGACGGGCGACATCAAGGCCGTCGGTCGGATGGGGGTCAAGGCCCTCATCTACTTCGAGATCGCGTCGACGGCCGCGCTCGCGATCGGACTGACGATCGCGCACGTCGTGCGGCCCGGAGACGGGCTGAAGCTCCCGCCCTCCGGCGAGCATCTGGCGAAGCCCCTGACGCTCGTCGAGACGCTCCTCCACCTCTTCCCCTCGAACGTCGTCGACGCCATGGCGCGGCAGGACATCCTGCAGGTCGTCGTCTTCGCCACGCTCGTGGGCATCGCGGCGGCGCACATCGGGCCGAAGGCCGAGCCGTTTCTCCGGTTCTTCGACTCGGTCGTTTCCGTGATGTTCCAGCTGACCGACTACGTCATGGCCCTGACGCCCCTCGGAGTCTTCGGCGCGATGGCGGGCTCCGTCTCGCACCACGGGCTCTCCGTTCTCGCATCGTACGCGCGCCTCGTGGGGTCGCTCTACGGGGCGCTCGTTCTCTTCACGCTCCTCGTCCTCGTGCCGGCGCTTGTGATCGTGCGGGCGCGGCTCAAGGAGTTCTTCCGGATGATCCGCGAGCCGTTCCTGCTCGCGTTCTCGACGGCGTCTTCGGAAGCCGCGCTGCCGCGCGCCCTCGAGAAGATGGTCGAGTACGGCGTGCCGAAGTCCGTCGCGGGCTTCGTGATCCCGGCGGGTTACTCCTTCAACCTGGACGGCTCGACGCTCTACATCTCGCTGGCCTCGCTCACGATCGCGCAGGCGGCGGGCGTGAAGATGTCGCTCGGGACGGAGCTCCTGATGATGCTGACGTTCATGCTGACCTCGAAGGGCGTCGCCGGCGTGCCGCGGGCGTCGCTCGTGATCATCGCGGCCGGCTGCGCGGCGTTCAACCTTCCGGGGGAGGCCGGCGTCGCGATGATCCTCGCGGTGGACGAGCTGATGGACATGGCGCGCACCTCCGTCAACGTCATGGGAAACTGCGTCGCGTCGGTCGTCGTCGCGCGGTGGGAGGGCGTCCTGACGGACCCGATTTCCGTCCGCGACGAGGACGCGCCGGCGGCGGAGCTCGCGGGCGCGACGGCGGCGCGGAGCGAGGGGAGGTTGCGATGAGGAAGAGGCTGGCGGTTTGCGGGCTCGCTGCCCTGCTGATCCTGCCCGCGGCGGCGCGGGCGGCCGGGATGAAGATCTACATCTCCGTCGACATGGAGGGCATTGCCGGCGTGGTCACGAACGACCAGCTCGGCCCGCCCGGCTTCGAGTACGAGCGCTTCCGCGCCTTCATGACGAACGAGACGCTCGCGGCGATCGAAGGCGCGCGCGCCGCGGGAGCCACCGAGTTCGTCGTCTCCGACTCGCACGGCAACGGCGAGAGCCTCCTCATCGAGAAGTTCCCGAAGGATGTGACGGTCGTGCGGGCGTGGCCGCGGCCCCTCGCGATGATGCAGGGGATCGACGAGAGCTTCGCCGGCGCGTTCTTCGTCGGATACCACGCGAGCACGACCAACCCGCAAGGCGTCCGGGCGCACACGATGTCGTCCGCGACGTTCGCCGACGTGCGGCTGAACGGTCTCTCCGTTCCCGAGGCGGGGCTCAATGCGGCGATCGCCGGGCACTTCGGCGTCCCGGTGCTGCTCGTCACCGGAGACGACGCGATCTCCGCCGAGGCGGCGAGTCTGCTCCCGGGCGTCGAGACGGCCACCGTCAAGTGGGCGCTCGGGTTCCACTCCGCCCGCACGCTCACGCCCGAGGCCTCCTGCGACCGCATCCGGGAGGCGGCGCGGAAGGCCGTCGCCGCGGCGAAGGACCACAAACCCTACCGGATCAAGGAGCCGGTGGACCTCGAGCTGCGCTTCAAGAACTACCGGCCGGCCGAGCTGCTCGCCTACCTTCCCGGCATCGAGCGGGTCGACGCGCACGCCATCCGGTTCCACGGGCACGACGTCCTCGAGGTCGCGCGCTTCCTCGAGTTCGTCACCAACTACGAGCCCGGCCTCTCGCCGTGATCCGCGGCGCGATCCTTCCGCCGCACATCCTCGACGCCATCGTCCGAAACGGCACGGCGGAACAGCGCCGAAGCGCACTCGAGACCCTCGCCGTCTCCGAGCGGATGCGCGGGCGCCGCGAGGTGCGGGCGCTCGGACTCCTCGCGCCGGTCCCGGCGGGCGAGAAGCGGCGGGCGGTGTTCGACGCCGGGCGCCGCACGAAGCTTCCGGGCAAGCTCGTGCGCCGCGAAGGAGATCCGGATTCCGCCGACGTCGCGGTCGACGAAGCCTACGACGGCGCCGGCGCGACGTACGACCTCTACTCCGAGGTCTACGGACGCAACTCGATCGACGGCCGCGGGATGGAGATCGATTCCTCGGTCCACTACGGCGTCCGGTACGACAACGCCTTCTGGGACGGCGCGCAGATGGTTTACGGCGACGGGGACGGGGACCTCTTCGAGCGGTTCACGATCGCCGTGGACGTGATCGGCCACGAGCTGACGCACGGCGTGACCGACGCGGAGGCCGCGCTCGAGTACCACGACCAGCCGGGCGCATTGAACGAATCCTTCTCGGACGTCTTCGGCTCGCTCGTCAAGCAGCGCGAGCGCCGGCAGACCGCCGCCGAGGCCGACTGGATCATCGGCGAAGGTCTCTTCACCGCGCGCGTGCGGGGCGCGGGCCTCCGGTCGCTCAAGGCGCCGGGCACGGCATACGCCGATCCGCTTCTCGGGAAGGATCCCCAGCCCGCGCACATGGCGCAGTACGACACGTCCCCGGAAGACGACGGCGGCGTCCACGTCAACTCGGGAATCCCGAATCACGCCTTTTATCTGGCCGCGGTCTCGATCGGGGGCTTCGCGTTGGAGAAGGCGGGCCGGATCTGGTATGTGGCGCTGACCGAGCGGCTTCGGCCGACATCCGATTTTGCGGCCGCAGCCCGTGCGACGGAAACCGTGGCGGGAGAGTTGTTTGGAGCGAACGGCCCCGAGCAGAGGGCCGTGCGCGGCGCCTGGAAGCAGGTCGGGCTCTGACGTCGCAGCCCGGCTTGCCTTCGGCCGCCGGCGGCGGCAAAATGTACCGACAGACGACAACTTCGAGGCGGAAACCATGGGTAGCCCGATACGTGTCTCCGTGGCCCGGGTCGGCGGCGTCACGGGAACCAAGCGCACGGCCACGCTCGACACCGAGACGCTCGACGAGAAGCGCGCGGCGCAGCTCCGCCAGCTCGTCGAGGAAGCGAACATCGCCCACGTTTCCGAGCCGACGATCCGCTCGACGCGCGAGAAGGACCGCTTTCACTTCACGATCACGGTTCAGCACGGCGCCTTCCAGCACTCTCTGACCTTCGCCGAGGACCGGACCCCCGAGCAGGTGCAGCCGCTGCTCGAGATGGTGTGGCGCGACGGTCAGCCCGACCTCGACGACACGCGGGCCGTCTAGTCGGCTGCCGAAAATGGAAGCGGGCGTCGTGTCCGGCTGTCGGCCGCGGTCGTTCGCTTCGTGAACGGCGGCCGAGAGTTTTAGCTCGGATCGCGATTGAGCCGTCCGGGCCGAAACTCTCGGCTGCCGGTCCTCTTCAACGCCGCAGCCGAAAGTCCTCGCCGGCCGGTTCTTCACGGCGGGGGAGTATGCTCCCGAAACCCCGGCCTCCCGACGCGCCCCGAGCCCATCGCAACACATGATGCAGCGACGCGGCGTGGGGCGGATATCGGTGCGGTTGCGTTCCGTTCTTGACGCCGTTGGTACGGTCTGCTAGCGTTCGGCAACAATTGTTGTAGAAGGCCTCCGAAATGGAGGCCGGGCGAGGGCGACGGCCACATGGCGGGGCAACGGGAAGGGAAGGCGCCTCCGGACCTCGGGGCGCGGGCCTCGGCGGCGCTCGAAATCGAGTCCGTCGAGGTCCGCCGCCTCCGGCTCCCGCTGCAGGAGCCCTTCGAGACGAGCTTCGGCAGCGTCTCGTCGAGACTGATCGTCCTCGTCGAGTTGCGGTCGGGAAATCGGAGCGGCTGGGGAGAGGTGGTCGCCGGCGAGGAGCCGCGCTACAGCTACGAGACCGTGGAGACGGCGTGCCACGTGCTCCGGGAGTACTTCGCGCCGGCGGCGCTGGCGGCGCCGCTCGCGAGCGTCGAGGAGCTGGCCGCGCGGCTGGCCGGGTTCCGCGGCCACCCGATGGCCCGGGCGGGACTCGAGCTCGCCCTCGCGGATCTCCTCGCGCAGGCCCGGGGGGAGCCGCTGTCTCGTTTTCTCGGGGGCGTCCGGGACCGAATCCCGGTCGGCGTGAGCCTCGGCATCCAGCCGGACGTCGGGAGGCTGCTCGAGCGGGTGGGCCGGTACGTGGGACTCGGCTATCAGCGCATCAAGCTCAAGATCAAGCCGGGCTGGGACCTCGCCGTCGTCGCCGAGGTGCGCCGGCATTACCCCGAAGTCGTGCTTTCCGTGGACGCCAATGCGGCCTATACCCTGTCCGACCGGAAGCACCTGAAGGAGCTCGACGCCTTCGGCCTCCTCATGATCGAGCAGCCGCTCGATGACGGCGATCTCATCGACCACGCGGCGCTCCAGAAGGAGCTCGAAACGCCCATTTGTCTCGACGAGAGCATCACCGGGCTCCGCGCGGCGCGGCAGGCGCTCGATCTCGGCAGCTGCCGGATCGTCAACATGAAGGTCGGCCGCGTCGGCGGCTATTCGCAGGCCCTGGCGATCGAGCGGCTGTGCGTCGAGCGGAAGATCCCGCTCTGGTGCGGGGGGATGCTCGAGTCGGGGATCGGCCGGGCGCACAACATTGCGCTCGCGAGCCTTCCGGGCTTCGATCTGCCGGGCGACATCTCCGCCAGCCGCCGCTACTTCGCCCGCGACGTCATCGTGCCCGAGGTTGCCGTGAATCCGGACGGTACGATCGACGTCCCGCGCGGGCCGGGCCTCGGCTTCGAGGTCGACCGCGACTTCCTGGCGGCGCGGACCGAGTCGGTCGAGCGGCTCGCGAGGACCGCCGCCGCCTCGTGAGATTCTTTAGCCTCGGGGGCGGAAAAGAATGGCGACGAGAACCTCGATCGAGCAGCGATTGGCGGACGCCGGCCGGCGGCTGAACCCCCGGCGCCGGCGGCTCATTCAATCGACGCTCGAGAATCCCGACGAGACGTTCTTCCTCTCCTCCCGCGCGCTCGCGCGCCGTTATCGCGTGGATCCGGCGACAATCGTGCGGACGATCCAGGCGCTGGGGTATCGGCGCTATGCCGATTTCCTGAAGGACCTGCGCGACCATTTCGTCCAGCGCGTCACGCCATACCGGATCATCGAATCGACCGCCCGGCAGCGGCGCAGCGTCGCGGATCACGTGCGTCACAGCCTGGAGCGCGATCTCCACAACGTGAACGCGGTGCAGTCGGGGCTCGACCCGACTCGAGTCGTGGACCTCGCGCGCCGCATCCACCGCTCCCGGTCGGTTCTCGTCGTGGGAGGCGATCTGGCGGCGTCGCTCTCCTGGTTCCTGGCGTACGGCCTCGCGGCGCTGGGCTTCGACGCCGACGCGCCCGTCGGGAGCGCCGGAAATCTCGAGCATCGCGTCCGGTCTCTCGGCAACCGCGATCTGCTGATCGCGATCAGCTTCGGACGGTGCCTGCGTCTCACGGTCGAGGCCGCCATGCAGGCGAGGCGCCGCGGGGTTCCGGCGTTCGGTCTGACCGACAGCGACACGACGCCGATCGCGCGCGTGTGCGAGTCCTACCTGCTGGCGCCGATTTCCGCCTCGACGTTCACCGGCTCCTATGCGGCGCCGATGGCGGTCTTGAACGCGATCCTCGTCGCCTGCGCGCAGGTCAAGCCGCGGCGCGCGCTCGCCGTCTTCCGCCAGTCCGAGAAGGAATACCTGTCGAGCCCGCGCTGGTACGACCCGGCGCCCCCGCCGTCGCCGGTCGGGACGGGCCGCGGTGTTCGGGCGGAATGACGTGAGCCCGAAGGACTGGCTCGCGCGCTTCGGAGAAGGCGCGGAGCGCCTCACGGCGGATCTCGGAGATCTCGTGTCGCGCGAAAGCCCCTCGGAGGATGCGGCGATGGTCTCGGCGCTGGCGGCGTGGATCCGCGACCGTCTTCGCGAGAGGGGCGTCGCGGCCCGCACGGAGGCCTGCGGGAGCGCGGGCGACGCCCTCGTGGCCGAGGTCGGCGGAAAAGGCCGCACGCTCGTTCTCGGACACCTCGACACGGTCTGGCCGGCCGGGACGCTGCGCGACCATCCGTTCCGCGTCGATGGCGAGCGCGCGACCGGTCCCGGCGTCTTCGACATGAAGGCGGGCATCGCCGTGGCGATAGCGGTTCTGCAGGGTCTGTCCGAGACGCGAGCCGGGGATGCGACGCTCCTTCTCGTTCCCGACGAGGAAGTCGGCAGCGGCGCGTCGCGTGCGCTGACCGTCGCGCTCGCGCGGCGACATCGCGAAGTCCTCGTGCTCGAGCCGTCCGACGACGGGGCCGCCAAGATCGCGCGCAAGGGCAACGGCCTCTTTCGCATCGCGTTTCGCGGGCGGGCGGCGCATGCGGGCCTCGAGCCCGAGCGCGGCGCGTCGGCCCTGGCCGAGCTCGCGCGCTGCGTGCTGTTCCTCGAGAAGCTGGCCGACCCTTCGGCCGGCACGACGGTCGTCCCGAGCCGGGCGCGCAGCGGCGACCGAACCAACGTCGTTCCGGAGGACGGCGAGCTCTCCGTGGACGTGCGCGTCTGGACTCCGCAGGAGTCCGAGCGTCTCGAGGCCGCGATCCGCGGCTATCGGCCCGCGAATCCCGGAGTCTCGATCACCGTCGAGGGCGGATTCGATCGGCCGCCGCTCGCGCCGACGCCGGAGTCGGAAACACTGTTCGAGCGCGCGCGCGCAACGGCCCGGGCGCTCGGGCTCGAGCTGCGGGCCTCCCGGGTCGGCGGCGCGTCCGACGGGAACCTGACGGCGGCGGCGGGGGTTCCGACGCTCGACGGCCTGGGGCCGGAGGGCGGCGGCGCGCACGCGCGCCACGAGTTCGTTCGGCTGACCGACCTGCCCCGGCGCGCCGCCCTCGTGGCGGCGCTCGTCGCGTCGGGTCGATGAGCCGGATCGCCATCCGAGAGCTCCAGGATCTCGAGGATTTCGTCCGCGTCCAGGACGTCGCGCGGTGCGTCTGGAACTTCCCGGACCGCCAGCTTCCCGCCACGGCCGATCTCCAGACGATCCGCCACGTCGGAGGAATGACCGCCGGGGCGTTCGAGGGCCCGGAGATGGTCGGGTTCATTCACGGGGTGCCTCGGACGAACCTGTCGGAGCCGTGTCACCACTCGCACATGCTGGCGGTGCGCCCGGAATGGCGGGGCCGCGACGTCTCGGTGAGGCTCAAGCTCTTTCAGCGAGACTGGTGCCTCGCGCGCGGGATCCGCCTGGTCACCTGGACCTACGACCCGCTGCTCCTCAAGAACGCCCGCCTGAATCTCGTCCGGCTGCGCGCCCGCGCGGTGGCCTATCTGCCCGACCACTACGGCACGCTTGGCGGCCTCTACGGGAACCTCCCGACGGACCGCTTCGAGGTGCACTGGCGGTTGAATGCCCCGGCGGTGCGCCGGGCGTCGCGCGGCCAGGAGCCGCGGGTGCTCGACGCGGCGGACCTTCCCCCCGCGACGGCCAGCCGCATTCCCGCCGCGCGGCGGGTCGCCGTGGAGGTGCCGGCCGGCGCGCCCGAGCTCTATTCGACCGACCCCGAGGCCGCGCGCCGCGCGCAGCGCCGCCTGCGGCGGATCGCGACCCGCCTGTTCGCCCGGGGCTACGAGGCGACCGCGATCACGGCCGGGCACGGCGTCGCCCGGTACGTCTTCGAGCGTCACTGATCCCCGGCAGAGTCTCCTGCAACGCTTGATGCGGACGATGGCCGTCCGCTGCGGAAGGCTCCTTCGCCTTGCCGAACTGCGGCCATGGTTCGTCGTGTTGACTTGCAGCAACGAATGATGCATCCTCCCGCAAATTCAGGAACCCGGGAAGCGAGGAGGGGGGGCATGAGTCCATCGGCGAAGTCGGCGTGGGCCGCCGCGGCCGCGGCATTTTTCCTGGCGTCGGCGGTGCTCGCGCAGGGCGTGGGCGGAACGGTGTCGGGCAAGGTCTCGGACGAGTCCGGACGGCCGCTGTCGGGCGCGACGGTCTCGGCGCGCAACACGGCGACGGCGCTGACGCGGACGACGTCCAGCGACCCGCAGGGGTTTTACCGGCTTGCGGAATTGCCCGTCGGGACGTACGAGTTCCGCGTCGGGTCGGCCGGGTTCGCGACGGAGGTTCGGTCGGGTGTCAAGCTGCTGATCGGCCAGCAGGCGAAGCTCGACTTCGCGCTGAAGGTCGCCCAGGTCGCGGAGACCGTGACGGTGCAAGCCGACGCGCCGATCGTCGAGACGACGAAAAGCTCGATCGGCGCGACGATCACGAGGCAGCAAATCGACCAGCTGCCTCTTCCGGAGCGCGACTTCGAGGCGCTCGCGATGCTTTCACCCGGAATCAGCCCGAGCGTCACGGACGGCAGCACCATTTCGGGCGCCGGGAGCTCTGGAGCGAGCAACACGTTTCTCATCGACGGAATGAGCAACGACCAGGATTCACTCGGGAACGCCCGTGGCGACTACTCCCCGGACGCGATCGCGGAATACGAAGTCCTTTCGAGCCAGTACTCGGCTCAGTACGGCCAGGCCTCCGGAGCGATCATCAACGTCATCACGCGCTCGGGCGGAAACGACTTTCACGGAAGGGTCTCGGGTTATTACCGGGCCGACGGGCTGACCGCGAGCGACCCCTTCGCGGGAGGCGCCCAGACCCCCTTCGATCAGTGGATCGTGAGCGCCTTCCTGTCGGGCCCGATCGTGAAGGACAAGGCCTTCTTCTTCGCTTCCTGGGAGCAGACCTGGCGCAACGCGACGGCGGTCGTGGGCGTGGACCCCGCAGTTCTCGAGGCCCTGGGACTCGGAACCCAGACCACGTTTCCGCAGGACCTCACGGAGCCGCGCGTCGTCGTCAAGACCGACTATCACCCGACGGACAGTCAGACGTTGACGTTGCGCTTCCGGTTGGACGACCCGAAGCAGACCAACGACAGCGTCGGCCAGGTGGTGGGTGGGCTCGTGCTCACGGGAGACACCGGCTTCACACTGATAACGGACAATACCGACTTCGGTTTGAGTCACGACTGGATCACGTCCAGCGACACGGTCAACGAAGCGCGCTTCCAGTACTCCCGCCAGAACAACGACGCCACGCAGGTCAATTGCCCCGGCTGTCCGTTCATCGTCCGGGCAACCCTCTACTCGGGCAAACAGCCGAACCTTCCGCAGAGCTTTTCGGAGGATCGCTATCAGTTCCTCGATTCGTACAGCTTCGCTCTGGGGAAGCACTACCTGAAGGCGGGCGTGGACTACAGCCACGTGAAAGTCGACGCCTTCGTGCCGCAGAACTTCGACGGCGAGTTCCTCTTCGCGACCGACGCCCCCTACAACCCGGCCGATCCCACGACGTTTCCGTATGCCTGGGTGGGGGGCACCGGGAATCCCAACATCGACATCTCGAACAACATCTTCGCCCTCTTCGTTCAGGACGAATGGAGGGTCTCGCCGAACCTGACGCTCAACCTCGGCCTTCGGTGGGACTACGAGGATCAGCTCTATGTCAAGCACGACTGGCAGAATTTCGGACCCCGCGCTCACTTCGCCTGGGACCCCGCCGGAGACGGCAAGACGTCCGTGCGCGGCGGCTTCGGCATCTACTACGACCAGGTGTTCCTGAACGTGCCTCTGCTCGCCGAGATCTACCAGCCGGGCCGGTTCGATACCCAGATCATCATTGCTCCGGGGTATCCCGATCCGCTCGTGCGGCCCCCGGGATATCCGCCTCCCATCATTCCGCCTTCGAACATCTCGATCGTGGATCCCAACGCGACGACTCCGTACAAGAACGTCGGCAGCCTCGGGGTCCAGCGCGAGATCGCCACGAACATGGCCGTCAGCCTGGATCTCGTATATGCGCGCGGTTACCACCTGCTCAACATCCGGGACGCCAACGCGGCGCACGTCGGCTGTGAGCCGGTCGGCGGATGTCCGCGGCCCGACCCGACCATCGGCGCCGCGCTGGAGCCCCAGACCGAGGGCAAGTCCGAATACATGGCGCTTCAGCTCGGGTTCCAGAAGCGCTTCTCCGATAATTTCTCGGCCCAGCTCGCGTACAACCTGGCGAGCAACAAGACCGATACCGACGGCAGCCAGGCTTTTCCGAGCGACAACTACAACCGCACCGCGGACTGGGGCCCGAGCCTGAACGACATTCGCCACACGCTGAACGCCGCCTTCAACTACCACGCGCCGTGGGGAATCTTTCTCGGCGCCGGCGGCACGCTCCTCTCGGGGGCGCCCTACAACATCACTCTGGGGACGGATCCCAACGCCGACGGGAATGCGACCGAGCGGCCGCCCGGGGTCGGGCACAACTCGGGCCGCGGGGCCACGCTGTGGACGGTCAACGCCCAACTCGCCAAAGTGTTCGCTTTGGGCCCGTCCCAGATCCAGGTTCTCGTCGAGGTGTTCAACGTCTTCAATCACATCAATCCCGCCGGCTATGTCGGCGTCGTCGCGTCGGATCAATTCGGGCAGCCTACCCATGCGGCGAACACCCTCGGCCTCGGGCCGCGCACCGTTCAGGTTGGACTAAGGTTCGATTTCTAGGACCCATTGGAGCCGGGCGGACGACGGCGGAGATCTTCTCGTCCCGAGGGAGGAGCGATGAAAAAGCGCCCGGGTAGCCTTTGGCTGTTGGGACTCATTCTGCTGCTGTGTCCCTTCGGTCTCCTCGCAGAGACTTCCTCGGCCGGCGCCGGGCTCACGGCCGCGGACGTCGAAGCCTTTCTGGAAGGTCTCGTTCCGACACAGCTCGCGCGCGAGGACATCGCGGGGGCCGTCGTCGTGGTCGTCAAGGACGGCAGAGTTCTCTTCGGAAAAGGCTACGGCTTTTCGGACGTCGAGAAGCGGACGCCGGTCTCGGTGGACGACACGCTCTTCCGCCCCGGCTCGACCTCGAAGCTCTTCACCTGGACAGCCGTGATGCAGCTCGTCGAACAGGGAAAGCTCGACCTCGATCGCGACATCAATTCGTATCTCGACTTCAAAGTCCCCGAAGCTTTCGGGAAGCCGATCACGCTGCGCGACATCATGACCCACACGCCCGGCTACGAGGATTACGTCAAAGAGCTCTTCGTGACCGATCCCACCAAGATGCAGCCGCTCGGGCAGCACGTGGCGACGCACCAGCCGCAGCGGATCTTCCCGCCCGGGACGACGGGCGCGTACTCGAACTATGCGACGGCGGTGGCGGGCTACATCGTCGAGCGCGTTTCCGGCAAGCCGTTCGCGGAATACATCGAAGAGAACATCCTCGGACCCCTCGGAATGAAACACGCCACGTTCCGACAGCCGCTTCCGAAAGACCTCGAGCCGCTGATGTCGAAGGGCTACAAGCTCGGCTCGGGAAAGGCGCAGAAGTTCGAGTACGTCATCCCGTCGCCCGCCGGCGCGCTGGCCGCCTCGGGGGGCGCGATGGCACACTTCATGATCGCGCACCTGCAGGAAGGCCGCTACGAGGGCGTCCAGATCCTGCGGCCGGAGACCGCGCGGCTCATGCACGCGCGGCAGCGCGGCAAGTCGCCGACGATGAACGCGATGTGCCTCGGCTTCTACGAGGAGTCGCGCAACGGGCATCGCATCATTTCGCACGGAGGCGACACGGAGTGGTTCCACAGCGACCTGCACCTGATGCCGGACGCCGGCCTCGGGTTCTTCGTTTCGTACAACAGCGCCGGCAAGGGCGAGATCAGCGGCCGGACGCAGCTCTGGGAGTCGTTCCTGGACCGCTACTTCCCCTATACGCCGCCGGCGGTGCCGGCCGTCACGCTCTCCGACGCGGACCTCAAGGCCTTCACCGGCTGCTATCTCTCGAGCCGACGCAGTGAGACGACCTTCCTGAGGCTTCTCTACCTCCTCTCGGAGAACAAGGTCAGCGCCGGTCCGGATCACACGCTCGAGGTCGACGCGTTCAAGGCCTTCAACGGGCAGCCGCTCCGGTTCGCGCCCGTCGGGCCGATGGCCTTCCGCGAAGTCCACGGGCAGGGCCGGATCGAGTTCCAGAAGGCCCCGTCGGGGCGCATGGAGCTCGTGACGGCGTATCCCTTCTTCGTCTTCGAGAAGCCCACGGTGGTCCGTGACCGCGCCATCCTTCTTCCCGTCGCGATCGGCTCGCTCGCCGTGCTCGTCCTGACGCTCATCTTCTGGCCGATCGGCGCGATCGTCCGGCGGCACTACGGCCGCAAGCTCGAGCTGCCCGACGGCGAGCGCCGCATGCGCCGTTGGACACGCTTCATCGTCGTGCTCGATCTGGTTCTCGTCGCGACCTACGCGACGATCGTGTTGGGGGGTCTTTCGAACATCGATCTCTTCGGCCCGAAGCTCGACCCCTGGCTCCGCGTGATGCAGGGGCTGTCGCTGCTCGCTCTCGTCGGAGCGGTGGTCGCTCTCTGGGACGGCCTGCGAGTTTGGGCCAGCCGGTCGCGAGGCGTCTGGAGCAAGCTCGGTGAGACGCTCATCGTGCTCGCGTGCGTGGGCATCGCCTGGCTGGTTCTCGCGGGCGGGCTCCTCCACGTCGGGAAGACCTACTGATGCGGGCCCGCGTCGCCGAGGCCGCGCTCCTCCTGGCGGCGGGCCTCGCGCGGCCGGCCATGACGGCCGCTGCGGCTGAGGCTCCGTTCGACGTCGTCGTCCGCGGCGGCACCGTGTACGACGGCACCGGAAGCCCGGGCCGCCGCGCCGATGTCGGCATCCGGGGAGACCGGATCGTCGCCGTGGGCGACCTGGCCAAAGCGTCCGCGGCGCGGGTCGTCGACGCGACGGGGCTCGCGGTCGCGCCGGGATTCGTCAACATGCTGTCGTGGTCGGTCGACACGCTGATCGCCGATGGAAAGTCGCAGAGCGAGATTCGCCAAGGCGTCACGACCGAGATCTTCGGCGAGGGCTGGTCGATGGGCCCGTGGAACGACGCACAGAAGAAGCGGGCGCAGGAAGAGCAGAGCGACATCAAGTACCCGATCGAGTGGACGACGCTCGCGGAGTACCTGAAGTACCTCGAGAAGCGCGGCGTCTCTCCCAACTTCGCCTCGTACGTGGGCGCCGCGACGGTCCGCGAGAACGTGCTCGGACTCGACAATCGCGCCCCCACACCCGAAGAGCTCGAAAAGATGAAGGCTCTCGTCCGGCGGGAGATGGAGGCCGGGGCCCTGGGGATCGGCACGGCCCTGATCTACCCGCCCGGCACGTTCGCCACGACGGAAGAGCTCATCGCCCTGTGCAAGGTCGCCGCCGAGTACAAAGGCAAGTACATCTCGCACATGCGGAGCGAGGGCGACCGCCTGCTCGAGGCGATCGACGAGGTGATCCGGATTTCCCGGGAGGCCGGCGTGCCGGCGGAGATTTACCACTTCAAGGCGGCCGGCGTGGACAACTGGGGCAAGGTCGACGCGGCGATCGCGAAGATCGAGGCAGCCCGGCGCGAAGGTTTGAAAATCACGGCGGACATGTACACGTACACCGCCGGCGGAACGAGCCTCGCCTTCTGCATTCCGCCGTGGGCGCACGAGGGCGGGACGCCGGAGCTGATGAAGCGCCTCGCCGACCCCGAGACGCGCGCCCGCATCGCCCGCGAGATGAAGGAGCAGGGGAAGGGTTGGGAGAACCTCTACCGCGCGGCGGGCCCGGACGGAATCCTGCTCGTCGAGTTTGCGGACGAGAAACAGAAGCCGCTGACCGGCAAGCGGCTCTCCGAAATCGCACGCGACCGGAAGCAGGACCCGGTAGAGACGACGATGGACCTCGTCGCGGAGGGCAAGGGACAGATCGGCGCGCTCTTCTTTCTCATGTCGGAAGACAACGTCGTAAAGCAGTTGAAGCTCCCGTGGGTGTCCTTCGGCTCCGACGCCGGCTCGATGGCACCCGAAGGCGTCTTCCTCAAATCCTCGGCGCACCCGCGGACCTACGGGAACTTCGCGCGCTTCCTCGGCAGGTACGTTCGCGAGGAGAAGGTGACGACGCTGCCCGACGCGATCCGGCGCCTTTCGGGTCTCCCGGCCTCGAACCTCGGCCTCGACCACCGAGGCTTCCTGCAGCCCGGCATGTACGCCGACGTCGTCGTCTTCGATCCGGCGACGATCGCCGATCGGGCGACGTACGAAAAGCCGCACCAGTACGCCGTCGGCGTCCGGCACGTCTTCGTCAACGGCGTCGCCGTGCTGAAAGACGGCGAACACACCGGCGCGAAGCCGGGGCGGGCGCTGAAAGGACCGGGCGCTAAAGCGTCGCCTTAGTTGGCGTCGGCGTTACGCGCACGTAGGGGCGGGGCTCGTCCCCGGCCGATGACGCCGGGCGGCCGCGAGGGCCGCCCCTACGCCATCCCCTCTTCCTTGTACAGCCATGCGCCGGCGACGGTCGACACGATCGCCTCGACCAGGGTCCACAAGAGCAGGAGCACGTTGATCGGATAGAGGCCGAGGTTCCAGAAGACGACGGTCATGTAGAGCGAGCCAAGCACCCAGACCGCGATTCCAGCTTTGACGGCCGTGCCGGGCCCGCCACCGTAACGCGGGCGGATCGCGGCGTACAGCCAGACCGCGGCGATCCCGATCACGAAACCGAGGATCATCCAGATGAGGATCGTGCCGCCGGACTCGGGCATCGACTTCCCGAGGGCCTTCATCGCGTCCTCGTTGGCCTTCTTCAGGGCGACTTCATTCAAGACAAACTCCGAGACGTTGATGACCACGCCGGCGAGGATTCCCCCGAGGATGACTCGACCCCAGTTGACGGACTTCATCCCACTCCTCCTTTCCGAGGCAGGGTCGCGCAGGCGACTTCCGGAGATTGCGTGCGATCAGCATAGGCCCGTGGGCGGGCCCGCTCAAGAGGTCGCGGGGCGGGACTTTCGGGGCCGGGGCCGGCGGTCAGGGCGCGCGGGTCTCGATCTCGTAGACGTCGATGCCCGTGCCGACGCTCGCGAACCGGTCGATCGGGCTCTTGCGAAAAAAGCGCAGGGGCCCCGGCCGCCGGCTCTTTCCGAAGATCGCGAGGGTCACGCCCTGCTCATTCGCGAAGCGGAGCAGCTCCTGCGCGACATCCTCTCCCGAGAGCCAGATGACCTTGGCCCCGAGCTCCATCGCGAGCGTTACGTTCTCCGACAGCAATCGATGCTCGCGGGCGTCCATTCGCTGGGGGCTGTCCCTCTTGGTCCGCACGTAGACGGCGAACCAGTTCGTGTTCAGGCGCCCGGCGAGCGCCGACGCGCGGCGCAGCAGAAGGCGCGTCGTCTCCGGGTTGGACGAAATGGCGACCATGGCCTTCGCTCCGACGGGTCCCACCGGGGCGGTTCCGTCGGTTCCCCGGCGTTCGGCTTCGAGCCGGTCGGCGATCTGGCGCATCGCGAGCTCCCGAAGCGAAGCGAGGTTCTCCTCGGTGAAGAAGTTCTCAAGCGCCGTCGGGATCCGCTCGGCCGGGTAGATCTTTCCCGCCCGCAGACGCTCGATCAGCTCCTCCGAGGGCAGATCCACGTTGACGACGGCGTCGGCCTGGCGCAGGAGGCGGTCCGGAACGCGCTCGCGCACCTCGACTCGCGTCACACGCGAAACGATCTCCTGGACGGACTCGAAGTGCTGAATGTTGACGGTCGTCATGACGGCAATGCCGGCGGCCAGGATGTCTTCGACGTCCTGATAACGTTTCTCGTTCTTCACGCCCGGGACGTTGGTGTGCGCGAGCTCGTCGACCAGCACGACCTCGGGCTTTCGCGCGAGAATCGCCAGGAGGTCCATTTCCTCGAGGTCCTTCCCCTTGTAGGAGACCTTGCGCCGGGGAATCACCTCGAGGTCGCCGATCTTCTCGATCGTCTCGGCGCGGCCGTGGGTTTCGATGATCCCCGCGACGACGTCGACGCCCTGCTTCTTCAGGGCATGAGCATCCTCGAGCATCTGGTACGTCTTGCCGACGCCGGCCGCGTGGCCGATGTAGATCTTGAGCTTCCCGCGGCGGGATTTTTCGAGAAGCCGCAGGAAGACGTCCGGGGAAGTGCGCCTGGACTCATCCTGCGGCATGGTCGAATTCTAAGGGGCGGCTGCGAGCGTCCGGTCGAGATCGAGGTTGGTCAGGAGCACGTTGACCCGCGGCTCTCCGAAGAGCAACAGGGTTCGCGGCTCGACGTGCCGGCGGATGATCTCGGCCACCTTTTCCTCGGAAACGCCGCGCGCCTTCGCGATGCGCGCCGCCTGCCAGAGGGCCGCATCGGGGGACAGATGGGGATCGAAGCCCGACGCCGAGGTGGTCACCAGGTCCGCCGGAACGGGACCTTTCTCGCCCGGCCGGTCCTCCCGCGCCGAAGCCACGGCGGCGGCGATCGCTTTCGCGAGATCCGCGTCGGTCGCTCCCTTGTTGGTCCCCGTTGAGGCGGTCGCATCGTAGCCGTCCTTGCCGGCCGCCGAGGGGCGCGGGTGAAGGTAACGGGGTTCCTTGAAGTTCTGGCCGATGAGCTCCGATCCGACGACCCGGCCGCCGGCGGTCACGAAGGAGCCGTCGGCCTTCTCCCTCCAGAAGATGCGGGACACGCCCGTCACGGCCGCCGGATAGGCCCCCCCGAGGAGCACGGTCAGAACGACGACGTAAAAGGTCGAACGAAGGATGAGCTTCATGGTGCTTTCCTCATGCCAGATGGAGCGCGAGAACGATCCAATCGATCAGCTTGATGCCGAGAAATGGCACGGCCACGCCGCCTACCCCATAGATCCAGAGATTTCGCGTGAGAATCCGCGCGGCCCCGAGCGGCCGGTACTTGACTCCCCGCAGGGCGAGGGGAATGAGGGCGATGATGATCAGGGCGTTGAAGATGACCGCCGAAAGAATCGCCGATTTCGGGTTGCCGAGCCGCATGACGTTCAAGGCGTTCAGGGCCGGATAGGTCGCCGCGAACATCGCCGGCAGGATCGCGAAGTACTTGGCCACGTCGTTGGCGATGGAGAAAGTCGTCAACGAGCCCCGCGTCATCAGCAGCTGCTTTCCGATCTCGACGACCTCGATCAACTTCGTCGGGTTCGAATCGAGATCCACCATGTTTCCCGCTTCGCGGGCCGCCTGGGTTCCGGTGTTCATGGCCACGCCGACGTCGGCCTGCGCGAGCGCGGGGGCGTCGTTCGTGCCGTCCCCCGTCATGGCGACGAGGTTTCCGCCCTCCTGCTCCTTGCGGATGAGCGCGAGCTTCTGCTCGGGCGTCGCCTGAGCCAGGAAGTCGTCCACGCCGGCCTCGCGGGCGATGGCCGCCGCGGTCAGCGGGTTGTCGCCGGTGATCATGATCGTTCGAATTCCCATCGCCCGCAACCGGTCGAAGCGGTCCTTCATCCCGGCCTTGACGATGTCGCGCAGTGCCACGACGCCGAGCACGCGATGCCCCTCGGCGACGAGGAGCGGCGTCGCGCCTTCGGCGGAGATTCGGTTCAGCAGATCGGAGACCGCCGGCTCGATCTTTCCCCCCTGGGCGCGAACCCACTCGGCGACGGAGTCGCCGGCCCCCTTTCGGATCTGGCGTCCGTTGAAGTCTACGCCCGACATGCGCGTGGTCGCGCTGAAGGGAATGAAATGCATCCCTTCCACGCGCCGGGCACGCAGGGCGAAGCGTTCCTTGGCGAGCACGACGATCGAGCGTCCCTCCGGAGTCTCGTCGGCGAGCGATGAGAGCTGCGCCCCTTCGGCGAGATCGCCCGGAAGCACTTCCGGCGCGGGAAAGAACTCGGTGGCCTGGCGGTTGCCGAGCGTGATCGTGCCCGTCTTATCGAGCAGGAGCACGTTGACGTCCCCCGCGGCCTCGACCGCCCGGCCCGACATCGCGAGGACGTTGTGCTGGAGCACGCGGTCCATCCCCGCGATCCCGATCGCGGAGAGCAGGCCTCCGATGGTCGTCGGGATCAGACAGACGAGGAGCGCGATCAGGACCGGCGTCGTCGCGACGCCCTTCGCGTAGAGCGCGAAGGGGCGGAGCGTCACGGTGGCGATCAGAAAGACGATGGTCAATCCCGCGAGCAGGATCGAGAGGGCGATCTCGTTGGGCGTCTTCTGGCGCGAGGCCCCTTCGACGAGAGCGATCATCCGGTCGAGGAAGGTCTCGCCGGGGTCGGACGTGATCTCGACGACGATGCGGTCGGAGAGCACGCGCGTGCCGCCGGTCACGGCCGACCGGTCGCCGCCGGATTCCCGGATGACCGGGGCCGACTCGCCGGTGATCGCCGACTCGTCCACCGACGCGATCCCCTCGACGACCGTTCCGTCTCCGGGAATCATCTGGCCGGCCTCGACCACGACCCGGTCGCCCTTGCGGAGGCTCGTTGCGGGAACCGGCTCCTCCCCTTTCCGGGTCAGGCGCCGCGCGACTGTCTCCGTCCGTCCGCGCCGCAGGGCCGCCGCCTGCGCCTTACCCCGGCCCTCGGCCATCGCCTCGGCGAAATTTGCGAAGAGAAGGGTGAACCAGAGCCAGAGCGCGATCTGAAGATTGAAGAGAACGTCCTTGCCGCGAGCGACGTCGCGCACGAGGAGCACGCTGACGATGACCGCCCCGACGAGCACGACGAACATGACCGGATTGCGCGCCTGGAGGCGCGGGTCGAGCTTTCGGAACGAGTCGCCGGTCGCGGCCCGGACGATCGCGCGATCGAAGAGTGCGGTGCGTCGGGGATGAGCCATGGGCATCCTCCTCAGAACAGAGTTCCGGCCTTCATCAGCAGGTGCTCCACGATGGGGCCGAGCGAGAAGGCGGGAAAGAACGTCAGCGCCCCGACGATCAGGATGACGCTGACGAGCAGGATCGAGAAGAGCGGGCCCGTCACCGGGAAGGTGCCGACGGACTCGGGGACCTTCTTCTTGGCGGCGAGCGAACCGGCGATCCCGAGGATCGGAATCAGCATGAAGAAGCGGCCGAAGAACATGTCGAATCCGAGCGTCGTGTTGTAGAAGAGCGTGTTGGCGTTCAAGCCCGCGAACGCCGATCCGTTGTTGCCGGCGCCGGACGTGAACGCGTAGAGAATCTCCGTAAAGCCGTGGGGTCCCTTGTTGTTGAGCGACGAGAGGCCGGCCGGGAGCACCGAGGCCGCGGCGGTGAAGCCGAGGATGCAGAGGGTCAGGATCAGGACCGAGAGCATCGCGAGCTTGACCTCGTGCGCCTCGATCTTCTTGCCGAGGTACTCGGGCGTGCGGCCAACCATGAGTCCCGCGATGAAGACGGAAAGGACGATGAAGAGGAAGATGCCGTAGAGTCCGGCCCCGACGCCGCCGAAGATGACCTCGCCGGACGCGATGTTCGCCAGAGGGACGAGCCCTCCGATCGGCGTGAAGGAGTCATGCCAGGAGTTGACGGCGCCGCAGGAGGCGTCCGTCGTGATCGTGGCGAAGAGGGCGGAGTCCCCGATGCCGAAGCGGACCTCCTTGCCCTCCATGTTGCCGCCGGTCCCTCCGGCCGTCGGGAGAGCCGCGACGCCCAGCTTCTGATGGATCGGGTTGCCCCGCTGCTCGGCGATCTCGGCCACGAAGGCGCCGACCAGGAACATCAGGGCCATTGCCCCGAAGACCGCCCATCCATGTCTGACCGATCCCGTCATTCGGCCGAGCGTGTTCGTCAGGCCCGCCCCGATCGTGAAGATGAGGAGCATCTCGACGAAATTCGTCCCGGGCGTCGGGTTTTCGTAGGGGTGGGCGGAGTTCGCGTTGAAGAATCCGCCGCCATTGGTGCCGAGCTCCTTGATGGCCTCCTGAGAGGCGACCGGGCCCTGCGAGATCTTCTGCTCGGCGCCTTCGACGGTCTTCACCGCGACGTCCGCCCGGAAGTTCTGCACGACGCCGCGGGAGGCGAGAAAGAGCGCGCCGACGAAAGAGATCGGCAGCAACACCCAGAGGAGGGCGCGCGTGCAGTCGTACCAGAAATTGCCGATGCCTTTCGCCTTTTCGCGCGCGACTCCCCGAATCACGGCCACCGCGATCGCGATTCCCGTCGCCGCGGAAAGGAAGTTGTGGAGGGCGAGGCCGGCCATCTGGGTGAAATGCGACATCGTGGATTCGCCGGAGTAGCCCTGCCAGTTCGTATTCGTCGTGAACGAAACGGCGGTGTTCCACGAAGAGTCCGGCGAGACCGCTCCGAACCCGTTCGGGTTGAACGGCAGGAACTTCTGGAGCCGCTGCATCCCATAGAGGATGACGAGCGAGGCCGCGTTGACGACCAGCATCGTCACGGTCCACTCGATCCAACCCTGGTCTTTCGAGGCATCGACGCCGCAGATCCGGTAGATGCCGCGCTCGACCGGCTTGAGAACCGGGTCGAGAAAAGTACGCTCGCCGGAGAAGACGCGCTTCATGTAGCCGCCCATCAGAGGCGTGAGGGCGACGATGATCGCCAGATAAACGAGGACCTCGACGAAGTTGATGGTCGTCATGGCGTCAGGTCCTTTCCGCCCGGAGCATGGCCCGCAGCAGGTACCAGAGCAGGCCGACGCTCACGAGAAGTCCGAGAATGTCCTCCCATCCCATGGCGTCCTCCTCAGATGCGGTCGCAGCGCCGCGTGTAGACGACGGAGATCCAGAACAGGAAGACGGTGACCACGAGAAAAATCAGGTCCCACATCGGACGTCCTCCTCAGAACGTGAAACCGAGCTCGAACAGGATCGCGTTGCCCTTGGAGTCGCCGTTCCTCAAGGAATAGCCGAGATAGATCGTCCAGGCGTCGAGCGGTACCGAGACTCCCGGCGTGAAGTACCCGAGACCGTTCTTTCCGCTGATCCAGTCGGCGATGATGTTCAGGTGGTCGTTGACCTTCTGCTCGAAGCCGATCAACGCGCCGGCCTGGGGATCGGCCGCCGCGTATCCGGAGGAGGCCCAGTACCCGCCGGCGGTCAAACGCGTGTTCGTCGGCAGCTTGTAGGAAGCCTCTCCGTACCCCAGCACCGCCGGATCGCCGTCCTTCGAGCCGCGGAGATAGAAGAGTCCGAAGACGCCGGTCGTGAAGGCGAGCTTGTCGTTGTGCCAGGGCTGCCACTTGAGATTGGGCGTCGCGATCGGCACGGAGCGTCCGGGAGTGACGAATCCGCCGAAGTTGACGCCGGCCTCGATGTTCGCGCCGAAACCATAGACGCCCCGCTCCGTGAAGACGGCGAAATTCGGATCCTGGGGACGCCAGAGCACGTCCGTCTCGAGATACGTCTTTCCCTTGTCCAGAACGTCGCCGCTCGGGACGTTGAAGATCGTCTGCTGCGCCTTCGCGGGCACGGCGGCGGCGCCGATGAGGAGAAGGAGCCCGACCGCCCGCGGCCAGGGCCGTGCCCGAAGGCTCGAAACCGGCCGGGTCGCGGGTGGGGCCGGCGCGGGGGCGGCCGGACGCCGCGGTGGAAACGGACTCGCGTCGCGGCGAATTCGAGGGCCGATCAGCAGGCGCGCGGCGAGCGATCCGTGGGCGAGATAGACGAGAACACCGAGGACGACGAACGCCGCCCGAGACACCGGTCCGGGCGCGCAAGCCCCGGCGAGAAGTCCGCCCGCCAGGCCGACTGCGGCGAGACCCGCGTACGTCCTTGCGGCGCGCTGGCGCTTGTTTGTTGCGGAAAATCTCACGGTCTCCTCCTGACAGGGGAGGAGTCTGCGGGCCGGAGCGACAAGAAGTCCGGAGGAGTATCGAAAGATTGTCGAAAGAAATGAGCCTCCCGCCTGGCCGAAGGGAAGGCCGATTTCCATGTGCCGAGGATCCCGTTCTCTCAGGCGGGGCACCTGATGCACATGGATCAGAGAGGGTCCCGAGCTTATCCCGATGCCGAGGGATCGCGCCGCGTGAAGGGGGCTTTTCCTTCCGCGCTCTCGGGCGTGAACCGGTAGCCGACCCAGGGCTCGGTGCGGATGTAGCGCGGCCGGTCGGGGTCGGGCTCGAGCTTGCGGCGCAGGCTGCCCATGTGGACGCGGAGCGTGTCGCTGCTGACTCCCGCGGTCGTGCCCCAGACGGCCGCCATGAGCTGGCGGTGCGTCCAGACGGCCCCGGGCTTGGAAAGGAGAGCTCCGAGTAGGGAGAACTCCGTCGGGGTCAGATGCACGGGACGGCCGTCCCGGCGGACGACCCGCGCCTCGCGGTCGAATTCGACCGGGCCGAATCGGAAGACCGCCGGCGCATCCGCCGGACCCGATCGCCGCCGCAGGAGCGCGGCGGCACGCGCCACGAGCTCCGCGACGCCGAACGGCTTGGTCACGTAGTCGTCCGCGCCCGCGTCGAGCAGCCGGACCTTGTCCCGCTCCTCGGAGCGGACGGTCAACATCAGGATCGGAACCGCCGAGCGCTTCCGGATCCGCCGGACGAGCTCGAACCCGTCGAGCACGGGCATATTCCAGTCGGCGACGACGAGGTCGAAGGCGCCTTCGTCGAATCGGGCGAAGGCCTCCTCGCCGTCGGCGGCCGTCTCGATCTCGTGGCCGGCGCGCTCGAGGGCGTCTCGAACGACCTTGCGAATCGCGGCATCGTCGTCGGCAACGAGGATGCGGCTCATCGGCGCGCCCTCGCGAGCGCGATCTCGAAGAGCGTCCCGCCCCGGGGCGCCGCCGAGAGCGACAGGTGCCCGCCGTTCATCGTCACCAGGCTCCGCGCGATCGAGAGGCCGAGACCGGTGCCGGGAGTGCTTTCGGCCGCCGGGAGCCGGACGAAACGCTCGAAGACTCGCTCCCGATCGGCGGGGGCGATCCCCGCGCCGGCGTCGATGACCTGCAAGCGGACGATGTCCGCGTCCGCTTCGACGCGAACCTGGATCCGCGAGCCGCGGGGCGAATAGGCCGCGGCGTTCTCGAGACCGTGGCCGAGCGCCTCGGTGAGCTGTCCCGGATCGACCTCGACCAAAGCATCCTGCGGCGGCGGCTCGATCAGGAGCGAGTGGCCGGCGAGAGCGTCGCCGAAGCGCGCCAGGGCCGCCTCGACGATCTCGGCGGCGGCCACGATCTCGCGGCGCGGCCGCGCCACGCCCGAGTCGAGGCGCACGACCTCCATCAGTTCGTCGATCCGGCGCGAGAGAGCCTTCATCTGACCGAGCGCGAGCTCGGAGGTCTCCGACGAGCCCGCGGTGGCGGCCCAGTTCTCGACCGCACCGCGCGCGGCGGCGACCGGTGTCTTCAGATCGTGCGCCAGAGCGGCGAGCAGCGTCGACTTCATCTGATCGCTCGCCTTCGTCTCCTCGGCCGCCCGGGCGACCGCCAGGAATCGCTCCCGCTCGAGGGCGAGCCCAAGCAGCTGGGCGCAGGCCTCGGCCATCCGCTCGCTCGACCGAAGGCCCCGCGCGACGAGCACGCCGGCCCGTTGGACGCCGATCGGAACCGGCAGATAGATGTCCGTGCCGCCGAGCTCGGACGGGAAGTCGGCGGAGTTGCCCTGCTTCCAGGCGAGCTCGACGAGGTCGGAGCGGACGGCGGTGCCGGGCGTCGAGGCCGCCTCGACGATGCCGCCGCCTTCGTCGGCGAGCCACAGCGAGACGCGCTCGGCCTGCAGGACGTTCCGCAGGCGGTCCACGGCGACGCCGAGGAGCGACTCGCGATTGGTGTCCGCGAGGAAGGCCTCGGAAAGGCGCGTCAGCGCCGCGAGGTCGCGGCGTTCCGCCTCGACGAGCTCGAGGCGGCGGCGCGCGAGCGCCGAGAGGCGCCCGATGAGCAGTCCCGACGCGAGGAACACGAAGAGGGCGGCGACATTCCGAGGATCCTGAATCGTGAACGTGTACAACGGCGGAAGGAAGAAGTAATTGAAAGCGGCGGTCGCCAGCAGCGCCGCGAGGACTCCCGGCCCGCTCTGCCAGATCCAGGCGGAAAGGAACACCGTCAGGAGGAGCACGAGGGCCACCGTCGAGTCCGTGAGACCGTGAAAGAGCTTCAGGCAGGCGACGGTCGCGGCAACGAGGAGCGCGGCGGCGGGATAGCCGACGCCGGGCCGCCGGAGGAGGCTCACACGGCGATTCTATTTTGCGGACGGAGGCAGCAAGCGCTCGGGAATCGGGTTCTCCGGCCGTTCCGTGTCCCAGACGATCGCCGCGATGGCGAAATGATCGCCCGCTTTCACGATCTGGAGGAAGTTGACGCCGCGGATGAAGGGCTTCGGATCGTCGGCGCGGAAGCGTCCCTCGTAGGCGGAGAGGACGTCCGTGACGCTGCCGTAGACGTGCGTGTCGCGGCCGATTTCCCGCTCGACGAATCCCGCGGGCTTTCCTTCCTCGCGGCGCGCCGCGATTCCCTTGCGCACGGCGTCGCGGAACTCCTCGAAGGACAGCGCCACCCACTTCGGGTCTCCGGGCGGCTTCGGCGGCGTCAGGCGCGCGCCGGCAACGAAGAGCGGCGCCAGTCTTTCCCAGTTCGGCTCGGTGTCCGGCGTGTGGGAGACGCCCTCGTACAGTGCGCGAAGCAGGCTATCGAGGGACGCGCCGTCGGAGGGCGGCGGATCCGGCGCCGGCGCGCTGCCGGATCCGAAGACCGGCGGGCTCGTGGAGACGACGTCCTCGAGAGAGACGGCGGCGGTCCCCGGGTGACCGGGTTGCGGCGAGGCGGCCGAGCGGGGCGGCTGCGCGGGCGACGGGGCGCAGGAAAGCGCGACGGTGCCCGCGAGCGCCAGGACGATGCCACGCATTTTCTGGTTCATGGGGATCCCCCGGAACCCGATTCTAAGGTCCCGGATCGCGGTCGAGGCCCCGGTCGTCCCAGGAGACCGGATCCTCCCGCGGCTCGAGATGCGTGAAGACCGTGGTCTGGGGCAGGACGCGGCGGATCGCGGCCTCGACTTCCTCGCACAGGTCGTGCCCGCGCTGGACCGTCCAATCGCGCGGAACGAGGACGTGCATCGAGACGAAACGGCGGGCGCCCGCGGCACGCGTGTGGATCGCGTGAAAAAGGATTCCCTGCGCCTGGAACTCCGAGAGCGTCGAGGCGACCTCACGGCGATCGGCGTCGGGAAGGGAAACGTCGAGCAGACCCATCCCCGTCTCGCGCACGAGGCGCACGCCCGTCCAGACGATGTTGACCGCCACGGCGAACGCGATGAGCGGATCGAGCCGCCGCCATCCCGTCGCGGCGACGAGCGCGATCCCCACGATGACGCCGAGCGAGGTCCAGACATCGGTCAGGAGATGGCGCGCGTCGGCGCGCAGCGTGATGGACCGCAGGCGGTTGCCCGCGCGCATGAGAATCGCCGCGACGGCGCCGTTGAGGATCGAGGCCGCAGCAGCCACGGCGATTCCGATCCCGGGGTCGGCGATGGGCTGCGGGTCGCGCCATCGCTCCCAGGCCGTCGCGGCGATCCCGAAGGCGGCGGCCAGGATCAGGAATCCTTCGGCGCCGCCCGCGAAGTATTCGGCCTTCGTGTATCCGTAGGAGTGGAGCTCGTCGGCGGGCCGCGCGGCCACCGTGAGCGCCCAGAGCGCGATGAGCGCGGCGGCGAGGTTGACGAGCGATTCCGCGGCGTCGGAGAGCAGGCCGACGGAGCCGGTGACCCGCCACGCGGCCAGCTTGAGCGCGATCGTGACGATCGCGGCGGCGATCGACAGGCCGGCGTAGAAGCGGGTCGAGCGCGCCGGAGGCTCCGTCCTCGCCGCGGACTCCGCGCCGGCGACTCGCCCGGCCGTCACGAGCTCATCTTAGTGCGGGAAGCGGCGCTGCTAGACTGCCCTCAGTGTCCGCGGGCCAGGGAACGCACCGAAGCGACCTGAAGAGGATCGCCCGCCGGGCGATGACCGAGCGCGACCTCTGGCCCGACTTCTCCCGCGACGCGCTCGCCGAGCTCGCCCGGCTGCGCGATCCGGCGCCGGCGGCCTCGGGACTCCTGGATCTGCGCAAGCTTCCGTGGGTCTCGATCGACAACGACGACTCCCGCGATCTCGATCAGCTCTCCTGCGCGGAGGAGCTGCCGAAGGGCGCGGTGCGGATTCGCGTCGCCGTGGCCGACGTGGACGCGCTCGTGAAGGACGGATCGGCGCTCGACGGGCACGCGCGGCACAACACGACCTCGGTGTACACGGCCGCGACGATCTTCCCCATGCTGCCGGAGAAGCTCTCGACGGACCTGACATCGCTGAACGAGGACGCCGACCGCGTCGCGATCGTCGTGGACATCGTCGTCGAGTCGGACGGCGAGGTCTCCTCCTCCTCGGTCTCCCGGGCCGCGGTGCGCAACCAGGCGAAGCTCGCCTACGACTCCGTCGGCGCAGCGCTCGAGGGGAAGGCGTCGATGCCGGGGCGCGCGGGTTCGTCGGCGGAGCTCACGCGGCAGCTCCAGATCCAGGACGTCGTCGCGCAGAAGCTCCGCGCGCTGCGCTACGAGCGGGGAGCGCTCGAGCTCGAGACGATCGAGCCGCGGCCGCTCTTCGACGGCGACCGCGTCGTGGACCTGCGCGTCGAGCG
>DATJZU010000049.1:0-6134 GCA_035498835.1 Thermoanaerobaculia bacterium
CTCCTGCGCTCGCGCGGGCACGACGCCCGCGAGGAGGATCAGGAGGGGCGCGACAACCCGCGGGCGACCCGGGACGCGAGAAAGCATCTCAGCCTCCTTCACGAAACGGGACGGAGCTTCTCAGCCTTCCTTTGGCGCGGGATAGAGCCGCTCGAACTCCGGGTCGCCATGAAGGGGAACGAGATCCGGGTCGCGGCGCGTCCAGTCGGCGTCCTTGTAGCCGGCGTCCCAGGCCTTGCGAATGGCGTCGAGCGCCTCGGATTTTAGGCCGAGGTTGGCGAAGGTGCAGGCGGCGTTGTAGAGCACCGTGGCTTCGTTCGGCCGTAGCGTCATCGCGAGGTTCGTCTCGCGCACGGCGTCGTCGCGGCGCCCTTCCTGGGCGTACATTCCGGCGCGGAGGATCCGAGCCCGCGCGTCCTCCGGCACCTCGCGCAGGTGGTTCTCGAAGGACTGCAGCAGCCGCTGGCGGACGTGGCGCTTCGCGTCTTCCCTTCCGAGTGCGCCGAGCGCGTTCATGATCGGAATGTAGACGTTGTAGTCGGTGCCCGCGGCCTCGATCGCTTCTTCCGCAAGCGAGGCCACCTCGTCGTACTTGCCGGACGAGAAGAGCGAGCGCAGCAACAGGTAGTACGCTCCCTCGCAATCCCGCTTGCGCGAGATCGCGGCGCGGGTCAGCCGGACGGCGTCATCGTAGCGGCCGCCGGCGTACAGGATCCAGCCCTGGGAGACGAGGACCTCGGGGATGTCCGGCGCAAGCGCCACGGCGCGGAGCGACGCCGATTGCGCGCGCTCCATGTACGTCCCGCCGGGCCCCGACCAGTACTGCGCGTGCGCGCAGCCGTTGGCGATCGCCGCCCACGCGAGCGCAAAATTGGGATCGAGCTGGACCGCGTTCTCGAACATCTGGAGCGCGAAGTCCATGTCGCGCGTCGTGCGGCGGCGCGCGTAGCTGCGGCCGCGCAGATAGAGGTCGTAGGCCTGCAGGTTCTCGGTCGGCTTCGCGGCGAGCTCCGCCTGCTCCTGCGGCGTGAGCTTGATCCGAAGCGCTTCGGCGATCTTGTGCGCGATCTCGTCCTGGACCTCGAAAATGTCGGACATCTCGCGGTCGTAGCGCTCCGACCAGACCGGGAATCCGGTGGCGGCGTCGACGAGCTGCGCGTTGATCCGCAGCCGGTTTCCTGAGCGGCGCAGACTGCCTTCGAGCGCGAAATCGGCGCGCAGCTGCCGCGAGGCGTCCGCCGCGGTCGTCTTGTGGTCCCGGAAGGCGAGCATCGTCGTGCGCGGGAAGACGGAGAGGCCTTTGATCTTCGAGAGGTCCGTCAGGATGTCCTCGGTGATTCCGTCGCGCAGGTACTCGTCTTCCTTGACGCCGGAGAGATTCTCGAAATAGAGGACGGCGATCGAGCGCTCCGCGCGCCGCGCCGGCGCCTTCGAGTCCGTGACCGCTGCCGGCCCGGATCGCGTGCCTTCGAGCTTCCGCCGAAGCCGCAAGAGATCGGTCTTGAGCTCCGTCGCGGTCTGGTAGCGGAGCGTGCGGTCCTTCTCGAGAGCCTTCTCGAGGATCGGCTCGAGGGCTTCCGGCATCGCCGGGTTCGCATCCGAAAGCGGGCGCGGGTCGCGATTCAGGATCGCGTCGAAGACGACCGCCTGCGTATCGCCCTCGAACGGCCGGTCGCCGGTGGCCATCTGGTAGAGGATCGCGCCGAGCGAGAAGAGGTCGGTGCGCGCGTCGGTCGAAAGGCCGCGCGCCTGCTCCGGCGACATGTAGTGGACGGTGCCGAACACGGTCCCGGCCGCGGTGAGGTCGTTGCGCGGGGGCGCCGTGGGCGACGTCGTCTGGGCGCCCGCCGCGCCAGGGCCCTCGAATTTCGCCAGCCCGAAATCGAGGATCTTCACCTGGCCGCGCGAGGTCACCATCATGTTCATCGGCTTCAAATCCCGATGGACGATGCCCTTGGCGTGCGCGGCCTCGAGCGCGTCGGCCATCTGGATCGCGAGATCGAGGACCTGCCCGATCTCCATCGGATATCCCGCGAGCCGCATCGAGAGCGGCTCGCCTTCGACGAGCTCCATCACGATGAACGATTGCCCGTCGTGCTGCTCGATGGCGTGCACGGTGCAGATGCCGGGATGGTTCAGGGCCGAGGCCGCGCGCGCCTCGCGCTCGAACCGCTCGAGCATCGGGCCGTCCTTCGCGAGCTCCGACGAGAGAAACTTCAGGGCGACGGGGCGGCGGAGCCGCGTGTCCTCCGCCTCGTACACGACGCCCATGCCGCCGGCACCCAGCTGACGCACGATCCGGTAATGCGAAACCGTCGTTCCGAGCACCGTGTCTTCTTTCTCGAGAGAGATCCAGATCACCCGCGCCGCGAGGGGGAACTCTATCGCAGGAGCCGATTCAGGCCGGCGGCAGTTCCAGCCTTCGGAGCAGCGCCGCGAAACGCGGGTCCGAGCGGAGAGAGTCGAAGGCGGGAACCCCGGTGAAGTAGAGGTAGGCCTGCCGTTCCTCGTCGGCTCGCGCGACCACCTCGAACGCCGCGTCGATCTCCCCGAGCGCGCCGAGCAGCCAGGCCTCCGAAACGACGGCAGGCGCTCCCGGCGGCCGCGCCCGCAACTCTTCGAGGATCGTGCGGGCCTCGTCTTTTCGGCCCGCCGTCGCGAGCGCCCACCCCAGGGTGCCGAGGAAATGGGCGCCGCGGTGGGTGACCGCGACCACGTGCTCGAGCGTGGCGATGCCTTCCTCGATGCGTCCGAGGGCCACCTGGGCCATGCCCAGATTGTCGAGGGCCGTGGCGTCGTCTTTCTCGAAGGAGAGCGCGTCCTCGAGGTAGCGCAGAGCTTCCTGCGGTCGTCCGCAGCTCATCAGACCCCCTCCGGTGAGGGCGTACGGGAAGGAGGAGAGGGGGTCGGCCTGCCGCGCGTGCTCGAGAATCGGCAGCGCCTCGTCGAGCCTTCCGCGCGAGCAGAGAACGATCCCGAACGACGCAAGGCTCAGCACGTGGTTTGGCTGGAGCTCGATCGCTCTCTGCCAGGCGGCCTCCATCGCGTCCCACCGTCTCTCGATCCAGGCCACGAAACCCTCGACATGAAGGCCGTCGGCCGACTCTCCCTGCAGCCGTTTCGCGGTCGCGAGCGCCTTTCTCGCCGTCTCGCAGGCGTCGCGCGCGGGGATCACGCCGAAGACGGACGCCAGCACGGTGCCTTCCGCGAGGCTGGTCCACGAGGGCGCGTAGGTCGGATCGAGCCGGACGGCCTCCTGGAAAGCCTCGAGGGCCGCGCCGAGGTGCTCCTTCCCCCGAAAGTGCCGTCCCCTCAAGTAGGACCGGTAGGCGTCGAGGTTCGCCGGCTGCGGCCGGGCGGGGACGGCGCGCGCTCCCGGCGCGAGCCGGGTCTTCACCGCGCCGACGACGCCCGCGGCGATCTCGTCCTGGACGGCGAAGACATCGGCCGCGTCCCGGTCGAACCGCTCGGACCAGAGCTGATAGCCGCTCGTGGCGTCAGTCAGCTGCGCCGTCACACGCAGCCGGCCGCCGGAGGCGCGCACGCTGCCCTCGAGAACGTGGCCGACCGAGAGAGCGCGCGCGATCGACGCCAGGTCGGCGCCTTCCCGCCCCGCCCGAAAGGCCGATGTGCGGGAAGCGACGCGGATCCCGTCGATTCGGACGAGGGCGTTCATGATCTCCTCGGCCATTCCTTCGCAGAGATACTCCTGGTCCTTTGCCGGGCTCATGTCGGAGAAGGGGAGGACCGCGATCGAGATCTGCGCGGGCCCCGGAGCGGCTCCGGCCGCAGCGGCAATCTCGAGCCCGGCCTTGCGCAAACCGTCGATGATTCGCTCCACGTGATCGGGCGCCCACCACTTCTCGCAGTCCCTGCGCACCGTGGCGGCGATGTCGGGCTTCAGCTCGAGCAGATTCTTCAAGGCCTTCGCCGCCGCATTCCGTTCGCCGAGCTGCCCGTACACGGCGGCCAACGCCAGATGCATGCCCCAGTGGCCCGGGAGATTCGCCTTGAGCATGAACTCGAGTGCGCCGCGGTCGTCGCCTCGGCGATACGCGTCGTTGAAGTCCGTGTACCAGTACCAGCCGGGGTGATTGGGATTGAGCTGCTTGGCGCGCCCGGCGAGAGCGAGGCCGCGCTCCCGGTCCCCCGCATAGGTCAGGAGCTCACCCATGAAAGCGATGGAGTTGCCGTCCATCGGGTTGAGCGCGACGACCCGCTCCGCCTCACTTCGGACGCTCTGGTATTCCTTCTGAAAGAAGAACGCCTGAGCCAGGCTGAAGTGGGCCAGTGGATTCGAAGGCGCTGCCTCGACGGCACGCCGGGCGGCCGTCAGCCCGGCTGTCAGAGAGTCTGCCTGCAGCTCGAATCCCTGCGCGTAGTCCTGAAGGCACAAGAACGCCAGCATCGCCCAGGCATCGGCATAGGCCGGCGCCTTCTCGACCGCCAACTCGAGGCCGCGGCGCGCCGCGCCGAGCTCTTCGGGAGTGACGCGCTCCAGATAGCGGAAGCTGCGCAGCACCGCCTCGTAGGGGCTCAACTGCTCGGGCGCACGGCCGCGCACGACCTCGCTCATGCTTCGCGGCAAAACCCCGTTCATGTCCGCCACCGCCGACACGATCCGCGGAACCAGGTCGTCCTGCAGCTCGAAGACCGCGTCCGGGCTGAAGGTGCGCTCATAACTCTCGGCCCAGAGATGCGCGCCGGACGTCGCGTCCACGAGTTGAACGGCGAGACGCAGCCGGGTTCCGGCCTGGCGAAGGCTTCCCTCCATCAGGTAACGCGCGCCCAGCTCCTTGCCGATGGCGCGAAGGTCGCCCGCCTCGCCGGAATATTTTGCGGTCGAACCCCGGGCGATCACGCGGAGGTAGGTGAAGCGCGAAAGCCCGGTCACGGTCTCCTCGGTCAGGCCCTCGGCCAGGGACGCCAGCGATGCATCGGCGCCGCCGTACTTGAACGGCAACACGGCGACCCAGAATCCTTCGTCGGCGCGCACGGCGCCCGAGTCCGGGGAAGTCCGAGCGGCGTGTTGCGCCGCGCCGGAGGTCGCGCTTTCCGGAGGAATCTCCATACCCGCCTTGCGCAGACCGTCGACCAGATGCTTGGTGAGGTCCGCGTCATACCACTTTCCGAATTCCGCGCGCGCCCTCGCGCCGAAGTCCGGCAGAAGCGCGTGCAATTCTCGCAACGCCTCGCCCGCACGTTGCCGTTCGCCGAGCTGGCCGTAGATGGCTGCCCGCAACACGTGCGGCCAGTAGTAGCCGGGCATGTTGATCTTCAGGAGGGTGGCCAGCGCGCCCTGGTAGTCGCGCCGGCGGTAGGCCTCGATCAGGGCGACGTAGTGATACCAGCCCGGATGATTGGGGTTGAGCTGCTTCGCCCGTTCGACGAGGCCCAGGCCGTATTCCCAATCGCCGGCGGAGGTGATCATCGTTCCGAGCAGTGCCGTGGTGGAGGAGTCCATCGGATTCAAGGCAAGGGCGCGCTCGGCGGCGGGGCGGAAGGCCGCGAAGTCTTTCTGGAAGAAGAAGGCGGACGCCAATGCGCAGTGAGCAAAGGGGTTCGTCGGCGCCGCCGCCACCGCTCGCTGCGCCGCCAAACGGGCGCGGCCGAGCGAGTCGGGCCTGGCGTTGTAACCGAAGACGTACTCGTGCCCGGTGATCAGGGACAATGCGGCGAGGCAATTGCTGTGGCCGGGAGCGCGAGCGACCGCCGCCTCGAGAATCTCGCGGACTTCCCCGTGTTCCTCCAGCGTGACGCGTTCCCAGTATCCGAAGGCGCGCAGCACGGCTTCGTGAGGGGAGTAATCCGCGGCGCTTCGGCCGCGCAGGGACTCGCTCATGCTGTGCACGAGCGCGCCGTACTGATCCCCGACCGTCGAAACGATTCGGGGGACGAGATCGTCCTGCAGCTCGAAGACCGCTTCCGGAGCAAACGTGCGCTCGTAGTTTTCGGCCCAGAGATTCGCCCCGGAATTCGTGTCGACGAGTTGGACCGCCAGGCGAAGTTTGGCCCCCGCCTGCCTCAGGCTTCCCTCCATCACATAGCGCGCGCCGAGATTCTTGCCGCCGGAACTGCGCGAGATCACCCGGAGGTAAGAGAAGCGCGACAGCCCGGTCACGATCCCCTCCGTC
>DATJZU010000050.1:0-5160 GCA_035498835.1 Thermoanaerobaculia bacterium
TCACCTCCCGGCGAATCAGATTCGTGGCGTAGTCCGGGACGCCGACACCGGTTCGCCGATTTCCCGAGCTTTTGTCGACTACGCAACCTCTGGCGACGATACGCAGCTGGCCGAGGGCGACTACCGATTTTCGCTTCGAAAACTCACGGACGATGGCGGCGCATTCCAGATTCGAAACTTAGAAGATCGCCCAATCGACATTCGTGTGAGTTTCGAAGGGTACGCACCTGCTTCGTATACCGCCCTAAGGCCAACACTAGAGGCCACCGATCTCGACGTCCGTCTGCAACGGGGAGCACGAATAAGCGGCCTGGTTGTCGATCCGAACGGTGTACCGCTTGACGGCGTGACCGTTGGACTCGACGTGGACTCGGCCGGTGTGTTCTTTGTCAAGAGCGCGACGAGCTCGAGTGGCGGTCAGTTCGAATTTCGCGGAGTCGCCGGAGGAGCGCACGTTCTTATCGCTTGGCAGTGTGGACGAACGATGGCTATCCGTCCGGTCATGGTGACTGACCCCGCGACCGCGGGGCAAGCCGCACAGCAGCCGCCTGAGACCCTTGTCGTGGCGGCCGAGGCCGAACCGGCAATCGTTCACTTCGAAGACCAGGAGGGGAGGCCCGTGCCTCACGTTTCCGCCAGATGGTTCATCAACGGACAGCCATTGCCGGCAGAAGAGTGGGGGCGTTTGGTGGTCAGCTGTGGCCTATATCCATTCTCAAATGGCGACGGCGACTTGACGATCCATGGCTTTCCTCAGGGAACGCTCTCCGCTGCGGGGCTGACGGATCGACAGGCTTTAGGACAGTTCTCGAACGACGGCAGCCGGGGCATCTGGACGATTCGACTGGCTGGAACGGCCCGCCCTCACTAGAGGCGAACCACCATCCCGCGCGCCGCGTAACATCGGGCAAGGCGATGCGCGCGGGTCGGTGGAGCGGCTGGAATCCCTGGCGCGGGCTCGCGGGCCTTCCCCGTGAGATGTGGGTGCTCGCCTCGGCGACGCTCGTCAACCGCTCGGGCTCGATGGTCCTCGCGTTCTTCGTCCTCTACCTGACCCGCGACGTGGGTCTCTCGATCCGGACGGCCGGCCTCATGGTGCTCGTCTACGGCGGCGGCGCGCTCGTCGCGGCGCCCGTGGCGGGACGCCTTGCGGACCGCTTCGGGCCGATCCGCGTCATGCGAATTTCGCTCGTCGCGTCGGGCCTCGTGATGCTCGCCTTCCCCGCCGCGCGGACGCTTCCCACGATCGCCGTGTTGACCCTCGCCCTGGCGATCACCGCGGAGTCCTTCCGGCCGGCCAACCTGACGATCGTGGGCGACCTCGTGGCGCCGGGACAACGAAAGCCGGCCTTCGCGCTGAACCGGCTCGCGATCAACCTCGGCATGAGCGTCGGGCCGGCTCTCGGCGGCGTGCTCGCCGGCATCTCGTTCCGCTGGATCTTCCTCGTGGACGGCGGAACGTCCCTTCTCTCCGGGGCCATCCTTGCGCTCTCGACCTTTCCGCCGCACCGGCGCGCTCCACGCGAGCTCGAAGACTCGATCGCGCCACGTCTCGCCGGTTCCGCGCATCACGACCCCCGGCTGCTCTACTTTCTCGCCGCGATGTTCCCGATCTCCTTCGTGTTCTTCCAGCACATCTCGACGATGCCCGTCTATCTCGTTCGTGATCTGAAGATCCCGGAGGCGGTCTACGGCCTCCTCTTCACGCTCAACACGCTGCTCATCGTCTTCCTCGAAGTCGGCGTCAACACCGCGACCGCGCACTGGCCGCACCGCCGCACGCTCGCGCTCGGCGCCGCGCTCTGCGGCCTCGGATTCGGCTCGCTCGCCTGGGCGCGCGACGTATGGCAGGTCGCCGCGACGGTCGTCGTCTGGACCTTCGGCGAGATGCTGATCTTTCCCGGAATGGCCGACTACCTGACCGACATCGCGCCCGAGGCTCGCCGCGGCGAGTACATGGGCCTCTCGCAGATGATGATGGGGCTCGCCTTCATGCTCGGACCGTGGGCCGGACTGCAGATCCTCGCGAGCCGCGGACCTTACGAGCTCTGGCTCCTCATGCTCGCGCTCGGCCTCGCCGCGGCGCTCCTGATGCTGCGCCTGCGCGGATCGGGCCACGGCGCGGTCGAGACGGAAGTGCCGCTGCCGACGACGGCGCCCTCGACGGAGCCCTGAGCGGGCGCGACCGGAATTCTAGTTGACGAGCTCGCGCGCGCGGTCGCGCACGAAGCGGACTTCCTGGATGCGGCTCGTCACGACGCGATTGCCGAACTCGAGCCGCAGCCCGCACGCGGCGACGATGTCCGACTTGATGACGCTCCCGCCCCAGGTGCATCCGGCGATCGACAGGCGCGCGGGCGAGAGGCCCTGCGAGTCGAACCAGCCGCCCGAGATCGAATAGGTCGCGTCCTCGTGGACGCAGATCGAATAGGTCGAATTCTCGGTTTCGACCTCCAGGCGGTCGCCGCACCGGAGGTCCGCCTTGCGCACCAGCTCCAGCCGGCCGACCTGGTCGAGCAGGAGGTTGACGGTGCGCGCGCAGGCGATCATCGGGCGATTCCCTGACTTCTACTTACGATTTTCGCTCATTTCGGTTTGTCCGGCGAGGCCGCAGCCACCACCCCGACGTTGGCGATGGTGTCCCCCTTTTTCATGGACGGCACCGAACAGACGTACAGGACGACCCCCGCCGCCGGAGACCGCGCCTCGAAGACCTTTCGTCCCAGATAGTCCGTCACATATCCCAGCCTCGCGCCCTCCGCCACGTAGGCGCCGCGGCCGACCGATGCATAGAAGATGCCCGTCTGCTCGCTCGCGACCGTCTTGACGCTGTCGATCCAGACCGGGTGCTCGACGTTTTCCGGCTCGCCCGGGAGCATTCGGAGGTACCGCATCACGGAAAGCGTCCCGTCCACGAGCGCCGCCACGTCCTGCGGCTCGACCGTGCCGGCGTGGCCGGCCTCGACGGTGATCGCGGTCTTGCCGCGAGACGTCGCCGTGCTGTCGAGGTATCGAGAGGCCGCGGGATCGGCCGGCCGGTCGGCCGCGATGATGATCGTCGGGAGGCCGAACGCGAGGATCATGCCGCGCGACGCCGCGTCCTGTTTCTCGTTGCCCGTCTTGATCCAGTAGCCGTAGGGCCGCAGGTCCTCGTCGAGATCGCCGCCGTGGTAGTCGATGAGGGCGTCGCACCGCTCGACGACCTGGCGCGTCATGGCGAAAAGCGCGCGCTCCGTCTGCGTGCCGTCGGCCTTGCCGGGATAGAAGCGGTTCATGCTCTTGCCGTCCACCGGATTCACGTGCGGGACCTTCTGCTCGAAGGACGCGAGGTTCAACAGCGGCACGATGACGACCGTCCCCGAGATCTGCGCGGGATCGAGCTTCTCGATCAGCTTCTCGAGCGCGATGATCGAGGCGTACTCGGTGCCGTGCGCCCCCGCCACGAGCGCGAGCACCGGTCCCGGCCGCGCGCCCTGAACGACCGCGACGGGAATGTCGAGGCCCGCATCGATGCCGGAGGGCACCGCGATCACACCGGTCGCCTTCTGCCCGGGTGCGGCGGCCGCGGTGCCGACGGTGAACGCGCCACGCGCCGACTCCGCGGACGACGCCGAGGCCACAGCGAAGAACAGGGCGGCAACCGCGAAGGGCGTACGCACGGCGATTCCTCCCTTTCGTTGGCTACAATTCTATCGAGAGGTCCCCGACATTCCCGAAGCCACCTGGGGCGGCGCCCGGATTCGATACGACATCGCCGGCGCGGGCGATCCGGCTCTGCTGTTCCTCCACGGCTGGTGCGACAGCCGCGCGCAGTTTCACTCGCTCCTGCCGCTGTCCGCGCAGAAGCGCCGGGTCCTCGCCGTCGACCTTCCGGGCCACGGAAAGTCCGAGGCCCCGCCGGGCGAGTTCGGTTTTCGCGAGCTCGTCGCCGCGGCGGCCGCCGCCGTCGAGGCCGCGGGCGTCGAGACGCTCGTGCCCGTCAGCATGGCGCATGCCGGCTGGGTTGCCCTGGGCCTGCGGCGGAGGCTCGGCCCCAAACGCGTGCCGCGTCTCGTCCTCCTCGACTGGATCGTCCTCGATCCGCCGCCGCCGTTTCTCGAGGCGCTGCGCGGCCTGCAGGACCCTGAGCGGTGGAAGTCGACGCGCGCGCGGCTGTTCTCGATGTGGCTCGAGCACGCCGACCCGCAGATCGCCGCGCAGGTCCGCCGCACGATGGAAAACCACGGGTTCGGCATGTGGGCGCGCGCCGGCCGAGAGATTGCCGCGGCGTACGCGCGGGAAGGCAGTCCGCTCGAGGCGCTGTCGGCGATCGAGCCGCCGCCGCCGACCCTGCACCTCTACGCCCTGCCGAAGGACGAGGAGTACCGCACGGCGCAGGAGGCCTTTTCGCGGAAGCACCCCTGGTTCCATTTCCGGCGCCTCGACGGAATCTCGCACTTCCCGCCGCTCGAGACTCCGGAGGCCGTCGCGGCGGCGATCGAGGAGTTTCTAGCCGGATGACGTTCTGGCTGCTCCACGTTGACCGACACAATCACAAAACGCCGTTCAGTCCGTGAGTGTACGAGAGACTCGAAAGGTAACGTCGCCGTCCACGTCAACAAACGCAATTTCACCGTTCAGGAACTGGATGAGGTCGTTGGGAACTCGCCTCAGTGCGAAGCGCCGGAAGGTCTTCGAGGGCCGCAGAAAGTATGAGCACCTGACGGAGGAGTCGGTAACGAGAAATGTGAGCGGACCGAGAGTGCGCCGGACGGCGTAGTAGATAGATAACGCGCCCGACAGAACGAGGAAAGAACGAAACAAGACACTGTCGCCGACAATGTGACCGCGAAGGCCCTCGATGATCATGAAGACGCCGCCACCAGGAAAAAAGAAGAAGAACCCAAACCAGTCGCTGAGTGGGTACGAATAGGTGGCGCCTCCCTAACGATCCTCAGACGCCATAGACCAACTGTCGTCCCGTGCTCCCGCGGGCCGCCCCTGACGTTGCCTAGCGACCCGCCGTCCTCGAGGCTCCCCCTCCGCTTCGCACCTCCGCCAGCTCCGGCACGTCGGTGTCGGCTCTGCTCCAGATCGCCGCGAGGCGCGCGTACGCGTCCTTCGCGGCCGCCGCGTCGCCGGCCTTGGACGCGGCGCGCGCGAGGCCGAGGAGCGAAAGCG
>DATJZU010000051.1:0-4380 GCA_035498835.1 Thermoanaerobaculia bacterium
GCGCCCGGGCGGGCCTCTCCGGCCCGGAGCGCCGATGGGCCGACCCGGCGGACCGCCGATCGGGCGCGCGGCGCCTCCGGCGACGGCGGAGCGGCCTTCCACCAAGCGCAAGAAGGACGACAAGGAGAGCGAGGCCAAGAAACCGGCCAAGAAGGGCGGGGCCAAGCCGAAGATCACCGTCGCCGACGAGGTCGATCTGAGGGAGTTCGTCGGCGTCTATCAGGAAGACACGTACTCCGACATCACGCTGCCGCTCATCGAGAAGACCGCGGAGACCGAGGAGACGCCTGCGGCCGCGGAGGTTGCGCGGCCGATGTCGAAATCCGCGATGCGCCGCGCGTCGAAGGAGACGCGCACGCACGATTCCGGAAAGCTTCTCGAGTTCAAGAAGCCGCTGCCGACCGGCCCCGTCTTCCTCTCGGAAGGCGTGACCGTCAAGGAGCTCTCCGAGAAGCTTGGCGTCCTCGCCAAGGACATCGTGCGCCTGCTCCTCCAGCGCGGCACCATGGCGACGATCAACCAGCCGCTCGACGCCGCCACCGCGATCCAGATCGCGAAGGAAGTCGGTGTCGAGGCCGCGGTCGTCTCCTTCGAAGAGGAGATGGAGCTCTCGCGGACGCCGGCCGCCGCCGAGACGGCCCCCGCCGCGGACCGGGTGCCGCGCGCGCCGGTCGTGACGGTCATGGGACACGTCGACCACGGCAAGACGTCGCTCCTCGACGCGATCCGGCAGACGAAGGTCGCGCAGGGCGAGGCCGGCGGCATCACGCAGCACATCGGCGCGTACCGCGTGGACGTCCAGGGCCGCCCCATCGTCTTCCTCGACACGCCCGGCCACGAGGCTTTCACCACGATGCGCGCCCGCGGCGCGAAAGCGACGGACATCGTCGTGCTCGTCGTGGCGGCGGACGACGGCGTCATGCCGCAGACGATCGAGGCGATCGACCACGCGCGCGCCGCGAAGGTTCCGATCGTCGTCGCGATCAACAAGATCGACAAAGCCAACGCGAACCCCGACCGCGTCAAGAAGGAACTCGCCGACCGCAACGTCCTCCTCGAGTCGTGGGGCGGCGACGTGCCCTCCGCCGAGATTTCGGCGCTCAAGAAGCAGGGCATCGACCACCTGCTCGAGCTGATCCTCCTCTCGGCGGACCTCCTCGAGCTCACGGCGTCGACATCCGGCGAGGCACGAGGCGTCGTCCTCGAGGCGCGCCGGGAAGCGGGCCGCGGCAACATCGCGACGGTCCTCGTTCAGTCGGGCACCGTGAAGGTGGGCGACGTCTTCTTCGCCGGTTCCGCCTTCGGGCGCGTCCGGTCCATGCACGACGACCGCGGCGAGAAGCTCGACTCGGCCGGCCCCGCGACGCCGATCGAGATCACGGGCTTCGAAGACCTGCCGCAGGCCGGCGATCCGTTCCAGGTGACGGAGGATGAATCGAAGGCACGTTCCGTCGTGTCGTTCCGCCGCGAGCGGGAGCGCGAGAAGGCCTCCGCGGCATCCTCGAAGTTCTCGCTCGACCAGCTCTTCTCGAAGATTCAGGAGGGCCGGATCAAGGAGCTGCCCATCATCCTCAAGGCCGACGTCACCGGCTCGGTCGAGGTGCTGTCGCAGTCGCTCAAGAACCTCTCGAACGAGAAGGTGAAGGTCTCGCTGCTACACGCCGGCGTCGGCGCGATCAACATCAACGACGTTCTGCTCGCGTCCGCGTCGGGCGCGATCATCGTGGGCTTCAACGTCCGGCCGGAGAAGAAGGCGGAAGCCGAGGCGGAGAAGGACGGCGTCGAGATTCGCCTGCACACGGTCATCTACCACGTCACCGACGAGATCAAGGCCGCGATGGAAGGCCTGCTCGAGCCGACCCTCAAGGAGGTCGCGCAGGGACGCGCGGAAGTCCGGAACACGTTCAAGGTTCCCAAGTTCGGCGTCGTGGCGGGCTGCTACGTCACCGAGGGCTCGATCTCGCGCAGTTCGAGCCTGCGCCTCCTGCGCGACAACCGGGTCGTGTACGAGGGGAAGGTCGGCTCGCTCCGCCGCTTCAAGGACGACGTTTCGGAAGTCAAGCAGGGCTTCGAGTGCGGCATCGGTCTCGATCGGTATCAGGACGTGAAGGTCGGCGACATCATCGAGGCCTACCAGGTCGAGAAGGTCGCCGGCGTCATGAACGCCTGAGAAAAGTTTTCAGTTCACAGTCTTCAGTTATCAGTTCTCCGGCTCGGCAAACTGAAAACTGAGAACTGACGACTGACAACTCGCTCGATGGTCATCGCCTACGCGGTCTTCGATCTGCATTTCCCGGGTGCGCGCGGGCTGAAAGAGAAGCGGATGGCGCTCCAGAGCCTCAAGACCCGGATCCGGAACCAGTTCGAGGTCTCGGTTGCCGAGGTGGACGGACAGGACCTGCTGCAGCGCGGCGCGCTCGCGGTGGCGGCGGTCGGTCCCGACCAGGCACCGCTCGACGCCCGAATGCAGAAGATCCTGAGCTTCGTCGAATCGAACTTTCCCGGAGAGATCCTGAACTTCGAAAATGAGTTCCTGCATGTGTGAGGGGAGTTTTCAGTTATCAGTCCTCAGTTATCAGTTCCGGAACTGACAACCGAGAACTGACGACTGATAACTGGCTCATGCCCGCCTCCCGCCGCCCACAGCGCGTCGCCCTCCTCGTCCGCGAGGAGCTCTCGCGCCTCGTCCTGATGGTCGCGCACGATCCGGACCTGCGCCGCGTCACGATCACCGACGTCGAGATGCCGGGCGACCTCCGATCCGCGCGCATCTACTTCTCCTGCCTCGGGACCGAGGCGGAGCGGGAGCTCGCGAAGGCCGCCCTGAACCGCGCCGCGGGATACCTGCGCCGCGAGGTCACGCAGCGGTGCGGGCTGCGCTACGCGCCCGAGCTGACGTTCCGGTTCGACGAGACGCTCGAGCGGGGCGCGCGTATCGAAGAGCTGCTCGCGAAGGTCAAGAGCGCGCCGGCGGAAACGGAGCCCGAGCCCGAGGACGACGAGTCGTGAAGCGATCGGCGGGCACGTTCCTGCCCGATGCGCTGCGCCGCGGGTTCCTCCTCCTGATCGACAAGCCGTCGGGCCTCACGTCGCACGACGTCGTCGAGCGGGTGCGCCGGACCCTCGGACTCCCCCGCATCGGCCATAGCGGAACGCTCGACCCCATGGCGACGGGGCTCCTCCTGCTCTGCGCGGGCGGGGCGGCGCGGCTCCAGAGTTTCTTCACGCGCATGGACAAGACCTACGAGGGCACGATCCAGCTCGGGCGCGCAACGACGACCTACGACCGCGAGGGCGAGGCCGTCGGACCGGACCGCGATGCGTCCGGAGTGCGGCGCGCGGACGTCGAGGCGGCCGCCGGGGGGTTTCGCGGCGAGTTCCTCCAGGCGCCGCCGCCGTACTCTGCGAAGAAGGTCGGCGGCCGCAAGCTCTACGAGCTCGCGCGCAAGGGCGAGACCGTGACCGTCGAGCCGAAGAAGGTGCGCGTGACGCGTCTCGAGTTCGGCGAACCGGCCGGCGGGCGCGTGCCGTTTTCGATCTCCTGCTCTTCCGGCACGTACATCCGCTCGATCGCATCGGAACTCGGCGAGCGCCTCGGCTGCGGCGCGCATCTCGATTCGTTGCGCCGGACGCGGATCGGCGAGTTCTCCGTCTCCGACGCGGCCGCTCTGGAAGCCTTCGAGGCGATGTCCGCTGCGGAGAGACTTTCGCCGCCGCACGCCGTGCCGCTCTCCCGCGTCCCGTTCCCCTTCGCCCGCGTCGCCGTGGCCTCGCTCGAGGCCTGGAAGCTGCGGAAGGGACAGTCGATCCCGTTGCGCGGCGCCCCGGCCCGCGAAGGCGATTGGGTGACGCTCGTCGGACCGGGCGACGAGATGATCGCGCTCGGCCAGGTCAGCCCGATCGGCCACGGAGGCGTCAGCCTCGTGCGGCCGAAAATCGTCCTGGAGGGATAGGGATCAGCTATCAGCTATCAGCTATCAGCTATCAGCTATCAGGATCTCCGGGCTGAAAGCTGAAAGCTGAAAGCTGAAAGCTGAAAGCTGAGAGCTGAGAGCTGACAGCTGACAGCTCTCCCAGCCTGTGATAGGCTGGCTGTTTATAGAAAAAGTGTGAGTTGAAGAGCATTGGAGGATGAGTGAACGTCACGGACTACGCTGCGGAGAAGCCGAACATCGTCCAGCAGTTCCGCACGCATGACAGCGACACCGGTTCCCCCGAGGTCCAGGTCGCGCTTCTGACCAACCGCATCGGATATCTGACCGAGCACTTCCAGGGACACGCGAAGGACCATCACTCGCGGCGCGGACTGCTGAAGCTCGTCAGCCAGCGGCGGCGGCTGCTCGACTACCTCAAGAGCGAAAGCCCCGAGCGCTACCAGAA
>DATJZU010000052.1:0-56102 GCA_035498835.1 Thermoanaerobaculia bacterium
TACGAAGACGTGACCCCGCCGCCCTCCGCCGAGCAGCTCGAGGTGAGCCGCCTCGACCGGATGCTCGCTCCGCGGAGGGACGAAGGCCGGCCGGACAAGCGCGAACGCCGCGAACGCCGCAAGCGCAAGGGCTGGTAGAGACCGCCCTCCGGCCGGACTAGGTCTCGTTTCTCAACACGTTGTTCACGGGTAGGGTCTGTTGCCCATCTGGGCCCAGCCTCGGTGAGGCTGGGAGTGTTCAAAGCAACCAGCTCATCGGAGGAACCCAGATGGAGCTTCACAACAATGCCCGAAGCTGCCCTGCGAGTCGAGGCCTCTTGGTTCGTCGAATCCTGGCAGGGATGTCCGTGACCGGGGCCGCCGAAGCGGCTGGGGTCTCGAAGCGAACGGCCTTCAAGTGGAAGAGAAGGTTCTTGGAGGCCGGCGAGGCGGCCCTGGTCGATCGCAGTTGCCGACCTCATCGAATGCCCCGCCAGACCCATCCGGATCGAGTCGAGGAAGTCTTGCGTCTGCGCAGGCGAAGGGACACAGGTCCCCAGATCGCCGCCAGAGTGGGCTTGAGCACGGCCACCGTCGCTCGCATCCTTTCCCGCTCTGGCCTGTCTCGCCTCAAAAGCCTCGAGCCCAAGCAGCCCGTTGTCCGGTATCAACGAGATCGTCCCGGCGAGCTGATCCACATCGACATCAAGAAATTAGGCCGTATCGGCCGTGTCGGCCATCGCATCCACGGCGACCGTACAACTCGAGTCCGCGGCATCGGCTGGGAGTTCGTCCACGTCGCCATCGACGATGCTTCTCGTCTGGCCTACGCCGAGGTCCTGCCCAATGAGAGATCCCCCTCCTCGACGGCTTTCCTCAGACGCTGCGTCTCCTGGTTCCACAGCCGCGGCGTCAGCGTTGAGGCCGTCATGTCCGACAACGGCTCCTGCTACGTCTCCCACAGGTTCAACGCAACCTGCAAGAAACTCCAACTCCGTCACCTACGAACTCGGCCCTACCGCCCCTGCACCAACGGTAAAGCCGAACGCTTTATCCAAACATTGCTGCGCGAGTGGGCCTACAAACGCCCCTATCCCACTTCGTTCCATAGATCCGACAGGCTCCCTCGATACCTCAACCACTACTATCTCAGGAGACCTCATGCCGCTCTCAACAAACGCACCCCGGCTGAACGGCTCAGTGAACAATCTGTTGAGAACTGACAGCTAGCGCCGTGTCGACGCTTCCGACGCCGCGGCCCGCGACTGCGCCACGGCGTCGGGGCGGAGCGGCAAGGCGAAGAGTGACCGATAGAGCCGGTCCTGGTACTGGACCCATGCGGTTAGCCGCTGTTTCGCCACGCGGACCTTTTCCGGCATCGTCTTGGCGAGATCGTGAAGCTGGGTCGGGTCTTTTGCCAGGTCGTAGACCTCGAACCGGTTCTGCCAGACGTTGTCGATGTAGTAGAGGTTCCGTTCTCGGAATCCCAAATAGTAGTTCGAGTGCGGCGCGAAGAAGTAGGTGCGCTCTGTGCGGTCTGTTCGGAAGAGGCTTCGGCCCTGCCATTCGGGGCTTGGAGGTAGCCCGAGTAGATCGAAGATCGTCGGAGCGACGTCGATGAGCCCTCCGATCTCCGGGTGCCGCTCCCCATGGAATCGTCCGGGCTGAATGAAGAGTAGAGGCACGTGGACGTCTTCGTCGTAGATCATCGAGCCGTGGCTCCAGTGCCCGTGGGTGCCGAATGACTCTCCGTGGTCTCCCACGACGACGACGAGTGTCGAGTCCGCGAGTCCGCTCTCCGCGAGAGCGTGGAAAAGCCGGCCCAGGACCTGATCTTCGTAATGCAGGGCGTTCAGATAACGATTACGGATCGAGTTCTTGGGATCGAGGTCGGCCTCGGGCTCCGGCGGGAAGTAGGGAAGGTGCGTCATCATCGTCCAGAGCATTCCGAAGAAGGGCCGGTTCGACGGTTCGCGGATCCAATCGATGAGCGCTTCCACCGTGCATGCGTCATCGATCCCGTCGAGATTGTTCTCCCAGTGGTTGTTGTGATCGAGCAGCTCCGGCCGGGCGCAGCGGATCTCGCGATATCCGCGGATACGGTCGAAGCCCCGGTTCGCGATGAAGTTGCCAATTCCGGCGTAGCGGAGGTCCGAGGAGTTGAAATACCCAGTGCGATAACCGCGGGCGGCGAGCTCGGAAGAGAGCGACGGCGCCGTAAGCGCCGGATGCTCGCGGGTCACCGTGCGATACGACAACCACGGGTAGAGCGAAAGGAGCAGGGAGACCGTCGAGCTCTCGGTCGCCGGAGATTGCGCGTAGATGTTTTCGAAGACCGCCGCCTGCCCGGCAGCCCGCGTCAGCTCCGGCGTAGCCGCCGGAGGTCCGCCGAAGACTGCCAGTTGGCTGGCCGGGGTTGTCTCGAGAACGAGGAGGAGCACGTTGCGCGGCAAACGGTCCGACGGAGAACGCGCGGCGAGCGCGGCCAGTGCGGGCGGAGCCGGCGCGAAGTCCTGCGGCCCGACAGCCGCAGGCGTATCCAGGAAGCTGGCGATCTGCGGCGCCCGGATCACCGAGGTGGCGAAAGTGACGACGGGGTTCTCGATGCGCGCACGGTTCCATCCCGCTCCCGCGTAAAGAAAATAAGCGCCCGCTCCGGCGAGGTAGACCGCAACTCCTACGGCAACCGCCCGCTTCGCCGGCCGCGCGACTCGCGCGATCAGAATTCGGAAGACCCACGCGGCGGCGAAGAAACCGATTAGCGTCGCGGCCCAGACAGCCGCGAGATCGAAGCTCAGGAACCAGCGGATCGCGTTCTGTGCGTCCTGGCCCTGTAGGAAGTCCGAGTAGTAGAGCCATTGATACGTGAAAGGCCTGCCGAAGATCGGGAGGACCTCTGAATTGAGCAGTCCCGCGAGAACCGAGAAAACCGCGACGGCGAGCCAGGCGCGCCGAACCCACACGGACTTCCCGGGCCACGATCGCACCCCGCGGTCGAGCGCGAGAAGGACTGCCGTGAGGACGGCGACGTAGAGGAGATCGTCGAAGAAGGCGAGGAACATCCGGCCGCCCGCCCGAAGGACGCCGCCGTACAAACCGATGAACTGCGCGCGGATGATGCAGAGAACGAGCGCGAGCGCGAGTCCGATCGCAGCGATCTTGTCGCCGGAGGAAGGGGAATCCCCTGCGGAACCATCTGATTGCTCTTGCAACACTTCCTCAGCCAAGGCGGTCCGGGCCGACGCCTTTTCACTGAAATCAGGAACACAATATTAACATCGACCGTATAGGGTTCGTTTACAGTCACTTAATGCCGCGCTGTCCGGAAGTAGACTTCCCTTCATGGACTTCGAGGTCCTCTGCCCCTGCTGCAACGCCCGTCTGAAGGTCGACGGAGACCTGAAGGCCGTCATCGATCACGAGGCGCCGAAGGCGCCGCGGAAGTTCGCCTCGGTGGACGACGCCGTCGGCGCCCTGAAGACGCACGACGAGGAGCGTGAGAAGAAGTTCGCGGCCTCCGTCGAGGCCGAGAAGACGAAGAAGGACGTGCTCAACCGGAAATTCGAGGAGCTCTTCCAGAAATCGAAGGGCGATACCGCGAAGCCCGTCCGCGACATCGATCTGGACTGAGGCGCGGCCGATGCGCCCGGCCATTCGGAACGCGGTCCTGGCGTGCCTGGCATTCGCGTGCGCTCCCCCCGCCATTCGGGCCTGGATCTATTCCGAGCACCGCGCGATCACGGCCCGCGGGATCGAGACGCTCGACCCGCGCCGCCGGGCGCAGCTCGACGAGATCTGGTCGGAGGCGCGCGCCGATCGTTCCGCGCGCCTCTGCGAAGCCCTCGACGCCGGAGCCCAGGGAGCGAAGCCCTCGTGCATCGATCTCTCGGCCTGGCCCGCCATCGCAGGCGATCACTCCTGCACGCCGCCGGAGCTCCTCGCGACGATCCTCGACAGCGACTGGATCCTTCCCGTCGCGGCCATCGCCGAGCGCGCGGGGGAGAAAATCGCGCACGCGCGGACGGAGAGCGAGCGGCGCAACGTTCAGATGAAGGGCGATCTCGGCCTGGAGCGGACCGACAAGGAATATTCGACGCGCGCCGGGGCGAGCAATGCGCACTTTCTCCTCCCGCGCGGCGCCGCCGATCCCCGGGCCTACGCGGCGGAAGCGCTGCGCGGGGGCGTCGAGCCCAACGCCATGGCTCTCTACGTGCTCTTCCATGTTGCCGCGATGCACCAGGCCGCGGCGCTCGCCGGAACGACGCCGTCGCCCGTCGAGGTCCGCGAGGTCCTCGCCCTGGAATCCTTTGCACTCCACTTCCTCGAGGACTCCTTCGCCGCAGGCCACATCGCCGGGTCCTGGGGAAAAGCCGCCGAGCGCAAGGGAACGCACGACTATTACAACGAGCACGGCCTCGACACCGAAACGTGGAAGCACGAATCGATCGTTCTCTTCGGAGACGGCCACATGCATCGCGAGGATCTCGAGCGCGCCGGCGCGGCGGTCCGGCAGAGCGTCTCGCAGGTCCTGGACGCGGGGATTCCCGGAACGGAGGCGCATCAGGCGGCGCTCGCCGGGGCCGCGCCGAAGGAGGTCACGTCGGGTGCGTTCAATCTCTGCCGCGTCGAGCACATGCCCGATTGGCACATTCCGCCGCCGATGGATGCCTTCCTGAGCGAGGTCCTCCTCGATTCGCCGATTCCGTTCCGGGGGCCGGGGTTCGCCTCGCTGCCGCGCTTTCGCGCGGAGATCGGATCGTTCCTGGGGCTCGCAAGCGGCTTCTCCTTCGCGAGCGCGGACGGCGGTTTCGTGGAAGGAAACAGCGGCGGCGTGCAGGGAGGCCTCGATGTCGGGCTGCGGCTCGGCCTCGGCCTCGACGCCCTCCTCGGCGACGGCGGCGACGGCCTCCTCTACCTTCAGGGCGGCATCTTCATGCAGTCGCGGTCGTCGGGAAACTGCGAGCCCTACTGCTCGAGCGATCCGCTCGTTCAGCAGTTTGTTCCGGGAATTCCGGCGCGCACGGGCCTGTCGCTCCGCCTTCGGATGCCGTACTGGCTCATCCCCGGCGACCTGATCCTGGCGACGCCTCTCCTCGCGTTCACCGACCCGAAACTCCTCGAGAAGATGGCCATCACGGCCGCCGACGGGGGCCTGATTCCCTGGCAGACGAAACTCGCGACGCCGTTCGGGCGCGTCCAGTTCGTCCTCGGCCGCGAGGTGGCCGTCCATCTGTTCGGCCGGGTCGCCGGAAAGGACGCGTTCCTCGCCATCAACCCGGACGGCCCGAACGGCCAGCCGGTCCTGACGCCGATCGCCGTGCGCTCGATCCAGTGGGACTTTCCGGTCGTCGAGGTGCGTCCCTTCCGCGAGTACGGCACGCGCTACGCGTTTGCCGGCTTCTTCCAGATCGGCGCCGGGTTCGATCACCCGACCGATGCCGAGACGCTCATCCCCGGCCAGGCGCTGCCAAAGCTCAAGACGCGCTACTTCGGTTATCTGCGCATCTACTTCGACGGCCGCCGCTACTTCTGAGCCCGCCGCGGCCGGCGTCAGGCTGCCGGCGGCTTCGCGTAGGCCATTTCCCTCAGGAGCGCGATCCGGCGTGCGATCGGCGGATGGGTCGAGAAGAGGCTGGCCCACGCGCCGCGCGGAGCGTCCGCCGGGTTCCCCAGCGGGTCCGCGATGCAGAGATACGCGACGCCCTGCTTGATCGACGGCGTCGGGGCGGCCGCGGCGTCGATCTTCTCGAGCGCCGAGGCGAGCGCGAGAGGGTTGCGTGTCAGCTCGGCGCCGGAGGCGTCGGCGAGATATTCCCTCTGCCGCGAAACGCCGAGCGCTACGAGACGGGCGACGATCGGCGCGAGCAAGAGCGAGACGATCCAGAGCAGGAAGAAGACGATTCCGAAGAGCCCGGACTTTCCTTCGCGGCGCCCGACGGCCCGGCCGCCTCCCCAACGCACGCCGCGCCGCGACGCGTCCGCGACGAGGAGGATTGCGCCCGCGAGCGCCGCCACGACGGTCATGAGGCGGATGTCGAGATTGCGCACGTGCGACATCTCGTGCGCGACCACGCCCTGGAGCTCCTCGCGGTTCAGGGCATCGATCGCTCCGCGTGTCACGGCGATCGAGGCGCGGGCCGGTCCGGGCCCCGTGGCGAAGGCGTTGGGGTCGGAATCGGGGATGACCCAGACGGCGGGCTTGGGGAGTCCGGCCGCGATCGCCATTTCCTCGACGACGTTGTCGAGCGCGCGCTCGGCCGGATCGGAGACGTTCACCGGCCGCGCGGCTGCCGATTCGAGGATCGCGCGGTCCCCCGAGGCGAGCGCCCACCACGCGGAAATGCCGCCGAACGCCAGGGCGCCGATCGTGCAGATCGGCAGACCCGGCGAGCCGCCCGCACCGTAGAGGAAGCCGTCGGCGCCGAGGCCGAGGACCGCCAGGAAAATCACGATGGCCGCAAGGAAGAACGCGGTGCGCTCCCGGTTGCGACGCTGCTGCTCGTAGAGGTTGAGAACGGGAGGCAAGTCTCTGGTCCTCCTTCTCGACTGAGGACTGCCGGCTCGGGACCGAGGACTTTCGTGGCTCGAGCTTCGCGAGTCCTCAGTTCTCAGTCCTCGGTCTCAGTCCCGAGAACCACTCCTTGGAAGGCGAATGGGGCTCTCCCTTTCTCAGGAAGGCCGGACGTTCAAGTCCACCTTCGGGACCTCGCGCTCGGCGGCGTCGCGGATCTCGTAGAGCTCCACGGGCTGGAACCGGAAGGTCCTGGCGATGAAGCTGTCCGGGAAGATCTGCTGCGCCGTATTGAAGCGCGTCGCGAGGTCGTTGTAGAACTGCCGCGCGAAGCCGATCTTGTTATCGGTCGAGGTCAGCTCCTCCATCAGCGCCCGAACGCTCTCGTTCGCCTTCAGGTTGGGGTAGTTCTCCGCAAGCGCGAAGAGGCGCGACAGTGTCTGACTGAGGTGTCCTTCCTTTTCCGCGGTGTCGGCCACGCCGCGCGCCCCGGCGGCGGCGTTCCGGGCGGCGATGACCTTCTCGAGCGTGTCCTGCTCGAACTGCATCTCGCCCTTCACGGACGCGATCAGGTTGGGGATGAGGTCGTGGCGCCGCTTCAGTTGGACGTCGATCTGCTTCCAGGCGTTGGCGACCTGATTCTTCAGGGAGACGAGGTTGTTGTACCGCCAGATCGCCCAGATGGCCGCGATGAAGGCGAGGGCGACGAGAAAGAAAAGACAGCCGCCGGCGAGGGCCATGGCGTCAGGCGTTCAATCCCTGCCGCAGCTCCCGGGACAGGATCTCGACGGCGGACCGCGTGCCGCCCGTCATCTTCTCCTTCCAGACCGTCTCCGTCTCGAAACGGCGGTCGCCGATCGACTCGGCCCAGGGCCGCAGCGCGGCGTCGAGCTCGCTCGCAGACCAGACGTCGCCGCCGCGGCTTCGGGTCATCGCGATGACGTAGGGCACGGTCCGGATGAAGGCGCGCAGCGCCGTCGAGCTCTTGATCGAGTACTTGCGCCCCGCGAAGGCGGCGGGGAAGGCCTTCGCCGCGGCCTTGAAGTAATTGAGGAAGAAGCGGCGCGCGTTTTCGCGGAACTCGCGGGCGATCCGCCCTCCGGCCGCGTCCATCGCCGCGAAGACGTCGCGCAGCTCGTCGGCGAGGGAGGCCTGGGTCACGGCGCCCTTGCCGATGCCGAGCACCTTGATCTGTCCCCTGAGCGGCGAATGCTCGTCCTCGTTCAGGGCGCGGATGATGTCGTGCGCCGCGGCGAGGTTGTCGTCGCGGTAGAGGCGGCGTCCGGAGAGCGAGATGAGGTGCGAGGGATTCAGCTTCGTGTGCTTGCTGTTGATCGTCACGAAGAGCTCGACGACCTGATCGGGCGTCAGCGAGTCGAACACGACGGCCGGGACCTGGAAGTCCTTCAGGTTGTGTTTCTCGGCGAGCTGGTGCAGCGCGAGAAGCCGGTGCTGGCCGTCGAGCGCCCGCAGGATGCCGGACTCCTCCGGAAGCTTCAGCGTGCCGATGTCGTTGCGCGAGGCAGAGGAAGTGAAATCGAGGCGCTTCTCGGAGACGAGGAGAACGCTGCCCGGGATGGCCGGCAGCGTCCCCGAGTCCGCGCACTGGAGGTAGTAGGCGACGAGCTCCTCGATCTTCTTCTGGATGATGGGCCGCTGGAACGCCTGTTCGGAGGCCGCGATCTTCCGCTCGAGGAACTCCCAGTTGACCCGGACTTCCTTGCCCTTGCGGGCGTGGGGCCGCGTGGTCTGCGCCTGGGGCCCGAAGGACAGGACCTCGAAGCCGACCAGGGTCTGGAGGTCCGCGCCGGACAACAGGGCCTCGTAGAACCGCACGCCGAATTGGTTCAGCCGGAGCGAGGGAACAGACAGCATCCGGATCCCCCTTTGTCGGGGGCGCATTATATGTAAGGCCGCCGTAAGATCCGGATGCCCGCTAGGGAGGGGAGATCGCCCGCCAATCGGCCGCGCCGGCCATCTTTTCGTGCATCTGCGAGGCCCCGGCGAGGATGCCCCGGAGCTCTGCCGTCAGGAGCCGCTCGAGGTCCGGGAGGTTCGAGGGGTCGGCCAGGGGGACCGAGCACTCGATCGCGGTCTGGCCGAGCGAGGCGAAGAACGGCGAGGGCCTGCGCGTCCAGTCGGACTCGTTGCGGCGGTGCTTCGTCATCAGGAACGCGGCGAGCCGGCGCTCATCCCAGGGCTCGACGAGCGTCCATCGGAAATTGGCCCGGGCGCCCTTGTGCTGCACTTCGGGCTTTTCGGCGGCCAGGGCAATCGACATAGATTTGGTTTAAAGATAGCATCCGCGTCAAAACGAGCCACAATGAAGGCACATCTCGCGACGATTCTGGCGCTTTGCCTCGGGGCGACCGGCGCCGCATCGGCGGCGGAAGAACATTCCGAGCGCGTTTATCCGTCCCACCTGATGGTCGATCAGGAAGTGGTCGTGGCGGCCCGGATCACGGGCATCGTGGACGAGATCCTGGTGGACCGCGGCGCGGCCGTGGCCAAGGACCAGCCCCTCTGCCGCCTCGATGCCCGCGAGCTCGATGCCGATGTCGCCGAGGCGAAGCAGCAGATGGATCTCAAGAAGCTCGAGCTCGAGCGCGCGAGCCGGCTGTCCGACGGCAAGGTGCTTTCCGCCGCCGACCTCGACGAGAAAAAAGCCGAGTATCAAGTGGCGGTCGCCCAGTACGACCGGGTCCGGACGCAGCGCGATTACACCGTGATCCGTGCGCCCTTTGCGGGGATCGTGACCGAGAAGTACGCGCGCGTGGGCCAGAAAGTCATCGAGGACCGGGCGGAGCCTCTGTTCAAGGTCACCGCTTCCGAGCCGCTGCTCGCCCGTGTCTACCTGCCCGAGGAGGACCTCCTCACCGTCAAGCGCGGCGACCCCGTCGCGGTGACGCTCGACAAGTTCCCCCGGGCGCGCGCGACCGGGACGGTGCAGTTTCTGAGCCCGACGGTGGACGCGGCGAGCGGTACGTTCCAGGTGGTCGTCCAGGTTCGCCGCGATCCGGCGCTGCCGGAACTGCGCCCCGGGGTGGCCGTCAAGGTGCATTTCCGGGGTGCCGCCCGCAACTGACGGCATGGCCGGCTCGCGCTCGTCGAGGCGGCTCCGCGACGCGATCGATCGCGTCCTGATTCACGACATCAAGAACATGGGATTTCGCCTGGAGATGCTCCGGTCGAACCTCGACGAGCACTACGGCGAGCCGGACTTCAAGCGTTCGGTCCAGGAGCTGCTCGCCGCCACCGTCGACAAGCTCGACAAGATCGTCGGCCGCTGGTCCGCGCACGAGGACGCCGTGCTCATCAAGGTGGCCATCGACCTCAACGCGCTCGTCCGCGAGGTCGGAGACGCCCCGACGCGCCGCGGCGGGAGCCAGAGGCGGGCGGGCGGAGGCGATCTGGGACGGCTCTCGTTCGCCCTCGGGGATCTCCCGCCGGTCTGGGGCGATCCCTACTACCTGCGGGACGCCCTCGCGAGCCTCGTGGACAATGCCCTGGAGGCCGCCGGAGCGCCCGGCAAGGTCCTCGTTCGCAGCTTCGCCACCGGAAAGCCGCCCCGGCGCCGCGCGAACATCGAGATCATCGACAACGGCCCGGGCATGTCGGCCGAGTTCCTCCGGGACCGTCTGTTCCAGCCGTTTCAGACGACCAAGTCGGGCGGCGTGGGCCTCGGCCTGTTCACGGCCAATCAGATCGTGCGCCATCACGGCGGCACCGTGCGCCTGAAATCGCGACCCGGCGAGGGGACGGTCGTCCGCCTGTCATTTCCGGCGGTTCGGTCCGAGTCGTGACGGCCGGCGGCGAAGACCTGCCGCGGATTCTGATCGTCGAGGACGATCCGTTCCTCCTCGAGCAGCTCCGCTTCGCGCTGGCGGGCCGGTTCGCAATCACGGGAGCGCGCGATGCGACAGAAGGGCGCGCGCACCTCGGATCGGAGGCCGACGTTTATCTCTTCGATCTGCGCCTGCCGCCATCGCAGACCGTGGAGGAGGGATTCGGCCTCCTGCGCGAAGTCCGACGGCGCGACCCGGACGCCACGGTCGTCGTGATGTCCGGCGAGACGGAGCGGCGCGAGGCGCTCCGGGCCGTCGAGCTCGGCGCCTTCGATTTCTTCCGCAAGCCGGTGGACGCGGCGGAGCTCCTCGTGATCCTGACGAGGGCGCTCGAACGCCGCCGCCTGGTCTCCGAGAATCGCGCGCTGCGGATCGATGCGAAGGCGCCCGGACCCTTCGACCGCCTGGTGGGCGGCAGCCCGGCGATGCGCGGGCTCCTCGACGAGATCCGGCGCCTCGCGCCCTCGGACGCGACCGTCCTCATCGTCGGCGAGAGCGGGACCGGAAAGGAGCTCGTCGCCCACGCGATCCACGACGGGAGCCCCCGCGCGAAGCGCCCCTTCGTCGCCGTCAACGCGGCCGCGCTTCCGGAGACGCTCGCCGAGACCGAGCTCTTCGGGCACGAGAAGGGGGCGTTCACCGGCGCCGTCTCCTCGCGTCCGGGCCGGTTCGAGCTCGCGGCCGGCGGCACCCTTTTCCTCGACGAGGTCGGGACGCTCTCGCCGGCCATCCAGGCGAAACTCCTGCGCGCGATCGAGTCGCGTCAGATCGAGCGCGTCGGCGGGCAGCGCACGATTCCCGTGGACCTTCGTCTGCTCTCCGCGACCAACGAGGACCTGGACAGCGCCGTCGCGCGCGGCAGCTTCCGCGAGGACCTCTACTACCGGATCAACACGGTCCCGATTCGCATTCCCCCGCTCCGGGAGCGCCTGGAGGATCTCGCGCCGCTCTCGGAGCATTTCCTCGCGAAATTCGGCGAACGGCATCGGCGGCCCGGCCGCCGTCTCGCCGCCGGAGTCCTCGAGCGCCTCCGCCAGCACCCGTGGCGGGGGAACGTCCGCGAGCTCGAGCACGTGATCGAGATGCTGGTGCTCTTCTCCGACCAGGAGGAGATCGGTCCGGAGGACCTGCCGCGCGTCCTTCGCGACCGTGTCGCGCCGGCCCCGGGCCCGGCCGCCGCCGGAGCGCTGCCGTTCGCGAAAGCCGTCGAGGAGTTCGAGCGGCGCCTGCTCGCGGAAGCCATCGTCCAAGCCGGGGGAGTCAAGGCGGAGGCCGCCCGCCGCCTGGGCCTCGATGGAAACCAGATCAAGTACTTGTGCCGCAAGTACGGTCTTTGATTCCGGTTGAAGAATTCAACCAAGGGATGAAAAATCCTTCTCCACGACGTTCATTCCGAAACCTCGCCAGTCTTAGAAATGCTTTAGTTTCAATAGTTTTAATAAATCGACGGCGCCGAATGCACCTGGTCCCAACTTTGCGATGAAAGACGGCAAACAAGGAGGGACAAAATGGCGAACGAAGTGAGAATCAAGCTGACGGACGAACAGAAAGCGAAGATCAAGGAAGCCACGGGCAAGGACATGCCGGAGATTCGGGTCGGAAGCCTCGGCGACAACCCGGCGCTCTCGGCGAAGACGGTTGCCCCGCACACGACGGCGCGGGCGATCCAAACGGCCAAGCCGCTTGCCTCGGCGCGCACGCTCCAAACGGCCAAGCCTCTCGCCGCGACGCGCAGCAACATCCAGTCGGCCAAGGCGGTGTCTCCTCGCCAGGCGGCCCGGACCCACTCGCCGAAGAGCGGCATCCAGGTCGCGAGGACGGTGGCCCCCCGCCAGACGGCGCGGACTCACTCGCCCAAGAGCGGCGTCCAGCTCGCGAAGAAGGTGGCTCCCCGCCAGACGGCGCGGACTCACTCGGCCAGGACGCTGTCGGCGCGCAACTCGACGCGCGGCAACACGAAGTAACCCTCTCCGGACGTCTCTCGAGCGCCCCGCTTTCGCGGGGCGCTTTCTTTTTGCCGTCGCGAGCGCTCTCGATCGGAATCTCGAGCCGACGCGACCGGCGTCCGGCGCGGCCAAACTTCGCCTGTTTCCTCGCTCGCCGCTCGCTCCCGCGGCGCGAGTCGCTTCGCAGGGTGAATTTCGAGAAGCTTGGTCGCGCCACGAGCGAATCGTCGACGACCGCGGTTACCAGAGGACGGTCTGGAGCCACCGCTTGAGGATCCGGACGACGTTCACGAGCAGAGAAACGCGCGGTCCGGAGATCTTGGCGAGCCCCGTCATGCCCGGCCGGAGCGAGCCGTCGGCGTTATCGAACTCGGCACGCGCGACGAAGCGGTCGGGGCGCGCCGGGGGCGCGGAGGGATCCGCCATCGACGAGGGGGTGGCCGGATGCTCGAGGGTCGCTGCGGAGACTTCGACGATCTTTCCGTGCGCCGGACGGAGCGGACGCCCGGGCAGCATCGCGGATACGTCCCCTCCGATCCGCACGTCCTCGAGACGCCGCTCGGAGAAGTCGAGATCGGCGCGAAGGCGGCGGGTGTCTCCGACCTCGGCGAGCGTCGTTCCTGCCACGACGTGCCGACCCTTCCAGTCGGCAAGGCGGGGCGTCAGGATCGACCCGGTGAGCGGACTCCGAACCACGAGGCGATCCGAACGGGCCCGGTCGCTCGCGAGCTCCGATTCGACGGAGGCGCCGCGGCGCTCGGCGGCATAGGCGACCGCCGGGTCGCTCGCCCCGCGCGCGCGATTGGCCTCCTTCTCCAGATACCGCCGCTCGGCCGAGAACTCGAGGCCGCGGGCCGCGAGCGCCGGGCTCTCGAGGCGGAAGACGGGCTGTCCGGCGGCCACGATGTCGCCTTCACTCGCGAGGACTTCGGCGACGACGGCGTCCTCGGGCGCTTCGAGACGGGCCTCGGTCGCCGGCCGCAGTCGGATGTCCGTGTGGACCTTCCGGTGCGTCCAGGGCACGAGGAGCAGGAGGGCGAGAACGGCGGCGCCCGCGAGGAGGGGCTTTCGGCTTCGGTTGGACATGATGAGGTCCTTCTTGTCGAGGTAGAAAAGGCGCGCCGTTCGCGTCACGAGCCGGACACGCTTGCGGAAGAGCCGCAGCAGCGTCAGGACGAGAAGCAGAACGGCCAGGTTGGGGAAGTACTTGGAGTAGAAGTTGAAGAAGAGGCCTCCGATGAAGGCCATGACGACGCCGACGTATGCGAGCGCGAGCGGGCCGTAGATCCAGAAAATCCGCCGCTTGCGGCGCGAATGCTCGGGAATCTCGACGGGCAGGCGCAAAACCTTCCGCTGGAACAGGGCGCCGAGGTATCCGAAGGACTCCTCCCGCAGCTCCGGGACTTCGAGCACGCTCGAGAGCGCGTAGTAGCCGTCGATCTTGATGAGCGGATTGATGTTGAAGAAGACAGTGGATGCTCCCGTGAAGAGCATCGTCTTGTAGGCGAACTCGTTCAGGAAGCTGTCGGGATAGGAGATCACCCACAGGAGCGTCGCCGCGAAGCAGATGAAGCCCTCGATGTAGATCCCCGCGGTGGTCGTCCAGAGGCGATGCCACTTGCTCTCGAAGAGGAGCGAGTCCGTCGTGTCGCAGTAGAACGCCGGGGTGAAGTAGAGCAGGGCGATGCCGATGTCGTGCACCTCGCCGCCGTAGATTTTGGTCGTGTAGGCGTGCGCGAACTCGTGGATGCAGCCGATGATCGACAACAACAGGAAGAACTGGATCGCGTCGAGCAGTGGCTTCTTCAGAAACGCGTAGAGCTCGAGCGTGCCCGACCAGATCGGCGCCCAGTGCTGAACGAAAATGCCGACCGTCCAGAGCATCGCGAGGCACCACGCGAGCACGACCGGCGGGGTCCAGATCCAGCGGACATATTTCACCGTCCGGACGAGGAACCTTTCGGGATCGAGCACGTGGAAGGGGAGGAAGAAGATGTTGCGGCCTTCCGCCTTCTCCTCGGCGGCCCGCTGGCGCGCGGTCTTGGCTCTGGCAAGGAGCTGGAGATTGCGCTCGGCGACGCTCTGCTCGATCAGATCGACCTTTCGGAGCATCTCCTCGAAGTCGAGGACGAGCGAGAGGGGGATGTCCTCGCGAGGAAACTCGCGACGGTATTCCTCGAGGATCTCGGCACGCGTCCGGGTCCCGTCGAAGAGCTGGATCAGGCCCCATTCCGAGTCCTGAAAGTTGTAGTACTTGATGGTCTCGGGGTTCTTCACCACCCAGGTGACTTCGCCCATTTGGACTACGCGGCGAATGACGAGGTCTTTTCGGAGGCCCGGCCGTTGGCCGGCCGAGCCGTGCCGCTCGGCGAGCGCCGCGGCCGTGTCTCCCGTGCGCGCCGCGAGAAGGCCGCCGGGTTTGGGGCTCAGGGCAGCAGCGGCCAGACCTTCCTCCACAACCAGCGCACGGGCTTGCGCAGGAGGAGCATCGCGATGCTCCGGCGGCCGGCCCAGACCTTGCCCGTGCCGACCATGCCTGTCTTGAGCATTCCGTCGGGGTTCTCGGCGCGGACCTCGGCGATCAGGAATCGGTCCTCGCCGTCCTCCCGCACGCGCGCGCCGAGGCGCGCCACGGTGCCCGGGAACGTCCGCGTCGGGTAGGGATTGATCTTCAGCGCGACCCGCTGGCCGACCGCGACGATCGCCGCGTCCGCCTCCGGCACGGCGACCTCGGCGGTCACGGTTCCGGCGTCGGCGACGACGGCGAGCTCGTCGCCGCGGTGGAGGAACTGGCCGACGCGCTCCTCGATGCGCGGCGTCACGATGATTCCGGCGGCGGGCGCGGTGAGACGCGTTCGGGCGAGCTCCTCCTTCGCGAGGGCCACGCGCGCGTCGAGCTCGTCGCGGTGGGACTGCGCCTCGAACATGCGCGCCGAGTCGCCCGCTTCACGGAAGCGCGCCACGTCGCTCGCGGCGATGGCGAGCTCGGCCTGCGCATCAGCGAGCCGCGCCGCGTACGCTTCGTCCTTGAGGGTCCCGATGACTTCGCCCGCGGCGACGCGGTCTCCCTCGTGTCGCCGCACGGAGGCGAGGACGCCATCCACACCGGCCGTCACGGTGCCGCGGGAGGCCGGGCGCACGCGGGCCGGACCGGCGATGCGCAGGCGCCATGGGATGATGCAGAGCAAGAGGGCGGCCGCGATCCCCGCGATCCAGGCCGCGCGGCGGCGCCCGGGACGCTCTCCGGTCACGCGGCGTCTCGAGGCGAGCGGCTTCCAGAACCCGACGAGCGGCACCTGCTGGTAGAGCTGCGCGTTGCGGACCGCGACGGTCGCCTGGTTCACCAGGATCTGGAGCAGGTCGCGCGTCTCGCCGTCGAAGCCGAGCGGGTCCTTGCTTTCGAAGGCGAGCACGCCGAGCTTGCCCTCCTCGTCGGAGAGGAGGGCCGCGTGGAAGGACCGAAGCCCCGTCTCTTCGAAGACCGCACGGAACTTCTCCTCCGTCTCGGGCCGATCCGCCGACAGGGATCCGTCCGGGGTCTGCGTCACGGACACGTCGTGGCCCGAGAAGAAGACCCATTGGAGGAGGCCCTCCAGGCGCTTGACCTCGGGCTTCGAGCGGTCGACCTCGGCGGAGCCCGAGATCGCGCCGAGCCGCATCTTGCCCTTCTCGAGGATTGCGATGGCGCAGCGGTCGTACGTGATCAGCGCCGCCGTGGCATTGACGATCGTCTGCATGACCTTGTCGAGGTCGAGCGTCGCGGTGATCTCGCGGCTCACCGCCAGCAGGGCGTCGAGCTCCTCGACTTTCTTCTCGGCTTCATGCTGCCGGGCGGTGCGCAGGGCGCGCACGGCCTGCCGCGCGACGTCCTGGAGCAGCTCCTCGTCCTCGGGCGTGAACTCCGGGTGACGCCCCCGCTTGTTCGCCATCACGAGCGCCCCGATCGAGGCCTGGTCTTCGACGAGCGGAACGGCGAGGACCGAGCGGACGGGATAGCCGTCCACCTCTTCGTACACGGGATCGCCCTCGGGGATCCGGTTGCGCCGGATGGCCGTCTGGTCGGCCAACACGTCGCCGACGAGCGTCGCACCGACCGCCTCGGGCGCCGGAGAGATCTCGTAGTTGTCGTTGATGGCCGTTGCCGCGAGGGTCGCGTCCTCGCCGGAGAGCAGCCAGAGCGAGGCGCTCTCGGCGGTCGTGAAGTCCACGGCCTTGCGGACGATCAGGGTCGCGAGCTCCAGCGGGTCGATCGTCGCCCCGAAGGCCTTCGAGAGGTCGTAGAGGTTCGTCAGCCGCTCGATCGCGCGCAGCATGCCGACGGTCTTGCGCTCGGCGCGCAGGGCCCGGCCGAGCGCGGGCGCGGCGTCCCCGAGGAAGCCGGAGAGCCGCGCGAGGGCCGCGTCCGGGTCCTCGCGATGCCGGAAGAGAAGCACGAGGAGCGCGACCACGAAGCCTTCGGCCTCGAGCGGCAGGGCGACCGCGACCTCCGTTCCGGGCGGCATCCCGCGGAGGAACGGGTCGTCGGTGGCCGCGAGCTCCGAGCTCTCGAGCGCGATCGCCTGTCGGTCCCGCACGAGCGTCCAGGCGACGCCCGAGTCTCTCGGCACGGACCGCCGGCGGAAGCCGTCGGTGCCCTCTCCGGCGTTTCCGATGCACAGAAAGAGGGGATGAACGGTGTCCGGGGCCCAGAGGAGGGCGCCGTCGGCCTGAGCCATCTCGGCGCTCCACCGCGCCGCCCAGCCCGAGGTCTGCGACAGGTTTTCGCAGAGAGCCAGCTCGGCGAGCGCGGAAATCGGGCGTTCGGCGTCGTGCCCCTCCGAGCCCCCTCCCTCCGGCGCGTCGGGCATGAGATTCTCCGGACGCTTTCCTAGAAGCTCAGGACGGCTTTTTCCAGGTCGTCGTGAATCTCGAACACCGAGTCGAGCTTGGTCATCTCGAGAAGCTTCCGAACCTGCGGCCCCGCATTCAGGAGCTTCGTCTGTCCGCCTTCCTTCTGCGAGATGGTCAACGCGCGCACGAGCGCTCCGAGGCCCGAGCTATCGAGGAACCCCACGCGGGCGAGATCGACGAGGAGATAAATTCGTCCTTCCTCGAGCAAGCGCGTCACGGTCTTCTTGAAAATGGATTCGGGATCGCCGATGACCAGGTCTCCGGCGACCGTCAGGATCGTGACTCGCCCGTCTTCCCTTGTCGTGAGTTCCATGGAAGCGGGCGCCATTATGTCGAAAACGCCCTTTCCGTCCAAGGGGCCGGCGGGCCGTCCGCGACGGCACTATGATCCGCCCGCGTGGCCGCGAAGAGCGATCCGGAGGCACAGCGCCTCCTCGAGGACTCCCGCCGGCAGAAGAATTGGAAGCGCTGGGGCCCCTACCTTGCCGAGCGTGCCTGGGGCACGGTTCGGGAGGACTACAGCGCCGACGGCTCGGCCTGGACCTACTTCCCGCACGAGCACGCGCGCTCCCGCGCCTACCGCTGGGGGGAGGACGGGCTGGCGGGCATTTCCGATCGCCATCAATTCGTCTGCTTCGCGCTCGCGCTCTGGAACGGACGCGACCCGATTCTGAAGGAGCGCCTCTTCGGGCTCTCGGGCCCGGAAGGGAATCACGGCGAGGACGTCAAGGAGTCCTACTTCTACCTCGACTCGACGCCGACGCACTCGTACATGAAGTGCCTCTACAAGTATCCGCAGCGGGAGTTTCCGTACGCGCGGCTCCTCGAGGAGAACGCGCGCCGCAGCCGGCGCGATCCGGAGTTCGAGCTCGACGATACGGGCGTCTTTGCCGACGACCGCTACTTCGACGTCTTCGTCGAGTACGCGAAAGCGACGCCGGACGACATCCTCGTCCGCGTCGCGGCCTTCAATCGCGGTCCGGAGGCCGCACGGCTGCACCTTCTGCCGACGATCTGGTTCCGCAACCTCTGGTCCTGGGGCCTCGGCCTCCGGCGTCCGCGGCTCCGGGCGGGGGAGTCCCCTGCGGGCGGGCGCGTCATCGAGCTCGAGTCCGAGTACTACGGCCGGCGCCGTCTCCACGCCGAGGGGAGCCCGGAGCTCCTCTTCACGGAGAACGAGAGCAACGGCGAGCGGCTGTGGGGCGTCCCCAACGACTCGCCCCACGTCAAGGACTCGTTCCATACCTACGTCATCGAGGGCCGGCGGGAAGCCGTCAACCCGGACCGCCGCGGTTCGAAGGCCGCGTGCCTCTACGTCCTCGACGTCCCGCCGGGCGGAAGCGCCTCGATCCGGTTGCGCCTCACCGACGACGTCGCGGCCGCGCCCTTCGGGGACGACTTCGAGCGGATCTTCACGCAGCGTCTCGCGGAGGCGGACGGGTTCGCCGAGGGGCTCGCGCCGGCTTCGGCCACGGCCGACGGACGCCTCGTGATGCGCCAGGCGACCGCGGGTCTCCTCTGGTCCAAGCAGTACTACCACTACGACGTCGCGCGCTGGCTGAAGGGCGATCCCGGCGGGTCCGCGCCTCCGCCCCGGCGTCTCGACGGCCGCAACCACGAATGGACGCACGTCTACAACGCGGACGTGATCTCGATGCCGGACAAGTGGGAGTACCCCTGGTACGCCGCGTGGGACCTCGCGTTCCATTGTGTGGCGCTCGCCGTCGTGGATCCGGACGCCGCCAAGCAGCAGCTCGTGCTCCTTCTGCGCGAGTGGTACATGCATCCCAACGGGCAGCTTCCCGCCTACGAGTGGGCCTTCGGGGACGTCAATCCACCCGTCCACGCCTGGGCCGCATGGCGCGTCTACAAGATCGAACGCAAGCGGTGCGGCTCCGGCGACCGAAACTTCCTCGAGCGGGTGTTCCACAAACTGCTGCTCAATTTCACGTGGTGGGTCAACCGGAAGGACACCGAAGGCAACAACGTCTTCGAAGGCGGCTTCCTCGGCCTCGACAACATCGGCGTCTTCGACCGCAGCGCGCCGCTTCCCACGGGAGGGACCATCCAGCAGTCGGACGCGACGAGCTGGATGGGGATGTTCTGCCTCAACATGCTCGCGATCGCGCTCGAGCTCGCCGAGGAGGACAGGGCCTACGAGGATGTGGCGTCCAAGTTCTTCGAGCACTTCGTCTACATCTGCCGGGCGATGAACTCGATGGGCGGACGCGGCATCGAGCTCTGGGACGCGAAAGACGGCTTCTATTACGACGTGCTCTTGCTCCCGGACGGACGGCAAATGCCGATGAAGATCCGCTCGATGGTCGGTCTCGTCCCGCTCTTCGCCGTCGAGACGCTCGAGTCCCGCATCGTGGACAAGATGCCGGGGTTCAAGAAGCGGATGCAGTGGTTCCTCGAGAACCGACCCGAGCTCGCCGACTACGTCGAGACGCAAACTGCCGCCGGCAATCGGGTGCGGCGTCGCCTCTCTCTCGTGAACCGGATGCGCCTGACGTCGATCCTGCGCTACATGCTGGACGAGGCCGAGTTTCTCTCGCCGCACGGCGTGCGGGCCCTCTCCCGATATCACCGCGACCACCCGTACCGAATCGTGGTGGGGGACCAGGAGTACCGGGTGGACTACGAGCCAGGAGAGTCGGCCACGGGTCTCTTCGGCGGGAACTCCAACTGGCGCGGTCCCGTGTGGTTTCCGGTGAATTACCTGATCATCGAGTCGCTGCAGAAGTTCCACTACTTCTTCGGCGACTCCTTCCAGGTCGAGTTCCCGACGGGTTCCGGGAAAAAGCGCCATCTCTGGGACGTGGCGGCCGGGATCTCGCGGCGCCTGTCGCGGATCTTCCTGCGCGACGCGAGCGGCCGGCGGCCCGTCTTCGGCGCCGTCGAGAAGTTCCAGACCGACCCGCATTTTCGCGACGTGATCCCCTTCTTCGAGTACTTCCACGGGGACACGGGAGCCGGCCTCGGCGCCTCGCACCAGACCGGCTGGACCGCGCTCGTCGTGAAGCTCCTCCAGCAGAGCGGGGAGCGGAGCCCGGCGTAGGATTCGGTTTCGGCGCCGTGAGATTCTCGAAGACCGCCGATCACGAGGTCGTGGAGATCATCCTCCGGCAGGAGCCGGCGCCGGGCGGCCGGATCGCGCTGCGCGATCCCGTGGGGGAGCAAGCGGATTGGATCGTGATCGACTGCCGGCCCGATCCCCACGGCTGGATGGTCAGGGCCGTGCGGTGCCTGCCGGACTGTCGGGAACATTCGGGTACGGGCGGAGGTCCTTGACGCGGATCTAGAATCGGCCGTGCGTCCGCCGGAACGTCGCCGGCGAGGAGGTGCGATGGGGGACGTGACCTCGATCGTCGAGATTCCGATCGCGAGCTGGAACGCGCCCTGCCCGGACGCGGTCCGCGACCGGGCGGTCCGCGCGCTCGAGGATGGGTCGGTCCTGCTCTTTCCGGGCCTTGCCTTCGAGATCGAGAAGTCCGAGGCGCCCCTTCTCTCCGCGACGATCCTCGCGAAGGGCAAGAACGTGAGCTATGACGCGGCGACGGGAAAGATCGCGGCGGCGCGCCTGGACGAAGCCGGGATCGAGCGCCTGAAGGTCCTGATGCGTCGGTTCGTCGATCGCACCAGCGCGCTGCTCGCGAACGTCCTTCCGAGTTACGAGGGCGCTCTCGTCCGGGGCCGCACGAGTCTCCGGCCGGTCGAAGTCGAGGGGCGTCCGTCGTCGTGGCGCAAGGACGATACGCGCCTGCACGTGGACGCCTTCCCCGCCTCTCCGGTGCGGGACCGGCGCATCCTGCGCGTCTTCAGCAACGTGAATCCCCTGGGGCAGACGCGCAACTGGCGGGTCGGCGAGCCGTTCGAGCGCGTCGCCCGCCGCTTCCTGCCTTTTCTCTCGACGCGCCTCTGGGGACGCGGCCTCGTTCTCCGCGCGCTCGGGATCACGCGGAGCCGGCGCAGCGCGTACGACCAATGCATGTTGCAGATTCACGACAAGATGAAGGCGGACCTCGAATACCAGGCGTCGGCGAACCAGTTCAAATACAACTTCCCGGCGGGAACGACCTGGATCATGTACAGCGATCAGGTCTCGCACGCGGTCTTGTCGGGACAGCACGCGCTCGAGCAGACCTGCTACCTGCCGGTTTCGGGAATGAAGGATCCTGCGAAGTCGCCGCTCAAAATCCTCGAACGGCTGACGGGGCAGAAGCTGGTCTGAGGCAGACGGATCGGGGTGGCCGGGAATCTGGAGCCGACGACCGGACTTGAACCGGTGACCTGCGGTTTACGAAACCGCTGCTCTACCGACTGAGCTACGTCGGCCCGCGGAGAGTTGCGAGTCGGGAGCGGCGCATCTTACGGAAAGAAGGCGCGGGCGTCAATGCGCCGCCGGTCAGTCGAACTTGACCGACACGATCTTGGAGCAGCCCGGCTCTTCCATCGTGACGCCGTACATCGCGTCGGCGGTCTCCATCGTGCGCTTGTTGTGCGTGATGGCGATGAATTGCGTCTCCTCGGTCATGTCGCGCAGGAGCCGCGTGAACCGGTCGATGTTCGCCTCGTCGAGCGGCGCGTCCACCTCGTCCAGGATGCAGAACGGCGACGGCTTGTAGCGGAAAATCGCGATCAGGAGCGCGATCGCGGTCAGGGCTTTCTCGCCGCCCGAAAGCAGCAGGATCGACTGGTTCCGTTTGCCCGGGGGATGCGCCACGATCTCGATGCCGGACTCGAGAAGGTCGTTCTCGTCGAGCAGCCGCATCTCCGCCGTGCCGCCCTGGAACAGGCGCGTGAAGACGCCCTTGAAGTTCTCGTTGATGGCCGCGAAGGCGTCGCGGAAGCGATCGGAGGACGTCGCGTTGATCTTGCGGATGGATTCCTGCAGCTCGGCAACCGAACGGATGAGGTCGTCCCTCTGTGTCGTCAGAAATGCGAGGCGTTCGGTCTCCTGCTTGTGCTCCTCGAAGGCCAGGACGTTGACCGGCCCCATCCGCTCGATCGAGGCCACGAGCTCCGCGGCTTCCTGCTCGAGAGCCGCGAGCGCTTCTTCCGACGCGTCGGCCGGGGGCGCGAGCTCCGAGGCTTCGGTCGAGAACTCCGTGCGCGCCTCGGCTTCGACGTGCTCGAGGTCCGAGCGCAGGCGCGTTTCGGCGACCTCCGACTCGAAGCGCGCCTCGCGGGCGGCGTCGAGCCCCGCGCGCCGGACCTTCGTTTCCTCCTCGGCGCGCGCGATGTGAGCCCCCGCGGCCTCCTCGGCCGACGCGGCGGCGGCGAGATCTTCGGCGCGGCCGCGGCGCTGCCCGAGGTTCGACGCCTGGCGGCCACGCGCTTCTTCGTCTTCCCGTGCGAGCTCCACGGCGCGCGCGGCGAGACGCCCTTCTTCTTCTCCCGCCTCCGCCAGGCGGCGATCGAGCGTGGCGCGCGCCTCGAGCGCCTTTTCGCGGGCGCCTTCCAGCGCGCGGCGCCGCTCGGCGGCGACCTCGGCCTCCGTCCGGCGGTGGGCCAGCTCCTCGGTCGCGGCCATGGCGAAGGAGCGCGCCTCGGGAATCTGGAGGGCGAGCGCGTCGGCCTGTTCACGCAGCACCGTTTCGCGCGCGGCGCAGCGCTCCTCCTCCTGGACGAGCTCGGCGCGGCGGCGCGCGAGCGCGACGCCTTCCTGCGAAAGCACCGAGGCTTCCAGCCGCAGCGTGTCGCCCTCTTTCCGCAGCCGGTCGCGCTCTTCGCGGCGTTCCTCGAGCCGCCCGGCGAAGGCCGACAGGGCACCGGCGGCCCGCCGCTCCGCCTCGCGACGGCCGGGAACCTCGGCGCCGCGCCGTTCGTGCGCTCGCCGCAGCTCGGCGGCGCGCATCTCGGATTCCTGCGCCTTTTCGCGCGAGGCGGCCGCCTCGGCGGCGAGGCTTTCCTGCTCCTTCGAGAGCGCGAACCGCCCCGCGGCGGCCGGGTCGCTCCGCACGGCGCCATAGAGCGCGCCGCGAACGATCTCGCGCCGGCGTGTCACGAACGTCGTGGCGGGGCTTCGGTGCGAGCGCGCGGCTGCCTCGGCGAGGCTCTCGACGAAGACGGCAGGAGGAAGCGCGCCCTTCTCGGCGGGCGACAGATCGTTCCAGTTCTCGAGGACCGCGCTCCAGCCGTCGGGGTCCGAAGGAGGCGCGGTCTCGGGCACCCAGCCCGCGTCCACCAGGCGCAGGACCGGAACGCCTCGCGCCGCCTCGAGGGCGCGCGCCGCATCGTCGTCGACGATCAGCGCCTCGGCGTCGCGATCGAGGAGAACATCGACGGCTTCCTCCCAGCCCCGCTTTGGCCGGAGGCGCGCCGACAGACTTTCCCGCGTCCCGATTCCGGCGCTCTCGAGCGCGCGGCGGAGATCGGTTGCGCTCACCTCGCGCCCGTGCGCGACTTCCTGGAGCGCCGCCGCGCGATGCTCGATGCGTCCGAGCGCCTCGCGCGCCGCCCGATGCTCCTCCTCGGCGGCGTCGCGAGCCGCGGCGAGACGCGCGAGCTCCGACTCGAAGGTCTCGAGGGCGCGGGCGGCGGCGTCGGCCTCGGCCGAGAGGCCGCGCTCTTCGCGCTCGGCGGCCTCGAACGCGCGCTCGCGCCCCTCGAGCTCGGCGCCGATCTTCGCGGCGGCGCTCTCGATGCGCGCGAGTGATGCGACCACGCGCTCCGCCGCGAGGTCTACCTCGTGCCGCGCGTTGCGCGCGGCGACGCCCTCGCCGGCGGCGATCAGCGTCTCGGAGCGGGCGCGCTCGAGCGCTCCCTCAAGCCCGGCGAGCGCACCGGCCGCGGCCGACGCCTTCCGGTCGGCCTCTTCGCGGTCGAGAGATCGCGACCGGGCCTCCGCGATCGCCCGCTCGACGCGCTCCTCGATCTCCTGGAGCTCGCGCATGGTTCGCGCGTGTTCCTCGCCGAAGTCGCGCGTCTCGCGCGCCAGGGCCTCCCGACGCGCCGCGAGATCGGCGGCCGCGCGGCGATTGGATTCGATCAGCGCTTCGTCGCGCCCGATCGCCGCTTCGAGGGCCGACACGACGTCGCGCGCCCGCTCCCGCTCCGCGGTCGCGTCGGCGGCATTCAGGCGTGCTTGCGCGAGCTCGGCTTCGCAGCGGCCGAGCGCGGCCGCCGCCTCCGCCTCGCGGTCGCGGCGTTCGTCCCGCAGACGCGTCGCGTCGGCGACGGCCGCGGTCAGCCGGTCATGGCGCGCGCGCAGGAGCGCCGAGCGCTTGACGCGCAGCGCCTCGGACTGCTCCTTGTAGCGCGCGGCGCGCGACGCCTGGCGCTTCAACGACGCGACGTTGCGCTCGATCTCGGAGATGATGTCGGAGAGGCGGAGCAGGTTTCCGCGCGTCTCCTCGAGCTTCGTCTCGGCGAGGCGCTTGCGCAGCTTGTATCGCGTGATCCCGGCGGCCTCTTCGATGAGGCGCCGGCGGTCCTGCGGTTTCGTCGAGAGCACCTGATCGATGCGCCCCTGCTCGATGACGGAGTAGGCGCGCACGCCGAGCCCGGTGCCCGAGAGCTGATCCTGAATGTCCTTGAGGCGGACCTGCTTGTCGTTGAGGAAGTACTCGCCATGTCCCTCGCGGTAAACGCGGCGCCCGATGCGGAGCGATTCCGGCTCCTCCGACTCGCCGTTGCCGTTGCCGTCGCCTTCGCCGCCGCTGCCCCCGTTGCGCCCGCGTCGCGAGAGGGTGAGCGTCACTTCGGCCATGCCGACCGGGCGCCGCTTGGCGGAGCCATTGAAGATGACGTCGTCCATCCGCTCGCCGCGGAGCACCTTGGCGCTCTGCTCCCCGAGAGCCCAGGCCACGGCGTCGCAGATGTTGGACTTGCCGCACCCGTTTGGGCCGACGACGGCGGTCACCCTTCCCGGAAAGGCCAGATCCACCTTTTCGTAGAAGGACTTGAACCCCGCAATCTCGACCCGATCGAGCCGGAACATCGATTCGGGGAATTTAACAAAAGCTCCTCACCACCGCCACAAAATCTTGTGGTGGAGCGTCGGGCCCCCCCCAAAGAATGGGCGTTCGGGCGCCTGCCCGGGCTCGAGGACTGTCCATGGCCCGAACAGGCGGCGGGGCTGTTGATCGAGCCGTTCACAGGGTCGGCGGCGCGGAAAAGCGGCCGGGGCCGGCGCTCTCGCGACGCGTGTTTTTGGCGCCGCGCTGACGGATTTCGTCCCTTCCGCATTGTGTTTTTGCTGCACATCGGAAGAAGATTCTTGTTCACGGGCGACCCGGAAGAGAGTAGATTCCGAAAAGGCGAACTCGAAAGAAACAAGATGCTGAGTCTTGAGGTCCGTAAGAGAACGGGCGGCGCGGAAGTACACCGCGTCAACTCTCCGGCACTGACGGTCGGAGCATCTTCGGGCAACGAGGTGGTCGTTCGCGCGCGCGGCGTGGCGGGCCGGCACTTTCGGATCCTCGAGCGCGACGGCCGCTACCACCTCGACCTGTACAAAGGCGTCGACGCGGTGAGCGTCAACGGCCGAGAGTTCACCGGCGGACCGATCGCCGTCGGCGATCGCATCACGATCGGCGAGGCCACGTTGACCGTGCTCGGCGGCCGCGCGGCTCTGCGCCACGCGGTGCTGCCGGAGAGCATGCCGACACGGCCCGAGCCGGCTCCGGCGCCCGGAACGCTCCTCCAGGTCACGACGGGCCCGATGACGGAGGTCGAGTACCGCACCCTGCGGCTCTCGGCCTACGCTCTCTGCCGATCGAGTCGCTCGCCCGAAGATTTCGCGGCGCGACTCGTGGACATGCTCGACCGCGAGCTGCCGCCCTCCGAGTGGGCCGTGGGGCAGTGGTCGGCCGCCGGCTTCCGGGCCTGGTCCTCGACGTTCCGCGAGGCGCCCGCGGTCCCCCAGAAGCTTCTCGCCGACGCGCGCGAGGGCGAGCGTCTGGCGCGCGTGGATACCGTGACCGGGATGTTCAGCTTTTTGACGGAGCCGGACGTCGCGCCGGGAGATCCCGCCGCGGCGATCTTCGTCCGCGAGGATCCCCGCCTGGCGGCGCGCGCGCTTCTCTTTCTCGAGGAGCTCGTGCAGCTCGTCGGTCTCGTCCTCCGGGGCGCCGCGGGCGGAAGCGAAGAAGCGGTCGAGGAAGAGCCCGAAACCGCCGCCGCTGTCGAGACGGCGGCGCCCTCCAACGGCAGCGAAATGGAGGCGACCCTTCGCCGCACGGACGACCTGAAGAAGATCATCGAATCCGTCGAGCGCGAGGTCATCGATCGCACGATGCGCCGCGTGGAAGGAAATCAGAGCCGCGGCGCGCAGAACCTGAATATCTCGCGCGGCTCGCTCATCGCGAAGCTCAAGGAGTACGGGATCCCCGACTACCGCTATCTGCGACGCGAGCGCAACCGCCGGGTCTAGGACTGTCAGCTGCGTCGTCCTCGACCGCCGCAGCCGAAAGCCAGCGCTCCCCCCGATGCGATGGCATCGCCGGTTGCTCGCGTTCCGCTTCCTCGGATGCCTGACCCCGCGTCGCTCGTAAGCGGCTAGCGCCTGTTCCGGCTCCGGCTTCCGCCGACCCGACCCTCGTCCTCCCGCCGCAGCCACCACCAGATCGCGAACGGGGCCGCAAACCGGCCGGCGACTTCGTAGAAGTGAAAGCCGCCCGTCCAGAAATTGCGCGCGGCCGCGCCGTAGTGCTCGGCGCTCCAGGGTCCGAGGGAGGCCGCATAGACGGAGCGCACCTGGAAGACCAGCGCGGCAATGTGCATTGCGAACAGGACGAGACATCCGAGAAGCAGTGCGCCGACGCGCCTTCCGTCGAGCGGGTGCGGGTCGAGCGCGAAGAGCGCGGCGAGGAGCACCAGGTTGAAGTGGAGATCCGCCGCCGGCAGCCCCGGCCGGGGCGAGCCCGGCGGCAGATCGGCACGCTCGACGAGGATCTCTCCATCCCCCACGCCGAGCCGCGTGACGGCGGGCTGCTCGGTCGCCCGCAGGACGGCCTCCGCGGCCGACGCGAGGAGCCGCTCGTAAGGCGCGCGGAAGCCGAACCAGAAGGCGAGCGCGAGAGCGAAGCCCGCAAGCGCGCGCAGCACGGCGGCGCGGCCGAGACCGCGTCGATGCGTCACGGACGCGGTTCGGCGGCGGCCAGCCCGGCCGGGCGCGCCCGCGCCGCCCAGGAGAGGAAGAGGAGCACGCCGAACAGCACGACGAGCGACTGCCAGAGCACCGTGTGCGAGGCGGAGAAGAGCGCGGGCCGGTGGACGCCGATCCAGAAGAGCGAGACGACGCGGACGAGGTTCACGAGCTCGATCGCGGCGAAACCGAGGACAAGACCGGCGAGACGCCGCTTCCAGGGCGAGGGAAACGAGAGAACCGCCGCGGCGAAGAGGAGCACGGTCTCCAGGCCGTTGCACCCGTTCTCGATCTGCACGGCGAACGCGGGCGAGCGAATATCGGTCCCGGCGACGGCCGCGGGCTCCCCGAGCGCGTTCAGGATCGCGCCGGAGACGCGGGCGATCGCCGCCGTGAAGGGCACCACGACGGCGTCGTTGACCGGACGGAGCGCGATCCCGACGTAGAAGAGGACGAGCAGGACGCCGAAACGCCCGAGGAAGGCGAGGGACTCCCGGCGGGGCGACGGGGAGCCGGCTTGGAGCTTCATCCCGCGACGGGCCGCGCCGCGGGCTGGGAGTCGAGGATCTCGCGGACGAGGCGGGCGATCGGCGCGGGAAGCGCGAGGAGAAGCTCCCCCGCGGCATTCAGGACGACCTGCTCCGTCTCGGCCGTCGCCAGGAGTCGGCCCGATGCGTCCCGCAGCTCGTAGTCGAGGACGATGCGCGCGGCCTCGGGCTTGCGCAGGCGAGCGGTGGCGCGTACGGTGGTGTCTGCGAGGATCGCCTGCCGGTATCGGACCTCCATGCGGGTGATCGGGACGCGGTAACCGAGCGCCAGCGAGCGCGTCGCGGTGAACCCGTGCGCGCCGGTCAGGGCCTCCCGGACCTGCTCGAGGTAGAGCGCGTAGTGGCCGTGCCAGACGACGCCGTAGGCGTCGCACTCGGCGAAGCGCACGGGGATGTCGATCGAGAATCCCGCGAGCGGCGGCGCCTCGGGGCGCGCGCGCGTCATGGCGCCGCTCCGTCCGAGACCGCCTCGACGACCGCGGCCAGGAAGTTGCCGCCGGCGCCGAACGAGTTCACGAGCGCCCGCCGCGGCCGGCCGGTTCCGGCGAACGGCCCGTCCGAATCGGCGACGGCGCGGCAAGCGGCGACGAGCTGCCCGCCGCCGGAAGCCGCCATCTCTCCGATCGCCCGCTTGACCTCGATCTGCGGGGGCGGCGATCCGAAGAGCCGTCCGAGGGCCTCCACCTCCGCGGCGTCCATTTCGCCGACGCCGTCGCGGGAAGGGAAGATCAGCCCGACGTCCGCCGGCGAGGCCCCCGCGTCCCCGAGCGCCCCGGACATCGCGCGCGCCATCGCGTCGGGATCGGGCGCGAAGCGGTAGGGATCGGTCGGCACGCCGGCGACCGCGAGTCCCGCGAGGCGCGCGAGCGGCCGCGCGCCCCGATTCCGCGCGGAGGCTTCGCCCTCGAGGAGGAGCGCGAAAGCGCCCTCGCCCTGCACGATCCCGGAGGACTTCTTCTGGCCGCGGAGCGCGCTCACGCGGTCGAATCCGAGAGCGTAGTACGGGTTCCACTCGTCCACGCCTCCGGCGAGCATCGCCCTGGCGCGCCCGGCGGAGATCGCGAGCGATGCGAAGAGAAGCGCGTTCAAGGCCGACGGGTCCTTCTGCGTCACGGTCACGTTCGGGCCGTGGACCTTGAGCTCGATCGAGACCTGTGAGGCGGGCGCGTTCGCGACCGTGTTGGGAAAGTGGAACGGCGGCGCGGCCTCGGGCGACTCGGTCAGGAGGACCCGCAAAAATTCCGTGAGCGCCCCGGCCCCGGCCGATCCCGTGCCGAGCGCGATGCCGATCGACTCGGGATCCTTCGCGACGTCGTATCGGGCCTCGGCGATCGCCTGCGCGCACGCCACGATCGCGAACTGACTTCCGCGGTCGAACCGGCGGGCCTTCATCGGCGGGATTTCCGGCTGCGGCGTGAAGCCGTCGCAGCGCGCGACGTGCGTGGCCTGGAGTCCCCTCCGCTCGTCCTCCGTCATCGGACGGACGGCGCTCTCTCCCGCGAGGAGCCGCCGGTAGAACTCCGGCGCCGAGCGCCCGAGCGGACAGACGGCTCCGGTGCCGGTGAACACGCCGCGGGAAGGCATGCGAGGCTCAGGCGCGCGAGAGGACGATGACGGTGCTGTTGCCCCCGAACGCGAAGGAGTTCGACAGGGCGACGCGCACGTCCGCCTCGCGCGCCTCGTTGGGGACGTAATCCAGGTCGCACGCCGGGTCGGGGTTCTCGTAGTGGATCGTCGGCGGGACGGTCTGCTCGCGGATCGTGAGCACCGTGGCGACCGCCTCGATCGCGCCGGACGCGCAGAGGCAGTGCCCGATCATGGACTTGATCGAGGAGACCGGGATCCCCCGCGCCCGTTCGCCGAGGCCGGTCTTCAGCGCGGCCGTTTCCGCGGAGTCGTTCTGCGGCGTCGCCGTGCCGTGCGCGTTGACGTAGTCGACCTGTGCGGCGTCGATTCCGGCCGACGCGAGCGCGGCGCGCACCGTCCGGCCGCCAGCCGCCCCCGAGGGGTCCGGCGCCGTCATGTGGTACGCGTCGGAGGTCACGCCGTAGCCGAGGAACTCCGCGACGACCGGCGCTCCGCGGCGGCGCGCGTGTTCCGCCTCCTCGAAGACGAGGATGCCGGCGGCCTCGCCGATCGAGAGGCCGCGACGCTCGCGATCGAAAGGACGGCAGGGATCCGGATCGACGGATCGCAGCGAGTTGAACCCCCCGTAGGTGAGGCGCGCCAGCACGTCCGAGCCGCCCGTCAAGACCACGTCCGCGAGGCCCGAGGCAATGGCGTCGAAGGCGTATCCCATCGCGTTGGCCGAAGACGAGCAGGCCGTCGTGATCGTCGACTTGATGCCCTCGAGATTCCAGTGCTGCGCGACGCGGTCGGTGATGGCGTCGGGCAGGTGATTGAGCACGCGCGACGGGCGCGCCTTCCGGCCCTGGAGGTGCCGCGCGAAAAACTCCTCCGAGTCGAGGAGGCCGGACGTCCCGCCGCCGAGGATCACTCCCACACGCGTCGGGTCCTCGCGCGAGAGGTCGAGCCCGGACGCGGCGATCGCCTCGGACGCGGCGGCGACCCCCATCCGGTCGGCGCGGGACATCCGGCGCCTCTCGGCGGCGGACAGCGCGCCGTCCGGGATCTCCCGGACCTCCGCGGCGGTCTGGGTCCGGTACGTCGAGGCATCGAAGAGCGAGAGGGGCCGGATGCCGCAGACGCCCGCAATCAGGTTCTTCCAGAATTCGGGCACGCTCGTCCCGATCGCCGTCACGGCGCCCAATCCCGTTACGACCACGCGGCGTCCATTGGCCATGGAGAGCCGCGATTCTGACACATCGCTGGTGCATAATCCGCCGCGTGTCCGAGCGCGTCGACTGGCACACCTACTTCATGAACATCGCGCGGCAGGTCTCCACCCGCTCGACGTGCCCGCGCAAGCATGTCGGCGCCGTGATCGTGCGCGACCGCACGATCCTCTCGACCGGGTACAACGGCTCGATTCGCGGGCAGCCGCACTGCGAGGATGTCGGGTGCCTCATCGAAGACGGGCACTGCGTCCTCACCGTCCACGCCGAGGCGAATGCGATCCTGCAGGCCGCAAAGAACGGCGTCGCGGTCGCGGGCGCCGAGATCTACACGACCGCGAGCCCCTGCTGGCCCTGCTTCAAGCTCATCGCAAACGCCGGCATCGAGCGCGTCTACTACGGCGAGTTCTATCGGGACGAGCGCTCGATCGCCGTCGCGCGCGACGCCGGGATCGAGCTCGTCGATCTGGGTAAGGTCGGCTAGGTCGGAACGCCCGCTTCAGTCGGCGGGCGCCTCGGCGAGCGACAGCAGGCGCAGGCAGTCCTCGAGATAGGCGCGCGAGCCCTGCGTCAGGCGGAAGAAGCGGCAGCCCAGACCCGGGTCCGGATCCGCTCCCACGCGGACCACGATCGCCTCCGCGACGACGTTGCGGTCGACGCGTTCGCCCGGGATCTCGAACGACACCTCGATGCGGGCTCCGATCGGAAGCGCTAAGGGCGTCCGGACGAAGAAACCCCCGCGCGAGAGATCCCGGATCGCGCCCGCGTGCTCGGCGCCATCGCGCCAGAAGACGACGCGCCAGGGGACGGGCGAGCGCTCGTTGTTTCGCGGAAAGAGCTGCAGGAAGCGGCGCAGCGTGCCGAAGAACGCGGCGTCGTCGAAGGTGCGGGGGAGGATCCCGTCGGCGGCCGCGCGGCGCACTTCGGTCCCCTCTTCGTCGGTCGCGAGAACGACGGGCGTGCGCGCGAAGCGCGGGTCGGCCTTGAGCACGCGGCAGACGTCGAGGCCGCTCATGCCCGAGAGCTCGCCGTCCAGAAAGACGAGGTCGGGCTTCTCCTCGCGCGCCACCGAAAGGGCGTCCGAGCCGGTCGAGGCGGTGAGGACTCGGCAAGAGGTGCGGCGCCGGATCGCGTCGGCGACGGAGCGAAAGAGCCCGCTGTCGTCGACGAGGAGGACGGAATTCACCCAACAATTATAGAACCGGCCCGCGGCGAAGTCCGGCCGGTATCATCCCCGGGACCATGGATACGGTGACCCACGGCCTCGCCGGGAGCGTGCTCGCGCGATCGGCCTCGGATCGCCCGGGGGCGCGCGCCGCCCTCGCGGTCGGCTTGATCGCGGCGATGCTGCCGGATCTCGACATCCTCTACCTCCGGACGCGCCTCGACTACCTGCGATACCACCGCGGGTGGACGCATTCGTTCGTCGTTCTGCCGGTCTTCGCGCTCCTGGTCGCCCTCGCGGCGCGCCTCGTGTTCCGCCGCACCCGGCTCGCGACGCTCTGGCTCTTCGCCGCGATCGGGATCGGCTCGCACATCCTCTTCGACTGGATCACGTCGTTCGGCACGATGTTCTTCTTTCCGATATCGCAGCATCGCTATTCGCTCGACTGGGTCTTCATCCTCGATCCGATCTTCACGGGCCTGCCGGCGATCTCGCTGATCGGCGCGCTCGTGTTCCGCAAGCACTCCCGTGTCATCGCCGCCGCCGGGAGCGCCGCGCTCATGCTCTATGTCGCCTTCTGCGCCGTGCAGCATTTCCGCGCCCTCGAGGCCTGGCAGCGCGCCGATCAGCCGCCACTCGGCTCGCGCGTGGCCGCGCTGCCCCAATTCCTGTCGCCTTTTCGGTGGCTCGGGCTCTCGGACCGCGGCGACGCCGTGGACGTCGGCTTCTTCGACGTCGGCCCGTTCGCGCGGGGCACTGCCAATCCGCGTCCGCCACAGCGGTTCAAGGAGATTTTCGCGAGCCTCGCGGATTTCTATCCGCCGATTGCGCGCGTGAGGATCCAGACGTTTCCCCAGCCGCCGCCCTCGCCCGCGCTCTCGGCGGCGCGAGCCCGGGAAGACGTGGAGGCCTATCTTCACTTCGCGCGCTTCCCGCGCGCCGTCGTGCGATCCGAGGCCGACGGCGGCACGGAGATCGTCTGGGAGGACTTGCGCTTTCTGCCCTGGTTCGCGGGCCCCTGGCAAGTGGACGCGAAGGGCGTGTTACGCCGCCGGCCCTTCCTCTTTCGCGTCCGTCTCGACGCCGCCGGCCGGACCATCGAGAGCGGCGTCGTGAGCAACCGTCTCCCCTGAGGCGGCGGCCGGCTCTCCGGCCGCGACGTAGGAGTACTCGGGCGACGGAGTCCGCGTGAGCGCCTCGGAAATGCCGGCGTAGTACCCGACTTTGACGAGACAGCGGACGAAAACGAAGACCTGCTGCGTCAGGATGAGCGGGACGAGCGCGAAGCGCGCCTCGCCGCCGGCGGGCGGGTCGAGCACGATCCAGACGACGTAGAGGCCGGCGGTGAGCAGGACGTATCCGAGGAGCACGCCGAAGAGGCGCCGCGGCCTCGCGATCGCCCCTCCGAGTCCCATGAGGAACCGCGAGACGGGCGGCAGATCCGGGCGCGCGACCCAGACGGTCCGGACGGCGTCGACCGCGAGCTTGATGGCCGTGAGCGCGACGAGAAGCGCCAGCAGACGCAGTCCCGTGACGGCGAGCGCCGTGCCCTCCGTCGAGAGCTCCTGGACCCGGGGCTCGAGCGCGCGGCCGGACTCCACGTAGATCCAGCGGTACGCGGCCGCGGCCCCGGCGAAGGCCGCGAGCGTGAAGGCGAGAAAGGCGGGGAGCCGCCGCATTCCCTCCCGCCCGAACGTCACGAGCGAGCTCGAGGGCTCGCGCAGCGCGCCGAGCACGCCGCCGAGCGCGAAGGCGTGGAGGAAGATCGCGAGGAGCGCGAGCGAAAACGCGGAGGCGCCGATGCCGCGGAGGCCGTCGAACTGGTCGGGCTCGATCCCGCGCACCGACAGCAGCCCCTCGGCCGCCTCGCCGAACGTTCCGAGGATGTCAGGGTGCGTGCGCCGGAACGTCTCCCACCAGCCGTAGTCCGGCACGCCGACCATGCGGTCGGCGATCGTCGAATGGTCGAGGTTGGCGTGCAGCGAGTTCGACACGGGAAGAATCAGCGCCGCGGCGAGGAGCAGCTGGATCAACCAGAGCGAGAGTCCGAGGTACGGCTTCGAGAGCGAGGCGCGCAGCCCGCGGCCGAAGCATGCGAGTGCCGACGGCCCGGTCACCAGGCCACCGTCGCGAAGTCGAAGAGGTTCTCGAGCCAGAACACGGCGCGGGCGGTCCAGCGCGAGGCCGCGCGCGGGTCGGGGTCGGGACGCCGTCCGTTGTTCGTTCGGTCGGCGTCGAGGAGGATCTTTTCCTCGGGATCGACGACCGCGTCCACGAGGCGCGGTCCCGACGCGACGCGGAAGCTCTTCCAGCGCGCCTCCCCGTCCCAGTTCGAGCGATAGGTATGGCCGCCCTCGAAACGCAGGAGCACGTCCACCGGCAGCGCGACCTCGCCCTCCCTCCGGACGACGACCTTCGTGTCGTAGCCCCGGGGCCGCGGGAGGCCGGCCTGCGCCGCGGGCACGAGCTTGCCGTCCTTGTCGAAGAGGCCTCGGGGAAAACGCGCGGGCTCCGACGTCGCCTGGACGACGGCGTAGTCCACGGTTCCCGAGGAGAAGAACGTCCGGTCGAACAGCCAGCGCGTGTCGCGGCCTGTGATCTCGGAGAGACACGCGATGAAGTCGGAAGTCTTCGGATGACGGAAGCGCCAGCGCTCGGAGTAGAGGCGCAGCGCTTTGTCCATCGCGGGCGTTCCGACGATCCGCTCGATCGTCGCGAGCGCGAGCGCGGTCTTCGAGTAAACGAGCGCGCCGTACTCGTCCCGGTCGAGGTATTTCCAGCTCGGAAGGCCGAGCGGGTCGTCGGCGGCATGCGCGAAATACCGCCGGTTCTCGTCGAGCGGAAGGCGGACGTCGATGCCGAGCGGGAACCGGACGCCGAACACTTCCAGGTAGGACCGCGCATCGCCGTACTCGTGCTTCAGCACCCGCGCCGTCATGTAGGAGTTGAACCCCTCGTCGAGCCAGGGCTCCTCGAACTCGTTCGAAGCGAGGAGGCCGTAGAAATACTGGTGACCGAACTCGTGGACCGTCACGCCCTCGGGTGACTGGAGCGAGGCCGGCGCGATGAGGTGCGTCCCCGCCGTGATGAAGGTCGGGTACTCCATTCCGCCCGCGCCGATTGCGCCCCACGGCGGGTCCACGATCGTGAGCGTCGCGTACGGATAGGAGCCGAGGACGCGGCCGTATCCCGAGAGGCCGGCCTTCGCGGCACGAAAATGGCGGGATGCCTGCGCGAGGTGCTCCGGCTGAAGAAAGAGCTTGATCTCGACGTCGCCGATGCCCGGCTCGCGAAAGACATCCTTGAGAACGCGGTAGTCGGGGTCCGCCGTCCAGGCGAAGTCGTGCACGCTCTCCTGGCGGAAGCGTGTGACGACGCGGCCCTCCGACGTCTCCCGCTCCGAGACGACGGCACCCGTCGCGCCGATCTTGCCCTTGTAGCGGACCGGCGCATCGATCGTGACGTCGTAGTCGCCGAAGTCGGCGAAGAACTCGCTGTTCGAGTGGAACTGATGACAGTTCCAGCCGGAGTCCTCGAGGACGCCGACCTTCGGGAACCACTGTGCGACGAGGAAGAAGTCGCCCTTGTATCCCGTGCGCGTCGAGACCCGCGGGACTCGCGACACGAAGTCGAGCGCCACGGCGACGGTGTCGCCCGGAAGCGCCGGCCGCGGCAGCGGGATCTCGGCGACAGTGCGGTCGTCGGGGTTGCCGTCGTCCGGCGCGATGAAGCGCATCGCGGGGAGCAGGTCCGTCCCGTCCGAAGAGAGCGCGAGCCGCGTGATCTCGACCGAGCCCCAGGATTCCGGGATGGTGCGGCTTCCGCGACGTCCCCCGTGCTCGCGCCAGAAGGTCGAGAGCGTGTTGCGAAAGGCATTGAGGTAGAGATGGAGCCGCAGCGTCGACGTCGGGTGGTTCGTCGTGTTGGTCCAGGTCAGGATCTCGGTGCCGGAAACCGTCTTCTGCTCGGCGTCCAGACGACAGGAGATCTCGTACGATGCGATCGGGCGAGTCAGACGTTCGGGCGCCGCCGCGAGGCGCGAAGCCGACGCCGCGGAGAGCGCCGCCCAGGCGAGGAGCGCCGGCCGCTTCTTTGCCCGGAGCATTCGCGAGACTGTAGCATGCGATCGATGAGCGAGAAGGCGCCGCGCGCGGACGCGGAGAGCGCGCCGGCGCGGCGCGCGCGCGAACTGTCGGACGAGATTCGGCGACACGAGCGTCTCTACTACGTCGAGAGTCGCCCCGAGATTACCGACGCGCAGTTCGACGCGCTCATGCGCGAGCTCATCGCGCTCGAAGAGAAGCACCCCGAGCTGGCCTCGCCCGATTCGCCAGCGCGTCGCGTCGGGGGCGAGCCCGCGGAATCCTTCGCGGCGGTCACGCATGCAACACCGATGCTGTCGCTCGAGAACGCCTATTCCTGGGAGGAGGCCGAGGCGTGGCGCGCGCGGCTCTCCCGCGCGCTCGGCGGAACGGAGCCCGAGGCCTACGTCGCGGAGCTCAAGATCGACGGCCTCTCGATCACGCTCCGATACGAGGGCGGGGTTCTCGTGCGCGGCGCCACGCGCGGCGACGGCCGTCGCGGCGAGGACGTGACCGAGAACGTCCGCACGATCCGCGCGATCCCGCTCCGGGTTCCCGAGGCGGGCGCGATCGAGGTGAGAGGAGAGGTCTACTACTCCAAGACCGCGTTCCAGCGCCTGAACGCCGAGCGCGAAGCGGACGGCGATCCGCTCTTCGCGAACCCGCGCAACGCCGCCGCCGGCACGCTGCGGCTGCTCGACTCGCGGGTGACCGCCCGACGCCGGCTGCACGCGTGGCTCTACGCGATCGCCGATGCCCCGAGAATGCCCGGCTCCCAGGCCGAGACGCTCGAGCGCCTTCGGGAGTGGGGATTTCCGGTCAACCCGCACTGGCGGCGATGCGAATCCTTCGAAAAGGTCCGCGCCTTCCTCGAGGCCTGGGCCGAGAAGCGCCACGATCTCGACTTCGAGACCGACGGCGTCGTCATCAAGGTGGACGAGCGCCGGCTCCAGGAGGAGGCCGGAGCGACGGCCAAGTCGCCGCGCTGGGCGCTCGCGTACAAGTATCCGGCGGAGGAGGCCGTGACGGTCGTGCGGGAGATCTCGGCCGGCGTCGGCCGGACGGGCACACTGACGCCGGTCGCGCACTTCGATCCGATCCTCCTCGCCGGCACGACCGTCAAGCGCGCGACGCTCCACAACTACGAGGACCTCGCCCGAAAGGACGTCCGCGTCGGGGACACGGTGGTCGTGGAGAAGGGCGGCGACGTCATCCCGAAGGTCGTGCGCGTGCTCCTCGAGAAGCGGCCGCCGGGCGCCGTTCCGTTCACGATGCCCGAGCGGTGCCCGGCCTGCGGCGACCCGGTCGTGCGCGAGGCGGACGAGGTGGCCTCGCGCTGCGTGAATCCGGCCTGTCCCGCCGTCGTCCGGGAGGCGCTGCGGCACTTCTGCTCGCGCCGCGCGATGCGGATCGAAGGGCTGGGCGAGAAGCTCGTCGATCAGCTCGTCGCCGCCGGACTGCTCACGGACGTCGCCTCGATCTACGCGCTCCGCGCCGAGGACCTCGTGGAGCTCGAGCGCTGGGGCGAGAAGTCGGCGGCGAACCTGCTCGCCGAGATCGAGGCGAGCAAGAAGATGGAGCTCTCGCGTCTCGTCTTCGCGCTCGGAATCCGGCACGTCGGCGAGAAAGCGGCGCGGACGCTCGCGCGGCGCTTCGGTTCCCTCGACCATCTCGCGGGCGCCACCGAGGAGGAATTGCAGGAGGTCGGCGACGTCGGGCCGCGCACCGCCGCGACGGTCGTCGCCTGGTTCTCTCACCCGAAGCATCGCGCCCTCGTCGAGGCGCTCCGCCGCCACGGACTGAACTTTTCGGAAGGCGGGGCCCGGCGGGCGGAGGGGCCGCTCACGGGCAAGAGCGTCGTCGTGACCGGCACGCTGCCCGGCATCTCGCGCGACGAGGCGACGGCGCGTCTCGAGGAGGCGGGGGCGCGCGTCTCGGGGTCCGTGTCGAAGAAGACGGATTTCGTCCTCGCGGGCGAGGCGGCGGGCTCGAAGCTCGAGAAGGCGAAGGCGCTGGGCGTCCGGGTCGTGACGTGGCCCGAGATGCTTGAGATAATCGGCTAGCAGGTCGCGAGGACCTGCGAGAGCCGGCCTTCGGGCCGGCAGGGAGGATGGCTTGGACCTGCCCGCTCGCGTGATCGTCTTCTGCCCGACCCTCGAGCTCAAGAACAAGCCCGGCCGCCTGATGGCCGTCTCGCCGCAGGGCTACTACGAGGTGTGGCTCGATTTCGCCGACCGGAATCACGCCGTCCTGCTGCCGATCGCGGGAACCGCGTTGATCTCCCAGGAGCCGAACGCGACGGTCGGGGAGATACCGGACCTGGAGCGGTGAACGACTGAGGACTGTCAGGGAAATAGGGCGAGCAGCTCCGGGAGCTTTCGCACGCGCTCGACTCCCTCGGGCGCCGCGCCCGTACCGATGAGGACGGCCCGCAGGCCCGCTCCCATCGCGCCGAGGACGTCGATCTCGTAGATGTCGCCGATGTACGCGCACGCGGAAGGCGCCAGGTCCAGACGCGCGGTCGCGGCCTGGAAGATGCGCGGGTCGGGCTTCTCGAAGCCGACCTCCGAGGAGTCCACGACGATCTCGAGAAACGGCGAGAGCCCCGCCCGCTCCAGCAGCCCGCGCACGCGCCCGTCGGCGTTCGAGACGACGCCCATTCGATAGCCCCGGCGGGCGAGCGCCTCCAGGGTGGCGGCCGCGTCCGCGGAGGCCCGCGACCAGAGGTTCGACCGCCGATGCTCGGCCGCGATGCGGGCCGAGGCCGCGCGGCGGCCCTCCGGGGGGATTCCCAGATCCTCGAGGATCGCGTCGAGGAAGAGCGGCAGTCTCTCGGCGTCCGTCGAGCGGGGCCGCTCGAGGACGAGACGCTGCACCGCGGCGACGCCCGCGGCCTCCGCGCGGTCGAACACGCGCTCGTCCCACGGCAGGCCGGCGGCGACGCAGAAGCGCTCGCCGTCCACGTGGATGAGCGTCCCTCCGGCGTCGAAGAGGAGGGCGCGGACGCCGTTCCGGAACGACGGCGGGCCGCCGCTCAGTGGGGCAGCTCCCGGCGGGCGACGGCCTCGAGCTCATCGGCGACCGCGAGCACTTCCTTCTCGTCCCGTCCCTCGACGAGGATGCGCAGGAGCGCCTCCGTTCCCGAGTAGCGCAGGAACACGCGGCCGCGGCCGCCGAGCGACTCCTCCGCGCGCCGGACCGCCCGGACGAGCGCCGGCACGTCCTCGAGCGGGACGCGCCGCGCGGCCTTCACGTTGCGGAGCGTTTGCGGCACCTTCTCAAGGGTGGCGAGACGGCCGAGCGTTCCGCCGCTCTCCGAGAGAATCCGGGCGAGGGTGAGACACGTCAGGATTCCGTCGCCCGCCGGCGAGAGCGAGAGCAGGATGTGTCCCGACGTCTCACCACCGATCGTCGCGCCTTTCTCCTCCATCATCCGCGCCACGTTGCGGTCGCCGACCGCCGCGCGGTGAAACGCGATGCCTTCGCGCGCGAGCGCCGCCTCGAGCCCGAAGTTCGACATCACGGTGCCGACGACGCCTCCCGGCGCGAGCCGGCCCTGCCGCTTCCATTCGCGCGCCACGATCCAGAGGACGTCGTCGCCGTCGAGGATCCGGCCGGACTCGTCGGCGAAGATCGAACGGTCGGCGTCGCCGTCGAATGCCACGCCCATCGCCGCGCCACTCTCCTTCGTCCGCCGGGCCATCCCTTCCGGATGGAGCGCGCCGCATCCTCGATTGATGTTGCGGCCGTCCGGCGCGACGGACATCGACTCGACGCGTGCGCCGGCGCGGGTCAGCGCGGCGGGGCCGAGCTCCCAGGCCGCGCCGTTGCCCGCGTCCACGACGATCGCGAGACCCGATAGGTGCGCCGGCATGAGGCCGGCGAGCCGGTCGAGGTAGGCGCGGGCGAGCGAGGGGTCGCGCGGCGGCGCGTGGCCGTCGGGGGAGTCGGGAGCGTCGGCCAGGCTGTCGCGCGCCGCGAGGAGGATCTGCTCGAGCGATTGCTCGTCCTCGTCCGGCCACTTGCGGCCGTCCGGACCGAAGATCTTGACCCCGTTGTCTTCGTACGGATTGTGCGAGGCGGAGACGGAGACGCCGGCGCCGGCGCGGCATTCGAGAACGAGCTCGGCGATGCCCGGCGTCGTCATCACGCCGGCCGCGGCGACGGCGCAGCCGCTCTCCGCGAGGCCCGCCGCGAGGCGGCCGATCATGCGCTGGGTGGACTCGCGCGTGTCGCCGCCCAAGACCACGGGCGGCCGGCCTTCCCGCACGACGCGGCGGCCGAGCTCCCGTCCGATGCGCACGAGCGACGCGTCGTCGAGCGGGAACTCGCCCGCGCGGCCGCGCAGCCCGTCCGTGCCGAAGAGCCTCATCCCCCCACCTTCCCCGGAGTCGGCGCTTCGGCCGGCGCGACGGGCTCGAGCCGCACCGTCACGGCGACGCCCGGGGCCTGGCGGAGACGCAGGGTGGGATCCGACACGGCGATCGCCGCGGGGATCGTGAAGGTGGCGGTGCGGCCCGCGACCGAAACGGGGACGGTCGCGACCTCCGTCATCCGCGCGAGGACCGTCGCGGGGCCGGTGAGGCGCACCGTCGGGGGCTCGGACCGGACGCCGGCGACCCGAAGACCCGGCGCCGGTTCGCCGACCACGGCGGGGACCACGGGGAGCGTCTTCTCCTCGAGCGTGTCCAGCCGGAACGGAATCTCCTGCGGCGAGATCGAGATCACCTCGACCTCGGGGGGGACGTTCACGTCGTCCGGCGTGAGGCGGTAGACGCGGTCGCCCGGCGCGGCTTCCTTCAGATCCAGCACCGCCTCCAGCCGGTCCGGCTCGAGCTGCCGGAATGCGGTGAACGGCGCGCGCAGGCGCACGTCCACCGAGGGCGGCATGGCCGAGGCGACGAGAGAGTGTGCCGGAATGTTCACGATCGAGAGAGGAACATGGTACGTCCGTTCCGACGTGCGCTCGCGCCGCTCTCCGGACAGCGAGAACCAGAGCGCGAGCGCGATGGCGAGCGCCAGGAGCTTCGATCCGGCGTTGCGGACGAGAAATCGCGGCAGCGCCATGACACGGGCCTACCGTCCCGTCGCGAACTCGCGCAGGAGCGAGTCGCGGAGGGACTTGGCGTCGAGCTCGTCGAGCAGCTCGCCCTGCCGGGCGAGCGAGACCGTGCCGCGCTCCTCGGAGACGACGATCGCCAGGGCATCGGTCTCCTCGGTGATCCCGAGCGCCGCGCGGTGGCGCGTGCCGTATCGCTTGGAGAGCCCTTCCTTGAGCGTCAGCGGCAGGAAGCACGACGCCGCGGCGATGCGCTCCCCCGAGACGATGACGGCGCCGTCGTGCAGGGGCGTGCCGGGCGCGAACAGCGTCACGAGAAGATCATACGAGACGGCGGAATCGAGACGGACGCCGTTCTCGATGTAGGTCTTCAGCCCCTCCTGCCGCTCGAGCACGATGAGCGCGCCCACGCGCCGGGTCGAGAGCGACGTCGTCGCGAGCACGATCTCGGAGATCAGCTCCTCGGCATGGTACGAGGAAAACCAGAGCGGCGTCCTCCCGAACGCCGCGAGCGCGCGGCGCAGCTCGGCGGCGAAGAGCACGATGATGCCGAACGGCAGATAGAAGATGAGGCTCTTCAGCACCTCGCGCAGCGTCGCGAGACGGAGCGCGACGGCCACGCGGTAGACGAGGAAGACGATCACGAGCCCCGCGACCATCTGCACGGCACGCGTGCCGCGGATGAGGCGCAGGAGCGTGTAGGCGATCAACGCGACCGCGAGGATGTCGACGGCGTCGCGCCAGGTGAACGAGAGGCGCGAGAGGGCCCCGATGGGCCCGGAGAGTCTCTCGATCACCGGACCTCCTCGCGCGCGCGTGCGCTTGCCGCGACGGGCGCCGGCCGTGACAGAGCGAGCGACATCCGGAGGAATCGTACGGTGTCGGCGACGTCGTGCACGCGCACGAGCGCCGCACCCGCGGCGGCGGCCGCGGCGACCGCGGCGAGCGAACCCGGGAGCCGGTCGGCGGCCGAAGAGTCCTCGGCGATCCCGGAGAATCGGCGGACGAAACCCTTGCGCGACGCGCCGACGGCGACCGGGAACCCGAGCGTCCGGAAGGCGGCGAGGTGCCGCAGGAGAGCCAGATTCCCTTCGGGGCTCTTGCCGAAGCCCAACCCCGGGTCCACGGCGATCTTCCCGGGCGCGGTGCCCGCCGCCCGGGCGGCCGCGGCTGCGGCGGCGAGCGCCTCGGCAATGTCGGCGACCGGGTGCGCGTAGGCCGTGTCGTCCTGCATGCGTCGGGGATCGTCGCCGCGCATGTGCATGAGGACGAGTCCGGCCCCGGCGGCCGCGACGACGCCCGCCATCTCGGGATCGTGGCGCAGGGCGGAGACGTCGTTGACGGCGTCCGCGCCTTCGGCGAGCGCGGCGCGAGCGACCGCGGCCTTGCGCGTATCGACCGACAGGGGAGCGGCGCTCGCGCGCCGGATGCCGCGAACGACCGGGACGACGCGGGAGAGCTCCTCGTCGAGGGAGACCTCCGACGCCGAGCCATAGGCGGTGGTCGAGGGCCGCGTCGACTCGCCGCCGACGTCCACGACGTGGGCGCCTTCCTCGAAGAGGCGCAGCGCCCGCTCAATGGCGCGGTCGCGGTCGAAAGCGAGGCCGCCGTCGGAAAACGAGTCCGGCGTCACGTTCACGACGCCCATGACGAGCGGCGCCTGGCCGAGCTCGAGGGCCCGTCCCCCGGCCAGGCCCCACCGCGCCGGCGCGCGCTCCGCCCGCTCGAACGCCGCCCGCGCCCGGTCCCGAAGGGTCGCCGGAAGGGCCTTCAGCGTCTCGGCGCGGCGGGCACGGGAGACCACGACCGGGGGAGACGCCGATCCGGAAAAGCGGACGACGTCCAGGGGAAAGTCCGAGGCGGCGAAGGAGGGCAGCCGGAGCGCGTCCCAGCCGGCGATCTCCGCCAGCGTCTCGCGGTCCTTCGCCGGGAAGACCAGATCCGATTCGGCCGCCACGCCGGGAGTGTAGCGGAAGGTCCCGGATTCAGTTCAGATCGACTCGTCCGCGGTCGGGCCGTACACGGCGGGCAGCGGGACGTCGTTCAACCTCAGATAAACGGTCAGCTGGCCGCGGTGGTGGATGAGGTGATTGAGCAGGAGCCGGCGCACCCCCGTCTTCCGCGGGAGCTGGAAGAAGAGCGTGCCGTCGGGGCGAACCACCTGGAACTCCTCCGCCATGTCGTCGTCGGACCGCGCGGCGATCGCGGCGCGGCTCTCCGCGACGTTCTGGTCGAAACGCGCGAGGAGCTGCCCGGTCGTCCGGAGCGAAGGGGCCGTCTCGCTGCCGACCTGAAAGCTCGGAGCGGCCAGACGGATTCCCCAGCGCGTGGTCTCGGTGACGTGGGTCGCGAGCTCCCCGAGGCTTCGCGATTTCGGGTGCGGCTTCCACTCGAGGCGGTCCATCGGAACGCGCTCGAGGACACGCCGCGTGGAGGCCATCTCGGCGTCGAGCTCGGGGAGGAACTTTTCGGCGATGCTCACGCGCTCACGCGGCGAAGCGAACCCCTAGGCGGGCTCCGGCACGAGCGGTCCGACCTTGCCTCCCGCGGCGGGCTCGGGCGAACCGGGCGTCGTGGCGATCGGCGGCCGCGGCGGCCCCGTCTTGCGGAGCTTCGCCACGTCGGTGCCCGTTTCCTCCGCGATGATCTGCAGGACCTCTTCGCCGTCCAGGACTTCCTTCTCGAGGAGCGTGCGGGCGAGGCGGTGCATCGACTTTTCGTTGTCCGTGATGATCTTTCGCGCGCGCCCGTAGGCGTCGGTCACGATGCGCCTGACCTCGGCGTCGATCTGGTTGGCCGTGCCCTCGGAGTAGTCCTGCGTGCGGCCGAAGTCGCGGCCGAGGAAGATCTCGCCCTCGACCTTGCCGAACGTCAGCGGGCCGAGCTCGCTCATGCCCCACTCGCAGACCATCTTGCGCGCGAGGTCCGTCGCCTTCTCGAGGTCGTTCCCCGCGCCCGTCGTCATGTGCCCGAGGAACCGCTCCTCGGCGATGCGGCCGCCCATCATCACGGTGATCGTGGACTCGAGGTATTCCTTCGTGTGCGAGTACTTGTCCTCCGCCGGCAGCTGCATCGTCACGCCGAGCGCGCGGCCGCGCGGAATGATCGTGACCTTGTGGAGCGGGTCGGCGTCCGGCAGCATCGCGGCCACGAGCGCGTGCCCGCCCTCGTGGTACGCGGTGTTCCGCTTCTCCTGCTCGGTCATGATCATGGACTTGCGCTCCGGCCCCATCATGACCTTGTCCTTGGCGTACTCGAAGTCGATCATCTCGACTTTCTTCTTGTTGAAGCGCGCCGCGTTGAGTGCCGCCTCGTTGACGAGGTTCGCCAGGTCGGCACCCGAGAAACCGGGCGTCCCGCGCGCGATCACCGAGAGGTCGACGGACTCGGCCAGAGGCGTCTGCCGCGTGTGCACCTTGAGGATCTGCTCGCGCCCGCGAAGGTCCGGGCTGTCCACGACGACGCGCCGGTCGAAACGCCCCGGCCGCAGGAGGGCCGGGTCGAGGACGTCCGGCCGGTTCGTCGCGGCCACGAGGATGACGCCCTCGTTCGTGTCGAACCCGTCCATTTCGACGAGCAGGGCGTTGAGCGTCTGCTCGCGCTCGTCGTGCCCTCCGCCGAGGCCCGCGCCGCGGTGCCGGCCGACGGCGTCGATCTCGTCGATGAAAATGATGCAGGGCGCGTTCTTCTTGCCCTGCTCGAAGAGGTCGCGCACGCGGGAGGCGCCGACGCCCACGAACATCTCGACGAAGTCGGAGCCGGAGATCGTGAAGAACGGGACGTTCGCCTCGCCCGCGACGGCGCGCGCGAGGAGGGTCTTGCCGGTGCCGGGAGGGCCGATCAGCAGGACGCCCTTCGGAATCTTGCCGCCGAGCTTCTGGAACTTCTGCGGGTCCTTGAGGAACTCGATGATCTCCTGGAGCTCGACCTTCGCTTCCTCGACGCCGGCCACGTCCTTGAACGTGACCTTCTTCTGCGTGGGCGTCAGCAGCTTCGCCCGCGACTTGCCGAAGGAGAGGGCCTTGTTCCCGCCCGCCTGCATTTGCCGCATGATGACGAACCAGATCGCGACGAGCAGGATCAGCGGCCCGTACATGACGAGCGCCGAGACGAGCGAGGAGTCCTTCAGGGGCGTGACCTCGATGCCGACGCCTTTCTCGCGAAGGTCCTCGACGAGCTTCGGGTAATTCGGCGCGTACGTCTTGAACGTCGTGTCGCGCTTGCCGGCGGCGGGCGCGTAGATCCCGCGGATCTCGTCGCCGCGGATGGTCACCTTCTGGACGTGGCCCTGCGCGACCTGGTCCATGAACTGCGAAAAGCTGATCTCTTCGATCGAGGCGGCGCCCGTCTTGAAGACGTTCCAGGCGAGGATGATCAGCACGAGAATGACCATCCAGACGAGCAGATTCTTGATGGTGGCGTTCAACGGGTCATCTCCTAAGGCTCTTCCTCAGGCTCTCCGAGCCAGGACATCAGCATAACGGAGAAGTGTCGGAATTTATTGCTCGGACGCGATTTCGGCCACGTAGGGAAGGTTGCCGTAGAGGCCCCTGTACTCCATCCCATAGCCGACGAACGTGCCGCCCTCCGAGGTGAAGAGGGGGTAGTCCACGGTCAGGTCAGTCCGGCGCTCGTGAGGCTTGTCGACGATGGCGGCGATCCGAACGCTCTCGACGCCGCTCCCGCGGAGCTGGTCCGAAAGGTACGTCTCGATCACTCCGGTGTTGACGACGTCTTTCAGGAGCACGACGGCTTTGCCCGCGAGGTCGAATTTCGTGGCGAAATCGATCTGGAGGATCTCGTCGCCTTCGGCGCGCCGCACGCTGATGTACTCGAGCGCGGCCGGCGTGCGCACCTGGCGCGCGAGATCGGCGGTGAAGAGCGCGGCGCCCTTCAGGATCGACAGGAGAACGACCGGACGCCCGCGGAAGTCGTCGTCGAGGCGCTTTGCGACCTCCGCCACGCGCGCGGCGATCCGCTCGGCCTCGAAACGTCTCTCAAAGCTCGGCGCGTCCATTCGTCTTGTGCTGGGTTGCTTCGGGAAATCCTACACCCGTCCGGCCGGGGCCGCCGCCTCGCGGCCGGAAGCGGCCACGCGGAGCAGGGTTCCCCGCCGCTCGACGCGGACGCGGCGGCCCGCCTCAAAGCGGAAGTCCCGGCCGCCGGCCAGCCGGTCGAGGATCGCCTCGCGCTCGCGGCCGGTGAACGACGGACGGCCGGGCCGCGCGAAGGGTGCTGCCGCCTCGGAGATCGCGCGCCGCGCCAGGTCGCGCGGACAGGCGGCGAGGAAGGCTGCATCGGCGAGCGTCGCGCCGGGACCGAAATGCAGGTGCGGGCGCACCCGCCGTTCGAACTCCTCGTCGAGGCGGGCGCGGGCGGCGGCGTGCTCGGCGGCGGAGGCCGCGAGGCGGTCGCGCCGGTCCTCGGGAGCGGCGGCGATCTCGCGTCGAACGCGGTTGCGGTCGAAGCGCAGGCTGCCGTTCGAGGCGTCGCGGCGGAAATTGACGCCGCGGGCGGCGAGGAACTCGAGGATCTGCGCGCGCGACACGGACAGGAGCGGCCGGACGACGCCGTCCGCGCGTTTTTCCCGCGGGCCGGCGAGCCGCGCGAGGCCGCCGCGGCGCCCGCGCGCCATCAGGTGCGACTCGGCCAGGTCGTCCTTCTGATGCGCCGTCGCGATGAGCGCCGCTCCGGCCCCGCGCGCCATGTCGATGAGCGCCTCGTAACGCACGTGGCGGGCCCCCGCCTCGAGGGAGAGATGTAGCCGCCGCGCGGCGCCGCGCGCGTCCACCCGGCGCTCCCGGAATGGCAGTCCGAGCCGGCGAGCATGCTCCGCCACGAAGGCGCGGTCGCGGTCCGCCTCGCGCCCGCGCAGGCCGTGGTGGACGTGGGCGATCGAGAGACGCCAGCTGTGGCGCTCCGCGAGCTCCCGGCATCCGTAGAGGAGCGCCATGGAATCCGGTCCGCCCGAGACGGAAAGCAGGATGGTGGCGTTAGGGGGGAGGAGGCCTCGCCGGGCAGCGGAGTCGAGGGCGCTGAGGACGGGTCGCATTCCAGGGATGGTAGCGCCAAAGTCCGACGTCGGGACGACCGGGGGAGAGCTCGGGCGAAGGCCGTGCCAGGCCGGATTCACGGGAACTTCACGGCTGCCCTATAGAAGAACTGGAGGCCATGGCAACGGAGCTGGACCGTCTCGAAGATCTCGCGAGGGGCGACACGGCGAGTTCCCTCGACGCGCTCGCCAACTCCCTGGCAGCGCTCCGCGACGACCTCGCGTCGGGCATCGGCGCCGATGGCGGGCGTTTCGACGCGCTCCCTTCGAATCGGCAAGTGAGCGTTCGGAATCTGCTTCATTACCTGGCGCTGCGCCGCCACGACATTCGTCACCTCCAGGACGATCTCGCCGCAATCGGCCTCTCGTCCCTCGGCCGGAGCGAGGCCCACGTCCTCCATTCGGTCGACGCGGTCCTGAGCGCCCTCGACCGCCTGCGCGGCAGCCAGCGGCCCCCGCGAGGATCGCCGGCGCCCATCGGCTTCGAGGAGGGTCGGTCGCTGCTCTCGACAAACACGGACCGACTGCTCGGCCCGCCCCGTCCGGGCCGGGCGGTCCGGATCATGGTGACGATGCCGAGCGAGGCGGCGCGGGATTACTCGCTCGTGCGCGAGCTGATGGCGCGTGGAATGGACGTCGTCCGGATCAACTGCGCTCACGACGGGGAGAGCGAGTGGGCCTCGATGATCGACCTGCTCCATCGAGCCGAGCGCGACGTCGGCCGCCCGTGCCCGGTGCTCATGGACCTTGCCGGTCCGAAGCTCCGAACCGGGGCGATCGCCCCATCGGACCCGGTGGTCCGCCTCCGGCCGCGCCGCGACGCGCTCGGTCGCGTGACGGCTCCCGCGCGAGTCTGGCTCTCTCCGCGCGGCGCCCCGCTCCCGCCCCCGGGCGAAGCGGACGCCGCGGTCCCGATCGGGGCGGACTGGCTCGAAACCCTCCGTCCGAAGGACCGCGTCCGCCTGATTGATGCGCGGGGCGCGAGGCGGAAGTGGAAGGTCGTGGGGGAAGCCGGGGCTGGCCGCTGGGCCGAGGCAAAGCGGACGGCCTATCTCACGGTGGGAACGGAGCTCGAGAATGCCCGGACCGGAAAATTCGATCGGATAGACGAGCTCCCGCCCCGCGAGGAGCCGATCGTTCTCAAGCTCGGCAACACGCTGGTGCTCTCGTCCGACCAGAGGGCGGGTTGTTGCGCGGCGTACGACGAGAGCGGAAGGCTCCTAACGCCGGCGACGGTTCCCATGACGCTTCCCGAGGTGTTCGGAGCCATACGGATCGGAGAGCGAATCTGGCTGGACGACGGAAAAATCGGCGGGATCGTCCGAAGTGTCGGTCCCGAGCAGATCCAGGTGGAGGTGACGCAGGCGAGGGAGAGAGGCGAAAGCCTGCGCAGTGACAAGGGGATCAATCTCCCCGACACGGATCTGTCCTCCCTCCCGGCTCTGACGGAGAAGGACCTTCGGGATCTCGAGTTCGTCGCGAGGCACGCGGATCTCATCGGCATGTCGTTCGTCCAGCGACGCGGCGACATCGAGGCCTTGCGGCAGCGGCTCGAGGGATTCGGCGCGGCGAACAAGGGGGTCGTGCTCAAAATCGAGACCCGCCGGGCATTCGAGGCGCTTCCGGAGCTGCTTCTCGCCGCCCTCGAGCTGCCCGCCGCGGGCGTCATGATCGCGCGCGGAGACTTGTTCGTCGAATGCGGCTACGAACGGCTCGCGGAGGTTCAGGAGGAAATCCTCTGGCTCTGCGAGGCGGCGCATCTTCCCGTCATCTGGGCAACGCAGGTGCTCGAGAGTCTCGCGCAGAGGGGAATTCCGTCGCGGGCCGAGATCACCGACGCCGCGATGGGAGAGCGCGCCGAGTGCGTGATGCTAAACAAGGGTCCTCACATCATCGAGGCGATCGCGGTTCTCGACAGCATCCTGCGCCGCATGCAGGCCCATCAGAGCAAGAAGAGCTCGAGACTCCGCCGACTGCACTTCTGAGCTCCAGGAGCCTCTTCCGGCGTCCTCCGCGTCGCCGCTCTCCATCGGACGGGCACGGTAGTTTCGGCGCTTGAAGGTCGCGTGAAGCGACGCGGGCCGTCGGGTCGGCCAGGGTCGGCGACCGACAATCGCCCTCTTGCGGACGGGATACGAGATAAGCTACTCCCTTAGCTAGCAATCAGCCGTGGCCCAGGTTTCGCGCGGTCCCGCCCTTCCCTTGGATCTGGCTCGATCCATGAGCCGGCGCAGCGGAGAAGCGCCGGCGAAGAAAGGCGAGAGGCCAGCCGAGGATCGGCTCCGCCTCGTGGTCGATTCGATTCCCGCCATGGTGCACACGGCGCTGCCGGACGGAAGTCTCGATTTCTTCAATCGGACGTGGCTCGACTACGTGGGCCTGCCGCTCGAGGAGCTGCTCGGATGGGGCTGGACGAAGTCGGTCCACCCGAGCGACGTCGACGGGCTCGTCGCCGCCTGGCGCGACTCGATCGCGACCGGGAATCCTCTCGATTACGAGGCGCGCGTGCGACGGGCCGACGGAGAGTACCGCTGGATGCTGCACCGGAAGGTGGCGCTGAAGGACTCGTCCGGCCGCGTCGTCCGATGGTTTGGCTCGAGCGTCGACGTCGAGCCGCTGAAGCAGGCCGAGGATCGGGTCCGGGCCAGCGAGCGAGAGCTTCGCCTCGTGATCGATATGGTGCCTGTGAATCTCTGGACGTCCACACCGGATGGCGAAGTCGATTTCTGTAATCGCCGCTGGCTCGACTACACGGGATTGTCCCAAGAGGATTCGCACCGATGGCGCGAGACCGGCGTCACTCATCCGGACGACCTTCAACAGAGCATCGAACTCTTGGAAACGGCCATCAAGACGCGGTCGGCGGTGGAGATGGACGTTCGATCCCGGCGAAGGGACGGGCAGTATCGCTGGTTCCGGGGCGGCATGGCGCCTCTTCTGGATGAGGAGGGAAACGTCATCCGATGGTACGGATCGCTCCTGGACATCGAGGATAGAAAGCGGGCGGAGGAGGCTGTCCGAGAGCGTGAGCAGGAGCTCCGACAGCTCATCGACGCGGTGCCGGCGCAGATCCTCGTCCTCGCGTCCGACGTTGGCGCGCGCACGGCCAACCGAGCCGTCCTCGAATACGCCGGCCTCACACCGGAAGACTTCGGGGGATCGCTCGAGGACGTCCTCCGCCGGCTGGTGCATCCCGAGGACGTCGATATCGTACGGTCGCGTCATGGCGATTCGATCGCCAGAGGATTGCCGTTCGAGGGCGAGATCCGGCTATTGAGGAAGGACGGCACGGCTCGGTGGTTTCAGGCGCGGGGCGTCCCGTCGAAAGACGAAACCGGCCGCCTCGTCCGGTGGTACGTCATCGCGACCGACATCGAGGACCGCAAGGCGCGAGAGGAAAGGGTCGTCGAGGAGAACATCGCGCTGCGCGACGAGATCGACAGCGCTTCGATGTTCGAGGAGATCGTGGGGACCTCGGCGGCGCTCCAGCGAGTCCTGTCGCGGATCTCGAAGGTCGCGCCGACGGACTCGACCGTCCTCCTCTCGGGCGAGACGGGCACGGGCAAGGAGCTCATCGCCCGGGCCATCCACAAGAGGTCGAAGCGCTCATCGCGCTCTTTCATCGCCGTCAACTGCGCGGCGGTCCCGCCGTCGCTCATCGCCTCGGAGCTGTTCGGGCACGAGCGCGGCGCGTTTACCGGCGCGCTCTCCCGCCGCCTCGGACGCTTCGAGCTCGCCGGGGGCGGCACGATCTTCCTGGACGAGATCGGCGAGCTGCCCGCCGAGATGCAGAATCTGCTCCTGCGGGTGCTTCAGGAACGGGAGTTCGAGCGGGTGGGCGGAAGCACGCCGATCCGTGCGAACGTGCGCGTGATCGCCGCCACGAACCGCAACCTTCCGGCCTCCGTGGCCGCGGGAACCTTCCGGAGCGATCTCTTCTATCGCTTGAATGTCTTTCCGATCGGCCTCCCGCCGCTGCGCGATCGGAGGGAGGACATCCCCCTCCTGGTCGAGTACTTCATCGAGCGATTCACGAGGAAGACGGGACGCAAGTTCCGGTCGATCCGGAGGGCGACCCTTGACCTCTTCCGCGAATACGCCTGGCCCGGGAACGTCCGTGAGCTCCAGAACATCATCGAAAGGTCGATGATCGTCTGCGAGGGTGACGAGTTCGCGGTCGACGAGAGCTGGCTCACGCGGTCGGCTTCTTCGGAGGTGAAGGCTGTCGCGCCCGGCGGCCCGGCGGAGGGCGGTCGCGCGCAGATCGAGGCGGCGCTCGCCGCGACGGAGGGCCGGATCTCTGGCCCCCGGGGTGCGGCGGCGCGCCTGGGCCTCCCCGCTTCGACGCTGGAGTCGCGCATCCGCTCCCTTCACATCGACAAGTACCGCTTCAAGCGCGCCTGACCCACTGCGCGCGCCGCGCCGCTTCGCTCGCGAATTCGCGACGATTTCGCGACGTTCGCGACGTGCACGCGCCGAAAGAGCCCGTTTTTCTCGGTTTTCTGCTGGCAGACGGCTTGCGATCTCCTCCCATCGCGTAACGCCGGCGTCCCAAGCGACGGCGTCTCATACGCAGAGGAGGAAGTCGCAATGCTCTCCGAAAGCCTTCAGAAGACGTTCCATCGTGCATGGTGGGCTCTCGTCATCCGGGGTCTTCTCGCCGTCGCGCTCGGCATCCTCATCCTGGTGCGGCCGCTCGAATCGGTCGCGGCGTTCGCGCTCGTCATCGCGATCTGGGCGATCTTCGGCGGGATCACGGAGATCGTCCACTCGATCGACCTCCGTCACGTCTTCAGCTCGTGGTGGGTGATCCTGCTCAGCGGCCTCGTGAGCGTCGGGTTCGGCGTGGCCGCTCTCTACTACTACCCGGGTCTCTCCCTGGCGTTCGCCGTGACCTGGACGAGCTTCTGGCTCATGTTCTCGGGGCTCTTCGGCATCGCCGCGGCCGTTTCCGAAAAGCGTCTGGGCCTCTCGTGGGGATGGACGTTCGTGTGGGGGCTCGTCGCGATCGCCGCTTCTCTGCTCGCGTTCGTGTCGCCGCCGACGACGCTCGCCGCCATCATGGGTCTCATGGCGGGATTCGCGCTCGTCAGCGGCACGGCCCTGCTCGTCGGCGCGATCCGGATCCGCTCGGTTGTCGGCGAGTTCCGCGAGGCAGTGGGACAGGTCAAGACGGCTTGATCGCCGGGATGGTCCCGGCGAGTCGCAAGAAGAAGGACGAAAGGAGGATCGGAGTCATGGACAGAATGCTCGTGGTGGTGTTTGGGGACGAGAGCAAGGCCTACGAGGGGAAGAAGGCGCTTGGAGAGCTCGATCGCGAAGGCACCATTGGGTTGTACGGGTACGCCGTCGTCCGTAAGAACGCCGACGGCACGACCCGGGTCGAGCAAAGCGACGAGCCGCTTCCGCTCGGGACACTGGTGGGGACGACGTTCGGCGCGCTCCTCGGAGTGCTGGGCGGCCCCGCGGGCGTGGCGATCGGCGCCACGGTGGGCCTGGGGGTCGGAGGCGCCGCGGATGTCTACAACGCCGGCGTCGGCGAGGACTATTTCTACGACGTCGAGAAGGCGCTCACCCCGGGCAAGGTTGCCGTGGTGGCGGAGATCGAAGAGGACTGGACGACGCCCGTGGACAATCGGATGGAAGCCATCGGAGGAACAGTCTTTCGCCGGTCCATCTCGGAGGTCCGGGACCGGCTCCATCAGGAAGATGTCGCCGCTCTGAAGGCCGACATCGCCCAGATGAAGGCCGAGCACGCGATGGCGCAGGCTCAGCGCCGGGCGAAGCTCTCGGAAAAGATCCGCCTGCTCGACACGAAGCTCCAGACCAAGCTCGAGAAGCAGAAGGAGCGCCGGGACGCCCTCGACCGGGAAGCGAAGGCCAAGGCCGACTACATGAAGGGCCGGGCGGCCGCCGCGACCAGCCGCGCCTCGATCTAGAGTGACGCGGCGGTGGCGAAATCAAAGCGGGCAGGCGTTCTCGGGATCCTCGCCCTTATGGGCGTCGGCGTGGTCCTGGGGGCGTCTGCCCTCGCCGCCCCGGCGCCCGGGGACGAGGCGCAGGGCGAAGACCCGGAGCTCGTCATCGGTCGGTCGGCGTTCGAGGAGCTCGTGAAGCGAGCCGAGGTGGTCGAGTCGTCTCCCCTCTACGACACGCTGATGCCGGTGATCGAGCCGATCCTGCGGACCGCTCAGCCGAAGTATCCGCATCCCTTCAAGGTCTATCTCGTCCACGAGCCGGCGCCCAATGCGTTCGCGACGCCCGGCGGAAACGTTTACGTCACGGATTCGCTCCTCTACTTCGTGAAGAACCGGGAACAGCTCGCCGGGACCCTCTGCCACGAGGTGGCGCATACGATTCACCGCGATTCGATGGAGCTCCTCGCCAAACGTGAGCGGCTCGCGCGCGCCGAGCTCGGAGTGGCGATTCTCCTCGGCCCGACCCGCGCTCACCTCCTGGCCATCGCGCTGCTCGGCCAGCTTCAGTCGCTCGGCTACTCCCGCGACGTCGAAGGCCGCGCCGACCTGACCGGCTCCGACGTGTGTGCCGGTGCCGGGTCGAACCCGTGGGGACTGGTGTGGCTCTTTCGGGAATTCAAGGACTCGAGGGAGACCGAGATCCCGCAGATTCTGTCCGACCACCCGAACGATCAGAATCGCATCGACGCTCTCGAGCGGCACTTTCACGATAACCCCTCCGCCTTCGGAAAGTTCGACGCGAATCCGGGCACGGCGACGCCGCTCACCGTTCCCCGAAAAGCGCCCGAGGTGTTTCTCACGAGATAACGGTGACGGCTCGAGAGGGGTTGCAGGTCCAGATGAGCGCTCGCTCGATCGTTCCCACGATATGTCTCTTGTTGTTCGCTGCGTTCGCGGAAGCGGCCGGCGGTGTCGGCGTTTCGAAACCGACCCCATGCCCCGCGCATCAGTTCGTCCTCGCGCGGAGCAAGCTCTTCGGAGAGGATCTCGCGACCGGGGAGCCGCTGTACGAGAAGCTCGCCCCGGCAATCAAATGACCCCTTCCCTGGAAGAACGTTCGGCCTGTCTCGTCCTCAACGGGAAGGCCGCGATGCGCGAGGACGTGCGCGCCGCCGTGCACGCGATCCGCGCCGAAAGAGTCCGCCTCGACGTCCGCGTGACCTTCGAGCCGGGGGACGCTTCGCGGTTCGCTCGAGCCGCGGCGGACGACGGCTTCCGCGTCGTCGTCGCCGGCGGCGGCGACGGGACGGTCAACGAAGTCGCGGCGGGCCTGCTCGAGGCGGCGGGGAGCTCGGACGCTTCCTCGAGCCTCGCCTTGATGCCGCTCGGCACCGCCAACGACCTCGCGCACGCGTGCGGCATCCCTCTGGACCCTCTCGCCGCGCTGAGGCTCGCCCTTACAGGCCCCGACGCGAGGGTGGACGTCGGCCGTTCGGAAGGGCGCTGCTTCGTCAATCTCGCGACCGGAGGCTTTGGATCGCACGTCACCGTCGCGACGCCGCCCGAGCTGAAGAAACTCCTGGGCGGCGCCGCCTACCTGCTCACGGGCCTCACTCACTTCAGCGCCATCCGCCCCGACCGAGGAACGTTCGCCGGCCCCGGCTTCACCTGGCAGGGAGCGTTCCTCGTCCTCGCCATCGGCAACGGCCGGCAGGCGGGCGGAGGCTACCAACTCTGTCCGGAGGCTCTGCTGGACGACGGTCTCTTGGACGTGCGCATCCTGCCCGCCGTCGCCGAGGGGGAACTGACCGCCGTTTTGCGCGCGCTTCTGCGAGAAGGTCTCGGCGGGCTCCGCCGCAGCGTCGTCGCCGCGCGCGTCCCCAGTCTCCATGTCGAGACGGCGGAGCCGCTTCAGATCAACCTCGACGGCGAGCCGATGTCGGGAACTCGATTCGCGTTCGAGATCCTGCCACGCCGGCTCTCGATGCGGCTGCCGCCCGACTGTCCGTTGCTCTCATGAAGCTCGGACCTCTCTCCGGCGCGGCCGTGCGGTTCGGGAGTTTGTCGCGAATTCACGGCCACGGCGATTCCCGCAAGAGTGAAATCGTTCCGGTCGAGCACTCTGCAGCTATCAGCGGGGCAGCCGGTCCCACGGCGGGTGCGGACGCGCGGAAGGACCCATGCTGAAGGTTCAACGTTCCGCCGACTCCGGTCGCATCATGCTCGCGGTGAGCGGCCGACTCGCCGTCGACAACGTCCACCTTCTTCTGCATGCGCTCGACACCGAGCCGCGCGACTCGCCGGTCGTCCTCGTCCTCGGAGAGCTCCGCCTCGTCGACCGGTTCGGCATCGCATTCCTGGCGCGTTGCGAGGCCGACGGCATCGCCCTCCGGGACTGCCCTCCGTTCATCCGACGCTGGATCGACAGCCTCCGAGAGCAGGAATACATGTCCGGCCAAGGCTCAACGCGCCCCGGCTAGACGTCACCCTGCTCCAAAGAGCCCACGCCATGGCGTCGCGGGAGCACTTCGCGCAAGTTCGTTGAGGAACTCTGGTGGCGGTGGAGGGATTTGAACCCCCGACACAGCGGATATGAGCCGCTTGCTCTGACCAACTGAGCTACACCGCCGCTTCGTGCTTTCCGTTCGCGGAGCGCGGATTATAGAGCCTATACTGTTGCTCGTGACGGGCTCGGGAGACCGTTGCGCCATCTGCGGGAACGACCTCGGGTACACCCTTCCCCTGTGCCGCTTCTGCCGGAAATCCGTGTGCAACTCCTGCGCGGTCCGTAGCTCCGGAAGCCTCTTCTGCAGCCGTGCCTGCGCCCACAACTTCCTGTTCGGCGGGGACGACGACGGGGACGAGCGGGGCGGCGGGGAGGAATGAACGGAGGGGAGGCCTCCGCCGCGCCGAAGCGCTCCCGCTTCGCGCTCCCGCAGTTCGGCCAGTTCTTCTGGCGCGACCCCAACACGCAGTTCCTTCTCCTCTCGGCGCTGGCCGGCGCGCTCGGCGCGCTCGGCGCGATCGTCTTTCGCGCGCTGACGTCGCGGTTCACGGAATGGCTTCTCGACGCGCGCGACGTCGTCGCCGGGGCCGAATCACTTCCGGTGCTCCTGAGAATCTTCCTGCCGGCGGCGGGAGGACTCCTGGGCGGGCTCATCGTCTCCTACGTCTACCGGGAGGCGGGCGGCACGCACGGCATCTCCCAGATGATCGAGG
>DATJZU010000053.1:0-21147 GCA_035498835.1 Thermoanaerobaculia bacterium
ACTCGCGGCGTCGCAGGAGTTCGAGCGCCTCATCCCGGAATCCGGCCCATGGGTGAGTGGAAACCGCCGATCCGCCCGGCGGCGACAGGATCCCCTTTGGTTCTACCCCGCTAGGGCGTGTACAGCTTGAAGTTGAAGGCGTTGACGAGGAACTTGGCCATCTCGGCGCGCGTGACGTCGCCGGCTGGACAAAACTCGGTCGGCGAACAGCCGGCGATGACGCCCCTGGCCCAGAGGTAGCTCGCGTGCCTGCAGAAAGCGTCGCCCGGCGGCACGTCGGTGAAATGAAAGTTCTCGCTTCCGGGATCGCAGTTGTAGAAGCGTCCGGTGACCGCATCGGTGTATACCGACGGCACGGCCGCGTCGCCGCCCGGCTCTACGATGGCCTTCGCGACGACGGCAGCCATCTGGAGCCGCGTCAGGCTCGCGTCCGGACAGAACAGTCCGGGCTCGCAACCGCCATCCACGTTCAGGGAAGCCACGTAGTGGATGTGCTTGCAGAACGCGTCGGTCGGTGCGACGTCGGAGAAGAGTGATATGCCGCCGGCCGAGCAATCGTAGGGTTGGTCGCCGACGGTGCCGCTCACGGGAACGGCCGCCGTCAATCGAGCGATGGACCTGGCGACGAAGGTCGCGAGCTGGCCGCGCGAGACGTCCTCTCCGGGGCAGAATTGTGTCGGTGAGCAGCCGAGCGTGATTCCATTGTGCAGGAGCGTTTCGATCTTCTGGTAGAAGGGCTGTGAGCGCGGCACGTCCGTGAAGCTGTCGCCGACATGGAGCGTCCACGCATGCGTGCGAAAGTTCAGCGGCCCGCAAGTCTCGAGCTCGCCGCACGACTTGTAGCTCACGGTTTCCTGGAACGTCGCGTCCCAGTGTGGCGCGGGACGCCCCGCCGCCGCTGAGACCGACATCGCATAACAGTTCGATGCACCCGGGCCGCAGGGCCCGATGTTGTAGACGGTGGCGGGCATGCAAACCGGCCTCCCAACGCAGACGCGCGTGCCGATCAGTGGGTAGGCCGCCGCGTTGCGTCCGATCTCGTAGTCACCGTTGGGCGGCCCGATCAGCTCCGAAGCCTTCCCGCTCGCCGCTCGCGCCGTGCAAGTGCCGAAACCCTGAAATGTCCACGACGGTGCGACCTTCACGGTCTCCCCCGGCTCGAGAACACCGTTTCCATCGGAGCTCGCGACGAGCGATCCATCCACCGCGAGCGATCTCGGAAAGGGGCCGCATAAGCTCAAGCTTTGGCCTTTTAGAGAGATGGGCAAGGACGCGAGGATCAGGAGCGCGAGACCGAGGACGAAACCGAGGCTCGCGGGATGACCGCTCCGGCGACCCCGAATCGCTGAACACCCGACGTTCCGTGGTTCCACTTGCCTCACCCTCGTCCTTTCTCCATTCACTTCCCACTTGCGCGCCGAGCCCCCGGGTCGAGGGTCTCCGACGAATGGAAGACTCTCCGATCGAGACCTGCGCGGTCTCCAGATCGGGTTCCGAACGAGTTCCGGAATTCCCCCGGATACTCCGTCGACTTACAGGCTGCGGATCGCCTTGAGGGCCGGCTCGAGCGGCTGGCGGCCGTCGAAGAAGTCCGCCCAGGGATCCTTCTTCGCGAGGCGCTTGCCGAAGTTGCCGATGTGAAACTGCGCCGGCTTCAACGCCGGCTTGACCTCGGACCAGGCGAGCGGCGTCGAGACGGGCGCGCCCGGCGCGTGGCGGACCGAGTAGGGCGACACGACCGTCTGGGCGAAACCGTTGCGGAACGGATCGAGGTAGACGCGGCCCTTGCGGGCGGCGATCCGCGTCTCCATCGTCATCTCCTTCGGGAACGCCTGCGCGAGGCGATGTCCCAGCCGGTCGGCGAACTCGCGGACGTCGTCGGAGTCGGGGCCCGGGCGGATGGGCACGAAGACGTGCATCCCTTTCTTGCCCGACGTCTTAGGGAAGGAGACGAGCTTCAAGGCGTCGAGCGCCTCCTTCAGCTTCAATCCGGCGCGGGCGGCGTCGGCGAACTGCCCCGAGTCGGGATCCAGATCGAAGCAGACCCAGTCGGGCTTGCGCGGCGCCTGCTTACGCGCGTTCCAGACGTGCACGGCGATGCAGCCGAGGTTCGCGAGCGCGAGCTGCGTCACGAGCTTTCCGCCGACGACGTAGTTGGTCGTTCCCTTCTCGTGCTGCACGCGCTGAGTCGGCGTGTCGGGCGGCATCCCCGGCGGCTTCTCCTTCTGGTAGAAGCAGTCGCCCGCGAGCCCGTCGGGGCATCGCTCGAGCGAGAGGAGCCGGTCCGCGACGTAGGGCTCGAGCGCCGGGAAGACCTCCATGTAGAAGCGCAAAAGGTCGAGCTTCGTGTAGCCCTCGTCCGGCCAGAAGACCTTGTCCGGGTTCGAGATCGAGAGCGGGACGTCCGGGAGCAGACCCGGACTCTTCGACCCGGCGCCCCGGCGCGGGCTCACGGCGTTTTCTCCGGCACCACGACGTCGGACGGCTTCTTGTCGTCGCGAAGACCGAGGAAGACGGGTTGGCGCAGCCGCGTATCGTGCGTCCACTCCTGGAAGGCGACCTGCGCCACGAGCCGCGGCTCGAGCCACGTGGCCCCTTTGATCCGCGGAGGGTCGGCGAAGGGCGTCGTCTTGCGGACGAGCGGCCGGAATCCTCGGTGGAGCGTCGCGAGCGTTTTCTGCGAGTAGCCGGTGCCGACACTGCCGACGTACCGCAGCTGCCTCCCCCGGTAAGCCCCGAGGAGCAGCGCGCCGAAGTGGGTCCGCGTGCCGGCGGGCGGCGTATAGCCGCCGATGACGAACTCCTCCTCCTGATGGACCTTGACCTTGAGCCATCGCGTGGACCGGCCCTCGAAGTACGGCGCGGCGCCGTCCTTGGCGACCATCCCCTCGAAGCCCTTCTTGCGCGCGAGCGCGAACGCCTTCAACCCGTTCCCGCCCAGCCGGCGCGAGGCGAAGAGCCGGTCCGACCCCGCGATCGCCGCCTCGACGGCCGCGCGCCGGGCCGCCAGCGGCTCCCCGCGCAGATCTTTTCCGTTGCGATAGAGACAGTCGAAGACCGCGAAGACGACGGGCGACTCGCCCTGCTGCAGCAGCTGGAATCGCGAGACGAGGTGCTTGTCGAACGCGACGGCCTCGCCGTCGAGCAGCAATGTCCGGTCCTTCAGCGCCGCGACCGCGCGCGCGACGTCCGCGAACGACTCGGTGCGGTCCTTTCCGTTGCGCGACAGAAGCGTCACCCGCTCCCCTTCCTTGTAGGCGAGGATCCGATAGCCGTCGTATTTCTCCTCGTAGACCCAGCCGGGCCGGTCGAACGGGTCCTCGACGAGGGTGGCGAGCATGGGGTGCGCGCGGAACGGGATGCGATCGCCGCTCCGCTTCACGAGAACGCTTTCTTCTTGGAGTGCCAGACGGATTTCTTGCGCGACGTCTTCGCGGGCGCGAGCAGGCGCGGATCCTCGAGGATCTCGCGGAGCAGGCCCGGCGGATCGCCGTCGGCCGCCTTCTGGACGTCGCCCCCTTCGTCGCGCGCGATCTCGAGCAGCAGGCGGTTCGTGACGACCGACCGCGGGGCGAGCTCCGCGACGTCTTCGCGGCTCGCCCACGCGTCGCGGTGCTTGATCAGAAGCCAGGCGGGCTTCGAGTCGCCCGGGCGCCCGCGCGTCCGCACGAGCACCCATCCGCCGTGGAGCTTCTTGCCTTCGAGCGTGAACTTGAGATCGCCCTTGCGGAGCGAGGCGTCGACATCCGGCTCCTCGGGAGTCCAAGTCCCGTGGTCCCAGATCATCACGGTGCCGCCGCCGTACTCGCCCTCCGGGATGATGCCCTCGAACTTGTTGTACTCGATCGGATGGTCTTCGACCTGCATCGCGAGACGCTTGACCGCCGGATCGTAGGACGGGCCCTTCGGCACCGCCCACGAAAGCATCACGCCTTTCCACTCGAGCCGGAAGTCGTAGTGGAGCGCCGTCGCGCGGTGCTTCTGGACGACGAATGCGAGGGACGGCCCGCGGCGCGGCTTCGGGGTCTTCGCGCCCGCGGGCTCGGGCGTGACGTCGAACCGCCGCTTCTTCCGGTACTCGGCGAGCGGCTTGCCGCTCGACTTGTCCTTTACACTGTTGCCCAACGTGCGCGACATTCTGGCATGGGCCGTGACGGTCGAGGCCCTGGGCCTCGCCGTCCTGCCGGCGTTGCGCCTCTTCTTCGGAAACCGCCGCGACGCGGCGCTCCTCTCACGTCCCATCGGTCTCGCGGCCGTAGCCTACGTCGCCTGGGCGGGCACGCTGCTGCCCCGGATTCCGTTCGATCGGCGCCTCCTCGTCTTCGCGCTCGTCGCGGTCGGAGCCTTGTCCTGGGGCCTGGCGCGGAAGACCCCTCCGAAGGACGGCGAGCGCCGGCTCTGGGGGCGCGAGGAGCGCCGCGCGGCCCTCTGGTTCTGGGCGTCGGCGGGCGTCTTCCTCGTCATCCGCGCCGCCGTGCCCGAGATCCTGGGCGCCGAGAAGTTCATGGACCTCGCGTTCTTCAACTCGATCGCGCGCCACGGCGCGATGCCGCCGCTCGACCCGTGGATGTCCGGAAAGACCATCAACTACTACTACTGGGGATACCTCCTGGCGGCCTCGCTGGCGAAGCTCGCGTCCGTCACGCCCTTCGTCTCGTACAACCTGGCCGTTGCGACGTTCGCCGGCTACGCGTTCGTGGCCGCGGCCTCGCTCGGGGTCCGCCTCGCGTCGGGGAGCCGCATCGCCGCGCTCGGCTCCGGGTTCGTCGCGGTCTTCGCGGGCAACGTCCAGGGCGCGATCGATGCCGTCCGCGCGCCGTTCGACAAGGGCTTCGACTACTGGCACGCGTCGCGCGTCATCGGCAACGGAGACACGATCAACGAGTTCCCGTTCTTCACCTTTTTCCACGCGGACCTGCACCCCCATCTTCTCGCCTTCCCCTACTTCGTCGCGGCGTTCGTCTTCGCGCACCGACTCTTCGAGGGCGAAGCCGACGCCCGGGCCGAGCCCGGCGCGACCCCGGCCCCGCGCGGCCGCCGCATCTTCTCCTATGCGCTCACCGCGCTCGTGGCAGGCACGGCGATCGCCGCCAACAAATGGAACACACCGGCCATCGGCCTGGGGCTCGCCGCGGCCGCCGCGTTCCGCGCGACGGGAGGACGTTCGTGGCCGCCGTTCGGCCGCCTCGTGCGCGGCGCCTTCGTCGGGTCCGTGTGCCTCTTCGTCGCCCTCCTCCTCTGGCTCCCCAACTCCCTCACCTACCAGCTGCCCAACAAGGGCCTCGGATGGACCAAGCAAAAGTCGGGCCTCGTCGAGTTTCTCGACGTCTGGGGGCTCTTCTTCGCGGTCGGCATCCTGGCGCTCTGGCCGCCGCGCGAAGAAGACGAGCGCTCCCGGCGCCGTGGCGATCTGTGGCTGGCGGCCGCCGGCGGCGGCTCGCTTCTCGCCGCGATGATCACGGGAAAACCGGTGCTGCTGCCGATCCTCTTCCTCGCGGCCCTCGCGATCCTGCGGGCGACCGCGGCGCTGCGGGCCGGCGGCGAGGACGCCTCGCCGGTCGTCTACACCGCGGGGCTCCTCGTCCTGTCGCTCGCGATGATCGCCGGCTGCGAGTTTTGCTACTTCAAGGACGACTACGGCGATCAGCTGCAGCGGATGAATACGATCTTCAAGTTCTACCACCAGGCCTGGCCGCTCTTCGGCATCGCGGTCGTCGTCTTCGCCCAACGCGCCTGGCGCCAGACGGGCGCGCGCGCGAAGGCCGTGCGCCTGCTCGCCGCCGCGGCCGCCCTCGTTGCGCTGCTCTACCCCGCCAACGCGGCGATCTCGCGCCTGCGCCAGCGCGAGGGTGCGTTCTCGCTCGACGCCCTGCCCGCGCTCGCGCGCCGCAGCTCCGGCGATGCCGCCGCGGTCGTGTGGCTGGAGGAGCACGCACCGGCGCGCTCCGTCATCCTCGAGGCCACGGGCGATCCCTACCGCGAGTTCGCGCGCATCTCGTCGCACACCGGCCTTCCGACCGTGATGGGCTGGGCCAACCACGAGGGACTCTGGCGGTCGAACGATCCGGAGATCGGCGCGCGCGCGCAACTCGTGCGCGGCTTCTACTCCACGGCCGACGAGCAGACGGCGCTCGAGATCGTCAAGAAATTCGGCGTGCGGTACGTCATCCTCGGAGATCTCGAGCGCGCGAGCCACCCGAACGCCGATCATGTCGCGAACTTCCTCTTCCTGAACCCGGTCCTGAAGGGGTCGACCACCGTCTACGAGGTGCGCGGCTCGCCGTGAGGATTCTCATGGCGCTCGACTACTACCGGCCGAACGTGTCGGGGCTCTCCCTCTACGTCGAGCGGCTGGCGGAGGGCCTCACGCGGCGCGGTCACCGGGTCACGGTGCTGACTCACCGGCACAAGCCGGATCTTCCGCTCGAAGAATGGCGGGACGGAATCCGCGTGGTGCGTGCCCGCGTCGCCGCGCGGTTCGGCAAGGCGCTCGTCTCGCCGGCGCTCGTGACGGCGGCGGCGCGCGAGCTCGAGGACGCGGACGTCCTCCACTTGCACGCGCCCCTCGTCCCGGCCGTACCGCTCGCCTTCGTCGCGGCGCACCGGCAGGTTCCGATCGTCGTGACCTACCACTGCGACCTGCGGCCGCCGCCCGGGGTGGTCCAGCGATTCATCGAGACGGTCGCGCGCGCCTCCCAGAACTTCGCGCTCGACCGGGCCGCGGCGGTCGTGACATATACCGAGGACTACGCGAAGCATACGGAAGCGCTCGCCGAGCGCCCCGAGCGCGTAACCTGGGTCCTGCCGCCCGTGCCGGACCCCGTCCCGGCGGCGCTGTCGGCCGAGGCCGTTCGCGCGCGCTACGGAATCCGAGGCGGCCCGGTCATCCTGTTCCTCGGCCGCTTCGCGGAGGAGAAGGGACTGCCCCACTTGATCGACGCGTTCGCCGCCGTGCGGAAGCGATTTCCCCGGGCCGCGCTCGTGCTCGCGGGCGAGAAGGACGCCGTGCCGGGAGAGACCGTCGGCGAGCGGCTCGCGCCGCTCCTCGCGGATCCCGAATCCGGAATCGTCGCGACGGGCCTCGTGCCTCCGGAGAAGACGGCGGAGCTCTTCGAGGTCTCCGACGTGCTCGTCCTGCCCTCGATCAACTCGACGGAGTCCTTCGGGCTCTGCCAGGTCGAGGCCATGCTCTGCGGAGTCCCGTCGGTCGCGTCGAATCTCCCCGGCGTGCGGCAGCCCGTGCGTCTGACCGGCATGGGAGAGATCGCGCAGATCGCCGACGCGAGGGATCTCGCGCGCCAGCTCGTCCGCGTCCTCGAGTCGCCCGACCATTACCGGCGCGAGCGGCGGAGGATTCGCGAGACCTTCGATCTCGAGACGACCGTCTCCGAGTACGAGCGGATCTACGGCGCGGCGGCCGCGTAGCGCCCGGAGATCGCCGCTCGAAAGGATGCCCGGAGTCGGGTAAACTACAGAGAAAACATGCGATTCCTGATCACCGGAGGCGCGGGCTTCATCGGCTGCAACGCCGCCCGCAAGCTCTCCGAGGCGGGACACCAGGTCGTCATCTTCGACAATTTTTCCCGCGCGGCGGCCCCCTTCAACCGGAAGTGGCTGGAGGCGTCGCGCCCGGACATCCGTTTCGTGGCCGGCGACGTGCGGCGGCCCGAGGACCTCGAGGCGGCGCTCGCCGAGCCCTTCGACGCCGTCCTGCATCTGGCCGGCCAGGTCGCCGTCACGACGTCGATCGTGGATCCGGTCGCGGACTGGGAGGCGAACGCCCTCGGCACCTTCCGCGTGCTCGAGGCGCTTCGCGCGCGCTATGGCAAGGATCCGTCGCGCGCGCCGCTCCTGCTCTACTCCTCGACCAACAAGGTCTACGGACACCTCTCGAGCGGCGAAGTCCTGCGCGACGGCCGCTGGGACCTGGCGGAGCGTCCGAAGGGCGTCTCGGAGGAGGAGTCGCTGTCGTTCGAGTCGCCCTACGGCTGCTCGAAGGGGGCGGCCGACCAGTACGTCGTCGACTATCACCGCAGCTTCGGCCTCCCGACGGTCGCTTTCCGCCAGTCGTGCATCTACGGAATCCGGCAGTTCGGCGAGGAGGACCAGGGCTGGGTCGCCTGGTTCGCGCTCGCCGCGAGCTTCGGCCTCCCGGTCACGATCTACGGCGACGGCCTCCAGGTGCGAGACCTGCTCTGGGTGGACGACCTCGTCGAGGCGTATCTCGCGGCGGTCGCGCGGAAGGACCGGGTCGCCGGCCGGGCCTACAACATCGGCGGCGGTCCGGAGTTCCGGCTGTCGCTGAAAGAGCTCCTCGACCGCCTCGGCCGCAAGCTCGGCAAGCCCGTCGCGGTCTCGAAAGCGCCGTCGCGGCTGGGCGACCAGCGCGTCTTCTACTGCGACATCGCACGCGCCGAGCGGGAGCTCGGCTGGAAACCTCGGGTCTCGCCGGACGAAGGCGTCGAGCGCCTGCTCGCCTGGATCGCGGGCAACCGCGCCGAGATCGCCTCGTTCCTCGCTCGCAAGGGCATCCCGGTGACGGCGTAGGCGCGTCCGGGGCCCGAGCGAGCATCCGACGTGCCGATTTCGCGACCGATCGCCCGCGCGGTCCTCGGTCTCGTCCTGCTGGCGGGCGCGTTCTTCCGATTCCAGAAGCTCAACTGGGACGAGAGCAGCCACCTCCACCCGGACGAGCGCTTCATCTCGATGGTCGAGGAGAAGCTCGCCTTCCCGAAGAGCCTCGGCGAGTACCTCGACTCCGCGCATTCGCCACTCAATCCATACAACCGCGGCAACGACACGTTCGTCTACGGCACGTTCCCGGTCTTCCTGACGAAAGCGGTCGCGGCCGCCCTCCACCGCGACGGCTACGACGGGGCGTACCTGGTCGGGCGCGCCCTCTCGGCGCTCTTCGACCTCTTGACGGTCTGGCTCGTGTACCGGCTTTGCCGCCGGTTCGCGGGACGCAAGACGTCGCTGGCCGCGGCGAGTCTCCTCGCTTTCTGTCCGCTGGCGATCCAGCTCTCCCACTTCTGGGCGGTGGACACGTTCCTCGCGACCTTCGCGACCCTGACACTGCTCGGCTCCGTACGCCTCGCGCGGGGACGCTCGGGACCGTGGGGCGACGCGGGGACGGGCCTGGCGCTCGGGCTCGCGGTCGCCTGCAAGGTCACCGGCCTCGCGCTCTTCGCCGCGGTCGGCGTGGCGCTCCTCCTGCGGCTCGACACCGAGCGCCGCGCCGCCGGCGGCTCCGCCTCGCGCGCGCTCCGCCGCGCTTTCGTGACCGGCGCGATCGCGCTCGCCGCCGCGCTCGTCGCGATCCGGCTGGCGCTGCCCTACGCGTTCATCGGCTGGCGGATCGATCCGCGCTACATCCGGGATCTCAAGCAGCTCGCGGCCATCTCGTCGAGCGTGGCCGGATTTCCGCCGGCGCTCCAATGGGCGGGGCGAACGCCGTTCTTCCCGGTCGAGAACTTCGTCCTGTGGGGCGCCGCGCCGTTCTTCGGCCTGACGGCGCTCGCCGCGCTCGTCTGGACGCTCTTCGAGCTGCGCCGCCGGGAGCGCCGCGACCTCGCGCCGCTTGCCGTCTACGCCGTCTTCGTCGCGCTGTACCACGGCCTGACGCTCGTCAAGTCGATCCGCTACTTCTACCCGGCGTATCCGACGCTCGCCGTCCTGTCGGGGCTCTTTCTGGCGCGCTTCTTCGGCGGCCCGGCGCTTCGTGGCGGCCGCGCGCGGCGCCTCGTGGCCGGCGCCGTCCTCGCGGGCAACGTGCTCGCGGCCGTGGCGTTCACCTCGGTCTACCGCCACCCGCACACGCGGCCGCAAGCCTCGCGCTGGATCTACGCGCACGTCCCGCCGCCGGCTCGCTTCGCCAACGAGGCCTGGGACGACGGCCAGCCGATCCCGCTGCCCGGCACCGACGCGTCGGCGTACGCGGGCCCCGTGCTCGAGCTCTACGACCCCGACTCCCGCGAGAAGATCGAGAAGATCCTGCGCGTCCTCTCGGAGGCCGACTGGATCGCCGTGACATCGAACCGCGTGTACGGCAACGTGACGCGCGTGCCGGCGGTCTTCCCGATGACCGTGGCCTACTACCGCGCCCTCTTCGGCGGCGCGCTCGGCTTCGAGCAGGCGGCGGACTTCACGTCGTATCCCTCGCTCGGCCCGCTCTCGTTCGACGACGGGCTCGCCGAAGAGCAGTTCACCGTCTACGACCATCCGCGGGTGGTGCTCTTCAAGAAGACGCCCGCGTTCTCCCTCGCCCGCGCCCGCGCGATCCTGTCGGCGGCGATGCCGTCGACGCCACCGACGATCTTCGAGTGGGAGAAATGGCCGCGGGCGCGCCGGAAAACAACCGGGCCGGTCGTCCCGCCGCACCTCGGCAAGACCCCCGCGCGCGAGAGCCTGCCGCCGCTCGCGGACCGCGAGATGGGCTCGATCACGGCGGCCCTCTTCTGGTACGCGGCGCTGGCGCTCGTGGGTCTCGCGGCGCTTCCGCTGACGTGGCTCGTCTTCTCGCGCCTGCAGGACCGGGGCCTCGGATTCGCGCGCATCGTCGGCCTCGCGGTGGCGGCGTACGCCCTGAACTTCTCGGTCGCGAAGGCCGGCGTGTCGAACGGGCGGCCGGCGGCGGCCGGCGCGCTGCTACTCCTCGCGGCGGCCGGCGCGGCGATCTTCCTGCGGCGGCGCGACGAGATCCTCGCCTTCCTGCGGACGAACCGGCGCGCGCTGTGGCAGGGCGAGGCCGTGTTCGCCGTCGGGTTCGTCCTCTTCGTCGTGCTGCGCGCCTTCAACCCGGAGATCACGTGGGGCGAGAAGCCGATGGACTTCTCGATCCTCAACATCCTCGTCCGCACGCGCACGCTCCCCGCGTCGGACCCCTGGTTCTCGGGCGCACCGCTCGGCTACTACACGTTCGGCCAGGAGATCGTCGCGTTTCTGACTCTGCTGACCGGGATCTCGACGCGGCAGACCTTCAACCTCGCGTTCGGGCTGCTCGGCGGCGCGCTTCTCCAGGGCGCGTTCAGCCTGACGCGCAACTGGGCACGCCGCCTCGCCGGAGGTCTCGCCGGTGCCGCGTTCGTGACGCTCGCCGGAAACCTCGCGGGCCTGCGCGAGTGGCTCTTGGTCCGGCGGCCCCAGCACGAACCGCTCGACTGGCACTACTTCTGGGCCACCTCGCGCGTCGTCCGCGACACGATCAACGAATACCCGCTCTGGAGCCTCCTCTTCGCCGACCTGCACGCGCACGTGCTCTCGATACCGCTCCTGCTGCTCTTCCTCGCGCAGGCCCTGCAGTTCGTCCGCGTCCACGCCGACCCCTCCGCCCTGCCGCGCACGCGCTGGCTCGCGGCGGCGGCGCTCGGCGCGATCGGCGCCGCGGAGGCGCTGACCAACGCCTGGGACGCTCCGCTCCTCGCGGGACTCCTCGGCCTGACCGCGCTCGCGGCCGCGCTCGCCGGCTCCGCGCGGCCGGGGACGGCGCTCGTCCGGGCGTTCTCCAGCCTCGTGATCGCGGGCGCCGCGGCCCTCGCGTTCGCGCGCCCCCTCTGGCCGTCCGGCGGGAAGCCTCCGGCCTGGGGGCGCAACCTCGAGAAGGGCGCCTCGGGCCTCGACGTCGCGACGATCTTCGGCCTCTTCTTCTTCCTCGCCCTCGCCTGGTGGCTGACCGCCGCCGCCGACCGCTGGCGCTGGAAGCCCGCGCAACGGATCGCCGTGACGCTCGGCGGCGCGCTCCTCCTCGTGGTCATCGCGCTGCGATCGGCCGACCTGATCTGCCTCGCCGGCGTCCTCCTCTTCGCCGTCGCGTTCTTCGCCTTCGCCGAGCGGGCGGAGGACCGCCTCGCGGCCGGCCTCGCGGGCACGGCCTTCTTTCTCGTCCTCTTCACCCAGCGGTTCTACCTGTACGACCGGATGAACACGTTCTTCAAGCTCTACCTCGAGAGCTGGATCCTGTTCGCCGTCGCGACCGCCGCGCTCGCCTTCCGTCCGCCGGAAGCGCGCGGATCGATCTCGCGCTGGCCGGCCGCGCTCCGCGGCATCGCCGCCCTCCTCGCCATCCTGTCGCTCTTCACGACCGTGACCGTGGCGCGCGGCGCGCTCGACGACGCGAGGCCGAGCCGCAAGGAGGGCGCCCCGATCCCGACGCTCGACGGCCTGGCGTATCTCGAGAGGACCGCGCCCGGCGAGTACAAGGCCGTGACGTGGCTCCGGCGCACGGTGCGCGGCACGCCCGTCCTGCTCGAGGCCCAGGGCCCCTCGTACCAGGACTTCGGCCGCGTATCGATGTACACGGGCCTGCCGACGGTCCTCGGCTGGGAGTACCACGTGCAGCAGCGCGGGAACTCTCCCGAGGAGATCGCGCGGCGCAAAGTCGCCGTCGAGGCCATCTATTCGAATCCCAGCCCCGACGCGATCGAGGGGCTCCTCCGCCGCTACCACGTCGCCTACGTGTACGTGGGCCCGCTCGAGCGCCGGACCTATCCACGCACGGGCCTGGCCAAGTTCGACGCGGCCCGCAATCTCTTCACTGTCGCCTACGAGAACCCGCAGGTGCGCATCTACCGCGTCGCCGGTGCGGACGCCGAGGACGTGATCGCTCCCGAGCGCGAGACGCTGCCGGCGGAGGGCGCGGCGCCCGGGCAGGCCACCGAGGTTCTCGAGCCCGAGGAGGCGCCGATCCTGTCGGGCAAGCCGGCGCCCGACCGCGCGCCGTTCGCGGACCTCAAGGAGCCGCGCGACGCCGCCGTGGACGAACGCGGACGCCTTTGGGTCGCGGACTTCGGGCACTCGCGCCTGCGCCTCTTCGACGCCGATGGCGGCTATCTCGGCGGCTGGGGCGGACGCGGCGACGCCACCTACAACCTGCGCGAGCCCTGCGGCGTCGCGACGCGCGGCAACGACCTCTTCCTCGCCGACACGTGGAACGGGCGCGTCTCGGCGTTCACGCTGGACGGCGCGTGGAAGGCCACGGCGCACGATCTCTACGGACCGCGGGGAATCGCGGCCGCGGCGGACGGGTCCGTCTGGGCGACCGATACGGGAAATCACCGCGTCGTGCGGTACGACGCGAACCTCGCCAACCCGGTCGCGATCGGCAAGAAGGGAACCGGACCGCTCGAGTTCGATGGTCCCGTCGGCATCGCCGCCGGCCCCTCGGGCAGGATCTTCGTCTGCGACACCGGCAACCGCCGCATTCAGGTGCTCGATCCCCAGGGGAGCTTCCTGCGCGCCCTGCCGGTGCCGGGCTGGAAGGAGGGGTGCGAGCCGCACCTCGAGGCCGACGAGGACGACCTGCTCTATGTCGCCGATCCGCCGGGAAATGCCGTCCTCGTGCTCGACGGAACCGGACAGCTCCGCGCGCGGTGGGAGGCCGACGACTCCGGCCACCGCTTCGCGACGCCGACGGGCATCGCGATCGACCGAAAAAATCGTATCCTTTACGTGGTCAACTCCGGGGACAACTTCATTTCCAAGAAGAAGCTGCCGCAAGGAAAGGGGAACTGATGCGATTTCGGTGGAGTCGCGGTGCGGCCCGTGCGATCGGCGCGGTCGCGATCGCCGCGGGACTGGCCGCCTGCCGGAAGTCCGAGGCGCCCGCTCCCGCCGCCGCCCCTCCTTCGGGCCCGGCGGCGGCCTCCTCGCCCGCGCCGTTTGCGGCGCCGTACGGCGGCGCGCCGACCATCCGGGACACCGCCGAGAAGGGCCGCCCGCCATTCTCCGGATTTCACGCGTCGCGCGGCATCGCCGTCGACGACCGCGGGCGCGTCTGGATCGCGGATTTCGAGCACGCGGGCATCGCCGTCTACGACGCCGACGGCGGATACCTCGGCGGGTGGGGCGGCCGGGGCGACGGCCCCTACCAGCTCAAGGACCCGTGCGCGCTCGCGATTCACGGCGACGACCTCTACGTCGCCGACACCTGGAACGGCCGCGTCCTCCACTTCTCGCTCGCCGGCGCCGCTCTCGGCAAGGCGCCCGGCGACTTCTACGGCCCGCGCGGCGTCGCGGTGGCCCCGGACGGCCGCGTCTGGATCGCCGACACGGGCAACGACCGCGCCGTCGTCTGCGAGAAGGACCTGTCCGCGCCCAGGTATTTCGGCAAGAAGGGATCGGGCGCGGCGGAGCTCGACTCGCCCGTCGGAATCGCCGTCGGTCCGTCGGGCAGGGTTTACGTCGCCGACTCGGTGAACAAGCGCGTCCAGGTTCTGGACGGGCAGGGCAAATTCGAGTCGAGCTTCGCCGTGGCGGGCTGGGGACCGAACACGGAGCCGTCCCTCGCCGTGGATGAGGAGGAAAACCTCTACGCGACGGACCCGGCCGGGCCGGCCGTTCTCCAGATCTCCAAAGGCGGCAAGGTCCTGAAGCGCTGGACGGCCGACGACGCGGGCAAGAAGTTCGCCCGCCCGACGGGTCTCGCGATCGACCGGAAGGGCCACCGCCTGCTCGTGCTCAACACGGACAACGACACGATCGCCGTGCTGAAGATTTCGCGGTGAGCTCCCCTCCCGTTTCGGAAGCCCCGGCGGCGCCGGGAGCGCCGGCGGCGACCGTGAGCGAGCCGGCGGGCGAACGATTCCGCGCGATCCTGCTGGTCCTGCTGCTCGCGGCGGCGGCGACGCGCTTCTGGCGGCTCGGGCAACGCCCCTTCCATCACGACGAGTCGATCCACGCGTACCAGTCCTACACGCTCTCGCAGAACGGAGAGTGGCGCTACGACCCCGCGTATCACGGGCCGTTCCTCTACTACGCCAACGCCGTCGTCTACAAGATCCTCGGCGTCTCGAACACCACGGCGCGCGTGCTCCCGGCGCTCTTCGGCGTGCTGCTCGTCGCGTTCGCCTTCCCGCTGCGGCGCTGGATCGGCTCGGGCGCGGCCATTCTCTTCGCCCTGCTCGTGCTCCTGTCCCCGCACCTGACCTATTTCTCGCGGTTCATCCGCGAGGATCTCTATTCCCTCGTCTTCACGCTCGGGACGATCCTCGCGTTCCGGCGGTTCCTCGAGACGGACCGCGCGCGCTGGCTGACCGCGGCGGCCGCGTCTTTCGCGCTCGCCGGCGTCACGAAGGAGAACGCCTACATGACGGGCGTGCTCTTCGTGGCGTTCGGGATCTGGGTGCTCGCGCGGCGGATCGCCGCGGGCGAGGGCCGGTCGGCGGTCGCGCAGACGGCTTCGTGGCTGGGCGCGCGGATCCCGGCGGTGCTGACGGCCGCGATCGTCTTCCTCTCGATCTGGGCGCTCATGTACTCGGCCTTCGGGCACTACCCCGGCGACTGGCTCGCCATCCCGAAGGCCGTCAAGTACTGGATGGGGCAGCATTCGATCGCGCGCATTCCGGGGCCCTGGTACTACTACTTCCCGCAGCTCCTCTACTACGAGTCGGCGACGGTCCTCGCCGCGGCGTTCGCCTTCCGCGGATGGAAGCGCGATCCGTTTCTGGGATTCGTCGTCTTCTGGGCCGCGGGGTCGCTCGCGATCTATGCCTGGGCGCGCGAGAAGGTTCCCTGGCTGACGGTCCATCCGCTGCTGCCGCTGACGATCCTCGCCGCCATCGGGCTGGCGAACCTCTGGCGCGACCGGCGCGAGAGGCTCCCGCGCGCCGCCCTCGCCGCCGTCGTGGTGCTCCTCGCGGTCAACGCGAGCGCCATGGTCCTCGCCTGCTTTCGCTACGGCGCGTACGACCTCGAAAGAGAGCCGCACCACGGCGAGTACCTCGCCTACGTCCAGACGACGGACGATCTCGTCCGGGCGCTCGACGTGCTGGATCGCGTCAGGACCCGCGTGCCGGCCGCCCAGCCGCTGATCACGGTCTCCGGCGAAGCGTCGTGGCCGCTGACCTGGTACCTGCGCGACACCCCGACGACCTGGGCGCCGCGCATCGATCGCGCCTCGACGCCCGTCATCGTGGCCGACTGGGATCCCGAGGGCGCGCTCGAGAAGCAGCTCGCCGAAAAGTACACCGCGAAGCGCGTGCCGATCCGCGCGTGGTGGTTCCCCGAGAAATGGACCGGAAGTCCCGACAAACCGGAGAGCCATCCGACGCTCGGCGACGCCTTCCGCTGGTGGCTCGACCACCGGCTCTGGAGCCCGATCGGTTCGCAGGACTGTACGTTCTTCGTGCGCAAGGATCTCGCCGGGGCGGGTGCGCTGCCGCCGCTCGAGCTCGCAGTCCAGGACACGAGCGGACGCGACTACCCGACCGACGCCGCGATCCTGCCGCCCGAACGTGTCTTCGGGTCGGCCGGCGCCGCCGACGGCCAGCTCGCCGAGCCGCGCGGCCTCGCCGTCGACGGCAGCGGCAACCTCTACGTCGCCGACACGAAGAACAGCCGCATTCAGGTCTTCGGCTCGAACGGTCAGTTCCTCCGCGCGTTCGGGCACAAGGGAGGCGGCGACGGCGAGCTCAACGAGCCGTGCGGCGTCGCGGTCGACGCGGACGGCGGCGTCTGGGTGGCCGACACCTGGAACCACCGGATCGTCCACTTCACGGCCGACGGCCGGTTCCTGCGCGCCTTCGGCGATCCCGAGCGCAGCCTCTTCGGCCCGCGCGCGGTCGTCGTCTCCCGCGGGGCGCTCTACGTTTCGGACACCGGCAACAAACGCATCGTCCGCTTCGACCGCGACGGGAAGAAGACGGGCGAATTTGGCGAGAATGGCAACGGGCCCGGTCAGCTCGTCGAGCCCGTCGGCCTGGCGGCGGACTCGACGGGACATCTCGTCGTCGCCGACACCGGTAATCACCGCATCCAGGTCTTCGACGCGGACGGGAAGTTCGTGCGCCAGTTCCCGGCCCAGGGCTGGAAGGACTTCTACACCGAGCCGTATCTCGCGATCGGGCCGGGCGACGCCGTCATCGCGACGGACGCCTGGGGAGGACGCATCGCCGTCTACGATGCGTCCGGCGCCCTGCGCAAGTCCTTCAAGGCCGGCAGCGACTTCAAGCAGCCGACCGGCGTCGCCCTCGACGCCTTCGGACGGCTGAACGTCTCGGACCGGGGCACCAACCGGATCTTCTCCTGGACTCTCGCCTCGGTCCTGCAGTGACGGCGGCGTGAACGATTCGGCCGGCGCGTCCGCTTCGCTCGCGGCCGCCGAGGGGACGCCGACGGCCCCGACGAGTCCAACGCGCGCGCCGGCGTCTCGCGGTGCGGTGATCCTCTTCGTCCTCGGGCTCGCCGTCTACGCCGGGACGCGCCTCGACAACCTCTCGGGCTTCCCGATCTTCTTCTTCTGCGACGAGGCCATCCAGCCGAACGTCGCCGCGAAACTCGTCGCGAACCACTTCCGCGACGGAGAGGGCGTGCTCCTGCCTCCCTACTTTCTGAACGATCAGCGCTGGGCCATGAGCCTGAACATCTACCTGCTCGCTCCCATCGTGGCCGTCGTGCCGCGGTCGATCGTCATGGTGCGGGCCACCTTCGCGATCGTGTCGCTCTTCGGGGCCGCATGCCTTGGCCTCGCGCTCTGGGTCGCCGGAATCGGCGTCTGGTGGGCCGCGCCGCTCTTGCTCGCCGTACTGCCGATCGACTTCCTCCACGCGCGGATGGCGCTGGAGACGACGCCCGCCTTCTACGCCGCGTTCCTCGCCGCATATCTGCTCTATCGCCTGCGGTCACCGCGCTGGGTCTTCCTCGCGCTTCTCTTCGGCGCGGCGACGTTCTACAGCTACACCGGCGGGCAGGGAATCATGCTGGTGACGGGGCTCCTTCTCTTCGCAATCGACGCGCCGTATCACTTTCGGCAGAAGGGCCGGCTCTGGGTCGCATCGCTCGCCCTCCTCGCGCTTCTCGCCTGGCCGTTCCTCCGGGAGCAGCGGCGGCACCCCGGCACGACGCGCGAGCAGCTGCTCGTGCTCCACTCCTACTGGATCGATCCGGTCCCGCTCTCGACGAAGCTCCGGACGTTCGGCGCGCAGTACCTCCAGGGCTTCGACCCGCGCTACTGGTTCCTGCCGAGCGGCGCCGAGCTGATCCGCCATCGCATGGACTCGCTGCCCTACGCTCCCCTCGTCTTCGCGCCACTCGTGCTCGTGGGGATCGTCGCCTGCGTCGCGCGATGGCGCCGATCGCCGGGCCATCGCGTGATCCTGATCTCCCCGCTCGGCGTGCCGTTCGCCGCCGCGGCCGCCAACCGCCAGCTCCTGCGTGTCCTCCCGATGGTCGTGCCGATCGTGCTCCTGACGGCCGCCGGCCTCTGGGAGATCTACCGGCTGCTGCGCCGCCGCCTGCCCGAGACCGCGCTCGCCCTCCCCCTCGCCGCAGCGCTGACGGTCGCGGCGGGCCGGCTCATCCTCGTCTCGCGGGGCGCGGCGCGATGGTTCGACGACTACGGCCTCTACGGGCTGCAGTACGGTGCGAAACAGGTCTTCGACGGAATCCGCGCCGAGCTCGCCCGCTCGCCGAGCGTGAAGATCCATCTGGCCTCGTCGTGGGCGAACAATCCCAACGAGTTTCTCGACTTCTTCCTGACGCCGGCCGAGCTCGACCGCGCGCGGATGGGAGACATCGACCCTTATCTCACTTACCCGAGGGACCTGACCGACGACGACCTCTTCGTCATGACGCGGGCCGAGTACGACCGCGCGCGCCACGATCCGAAGGTGGAGGTGCGGCCGCCCGACCGCACGATCCTCTATCCGGACGGCAAGCCCGGCTTCTACTTCGCGCGCATGCGCTACACGCCCGAAGCGGCGGCGATCTTCGCGGCCGAGCGCGAGGAGCGGCGCCGGCCGCGCGAGGAAACGGTCTCGATCGGAGGCCAGGCCGTGACCGTGACGCACCCCCTGATGGACATCGGCCGCATCGAGGACCTGTTCGACGGGCAGCTCCACACGCTCATCCGTGGCTACGAGGCGAACCCGTTCTTCGTGGACGTCGCGTTCCCCTCGCCGCGCCGGATCTCGCGGATCGACCTCTCGCTGTCGCAGATGAAATGCGACATCACGATCGAGGTCCAGCCCGCGGACGGCGGCACGCCGGTCGTGCTGACGCGGGAGATGCGGGATCCGCCGGGCGACTCGACGCAGGAGTTCCCTCTGCCGGCGCCGATTTCGGCCTCGCGCGTGCGGGTCACCGTCACGGAGAAGTTCCTCGGCGAGCCGGCCCACATCGAGCTCCGGGACCTGGCGTTCCGCTAGCGCTCGCCGGGCGCTCCGAGCTTCTTCGCGGGAACCCGCACGACGTACCCATTCGGGCGCATCAGCCCATCCGGGTCCGGCATCGCGACCGCGTGGCGCACGCCGTCGCGCTCCCTCCACACGGCCGGGAGGTCGCTCCAGCGAGGCGAGAGGTAGTGCACGCCCGGCTCCGGACGCCGGTCGGGCTCGGTCTCCGGGTTCGTCTCGATCCAGCGGCGGCCGGGAAAGAAGTAGGGAAACAGCGGGAAGCTCGAGTCCACCTCCGGCAGCCCGTCGAGATAGAAGCGGTCGCGGCGATTGCACGGGGCGCGCAGCGCCTCGGCCGCCGCGCGGATCGAGGTGGCGCCCGCGCTTCCGTAGCCGGGCGACGGATCCCAGCCGGGGGGGACGCCGCGGAAGCTCCCGGCGAGGATCGCAGCGGTCACGGCGGTGCCCGCGATCGCGTTCCGGCCCGAGCGCCCGCCGCCGGCGAGCCCCGCGATCCCCGCCGCCGCCGCGCCGCCGAGAATCGCGAGCGCGGGAAAGAGGCTCGACAGTCGCTGCGGCGCCGGGGTCGAGTCGGTCAGGATGACCGCGGCGAAGTTTCCCGCCGCGACGAGTGCGACGAGAAGCGCCGCGAAATATCGGCGCCGCCCGGCGAGCCATCCGAGCCCCGCCAGCGCGAATGCCGGCAGCGCGGCGGGGCCCACGATCGGATATCCCTGAAACCACGGCCAGCTCGACGGCCGGTCGAGGAGCGCGACGGTGCCGCTCTCGAACTGGCTCCAGAGGATCGGCAGCATGCCGCCGAGCCGCGCGGATGTCGGCTGCCACCAGTCCGCACGGAAGATGGACGTCTGGTTGAAGCGGCTGTTCCATTCCCGGAAGTCGTGCGCGGCCGCGGCGATTCCGGGCGCCGCCGCGATCGTGAAGCCGGCGGCGATCGCCAGGACGAGGATCATTCGCCTCCCGCGGGCGGCGGGCGCGGCGACGAGCAGCGGCGCGGCCGCGAGGAATGCCACCGGCAGCACGCGGCCCCCGGCATAGCCGTACATTCCGATGCCACCGGCGGCCGCGGCGAGAAACGCCCACCGCGGCGAGCCCGTCCCGCGAGCCCGCAGCGCCGCGATCAGGAAAGCGGCCGCCACGAGCGAGTCGAGCACCATCACGCTCGCGAGGCGCGAGAAATGCACGTGGTGCGGCGCGAAGGCGAGAAGCGACGCCGCCCCGAGTGCCGCCCAGGGCCCCGCGGCGAGCCCGCCGGCCGCGGCCGCGCCCGCGAGCGCGAGAGTTCCGGCGGCCGCGTAGGGACGCCGCGGTCCCGCGACGACCTCGTCCGACCACCAGGCGCCGAGCCCCGCCGGCAGCATGCCGAGCCGCACGGTGCCGCCCCACCCGGTGCCGAAGGGATCGGACCGATAGTCGCCGCGCAGGAATCCCATCCCGTCGGCGGCCTGGTTGGCCTCGTCGCCGCCGAAAGCGAATGGAACCTCCGCGAGCGCCGCGAGCCGGCACCAGCCTCCGGCGAGGAGAACGGCGAACGTCGCGGCAAGGATGGCCCGCGGGAAGGCCCGGCCGTTCGGCCTCCCGTCGGGACACGCGAGCGCGACGGCCGCCCATCCCGCGGCGAGCGCGACGATCCACCAGCCGACCGCGGCGAGCGTCGGCGCGAGCCGCCGTTTGAGCACCAGAGTTTCGGCAAGAGCGATGGCCGCGGCCGCGCCGAACGCGGCGGCGGCGAGACGGCGCCAGAGACCTGCCGGGAGTGGGGAGGCGGGCGGCGGCGGCGGCTCCTCGTCCTCGGCCGGCGCCATCCTTCCCGCGGCAAAGGCCGCCGCGAGGCACGCGCCGAGAATCAGGAGCGCGGGCACGGACGCGGGTGGATGCGAGAGATCCTCTCCGCGCGAGGCGAGCCATCGGGCCTCGCCCCAGCCGACAGCGACCGCGGAGACCAGAAGCGCGAGGGCTCTCCAACGCCCCGGCGCAACCCCCGAGTCAGGCGCGATAGACCTTCTCCGGCGTTCCGTCG
>DATJZU010000054.1:0-6426 GCA_035498835.1 Thermoanaerobaculia bacterium
TGCTACAACGCGAATGTCGCTCGGATGAATTTGGCCATCTCGCCTCGCGATACGGTGCCCGACGGACAGTAGAACGGCAGCGGAACTCCGGCCTGGCAGCCGCCGGTGATGGCCTCGGCCTTCAGCTCCTCCATCCACTTCGCCAGAAACGTCGTCGTCTGCACGTCCGCGAACACCGCGCCCGTCGCCGCGGGCGGATTGAAGCTCGAACCGTGCTTGCCGAGCAGCAGAAACTTCGCCATCGCGTCCCGCGTTACGTTCGCCGTCGGGCAGTACGGCGGCGGGCTGCCGCCCGCGCACCCCGTCGAGATGCCCTCCGCCGCGAACCGCTCCATCCACTTCGCGAACGGCGTATTGACCGTCACGTCCGAAAACACCGTCCCCGTCGCCGGCGGCGGGTTGTAAGTGCCACCGTGCTCGCCCCGCAGGATGAACACCGACATCTGGTCCCGCGTCACGAGCTGCTCCGGGCAGTAGTTGCCTCCGCCGCACCCCGACGTGATCGCCGCCCGCAAGACCTTCTCGATCGCCGCGTGGTAGAGGTACGCCTGCGGCACGTCGAGGAAATCGGCGAACCAGGCCTTGACGAGCGTGCCCTTCAGCGTGCTCGGGTTCGTCACGACGACGTCGTTCAGCGTGCCGGCGGCCAGGGCCGGCGTGTTGCAGCTGATGGACGTCGCGCCGTTGAAGACGACTCCGGTCGCCGCGACGCCCCCGATCGTGACGGTCGCGCCGCTGACGAAGCCGGTGCCAATGACGGTGATGGCCGTTCCTCCCGCCGCGGGGCCGGAAGCCGCCGCGATCGACATCACGCCGGGGCTGCCGGGAATGGGCGTCGGAGTGCGCGTCGGGGTCGGGGTTCGCGTCGGCGTCGCCGTCGAGGTGCTCGTGGGACCCGGAACGGTCGGCGTGCGCGTCGGCGTGTTCGACGGCGTCGGCGTGCGCGTGAACGTGGGTGTGCGCGTCGGGGTGAACGTCAGCGTGGGCGTGAGCGTCTTCGTCGGCGTCCGCGTGCGCGTCGGCGTGACCGTGGGCGTTCCCGCCCCGCAGTGGTTGCCGCCGTCCCCGTAGAGATAGCGGATGGCGTCCTGGTCGTCGGTCCCCAGGGCCGCGCTGACGACGCCGCCGGCGTCGACCGTCGAGTACATGATGGCGCTGCTCTCGTCGCCCTGGCAGACGTCGTGCGGGGAGGCGTATTGGTCGGGGTGATGGAGCCCGAGCGTGTGGCCCGCCTCGTGCTCGAGGATCAACTGCGTCGTCAGGGAGTCGAACACGTTCGCCTGCGTCCAGCAGCGCAGCCAGATCTCCGGCGAGGGGCCGCCAAGAGACCGGTAGTCGCCGATCTGGCCGTAGCAGTCCCCGCGGTACTGATGGTCGCCCGGGCAGGGATCCGGCGGGACGTCCCAGGCGGGACCGCCGCATCCCACCACGCCCGATTCCATCGGTCCGATGCACGTGCTCCAGCCGCACGGGGCGCTCATCGCGCCGAGGTGGAGGGGCAATTTCGAGGTATCGGACGTCACCGTGTAGTTGATCGTAGAGTTGGGGTCGTTGGTCCAGGCCGCCAGCGCGTTGGTCGCCTCGGTCACTCCGCCGCCGGTCATGTTCGCCGTCCCGTCGAGGAAGAACGCTCCCGTCGCACTATTGAACCAGCGGGCGAGCTGCCCTCCCGGCTTGTCGCCGATGTTCGCCCACTCCGGGCGGCGGCCCGTCGCGAGCTCGGCGTGGATGACCGGATGGAGAATGCCGACCGGCGCGGCGGACATGCCGGGCGGCGCGGCCGCGGCGCTCGAGAGAAAGTCGAGGAACCGGTCGAGCTCGCGCGGCGGCGACACCGAATCCGGCTCGGGCGCGAGATCCGTCCGGCGCGGCGAGAATCGGGCCGAGGGATTGTCCTCGAAATCCGGACGGAGGCCGGGATCCGGCGCCTCGCGGCGCTGGATGACGACGCCCGGCTGCCGGGCGTCCGCGAGGGCGGGCACGGCAAAGAGACGGCCGCTCTCGTCCGTCTCGACCGCGAACTTGCCGAGCAGCATCTCCGCCGTCTGGTAATCGCCTTCCTCCCACGAGATCGCGAAGACGATCACTTCCTCACCGGGCGCGTACTCCGGCCGGCCGTCCATGCGGAAACCGACGCCGCCGGGGAGCGCCCCGCCCGCCTGATGGAGCACGAGGACGCCGGAGAGATCGCCCTTGAGGACGCGCAGCGGGCGGATGACCGAGACGGTCTCGGGCCATCGCGCGCCCGCCACGACGTCGCTCGAGACCACGACGCCGTGCACGACGACATCCGCGCGGCGATAGAGCTCGCCGTCCCGGATCGGGATGAACGTCGCCGCGAGAAGCGACGCGGCACCCGCCGAGGCGAGGACGACGGCGCCGACGAGGACCTGGAAAATCCGGCGAGGGATCTTCATCGTCTGTTCTCCCCATCCAATCCGGGTTACGATTTCGGCTCTTGATCGAGAAACTGATCCGCTTCGCTCTCACCGTGACGCTGGCCGGCGTGCCGCTCGCTGCCTGCGCGCAGGGAGTCGTCGGGCGCTGGGAGTCGGTCGATCGCAGCCCCGGCGGCGTCGGCGAGGCCATCGAGTTTCGCGCCGACGGAACGGCCTACCAGGTCTCCGCCGCCATGGGCGACGCGACCTATGAGATCAAGGACGACTGGCTCATCACCTCGTGGAAGGACCGGGAGACCGGCAAGGTCTCCATGCTCGCGAACCACGTCGAGCTCGAAGGGAACGAGATGCTCCAGAAGGACGAGCAGGGCAACCTCGTCTCGCGGCTCGAGCGTGAGAGCACGGCCGGGTCGGGGCCGCCGATCGCGGGCGTCTGGTGCGGCGAGGACGGGCCCGGCCTGACGACGCTGACGGAGTTCACGCCGTCGGGCGACATGTTCATCCGCCTCCCGATCCGCGCGCTCTCGGGGCGCTACTGGCTGTCGGGCGCCGACCAGCTCGCCGTGGAGCTCGAGGGCTCGATGCGGCGCGAGTTCCAGTTCCAGGTCGCGGGCGACGTCCTGACCGTCACTCCCAAGGGCGGCACGGCCAAGGAATTCCGCCGCGCGCGGACCTCGCTGTTGAAGTCGGCCGGCTAGAGCGCGCTCCGGTTCCCGCACGGCCGCCGAGGACGCGCGGCGCGCCCGAATTCCCCGCCGCAGCCGGCCCGCGGATTGCACGTGTCGAACCTGGCGCGGAGACTATCTTCCCGATTCCGGAGGCCGCAAGCCCCCACGAAGGTGCCCGAACCGGCAGCGCCTACGGCCCGTAGAGGAACCGCTCGAAGGCGTTCGAAAGGAACTTCGCCATCTGGTCCCGCGTGACCGGCTGCCCCGGACAGTAGACGTTGGGCGCGCAGCCCGCGATGACGCCGCGCGCCCAGAGGTAATGGACCGGACGGCAGAAGGCGTTGGAGGACGGAACGTCGCCGAAGTAGAGGGCGGGCGCGGCCGGGTCGCAACTGTAGGAGAGGCCGGTGACCGGGTCGGGCCCGTAGGAAACCGGGATCGAAGAGCCGCCGCCCGGCACGAGGATCGCGCGCGCGAGGAACGCGGCCATGTCGCCCCGGGCGACGTTGGCCGACGGGCAGAACGTGGAGGCGGCGCAGCCCTGCGTCACGTTCTCGAGCGCCAGGAAGTGCACGTGCCGGCAGAACAGGTCCGTCGGCGCGACGTCGGTGAAGAGCGACACGCCGCCGGCGCCGCAGAAGTACCGGTTCCCGCCGAGGGTGCCTCCGACCGGAATGAGACTGCCGCTGCCCGCGATGCCGCGCGCGAGGAAGATCGCCATCTGGCCGCGGGTGACGGTGTCGGACGGACAGTACAGCGTGCCGCCGCAACCCGCCGTGATCCCGCTGTGAAGGAGAGTCTCGATCTTTGCGTAGAACGAGTTGCTCCGCGGCACATCCGTGAAGCTGTCGCCCACGTGGACCGTCCACGTCTTCGCCGGTCCGGCCGAGAGCGTCTCGAGGAAGGTCGCGTCCCAATGGAGGACCGGGCGGGAGGCGGGCGCGGAGAGCCCGAGTCGGAAGCAGTTCGCGGTCGCCGCGAAGCAGTCGGACGACGCGCCAGCGGCGACCGTTCCGTAGTCCGCGGTGGCGTCGGCGATCGTGTAGGCCGCCCCCGCCGGCCCCGTGAACGCCGACGCGATTCCGGTGAGCGGCGCCGACGCCGCACCGCCGTTCTTCCACGTCGGAGCGGCGATCGCCGTCTCCCCCGGCTCGAGGACGTGATTCTGGTTCGAAGAGACGCCGGATCCCGGATGCGCATCGACGCTCAGGGCTTGCGCGACGAACGTCGGGAGAGCGCAGCAGGAAAATCCGTCGGCGAGCGCGATGGAGTCGATCCACCATCCGGTGCCGCTCACGCTCGAGTCGGTTCCCAGCCTCCAGCGGAGCTGGATCGTCTGGCCCGCCACGTTCGGCCCGAGATCCACGACGGTCGTGACGTATCCGAAAGAGGATCCGGTCCAGGCCGCGCGTCCGCCGAGCGGGTTGCCGTAGCCGGTCGACAGTGTCGTGCCGTATCCCCCGGCGGCGAAGCCTCCCCCGACCGCCGCGTTCGTCACGTCGGTGAAGCTGCCCGAATTGATGTTGGGCGAGGAGACTTCGAGGACGCCGCCGTCGAAGAACTCGTCCAGGTCGAACCGCTGACGGAAGGTCAGGCGCGCCGACGCCGTCTGGACCGCGAAGGAAGGCGTCGTGAGGCGCTTGTCGGTCACCACGCCCTGGTCGTTGATGAAGGCGGAATTGGGAAGCGAATCGGGGCTCGAGGTCGACGTCTGCCACAGCGCCGTTCCCGCGGCGTTCGTCGCGGTCCAGCCGGCCGGAAGCGCCGGAGCCGTCACGCCGTCGAAGCCCTCCGAGAGCGGCGCCACCGGAGCGCCGAGCGGAATGTCGAAGGTCACCGATCCGGCGGGCGAACCGTCGTTCGTCAGCGACAGCGTCGCCTCGGCCGTCGTCCCGCACGCTCCGGATGCGCGCAGGCGAAACGGCCGGCAGACGGGACCGCCGCCCTTCGGCATCTTTCCGAAATCCTGAGAATCCGAAAGGTCGATCCCGCCCGAGAGATCGAGGGATCCCTCGACGTCGCCCGAGCCCGCAGCGCCGGTGTTGGCGAGGCAGAGGTTCATTTCGACGGTCTCTCCCGGATCGACGGCGTGGTTGGCCGGAAGGCACTCCTCCTGGCGCAAAGACGCGCCGGCCGCGATGAAGACGGGAACCGGCGCGAGGCAGAAGTCCGCGGTCAGCGTCTGTCCCGCCGCGATCGTGACGGGCGCCGTCCCGGTGGCGTAACCGGGCACGGTCGCCGTCACGGTGTACGACCCCGGCGCGACCCGCATCGCATACGTTCCCGAGCCGTCGCTCTGGCGCATGTAGCCGATGGGCGCCGCGACGACTGCCCCGGCGAGCGGCGCGTTCGACGCGCAATCGGTCACGGTGCCTTGGATCGTCGCCAGGGACTCGGCCGTGCACGACGGAAACTTGAAAGCGCCGATCTGCGTGAGCCAGTTCGATGTGCTGTTAGTCAAGTAGTACTCGTTCGTGTACCAGAACGTGCACTCATCCGCCGGGTCGACGCTCATCGCGCTGTAGTCGCCCCAGCGGTCGGCCGAGCTCAGCTGCGACCCGCTGCCCGCCTGCAGGGTCACCTCGCCCTGCGCGAGCTGGCCGGCCGCGTCTCCGGCGAGCCGACCGGCGTAGACGATCGAGGGAAAGAGCGTCGTGGACGAGGCGGAAAATCCGAGCGCGATGTCGCCGGCGCGGTCCTGCGCCACCGAGCCCATCCAGACGTCCCGGCCGGTCGCGCCCGAGCCGGCGCCGGGAGCGTACGTCCCCTGGTTGTTGACGGTGACGGCGCCGGTCGAGGCGTTTCGCCGCAGCTCGACCCAGCGAATCCCCGCCTGGAACTTCGACGGGTCCCCTGTCGGGTCCTCTCCGCTGACGTTGACCATGAAGTTCAGGACGTAGGACTCGACGCCGCCCGCGAGCGTCCGATACGCGATGCGGTGCATCATCTGGCCGGCGAGCGAATCCAGGAAGTCGCTCTGGTCCGCGGGCTGCGCGACCGCGTTGCGGGCCCCCGTGTCTCGGGGGTCGAACGCGGCGAGCGGCACGTCGGTGCGGGCGGTGAAAGTCGAGGCGGCCGGGTTCGCGAAGTCGGCGTGAAACTCGTACATGCGGAGCGCATCGGCCGGATCTCCGTACTCGTCCGCCCGGATGTCGATGAAGAGGTTCGGGGCGCCGGCCGGCGGCAGCGTCACTCCGTCGAGATCCGTCGGAAGCTGTCCCGAGACCTCGGGATTGATGTCTTCCTCGTCGAAGTAGATGTAGGCCGCCGTCGGATCGCCGACCAGCATCTTCGCGCGGTCGAGCGCGAACGCGCCGCCGCCCGCGAACGTGTTCGTGTCCCCGACGAACTGATTGATC
>DATJZU010000055.1:0-9882 GCA_035498835.1 Thermoanaerobaculia bacterium
CCGAGGTCGATCCCGTCGAAGAGGACCTCCATGTCCGCCAGCGAGTCGATCGCGACCCCGCACTTGCCGACCTCGCCCTTGGCCATCTCGTGGTCCGAGTCGTAGCCGTAGAGCGTCGGCAGGTGGAAGGCGGTCGATAGACCGGTCTGCCCGTGGTCGAGGAGGTAGTGGAACCGCTCGTTGGTCTGCTTCGCCGTTCCGTAGCCGGCGAACTGACGCATCGTCCACAGCTTGCCGCGATAGCCCGTCGCCTGCACTCCGCGGGTGAACGGGTATTCGCCCGGCCACCCGAGGTCGCGCTCGGCGTCGAAGCCCGAAAGGGTGTCGGGACCGGCCAGCGGCTCGACCGGAGCTCCCGAAACCGTCGTCCAGTCCTTCTTCCAGGAGGGGACCTTGCCGAACGCCTTGTCGGAGGACTCGCGCCAGCGGCGCCGTCCCGAGGCCACGCCCGCGGGAACCAGGGGGTCCTTTTCGCTCATGGACGAATTCTACCCGCCCCGCCGGGGGCGATAGGATGGCCCCAGCTCGAAGCCGGAGGTGGCATGAAAGGCGACGCCGAGATTCTCAAGGTCCTGCAGGAGGTTCTGTCCGCCGAGCTCACCGCGATCAATCAGTACTTCATCCATGGGCGCATGCTCCGCAACTGGCGCTACATGCGTCTGGCGGAGCACACCGAGAAAGAGTCGATCGGGGAGATGAAGCACGCGCAGGAGGCGATCGACCGGATCCTGTACTTCGAGGGCGTCCCCAACATGCAGAAGTACATGAAGATCAACGTCGGAGAGACCGTGCCCGAAATGATGCGCGCGGACCACGACCTCGAGCTCGACGCGGTGAAGCGGCTCAACCAGGGCATCGCGCTCGCCGTGGACAAGAAAGACAACGGCTCGCGGGCGCTCTTCGAGAGGATCCTCGTCGAGGAGGAGGAGCACATCGACTGGCTCGAGGCCCAGATCCAGCAGATCAAGGACCTCGGGACCGAGAACTACCTCGCGCAGCAGATCGAGCCCTGAGGGCGCGCGCCAGCCTTCTCTCGTCTCCCGGCTACCGGCTACCGGCTACCGGCGCCCGCGCTCCCACACGACGCGAAAGGTCTTCCCGTCGGACAGCGTCAGGCGGTCGCCCTCGAGCGTGGCGGGCCGCCGCTGATCGCTCCCGACGTAGCTCGGCCCGAGGCTGCCCTCGACATGATGGATGACCGTGCGCGCGCTCTCGTCGACGGTCCAGGTGCCGAAGTAGGCGACGTATCCGAGGTAAGCGTCGCGCCCCTCCTCCGGCGTCGGCGACCGATCCTTCCCCGACGCGAAGCTTGGCCGCGGCATCTTCGCGATCTGCACGGACATGAAGCCGTCGGTCCCGTACTGGATGTATCCGATCGGCGAGTCGCCGTAGCGTCGCTCCCAGTCCTTCGATGAATCGTCCCGGGATTCGATCGAGAGGAGGCGCCATCGGCCGGGAATCTGGTCGGCGAGCTTCGGAGGCGCGGCCGGGGACGAGACCGCGAGGGCGGCGAGGAACGCCAGCGGGAGCAACGCCCGAAATCTGCGAGCCATTCGAGACTCCTTTCGCAGCCGGAGCATAGTCCGACCCTCGGCCGCGCCCGTATAATCCCGAGCGACTCGCCATGCCGGAATTGACGGCCGAACAGAGGATCGCGCTGTACCGGTCCATGCGCACGACGCGCCTGACGGAGGAGAAACTCGTCCACCTCTACCGGCAGGGCAAGATCATGGGCGGCCTCTACCGCTGCCTCGGCCAGGAGGCGACCGCGGTCGGGAGCGCCTTCGCGCTGTCGAAGGGCGACGTGCTCGGGCCGCTCATCCGGAACCTCGGCTCGGTGCTCGTCATGGGCTTCTCGCCGCGCGACGTCTTCGCGCAGCACATGGGCAAGGCGACGGCGCCTTCGGGCGGCAAGGACGGCAACCTCCATCTCGGAACGCCCGACCAGGGCGTCGTCTCGGCGATCTCGATGCTCGGAGCGCTCATCCCCGTGATGGCCGGCATCGCCCTCGCCGCGCGGATGCAGAAGAAGCCGCTCGTCGCGATGACCTACATCGGCGACGGCGGGACGTCGACCGGACCGTTCCACGAGGGCATGAATCTCGCGGGGGTCCAGAAATTGCCTCTCGTGGTCGTTGCCGAGAACAACGGCTGGGCCTACTCGACGCCGTTTCGGCGGCAGACGGCCGCGCGCAGCCTGGCCGACCGCGCGACGGCTTACGGCATTCCGGCAGAGTCGGTGGACGGAAACGACGTCCTCGCGGTCTACGCCGCCTGCCGGCGCGCTGTCGACCGCGCGCGGGCGGGAGAAGGGCCGTCGCTCGTCGAAGCCGTGACCTACCGCATGAAGGGCCACGCGGAGCACGACAACCAGGAGTACGTGCCCAAGCAGGAGCTCGAGGCGTGGATCCGCCGCGACCCGATCGAGGCGTACGCGCGGTCGCTCCAGGAGTCGGGGATCGCGAGCCGCGAGGAGCTCGCCGCGATCGACCGCGAGGTCTCGAGCGGCGTCGAGCGCGACGCCGACCTCGCCGACCGCGACCCCTTCCCCGCTCCGGAGCGCGCCCTCGAGGGCGTGTACGCAGAAGCGCGGCGCACGCCGTCGGAAGTCGCCGCGTCGTGACGGCATCGCCCGGCGCGGCCTCCCGGCCGTCGACGACGTACGTCGAGGCGATCCGTGAGGGAATCCTCGAGGAGATGGAGCGGGACCCGCGCGTCTTCGTCCTCGGCGAGGACATCGGGGTCTACGGCGGGGCGTTCAAGGTGACCGAGGGGCTGCTGGCGCGATTCGGCGAGGACCGGGTCGTCGACACGCCCCTCTCCGAGACGGCGATCGTGGGCGCCGCGGTCGGCGCCGCCATGATGGGAATGCGGCCGATCGCGGAGATGCAGTTCGCGGACTTCTTCTCCTGCGCCTTCGACATGATCACGAACTTCGCCGCGAAGTCGCGCTACCGCACCGGCGTCGGCGTGCCGCTCGTCGTGCGCGGCCCCTCCGGGGGCGGCGTGCACGGCGGCCCGTTTCACTCGCAGAATCCCGAGGCCTACTTCGCGCACACGCCGGGGCTGAAGATCGTCCAGCCGGCCACGGCATCCGACGCCAAGGGGCTCATCAAAGCGGCGATCCGCGACGAAGATCCCGTTCTCTTCTTCGAGCACAAGTACCTCTATCGCCGCGTGCGCGACGTCCTGCCCGAAGGCGACCACGTCGTCCCGATCGGCAAGGCGGCGGTGCGCCGCGCGGGCCGGGACCTCTCGATCCTGACGTACGGCGCGATGGTCTGGACGGCGCTCGACGCGGCGGCCACGCTCGAATCCGAGGGCATCGACGCCGAGGTCGTGGACCTGCGGACGCTCTTCCCGCTCGACGAGGAGACGCTGCTCGAATCCGTCGGCAAAACGAGCCGGGCCATCGTCCTCCACGAGGCGACGCGCACCGGAGGCATCGGCGCGGAAGTCGCCGCGGTGCTGGCGGAACGCTGCTTCGATCGGCTGGACGCTCCGGTCGTGCGGGTCACGGCGCCCGACACGCCGGTCCCGTTCTCGCCGCCGCTCGAGGAGAGATTCCTCCCGGACGCGGAAAAGCTCTGTCGGGCGGCCCGGGCGCTCGTCGGCTATTAGCCGGGCGGAGCGATAAGCTCGAACGATGCGCTTCGAGGGCAAGGTCAACATCCGCGCGCCACGAAAGACGGTCTGGGACTACCTGACCGACGCCGAGAAGGTCTCACGCGCCGCGCCGGGCCTCGAGAAGCTCGAGGTCGTCGAGCCGGGCAAGAAGTTCCGCGTCGTGACGGCGATCGGCTTCGGATCGATCAAGGCGCGATTCACCTCCGACGTCGAGTGGACCGATCTCCAGCCGCCCGACCGCGCGGCGATGAAGGCGCACGGCATGGCGCCCGGGAGCGCCGTGGACGCGACGAGCGCAATGCGGCTCTCCGACGGCGAAGGCGGGTCGACCGATCTCGCGTGGTCCGCCGACGTGACCATTTCGGGCACGATCGCGAGCCTCGCGGCGCGCCTGATGGGCGGGGTGACGCAGAAGCTGACGGCGGCCTTCTTCGACTCGGTCCGAAAGGACATCGAGAAGGACGCTTGAGGTTCGGGCCGGTCCCGCTGGAAGCGGCCGAGGGACGCCTCCTCGGACACAACGTCGCGGGCTCGGACGGGAGGCGCGTCCTCCGCAAGGGCCGCGCTCTCACCGCCGCGGACATCGCGACGCTGCGGGCGCTCGGCCGCCAGACGGTCTATGTCGCCGATCCGGAGCCGGGCGACGTCGGCGAGGACGAGGCGGCCCGTCGCGTCGCGGCGGCGGCGGCCGGCGCCGGCGTGGAGGCGGGCCCGGCTTCGGCCGGACGCGTCAACCTCCTGTCCGGCGTCCTCGGCGTGCTGCGTGTCGAAGTCGAGCGCGTGACCGACCTGAATCTCTCCGAAGGCGTGACGCTCTCGACGCTCTCCCCGGGCGCCGCCGTGCGGCCGCGGCAGCTCGTCGCGACCGTCAAGGTCATCCCGTACGCCCTGCCGGCGGCGACGATCGCGCGCGCCGAGGCGACCGCGTCCGAGGGGCTCCTCCGCGTCGACCCGATTCCCGCGCGCCGCGTGGGGCTCGTGCTGTCCGGCTCCGCGGCCGCCGAGGCGCGCATCCGCCAGGACTTCCAGGGACCGCTCGCCGCGCGGCTCGGGATGCTCGGGTCCGAGATGGCGTGGGTGGATTTCGTCCCTCTCGATGATCCGTCGGCGTCCGGAGAGTCGGCGCTCGCGGAGGCGCTCCGCAAGCAGGCGGCGCGCGGTGCAGACATGATCCTCCTCGCCGGGGAGACCGCGATCGTGGACCGCCAGGACATCGCGCCGCGCGCGATCGAGCGGGCCGGCGGCCGCGTCGAGGCCTTCGGCGCGCCGGTCGATCCCGGCAACCTGCTGCTCCTCGCCGATCTCGGCGGCATTCCGGTCGTGGGCGCGCCGGGGTGCGCCCGGAGCCGGAAAACCAACGTGATCGACGCCGTGCTCCCGCGATTGCTCACGGGCGAGCGCCTCGGCCGCCGCGACCTCGCGAGCCTCGGCGCCGGCGGTCTCCTCGAGGACGTGCCCGAGAGGCCGATGCCGCGAACGTCCGAGCGCTGACGCGTCGGCGCGCGACGCGGCGAGCGGTCGCTCGCGTTCGGGGCGATATACTCTCGCGGTCTTCGGCCTGGCGTGCCGGACGAGGGAGAAGACGCCATGAAGTGTCCCGTCTCCGTGACCGTCAACGGTGTCCGCCGTTCCCATGACGTCGAGCCCCGCCTGCTCCTCGTTCACTACCTCCGCGAAACCCTCGGCCTGACCGGGACCAACATCGGGTGCGACACGAGCCAGTGCGGCTCCTGCACGGTGCTCCTCGACGGGAAGGCCGTGAAGTCCTGCACGATGCTGGCCGTCCAGGCCGACGGCGCGAAGGTGACGACGATCGAAGGCCTCGCGACGAACGGGAAGCTCCACCCCGTCCAGGACGCGTTCTGGGAGAAGCACGGCCTCCAGTGCGGCTACTGCACGCCCGGCATGGTCCTGACGGCCTGCAACCTCCTCGAGCAGAACCCCAAGCCTTCGGACGCCGAGATCCGGCGCGGCCTCGAAGGGAATCTCTGCCGCTGCACCGGCTACCAGAACATCGTGGCGGCGGTCCGGGAAGCCGCCGCGCGGATGCGGGCGTAGGGGGAGGCGGTCATGGCATCGCGCATCTTCGGATCGGGAATCAAGCGGCGCGAAGACCCGCGGCTCCTGACGGGACAGGCCCGCTACACCGACGATTTCGTTCTCCCCAACATGGCCCACATGGCGGTCGTGCGCTCGCCTTACGCGCACGCCCGCATCCAGGGCATCCGGACGAAGAAAGCCGCGGCGATGGAGGGAGTGCTCGGCGTCTTCACCGGCCCGGACATGAAGGCCGCGGGATTCGGCCCGATCCCCTGCGCCTGGGTCGTGCCGGGCTCCGACACGAAGACTCCGCCGTACCCGCCCCTCGCGCTCGACACGGTCCGCTACGTCGGCAACGCCGTCGCGATCGTCGTGGCGGCCGACCGCTACCTTGCCCGCGACGCGGCGGACGCCGTCGAGGTGGACTACGAGCCGCTCCCGGCGGTCGCGCACGCCGCGAAGGCCGTCGGGAAGGGCCAGCCGCAGCTCCACGCCGATGTCCCGAACAACCTCTGCTTCCGCTGGACCGTCAATGGAGGCGACGTGGACGCGGCCTTCAAGTCCGCCGACGTCGTCGTGAAGGAGCGCATCGTCAACCAGCGGCTCATCCCGAATGCGATGGAGCCCCGCGCGGCGCTCGCGGACTATCGCTCCGCGACGAGCGAGGTCACGCTCTGGGTGACGTCGCAGAACCCGCACATCGTCCGCTTCCTGCTCTCGCTCGACACCGGAATCGCCGAACAGAAGATCCGCGTCATCGCGCCCGAGGTGGGCGGCGGCTTCGGCAGCAAGATCCCCCACTACCCCGAGGACGCCATGGTCGTCTTCGCGTCGAAGATGTGCGGGTGCCCGGTCAAGTGGACCGAGACGCGCAGCGAGAACTACCGCGGCACGATCCACGGCCGCGATCACATCCAGGACGTCGAGCTCGCCGCGAAGAAGGACGGCCGGATCATCGGCATCCGCGCCACCGTCTGGGCGAACCTCGGCGCATACCTCTCGACGGCCTCGACGGGCATCCCCACGATCCTCCACGGCCTGATGCTCTCGGGCGTCTACGACATCCCGAACATCCGCGAGGTCGTGCACGGCGTCTTCACGAACACGACGCCGACCGACGCCTATCGCGGCGCGGGCCGGCCCGAGGCGACCTTCATGATCGAGCGGCTCGTGGACCTGCTCGCACAGAAGCTCAAGATGGATCCCGCGGAGCTGCGCAAGAAAAACTTCATCGCGCCGTTCACGGAGGGCCACACGGTCGCGACCGGAATCACCTACGACACGGGCAATTACGCCGGCGCCTTCGACAAGGCGCTGAAGATGGCCGACTACTCGGGCCTCCGGAAGAAGCAGGCGGAAGCGCGCAAGAAGGGCGAGTACCTGGGCGTCGGGATCTGCACGTACGCGGAGATCTGCGGCCTCGGCCCCTCGCAGGTCGCGGGCGCGGTCGGGTTCGGCGGCGGACTGTGGGAGAGCGCGATCGTGCGCTTCCATCCGTCCGGCAAGGTCAACGTCATGGTCGGCATCTCGCCGCACGGCCAGGGCGAGGAGACGACCTTCGCCCAGATCGTCGCGAGCGAGCTCGGCGTCGCGGTGGACGACGTGGAGATCACGCACGGCGACACCGAGCGCACGCCCATGGGCTGGGGCAGCTACGGTAGCCGCTCGACGCCGGTCGGCAGCGGCGCGGTCATGGGCGCGATCGCCAAGATCAAGGAGAAAGCGAAGATCGTCACCGCGCACCTGCTCGAGGCCGCGGTCGAGGACATCGAGTACGGCGACGGCAAGTTCTTCGTGAAGGGCTCGCCCGGAAAGTTCAAGACCATCCAGGACGTGGCGCTCATGGCGAACGTCGCATGGAACTATCCGAAGGGCCTCGAGCCCGGCCTCGAGGCCTCGGCGTTCTTCGATCCGCCGAACTTCGTCTATCCCTTCGGCGCGCACCTCGCGGTGGTGAAGGTGGACGGCGAGACCGGCGAGGTCCGGCTCGAGAAATACGTCGCCGTGGACGACTGCGGCCGGGTCATCAACCCGGTGATCGTCGCCGGACAGATCCACGGCGGCGTCGTGCAGGGCATCGGCCAGGCGCTCTGGGAGGGCGCCGTGTACGACGACAACGGGCAGCTCCTGACGGGGTCGATGATGGACTACGCGCTGCCGAAGGCGGACTTCTTCCCCGAGCTCGAGCTCGGCATGACCGAGACGCCGACGAGCGTCAATCCGCTCGGCGTGAAGGGAATCGGCGAGACCGGCACGATCGCCTCGACGCCGGCCGTCTACAACGCGGTGCTGGACGCGCTCGCGCCGCTCGGCGTCGCGAAGATCGACATGCCGCTGACGCCCGAGCGGGTCTGGCGCGCGATCCAGAGCGCGCGGAGGTAGCCATGTATTCGGAGCGCTTCGAGTACTTCCGTCCCAAGACGCTCGCCGAGGCGTCGCGGCTGCTGAAGAAGCACAGGGGCGCTCGCCTGCTCGCGGGAGGGCACAGCCTCCTGCCGGCAATGAAGCTCCGCCTCGCGGGCCCGAAGGCGCTCGTGGACATCGGCCGGATCAAGGGCCTCTGCGGAATCGAGAAGCGCGGCAAGGCCATCTGGATCGGGGCGACGACGATCCACGCCGACATCGCGCGCTCGGCCCTCCTCCGCAAGTCCTGTCCCGTTCTCTCCGAGGCGGCGGGGCAGATCGGCGACATCCAGGTCCGCAATCGCGGAACGATCGGAGGCTCGATCGCCCACGCCGACCCGGCGGCGGATCTGCCGACCGTCCTCATCGCGATCGGCGCGACGGTCGTGGCGAAGGGGGCGAAGGGCGAGCGGAAGATTCCCGCGGAGAAGTTCTTCGTGGATCTCTTCACGACGGCCCTGAAGGCCGGCGAGATCGTGACGGCCGTCCTCGTCCCGCTGCAGAGCAAGGGGACCGGCGCCTCCTACCAGAAGCACCCGCACCCAGCCTCCCGGTTCGCGGTGGCCGGCGCGGCGGCGGTCGTGACCCTGCGCGATGGACACTGCGAGTCGGCGAGCCTCGTCGTCGGCGGCACGACGGCAAACCCCGTGCGCGTCGCGGCGGCGGAGAAGATCCTCGTCGGGCACAAGCCGGACGCCGCGGCGATCGCGAAGGCGGCGGATCAGGTCGCGGGCTCGATCGCCGATCCGCTCGGCGACAGCTACGCCTCCGGCGAGTTCCGCAAACATCTGGCGACGGTGCTGGCCAAACGTGCCCTCACGGCGGCGGTCGAACGCGCGCGGGGCTGACGCCGGCTCGGATGGCGGCTCCGCCGGCCGGGGCGCCGCGCCGCCGCAGGACGCCCTCGCCTCCATCGACGCGCTCCAGGAGGCGCTCGCGCAGCGCAAGTACTTCGCCTCGCGGGGGCTTACGACCTCGCTCTATCTCTCCTGCAAGCTGTCCCGGCCGCTCTTCCTCGAGGGCGAAGCGGGCACCGGAAAGACCGAGGTCGCCAAGGTCCTCGCCGGCGTCCTCGACACGGACCTGATCCGCCTCCAGTGCTACGAGGGTCTCGACGTGCACCACGCCGTCTACGAGTGGAACTACGCGCGGCAGATGATGCACATCCGCCTCGCGGAGGCGCGCGGCGGGACGACTGACGAGAAGGAGCTCTTCGGCCCCGAGTTCCTCGAGCGGCGGCCGCTCCTCGAGGCGATCGAACCCGCGCGGAAGAAGGCTCCGGTCCTGCTCGTGGACGAGATCGACCGCAGCGACGAGGAGTTCGAGGCGTACCTCCTCGAGGTGCTCTCCGACTTCCAGATCACGATCCCCGAGATCGGCACGATCCGCGCGACGCACCCGCCGGCCGTCGTCATCACCTCCAACCGCACGCGCGAGGTGCACGACGCGCTGAAGCGGCGCTGCCTCTACCAGTGGATCGATTACCCGACGTTCGCCGAGGAGCTCGCGATCCTGCGCGCGAAGGCGCCCGGCGCCTCGGAGCGCCTGGCCCGGGAGGTCGCGCGCTTCGTCGAAGAGCTGCGCCGCGCCGAGCTGTACAAGCTGCCGGGGGTCGCCGAGACGCTCGATTGGGCGGCCGCGCTCGTCGCGCTCGACCGCCAGGCGCTCGATCTCGCGACGGTCTCCGACACCCTCGGCATCCTCCTCAAGTACCAGGACGACGTCGCCCGAGTGCGCGGCGAAGCGGCCGCGGCGATCCTCGACCGCGTGAGGGCGGCCGGATGAGCGGGAATCTCGCCGGCAACATCCTCC
>DATJZU010000056.1:0-2057 GCA_035498835.1 Thermoanaerobaculia bacterium
CCGTCGACGTACGCCGCCACGACGTGCGAGCGCAGGTCGAGGATGTCGCCGTCGGTCACGATGAGCGTCGCGTCCTTGCCGGGCTCGATCGAGCCGACCCGCGCCTCGACGCCGAGGATCCGCGCCGGCACGAGCGTCATCGCGGCGACCGCCGCCTCGCGCGGAAGACCGTAGCCCGCGGACACGGCCGCGTCCTGGATCAGGTTGCGCGCCGTCTCGGCCGAGTTCCCCGCGCCGTCGTTCAGCGCGACCTCGGCGCCGGCCTTCGCGAGGATTCCCGCTGCCGCATAGCGCGCGTCGTACGGATCGTCCACACGGGCCGGCAGGTCGAGCGCCGTGTCGAGGATCACCGGGACCTTCGCGGCGGCGATCTCCGGCGCCAGGCGCCAGGCGTCGGCGCCGCCGAAGATCGCGATGCGGAGGTTCTCGCGCTTGGACCAATCGAGCGCGGCGCGGATCTGCGCCACGGTATTCGCGCCGACGATCACCGGCAGACGCCCCTCGGCCGCCGGGACGAGCGCCTCGAGCTTCGGATCGGCGTCGTGCCGCGGCACGCCGGCGCCGCCCTCCGCCGCCTTCGCCTTCGCGTATGCGCGCGCGGCCTCGAACGCCTCTTCGAGCCTCCGCACCGCCTCGTCGCGCTTTTTCTCCTGGAGGCGCACCGAAATGCTCGCCGCCGGCGAGCGGTCGATCGTGAGATCCGGCCAGCGGACGACGATCGCCGCGGGTGCCTTCAACGTCGCGTCCTCGCGCGTCCAGCCGTCGAGCTTCATCGCGGCGGCCGAGCCCGAAATCAGGCCTCCCAACGGCGCGACGCCCGCGATCAGGATTCCCGCGGACCGGGCGACGGGAAGCAGCTCCGAGTCGAAATTCATCGCAACGTCGGCGCGCGCCTCCGGGTTGATCTCTCCGAGCTCGGTCGTGTCCACGGTCGAGCGCACCGCCGAGATCTCGACGAGGCCGAGCGACGTCATGGGCGGAAAGAGCGACGGATAGACGTGACGGCCGGAAACGTCCACGACCTTCGCGTCGGGCGGCACGGCGACCGAGGCGCCGACGGCCGCGATCTTGCCGTCCCGGAGAACGATCGTCCCGTTCGCGATCTCGGGGCCCGAGACGGGATGCACCATCGCGCCCTTCAGGACGATCGTCTCCGCGGCCGCGAGGGACGTGGACAGCATCAACGCCGCGGCGAGCGCCGGCATCTTCATGCGGCGCTCCGGCGGCGGGGCGGGGGCGTCGGCGTCGGACCCGGCGGCGCGAGATGCGGGATCGGCGTGGGCGCGACCTCGGCGCGCATCCTGCCCTTCTCGCCCGAGGCCGGGGGCAGCAGCGCCTTCGCCTTCGCGACGAGATCCGCGCGCTCCTTCTCGAGCGCCGGGCGCTTCGCAAGATCGGCCGCACGGTCGAAGTATTTCCTGCCTTCGATCCAGGTCTCCTGCGCCACGCTCTCGGCCGAGAGGGGGTCGCCGTTCCAGATCACGAAGTCGCCGTCCTTGCCGGGCTCGAGCGATCCGACGCGCTTTTCGACGCCGAGCTGCTTCGCGGGATTGATCGTCACGAACGCGAGCGCCTCGATCGGCGGGACCCCGCCATACTTGACGGCCTTCGCCGCCTCGCCGTTCAAGCGGCGCGCGAGCTCGTCGGAATCCGAATTGAACGACACGACGACGCCGCGCTCCCGCATGAGCGCGCCGTTGTACGGGATCGCGTCGTACACCTCGAACTTGTAGGCCCACCAGTCCGAGAAGGTCGAGGCGCCGGCGCCGTGCCTCGCGATCTCGTCGGCCACCTTGTAGCCCTCGAGCACGTGCTGGAAGGCCGCGACCTTGACGCCGAATTCCTCGGCGGTGCGGATCATCTGAAGGATCTCGTCCTTGCGGTAAGAGTGGCAGTGGATCAGCCGCTTGCCCTCCAGCACCTCCACGAGCGCCTCGAGCTGCAGGTCCCGCCGCACGGGGATGGGATGCGCGCCCTTGACCGCGGCGGCCTTCGCATACTCCTCCTGACGCCGCTTGTAGTCGCGCGCGGCGAGGAAGCGTTCGCGGATCAGGTCC
>DATJZU010000057.1:0-88950 GCA_035498835.1 Thermoanaerobaculia bacterium
AGCACCTCCACGAGCGCCTCGAGCTGCAGGTCCCGCCGCACGGGGATGGGATGCGCGCCCTTGACCGCGGCGGCCTTCGCATACTCCTCCTGACGCCGCTTGTAGTCGCGCGCGGCGAGGAAGCGTTCGCGGATCAGGTCCGCGACGCCCATGCGCGTCGCGGGGTACCGCGGATGGGGGTTCTGGAAGTTGGACTGCTTCGGATTCTCGCCGAGCGCGAACTTGATGACCTCGGGCGCGCCGACGAAGGGCAGGTCGTCCGGCCCCGCGCCGCGCCGCCATTTCACGACCTGGCTTTGCCCGCCGATGGCGTTGGCCGAGCCGTGCAGAACGTTGGCGACGGTCGTGCCGCCGGCGAGCTCGCGATAGATCGCGACGTCGAACGGGTCGAGCACGTCGCGAATCCGCACCTCCGCCGTCACGTTGTGGGTGAACTCGTTGCTGCTGTCGTCGATCGCCGTGTGCGAGTGCGCGTCGATGATGCCGGGGCTCACGTGCTTGCCGCGGCCGTCGATCTCGAGCGCGCCGGCCGGGGCCGCCAGGTTCTTCCCCACCGCCACGACCTTGCCGCCCGCGACGACGAGGTCGGCGTCCGTGAGCGTGCCCGCCGGCCCCTCGGTCCAGATCGTCGCGTGCCGAACGACGACGGCCGAAGGCTCGGCGAGCGTCCCGTCGTCCCGCGCGGGCAGCGGGCGCACGTCCGCGGCGGACGTCGCGGGCTTCTCGCCTGCGGCCGCCGGTTTCCCCGAGGCCGCCGGCAGCTCGAAGCGCCGGCCGTCGATCCAGAGCTCGGAGACCCGCGTTCCCTCGCGGAAGGGCTCGCCGGTTTCGACCGCCAGGTCGGCGATCTTGCCGGCCTCGATCGTGCCGAGACGCGCGGCGAGCCCGAGCTGGCGTGCCGGGATCGCCGTCAGCGCGGCGAGGGCGTCGTCGGCCGAGAGGCCTCGGGCCATCGCCTCGCGCACGCGCTTCGGAAAGTCGTCGAGATCTTCGAGGCCGTGCGTCGTGAGGGAGAAGGTGAGCCCCGCGTCGCGCAGCCACCTCGGGTTCGAAGGCGCGCGGTCGATGCGGCGGAGCTCCGGCAGTGTGACGTCGAGCCACTCGTCCTCGGTCTCGAGGCGGTGCGGCTTCGGGAAATCGATGCGCAGGATCAGGTCCGGCTTGAGAGCCGCGACCTGCGGCCTCAATCGGTACTCGTCGCCGGCGCCGACGTACATCGTCTGGAGTTTCATCTCGCGGGCGATTCGCCCGGCGCGCAGGAGCGAGAGCACGTCGGTGGCTTCGAAAACGACCGGCTCCTTCCCCGTCGCGGCCGGAACGAGCGCCGCGGCCGCCGCGTCCCAGGCCGGCCGCGGCTGTGCCGGGCTCGCGGCGTACGCCGCCTCGGCGTCGCGCAGCCAGAGGGAGTCGAGCAGGCTCTGCCGCACGAGCGCGACCGCTCCCATGCGGGCCCCCGGATAGACCGAGCGGCGCGATGCCGCCGAGAAATCCGTCCGGCGCGGCGGCTCGAGCGAGACGTATTGTCCGAACCTCTCCGCGAGGACGCGCGAGTCCGGGTCGCCGAGGCCGACGACCGCGCCGGCGCCGCGCAGGATTCCGGCCGAAGGAACCGCCGCCACCACCGCGAACCCGAGGCGCCGATAGGTGTCGGCGACACGGTCCTTGATCGAGAGCCCTTCGAGCACCCGCTCGTTCGCGCGGTTGGACGCCGGCGGCCCGCCGCGCCCCGCGTCCGACGCCGAAGAATCCTCCTCTTCGTCCCGGGGCGCTGTCGGCTTCTTGCCCGCGAGGCGGTCGGCCGTGACGTACGGGTCGAGGAATGCCGCGTGGATCGTCTGACCGTGGAGGTCGATCACGCGCGCATCGGCCGGGATCGCGGTCGAAGACGAGGGACCGGCGGCCTCGATGACGCCGCCGCGCACCACGACGATCCCGGGATCGAACACCTTGCCCGGAGCCGCGATCACGCGCGCGCCGGTCAGCGCGTAGGCGAGGCGGTCGCCGCCGCGGATCTCGCCGGGCCCGCCCCGCGCCGGGAGGGCGAAGAGCGCCGCGATCGCTGCGACACCGGCGACCAACGCGGACCGGACGCGAATCGAGGACGCCCTCATGGCCGCGCGGATTTTATCGAAAGAGATATGCTTCGCCTTCCAAAAAAAGCGAAGGAGGACTCTCATGGTTGGTCGGAAGCTCGGAACGGCGGCGCTGGCGATGCTCGCGTGCGCCGGCCTCGCGGTCGCGCAGGAGCAGCGGCGGGCGCCGTCTCCCCCGGGAACGGCCTCGACGATGGTCGGCGGAACCTGGAGCGCCCCGGACAAGGAAGGCGAGCGGCGCTACGAGGGCGGCAAGTGGATCGAGGTGATCTACAGCCGGCCGATGCTGCGCGGCCGCACGGACATCTTCGGAAAGGGCGCGGACTACGGCAAGATGGTCAACGCGGGCGCTCCCGTCTGGCGCGCCGGGGCCAACGCCTCGACGAAGCTGAAGACCGAGGTACCGCTCGAGATCGGCGGAAAGAAGCTCGCGCCCGGCGAGTACGACCTGTTCGTGGAGCTGAAGGAAGGCGCCTGGACGCTCATCGTCTCGACGCAGCCCACGCAGGAAAAGTACGACGCGAACGACAAGACGAAGATCTGGGGCTCCTACGGGTACGACCCGAAGTTCGACGTCGTCCGCGTGCCGATGAAAATGATCACGCCGCAGGTCTCGGTGGAGCAGTTCACGATCGGCTTCGCCGACATGACCAACGCCGGCGGGAAGCTCGCGATGGTCTGGGAGAAGACCGGCGGCGTGGTGCCCTTCACGATCGGAAAGTAGGGACGCCCTCGGCCGACCGAGGACAGAGGACCGAGGACGGACGACTCGCGCGGCAATCGCCACGGGTCCTCCGTCCCAAGTCCTCAGTCCTCAGTCGTTCGTTCCTTCCATGATCCTGACCTGCCCGAGCTGCGGCAAGAAGAACCGGTCTCCGGCCGACCGCCTGGCCGACGAGGGACGCTGCGGCGGCTGCAAGACCAAGATCTCGCCGGTCGGAAAGCCGATCGCGGCCGATCCGGAACTCTTCCGCGAGATCACCGGCGGAGCGAAGGTGCCCGTCCTCGTCGACTTCTGGGCGGACTGGTGCGGGCCCTGCAAGGTCGCCGCGCCCGAGGTTGAAGCGACCGCTGCCGAGATGGCCGGCCGCGCGCTCGTCCTCAAAGTGGACACCGACGCGCACCCGCAGCTCGCCGCTCAGTTCGGCGTCCAGGGGATCCCGAATTTCGTGGTGCTGAAGGGCGGCCTCCTGGCGTTCCAGCACGCGGGCGCCGTCGGACGACAGCAGATGAAGGCCTGGCTCGAGCGCGCCGGCGCGCCGCCCGCCTAGGAGACCGCGGGCCGAGACTCGACGTCGCGCCGTTCGAAGCGGTGGAAACCGATATGCTTCGCATCCCGCGGGCACGAAGAGCGCGAAACTCGAGGAGGTCCCCATGGTTCGCCGCAAACTTCTGACAGGGTCTCTGACGTTCCTGGTCGGCGCCGGTCTGGCGCTCGCGCAAAGCAGTCGGCCGCTGAGCACGACCGGGACCGCCGCGACGCAGGTGCTGGGCAAGTGGAGCGGAGATCCCGAGAGGCGCAACTACACCGACGGCAAGTGGATCGAGGTGCGCTATGGACGCCCGATCCTGCGCACCCGCACGAACATCTTCGGCAAGGGCCCCGACTACGGAAAGGCGGCCTGTGCCGGCGCGCCGGTCTGGAGGGCGGGAGCCAACGAGACGACGCGCCTGAAGACCGACGCCGCCCTCGTGATCGGCGGAAAGAGGATCGAGCCCGGGGAGTATTCGCTTTTCGTCGACCTCAAGGAGACCGGCTGGACGCTGATCGTTTCCAACCAGCCGTATCAGCGAAGCTATAACGAGGAGGAGAAAGTCGCGACCTGGGGAGCGTACAACTACGACAAGAAGTACGACATCGTCCGGGTCCCCATGACGATGCTCACCCCGCAGGTCTCCGTCGATCAGTTCACCATCGGTTTCGCGGACGTCACCGAGAACTCCGGAAAACTCGTGATGGCGTGGGAGAAAACCGCCGCCGCGGTCGGGTTCACGGCGAGCCAGTAGAGCGGGATTCGGCGCGCGACATCCGGGCTGTCGCCGGCCACCATCGCGAGAAGGGAGTTCGAGGAATCGTGAGACTTCGCCCGATCCTTCTCATCGCGGGTCTCGCCGCGCCCTCTCTCGTACGGACGGCGCAGACGCGCACGATCCCCTTCTGGCCCGACGAGGTCCCGGCCGCGATCCATGCCGAGATCGACGGCAACGCGACGCTCGAGACGGTCCGCGAGCTCTCGCGCTTTCATCGAGTCCACGGCTCGCCCGGCTTCGCGGCCGCGGCGGAGCACATGAAGAAAAAGCTCCTCGCGGCGGGTCTCGCCGACGCCGCGGTCGAGCATTTCCCGGCCGACGGCAAGACGAAGTACGCGCACTTCGTCAGCTATTCCGGCTGGAACCCGGTCACCGCGTCGCTCGAGGAGGTCTCGCCGCAGCCCGGCCTCGTCGAATCGTTCCCGGAGCTGCCGGTGGCGCTCGCCGACTACAGCCAGGACGCGGACGCGACCGCGGAGCTCGTGGACGCCGGCGCGGGCACGAACCCGAAGAGCTACGAGGGCAAGAACGTCGCCGGCAAGATCGTCCTCGCCGACGGTGACCTGCCGTCGGTGATGCGCCTCGCATGCAAGGAGCGCGGCGCGGCGGGGTTCCTGTCGGATTTCCCCAACCAGACGACGGCCTGGTCGGGGGACGACCGCGACCTCGTGCGCTGGGGGCACCTCTCGCCGTACGCCCTCGACAACAAATTCGCTTTCATGTTGTCCAGGCGCCAGGCCGCGCGTTACCGCGAGCGCCTTGCGGCCGGCGAGAAGATCGTTTTCCACGCGCGCGTCGCCGCGAAGATGGTTCCGGCGACCTACGACGTCGTCGTCGCGACGATCCCGGGATCGGATGCGGCGGCCGGGGAGATCGTCCTGACGGCGCACCTCTGCCACGAATCGGCCGGCGCCAACGACAACGCGTCCGGCAGCGCGGCGATCTTCGAGGTCGCGCGGGCTCTCCGCGCGGCGATCGCCCGGAAGACGCTGCCGGCGCCGCGCCGCACGATCCGATTCCTCTGGCTGCCGGAGATCGCCGGCTCGGAGGCGTATCTCGTGCGGCATCCCGAGGTCGTGAAGCGCCTCGCCGCCGGCATCCACATGGACATGGTCGGCGGACTTCTCGCGACGACGAAGGGCACGTTCCACGTCTCGCGCGCGGCCGGCTCGCGGCCGCACGTCGCGAGCGAGATCGCCGCGGTCTGGCTCGAGCACGTCGTCGACGCCTCGCGGCGGTACGCCGAGCGGGGCGGCGATCCGTATGCCGGGCTCGTCTGGCTGCCCGGCTCGCGGGAACCGCTCCTCGCAGACATGCGCGCGCTCGAGATGGGCAGCGATCACGAGGTCTTCGAAGAGGCGAGCTTCGGCGTGCCGATTGTCTACTTCCACGACTGGCCCGACGTCACGATCCACACGAACAAGGACCAGCCCGAGAACCTCGACGCGACCAAGCTCGGCCGCGTGGCCTATCTCGGCGCCGGGATCGCCTGGACGCTCGCGGCGCTGCCCGACGCCGAGGCGCCGCGCCTGCTCCGCACGGCGCGCGCGCAGTGCGAGGCGCGGGTCTCCATGGCGCAGGCCGACGACTCGCGCGACGGCCTGCTCGCGGCGCACGAGGCGATCGAGACGGAGCGGGAAACCCTCCGGTCGATCGCGACGATGTGGCCGGCGACGTCCTCGGCGGTCGCGCGCGAAGACGAGCGCCTCGAACAGATGGCGTCCCTCGTCCGGCCTCCCGCGGCGCCCGGCGCGGATGCCCGCGTGCCCGTCCGCAACCCCGAGATCCGGGGTCCCCTCAGCGTCTACTACTTCGATTACGTCGCCGACGCGCTCGGCCGGACCGCGACCGGGCCGACCGCCTCCGCCGGCGCGAGCCTCGACACCCGCCTGACGAACCGGCCGGAGGGCGGCGTCCTCTCGTACGAGGCGTTCAACCTGGCCGACGGCGCGCGCACGGTCGCGCAGATCCGCGACGTGCTCGCGGGACGTTACGAGCCCGTGCCCGTCGAGGAGGTCGGCGAGTACTTCGATCTCCTCGCGCGCGCCCGAGCGATCACCTGGAAGTGACCGGCTTCGACTTCTCGCCCGCGAGCCTCGACCGCGAGTTCCCGGTCCGCCGCAATCTCCTCTACTTCAACCACGCGGCCGTCGCCCCGCTGCCCCGCCGCGTCGCCGACGCCGCCGCGGCGCACCTCGCGGACGTGCGCGACCACGGCGCCGCCCGCTGGCGCGACTGGTACCGCCTCATCGACGCGACCCGTGAGAAGGGGGCCCGCCTTCTCGGAGCGTCGCACGACGAGATCGCGTTCCTCCCGAACACGAGCTGGGGACTGAATCTCGCCGCGCAGAATTTCCCGTGGAAGCCCGGTGACAACGTCGTCACGGACGACATGGAGTTCCCGTCCAACGCCTATCCCTGGATGGCGCTCGAGGCGCGCGGCGTCGCGTGCCGCATGGCGAAGAACCGGGACGGCCGCGTCGCCCTGTCCGATCTCGAGGAGCAGGTCGACGCGCGGACGCGCGTTCTCGCGGTCTCCTGGGTCGCCTTCCACAACGGTTACGTCTATCCCCTCGAGGAGATCGGCGCTTTCTGCCGCGCGCGCGGCATCCTTTTCGTCGTCGACGGGATTCAGGGCCTGGGACAGCTGCCGATCGACGTGCGCCGCGCCGGTGTCGACGTCCTCGCGGCCGACGCGCACAAGTGGCTCTACGGCCTCGAGGGCGGCGCGATCTTCTACGTGGCCGAGAGTGCGAGAGAGAAGGTGCCGGCCCCCGCCGCGGGCTGGTGGAACGTCCGGACCGGCGCGCGCTACCTCGACTACCGGCTCGAGCGCTGGTCGGGCGCGCGACGGTACGAGCCGGGGACCCTGCCGACGGGCAACCTCGCGGGCCTGTCGGCGGCGCTCGACCTGCTCGCGGAGATGGGGATCGAGACCGTGCGCGAAAGGAATCTCGCGGCGGCGGCCGCGCTGCGCGACGGCCTCTCGGCGCGCGGGTGGCGGAGCGTGACGCCGGAGCCGCTCGGCTCCGGAATCTACGCCGCCGCGCCGCCCTCCGGAGACGCCCGCGACATGGCGAAGGCTCTCGAGGAGCGCGGCGTCATCGTGTCGCCGCGCGAGGGGGCCGTGCGGTTCTCGCCGCACGCCGGCAACGATGTTTCGGAAGTCGCGCGCGCGCTGGCGATCATCGACGAGATCGCCGGAGGCCGGCCTCTGCGCCCTTCTCCCTAGACGAGAAGTCGGACGCCTCTCGCCTTGCTTCCTCGCGACGAGCTGCTACGCTTCTCGTCGGAGGGGGGGCGGAACGACGTGGGCGACACGACCATCCTGACGGGACGGCCGGAACGCCGCAAGGCGCGCCCGCCGCTGCCTTCGGACGGACGCCTCCCGATCCCCCCACCCCTGACCAAGGACCTGCCGCGCCGTTTCGGCGACTACCTCGTCACCTCGGAGCTCTCCCGCGACGCGCTCGGCCGCGTCTTCCGCGCGATCGACGTGTCGGGCTCGGGCGAATTCGTCCGCCTCCGCATCTTCGATACGCGGCACGTGGACGCGCCGATGCTCATCGACGCGATCGGCGTCGCCGAGCAGATGCGCCCGCTCCTCTCGGCCCCGTTCACGGCGCGCGGCGAGCGGGCCGGTGCGGTGGACCGGCTGCCGTACCTCGCGTGGAAGGAGACGCACGGCTGGACCCTCGACGTGCTCTCGAGCGGCTTCCGCTCGTTCGGATCGCGACTGGCCGTGGAGCACGCGCTCCTCATCGCGGACCGGATCGCCGCCGCGCTCGACGCCGCGCACCGAAAGACCTTCGAGGGGCGGCCGCTCGCGCACGGACTCGTCTGGCCGGGGTTCGTGTCGATCGGCGCCGACGCGGACATCTTCGTGGCGGGATTCGGCCTGGCCGCCGGCATCTTCCCGACGCTCGAGGAGCCGGCGCTCGCCGCGGGGATTGCGCCGTACGTCGCTCCGGAGGAGCGTCTGCGCCCCCGGGTCGCGCCCCTCTCGGACATCTATTCGGTCGGCGCCATCCTGCTCGAGCTCCTGACCGGCCGGATTCCCTCGCTCGAGCCCGAAGCCGTCGCCGTCCGGAAGGCCGACGGCCTCCCCGACGACGTCGTGCAGCTCCTTCGCGGCGCCCTCTCCAAGCCGTCGCTCCGTTTCTCTTCGATGGGCGCCTTCCGGCGGGAGCTCGGACGCGTCATCGTCGCGGGCCGATACTCCCCCTCGAGTTTCGCCCTCTCGCAGGTCCTGGCCGAGCGTCTCGGACCGCAGAGCATCCAGCACGCCGAGGCCGCCGCGCTCGCCGAGAGAGAACGCCGGCGCACGACGCCGACGCGGCCCCGCGCGATGCCGCCGGCCACGGTCATCGATCACGACTCCGAGGTGGACTCGGTGCTCCGGAGCTTCTGGAGCCGGGCGGAAACGACGTAGATTTCGGCGTCCTCTGCTAGGCTCCCCGGCGTGCGGAAGCGTTTTTCTCGTGCCCCGGCGGCGGCCGCAATCCTCGCGCTCCTGGCGGACGGCGCTCCCGCCCAGACGGCTCCGGAGAAGCCCTTCGTCGAACGGGTCGAGGTCAACGTCCGCACGATTCTCGTCCGCATCACCGACCGTGACGGCAAGCCTCCGTCTCCGGCGCCGGGCGCGGAGGATCTCCAGATTCTCGAGGACGGCAAACCGATGCGCGTCCTCGGCGTCGATCCCGCGAGACCGGCGCCGCCCGCCGTTCCGGCCGCGGCCGAGCCCTTACCGAAGACTCCGCTGCCGTCGTCCGCTCTCGGGGCGCCCCGCTCGAACGGCATCCCGCAGCACCTTTACGTCGACGCGACCATGCTCGATCCCGGCTCGGTCGGCCGCGCCGCCGGGACATTCGAGAAGAGCCTGGACGCCATCCTGGCGAACGGTCCGCTCGAGATCGTCGTCGCCGATCCCCTCCCCCATCAGTTTCTCGAGGCCAGCCGCGATCCGCAGGTCGTGCGCCGCGGGCTGCAGGATCTGCGGCGTGCGGTGGCGGGCAAGAGCGATCTCCGGATCGTGCGCCGCCAGGCGGTCGACCACATGCGCAACGACCCCTGCCCGAACTTCGAGATGACGGTGCGGAACGCCGCGGAGCAGGAGCTTCGGATCATCCAGGACTCTCTCGAGCGACTCGTCCGGTGGGCCGTCTCGCTCGGCGGCCAGCACCCGGACGTCGTCTACTTCACTTCGGATGGCTACGACCTGGACGTCACGCAGACCTACTTACAGGTCATCCGAGAGACGGAAACGCGCCCGCGGCCGGTTCTCTGCGTCGAGACCAAGACGCCCCAGCAACTGGAGCAGGAGCTGCCCGTCGAGTTCGGACCCCGCGGAGGCGAGTTGACGGGGCTCGCGGCGAAAGCGCTGTCCTCCCTTGGAATTCAGGCCGTCCCGATCTCGCTGGGCGGGAACCTGATGGAGGTTTCCGACGCGTCGTCGTCCTCGCACGACGGATTCCAGGCGAACCGAGGGACGATTCCGCTTTTTGCGAGCCCGGTCTCGCCGCTGCGCGCGATCGCCGAGACGACGGGAGGCGAGGTCGTCACGTCGGCGGGTCAGCTGCCGTCGGCGCTCAACGCCTACGACAGCGCCTACGTCGTCTCGTTCCGCTCCGAGCACCCGACCGACGGAAAGATCCACAGCCTGAAGGTGACGAGCCTTCGAGAAGGGCTGACCATCCGCAGTCCCGGGTACATGACCGAGGGGACTCCGGACTCGGTCGCGTCGGGCATGACGGTCCGCGCGCTGAACGAGCCGCCGCCGCAGGGCGGCTTCCCGATCAAACTGGCCATCGACGGCGTCGCGAAGAACGGCAAACAGCTCACCGGCGTGCTGCACGTGGACGCGGACCTGGCGGCGCTCGCTTCGACGCTCGATCTTCTGAACGGAGGGCGCATGCGGGTCACGATCGCCGTGGACGTCATCGGCGCGCGGGAGCCGTTCACGACGACGCAGGAGTTCGACGTCGCGCCGCATCAGTCGGGCTGGGGCGCCGACATCCCGATCACCTGGCCGGCCAAGGGGCGCAAGGTCGCGGTGACCGTGGAGGAGCTCAAGACCGGCACGCGCGCCACGGGAGCGGCGGAGCTGCCGAAGGAGTGACGAAAGCGCATCGCGGCCGCTGGCGCCGCCTCGCGACGGAGTGCGCGAATCCGCGCTCGCGGGCGCTCGACCGCCTCGGGCCGGACGGCATCGTCGCGCTCATGCAGTCGGAGGACCGGCGCGTTCTCGCGGCCCTGCGTCGCGCCCGCCCCGCGATCGCGACGGCCGCGCGATGGTTCCGGGAAACGTACGTGTCCGGCGGCAACTGCCTGCTGTTCGGAGCCGGCACGTCGGGCCGCCTCGCCGTCCTCGAAGCGGCCGAGCTGCCGCCGACCTTCGGCACGAGCCCGCGGCGCGTGCGCGCGGTCGTGGCGGGAGGACGGACGGCCGTATTTCGCGCGCGCGAAGGGGCGGAAGACCGGCGCGGCGAGGGTTCGCACGGCGCGGCGCGCGTCGGCCAGGGCGACCTCGTGCTCGGCATCTCGGCCAGCTCCGTCACGCCCTTCGTCGAAGGTGCGCTCGTTCGGGCGCGGCGCCGTGGCGCGCGGACGGTCCTCCTCACGGCGAGCCGACGGCCCGGACTCTCGCGCCTGGCGGACCTCGCGATCGTCCTCGATGTCGGGCCCGAGGTCGTCGCGGGCTCGACGCGGCTGAAGGCCGGCACCGCGACGAAGCTCGCCTTGAACCAGATCACGACGTCGGCCCTGGCATCGGCGGGCAAGGTGTTCGGTCCATGGATGGTGGACCTGCGCGCGGGCTCGGCGAAGCTGCGCGACCGCGCCCGGCGCATCGTCGCGGCGGCCGCCGGCGTCTCTCCGGAAGCGGCACGAGGGCTCCTCGCGCGCGCGGGCGGCGACGTCAAGGTCGCGATCGTCACCGGACGGACCGGCGAGAGCCCGGGCGCCGCGGCCCGGCGGCTGAGGGCCGCGGGCGGCGATCTGCGCCGCGCGCTCGTCTAGACGGCCGAGAAGGGAACGAGCGCGACGCCGAGTCGCGCCAGAAGAGGCCGCAGCTCGACCGATCGCAGGATCTCGACCTCCCGGCCGCGGTCGGCGGCGTAGGTGCTCTCGCGGAGGAGCGCTTCGTCGGGGAAGCCCGGATGGCACATGAGCTCGGAGGTTCCCTCCGGCAGCGCTTCGAGAATCTTGCGGAGGTTCTCGATCGTCGCGCCGGCGCCGAAGAAGCCGTCCAGGAACTTGTCGGGCGTCCGCAGACCCGCGCGACGAAGGCGCTCGCGCGCCTCGACGCTCGACGCGCGCACGGGGAGGCCGCGCCGCCGCGCCGCCTCTGCGAAAGCCGGCTCGACGTCCGGGTGGAGCGCCGAATGATGATGCGAGTCGAGGTGCGACGGCGGCGTCCCTGCCATCCGCTCGAAGAGCGCGATCTGGGCCTCGATCTCGCGAGCCACCTCCACGCGGTCGAGGCGCGGCGGCAGCGCGTCCGCGTTTCGCGCGAAGCGGCCGCCGGGGACGAGCGAGGCGACCGTCTCGGGCGGCGAGGCCGGACGCCCGCCGCCGGTCAGGACGACGTGGAGGCCCAGGTCGAGCGCCGGCGACTCGGCGCGCGCCCTCCGGATCCCGTCCGACGCCGCCGGCTCGAGGACCATCGCGGTCGCCGACGTCACGATCCCGCCGCGATGCGCGGCGAGCGTCCCGTCGCAGATGCCGGCCGTACGGCCATAGTCGTCCGCGTTGACGACGAGGCGCTTCACGGCGCGGCCGCCCGCAGCGCCTCGCGCGCGAGCTCCACGGCGCCGGCCGCGGGCTCCCCCTCGAGATGCCGCACCGCGGCGTCGGGCGCCGAGAGCCGGCGCGCGACGTCGGCCTCGAGCGCCGGCAACGCGCGGAACGTGCCGCCGGACAGCACGACGTCGTAAGCCGCTCCCGCGAGGCCCAGGCGCCGGATCACCGTCTCCGCCGCGAGGACGAGCTCCGACGCGGCGTCCGCGAGGATCCTCGAGGCGACGGCGTCGCCCGCCCGCGCCGCCTCCGCGACGGGCACTGCGAAAAACGCGATGCGGTGCCGCGGGAAGTCGCCGCCGTAGATCTCGTGCACGATGTCCTCGGGATCGGCGATGGCGAAATGTGCGAGGAGCGCCGCCTCGAGCGCCGTCGCCGGCCCGCGGCCGTCGCGCCCGCGCAGAACCTGGCGGATCGCGCGCTCGCCGATCCAGAAGCCCGAGCCCTCGTCGCCGACGTGCCATCCGAAGCCGCCCGCGCGCGCGACCTCGCCTCCGGCGTTCCGTCCCCACGCGATGGACCCCGTGCCGCAGACGAGCGCCAGCCCGACGCGCCGGGGCGATCCCGCGACGAACGCAATGTGCGCGTCGTTGGTGACGACGACGCGGTCCCGAAAGCCGATGCGCCGGAGAATCTCGCGCAACACGGCCGCGTCGCCCGGCCGGCCCGCGCCGGCGATGCCGAGCGCGACGGCGTCCGGCCGCACGCCGGCGGCAGCGGAGGTCTCCTCGGCGACGGCGTGCAGCACCTTCTCGACCGCGAGCTCGCCGTGCGTGCGGAGATTCGCGCCGCCTCCGGAGGCGTCCGCGACGACCCGGCCGTCCTCCGCCGCGAGGAGCGCCCGCGTCTTCGTGCCGCCCGCGTCGATGCCGAGGACGTGCCGCATCGCGCGTTTCAGCTCTCGCCGAGCCGGCGGCGCAGGAAGGGAACGAGAATGAGCCCGGGAATCGCGAGCAGGAACGTGTAACCGAAAAACGGCGCATAGCCGAAGCGGCTCGCAGCGAAGCCGCTCGCGGCGCCGGCGACGTGGCGCGAAAGGGAGAAGAGCGCCGAGATGAGCGCGTACTGCGTCGCCGCGTGCTCCTTGTCGCAGAGCCGCATCATGAACGTCAGGAAGCAGGCCGTCCCGAGCCCCTGACCGAACGACTCGAGGACCGACGCGGCGTAGATCGCCGGCCGGCCGGCGGAGAGCGCCGCGCAGGCCGCATAGCCGAGGTTCGGCAGGACCTGCGCGATGCCGAGGACGAAGAGCGCCCGCAACAACCCCCAGCGGGTCGTCAGAAATCCGCCGAGAAGCGCGCCGAGGATGGTGAAGAGGATGCCGAGCGTGGTCGAGATGAGCCCGATCTCTTTGAGCGTGAGGCCGCGATCGACCCAGAACGGCTTGATCATCGGCGTGATGGCCTGATCGCCGAGCTTGTACAGGAGGAGGAAAGCCACCGCCGCCGCGGCGCCGGGCTTCGCGAGCCAGTCGGCGAGCGGCTTGAAGAACCGCCGCCGCTCCTCGCGGCGCAGCTCGGCCGCCGGCGCGCGCAGGACGACGGGCGCGAGCAGGGCCAGCAGCGCTCCCGCCGCGAACCACATCCTGGGCCAGCCCAGGACTCCGGCGCCGACGACGATCCCTCCGCCGCTCGCGATCATCGCGACGCGATACGCGGCGACGCGGATGCCGTTGGCGGCGCCGACCTCGTCCTTCGGCAGGATCGCGATGGTGTGCGCGTCGATCGCGATGTCCTGCGTGGCCGACGCCATCGTGAAGAGGAGGAGGACGCCCCAGAAGGCCGTCGACGGATGCGAGGCGTCGAAGAACGGATGGAGGGCAAGGAGCGCCGCCATCACGAGGAGGCACGCGGCGATCCAGGTCCGCCGGTCGCCGTATCGGTCCACGAGCGGCGCCCACAGCGGCTTGACCGTCCACGGCATCCCGAGGAGCGCCATGAGTCCGATCTCCTTCAGCGAGACGCCGTGCGAGCGGAAATAGACGCTCCAGACCTCGAGAAAGACGCCGTACGGGAAGCCCTCGGCGAAGTACAGGATGGCGACCCACCACATCCGGCGGCGAAATCCGGGAGATCGGGCCGGCGCGGCGATCGGCGGGGCGGGCTCCTCGGCCAAGCGCTCGTAGTTTCGCCGACGGCGGACGAGTTGTCATCTAGAATCCGCGCCCGGAGGCCGAATGAAACGCACCCTCTTCGCGACTCTGATGCTGGCTCTCGCGCCGCTCCTCGGGGCGCAGGCCGCCGCGCCGAACCCGGCGCTTGCTCCGCTCGACGCGCTCTATCCCGACCTGGAGAAGTTCTACATCGATCTCCACCGGAACCCCGAGCTCTCGTACCACGAGGAGAAGACCGCGGCGAAGCTCGCCGAACGCCTGCGCGCGCTCGGCTACGACGTCGCGACGGGCGTCGGGAAGACCGGCGTCGTGGCCGTCATGAAGAACGGCGCCGGCCCGACCGTCCTCGTGCGCGCCGACATGGATGCGCTGCCCGTCGAAGAGAAGACCGGGCTCGCGTACGCGAGTCAGGTCACGACCAAGAACGACGCCGGCGAGACGGTCCACGTGATGCACGCCTGCGGACACGACACGCACGTGACGTCCCTTCTCGGAGCGGCGACTCTGCTCTCGAAGGCGAAGGCGCGGTGGCGCGGCACCCTCGTGCTGATCGGCCAGCCGGCCGAGGAGGGCGGCGCCGGTGCGCAGGCGATGATCAAGGACGGCCTGCTGACGCGGTTCCCGAAGCCGGACGTCGCGATCGCGTTCCACGACAGCGCGTCGCTCCCCGCGGGACAGATCGGCGTCGTCTCCGGCTTCGCGCTCGCCAACTCCGACTCCGCCGACATCACGATCTACGGCCGCGGTGGCCACGGCTCGGCGCCGCAATCGACCGTCGATCCCATCGTGATCGCCGCTCGCACCGTCCTCGCGCTCCAGACGATCGTGTCGCGCGAGATCGACCCGCGGGATCCCGCCGTCGTCACCGTCGGCTCGATCCACGGCGGGACCAAGAACAACATCATCCCGGACGAGGTGAAGCTCCAGCTCACGATCCGGTCCTACAGCGAGAAGACCCGCCGGCACCTCCACGAGGCGATCGCGCGCATCGCGAAGGCGGAGGCCGCCGCGGCCGGCGCGCCCAAGGAGCCTCTCGTCGTCGTCTCCGAGGGCTACAACGCGACGTACAACGACCCGGCCCTGGCCCGCCGCCTCATCGCGACCTTCACGGGCGCCTTCGGGAAGGACCGCGTCGTCGAGCCGCCGCCGATCATGGCCGCCGAGGATTTCGGAGACTTCGGCAGGGCGGCCGGCGTGCCGTCGGTCATCTTTTGGGTCGGCGGCGTCGAGAAGTCGAAATGGGATGCCGCGCAGGGGGACCCGACGAAGCTGCCGTCGCTCCACTCGTCTCTCTGGGCGCCGGACAGGGAGCCGACCCTCAAGACGGGAGCGGCGGCGCTGACCGTAGCGGCCCTCGATCTTCTGGAGAAGCCTTGACGTTTGTGCCTTAGGATTTCCGCATGGCGACCGTACGGCCCCTGAAACGGTCCCGGGCGACACCGGCGCGGCCGCGGCCCGAGGGTCAGAAGTTTGCAGACGCCGCCGCGCTCTACGGAATCCCGAACTGGGGAAAGGGCTTCTTCGCCGTATCCGACGACGGCGATCTGCTCGTGCTTCCGACGCGCGAGGCGTCGCGCGGCGTGGTCCTTCGAGAGATCGTCGAGGAGATGCGGCGGCGCGGTTTCACGACGCCGCTCGTCGTTCGGTTCCCGCAGATCCTCTCGGCGGCGGTGGCCAACCTGAACGAGGCCTTCCGGCGAGCCATCGCGGAATACGGATATCCCTCCGTCTTCCGCGGCGTCTTCCCGATCAAGGTCAACCAGAAGCGGGTCGTCGTCGAGCACGTCATCGAGGCGGGCCGCCCCTACGGCTACGGTCTCGAGGCCGGCTCGAAACCGGAGCTCCTCGCGGCGATCGCCGCCGACCTCTCCCCCGACAGCCTCATCACCTGCAACGGCTACAAGGACGAGACCTTCATTCGCATGGCCTTGAACGCCCTGCGGATGCAGAAGAAAGTCGTCCTGATCCTGGAGAAAGTCTCCGAGCTCGAGCACATCCTCGACGTGGCGCGCGCGCGCGGCGTCCGCCCGATGCTCGGGATGCGGTCGAAGCTCTACGCGCGCGGGTCGGGCAAGTGGGCCAAGTCGGGCGGCGAGGCCGCGAAGTTCGGTCTCACGACGCCCGAGATGCTCGAGGCGGTCAAGATCCTGAAGTCGCGCCGGATGCTCGACTGCATGGCCATGCTGCACTTCCACATCGGCTCTCAGATCACCGACATCCGCAAGATCAAGGAGGCGATCCGCGAGGCCGGGCGCGTCTACGCGAAGCTGCGCGCGCTGGGCGTTCCCATCCAGTACCTGAACCTCGGCGGCGGCCTCGGCGTGGACTACGACGGCTCGAAGACCGCCTTCGACTCCTCGATGAACTACTCGGTCCAGGAGTACGCCAACGACGTCGTCTATACGGTCCTCCAGATCTGCGAGGAAGAGAAGGTGCCGCCGCCGGTTCTCGTGACCGAGTCAGGCCGCGCCGTCACGGCGTATCACTCCGTCTTCATCACCAACGTGCTCGACGTCGCCGACCGCATCGAAAAGGGCGTGAAGGTGCGTGTCTCGCCGGCCGACCCGAACGTCATCCAGGAGCTCGCCTCGGTCCTCGACACGGTCAACGCGAAGACGCTGCGCGAGAGCTACCACGACGCGCTCCAGTACAAGGAGGAGCTCTTCACGCTCTTCAACCTGGGCCACCTGTCCCTCGAGGACCGGTCGAAAGGCGAGATGCTCTTCTGGCAGATCTGCGAAAAGATCCACCGCGACCTGAAGACCCTCAAGGAGATCCCGGAGGAGTTCGAGGACATGGAGACGATGCTCGCGGACAAGTACGTCCTGAACTTCTCCGTCTTCCAGTCGCTGCCGGACATCTGGGCGATCGACCAGCTCTTCCCGATCCTGCCCATCCACCGCCTCAACGAGCGCCCGGCGGAGTTCGGCACGATCGCCGACATCACGTGCGACTCCGACGGCAAGATCGAGAAGTTCATCGACCTGCGGGACATCAAGGAGACGCTCCCCCTCCACACCGTGCGCGCCGGAACCCCGTACTACATCGGCGTGTGTCTCATGGGCGCCTACCAGGACGTCCTCGGAGACCTGCACAACCTCTTCGGCGAGGCGCACGAGGCGATCGTCACGGTGGACGAGCAGGGAAAGGCGCGGATCGACGACGTGCTGCCGGGCGAGTCGTGCGAGCGCGTGCTCTCCTACATGAACTACAGCGAAGAAGAGCTCCTCGACTCGATCCGCCGCCAGCTGCGGCGCGTCGCGGGACGGCCGGTCAAGAAGGACGAGGTCGAGGCGATCGCACGGGACTTCGAGGACGTCTTCCCGAAGTACACCTACCTCGAGAGGTAGCGGGCCGGTGCGGCAACTCGTCTCGAGCGGCGCGCCCTGGGAGCCGATCGTCGGTTACTCGCGGGCGGTGCGCGTGGGCAACCACGTGCACGTCTCGGGCACGACGGCCACCGGGCCGAAGGGCAACGTCCTCGGCCCCGGCGACCCCTACGCGCAGGCCGTGCAGACGCTCAAGAACATCGAGGCCGCGCTCGGGAAGGCCGGCGCGAAGCTCTCCGACGTCGTGCGGACTCGAATCTACGTCGTCGACATCGCCGACTGGGAGAAGATCGGGAAGGCGCACGGCGAATTCTTCGGCGCGATCCGGCCGGCGACGTCGATGGTCGAGGTCTCGCGCCTGATCTCGCCCGAGATGCTCGTCGAGATCGAGGCCGAGGCGATCATCGAGGCGTAGCCGCTCCGTAGAGTCGATACGCGGCCGCGCGCCGCCGGAACGCTTCGAGATCGTCCTTCCAGGAGTCCGCGACGCGCTCCGGGGGCTCCCCGGCGTCGAAGAGGGCGAACGCCTTCTGGTTGGCGAGAAGGACGTCGAGCTTCGAACGGTCCCACGTGCCCGGATACAGGTCGCGCAGGGCCACGGCGATCTCGAGGCCGAGCCGGACGGGGTGCAATCGCTCGCGATCCGTCGTCGTGAAGCGCACACCGCCGCAGCGCTCGCCGGCGAACGCCGCGGAGGCCGGCGTGAAGTGAACCGGCGTGAAGCGGACGCCGGGCAGATTCCGCGACGCGAGCACGCGCGCGAGCCGCGCGCCGTCGAGCCAGGGAGCGCCGACCAGCTCGAACGGCGTCTCGGTGCCCCGCCCGACCGAGACGTTCGTCGTCTCGAGAAGCGCGATCCCGGGATAGAGCATCGCCGCCGCGAGCGAGCGGAGGTTCGGCGATGGCGCGATCCACTCGAGCCCCGTCTCGTCGTACCAGAGGCTGCGCGACCAGCCGCGCAGGGGCACGACGGTCAGGTCGGCACCGACTCCGCGCTCCGCGTTGAAGAGCCGGGCGAGCTCGCCGATGGTCATTCCCGTGCGGACGGGAATCGCGTGGTAGGCGGTGAACGAGAGCCGGTCGGCGTCCGCGAGAGGCCCTTCCGACTCGACTCCGCCGATGGGATTCGGTCGGTCCAGCACGACGACCGCCCGGCCCGCGCGCGCGGCCTCCTCGAGAACGTAGCCCAGCGTCGTCAGGTACGTGTAGAAACGCGCGCCCGCGTCCTGCAGGTCGAAGACGACCGCGTCGAGGCCGTCGAAGTCCTCGGGACGGGGCCGCCGCCGCTCGCCGTAGAGCGAGACGACGGGAAGACCCGTGGCGGGATCGGTGGCGTCGCCGACCTCGCCGTCCGCCGCCGACGCGAGACCGTGCTCGGGCGAGAAGAGCCGCACGAGCGCCACGCCGGCCTTCTTCGCCTCCGGCGACGCCAGGACCTCGGCCGTCGAGCGGCCGGCGCGCGCGCGCCCGCTCGCATTGGTCACGAGGCCGACGCGCCTTCCGGAAATCGGCGCGAAGCTCTCCGCAGCGAGAACGTCGATCCCCGCCAGCACCTCTCGCGGCCGCGGCACGCTCGCCTCGAGACGCCGCGCCGCCGCCCGCGTGTCGGTCTCGAGCGCCGCCGCCGCGACCGAGGCGACGACGCCGCGGAGCCTCCCCACGTCGCCCTTGCCGTCCGGGTGGACGCGGTTCGAGAGAAAAATCACGAAGGTGCTCGAGGATGGATCGATCCAGAGCGACGTACCGGTAAATCCCGTGTGCCCGAACGAGCCCGCCGGGAAAAGGTCGCCGCGGTTCTTCGAGTACGCGGTCTCGACGTCGAACCCGAGCGCCCGCACGTCGCCGTCGCCGAAATATCGCGGGCGCGTCAGCGAGCCGACGCCGAGCGGCGAGAGGACGCGGACGCCTCCGAGCTTCCCCCCGGCGAGGATCATCCGGCAGAAGCGCGCGAGATCGTCGACGGTCGAGAAGACGCCGGCGTGCCCAGCGACCCCGCCCAGGGCGAAGGCGCGGGGGTCGTGCACCTCGCCCCGCAGCCAATGGTCGCGGTCGTCGCGCCGCTCGGTCGGCGCGATGCGCGCGGCGGGCAGGCCGTTCGCGAGCGGCAGGAACGCCGTCTCGCGCATGGCGAGCGGACGGAAGATCCGATCCCGGGCGAACGCGTCGAGCGTCTGCCCCGACACGCGGCGCACGAGCTCTCCGAGCACTTCGTAGCCGACGTCGGAATAGACGAAGGCCGTCCCCGGCGGCCGCGCGAGCGGCTGGCGGAACTTGCGGGCGAAGATCTCCTCCGGGCTTCCGGTATAGAGCTCCAGCGGATCGTCCGGCGGGAATCCCGCGCGATGGACGAGGAGCTCCTCGACGGTGACCTTTGTCCGATCGTCGCCGTCCGGCGCGAAGTCGGGCAGATACCGGACGACGGGGTCCGCGAGGCGGACCCGCCCCTCCTCGACGAGGAGCATCACCGCGGGCGCCGTCGCGACGACTTTCGTCAGCGAGGCGATGTCGAAGATCGTGTCGGCCGTCATCGGCTCGCGCTCCGGCGCGACCGCGCGGGAGCCCCAGGCCTTGCGCAGAACGACGCGGTCGCCGCGGCCGACGAGCACGACGGCGCCCGGCAGCTCCGCGCGCGCGATCGCCTCCTCGACCGCGGCGTCGACGCGGGCGAGCCGGTCTGCCGAGAAGCCGGCGCCCGCCGGGCGCGCGAGCGCCGCGGCGAGGAGCAGCGCTCCCGTCAACTCGCCTTCCCTTCGGGCTTCGGGATTCCCGTCCCGCGCGCGGCGATCCCGGGGATCGATATCGGAAGCCGCCCGCCGACCGCCGCCTCGCCGAAGAGAGCGCGCGCGGCGGCGACCTGCAGGTCGGCCTGGCTGCCGTACGCCGCGAGCATCGTGCGGACGCCGGGCAGCTCGGCGAGCGCATACGGCGATCCCAGGGAGACGGCCACGACGCGCGCGCCCGAGGCGGCGAGCTTCTCGACGGCGTCGCGCGCGAGCGCGGGCGTCACGATCGATCCCCGCCCGCTCTGCAAGCGAACGAAGAGACATACGAGGACGGCGTCCGCGCCGCGCGCGGCCTCGAGGATCGGCGCGACGTCGGCCGCGACGGAGCGGTTGTCGAGCGAAAACGCGCGCGGCGGCTCTCCGGCACGGGCTCGGAGCTCGCGCGCGAAATCGCCGCCGATGCGCTCCGGGCCGACCGTCACGTTGATCTGGACGAACCGCGCGCCGGTTCGAAGCGGCAGAACGCCCGGCTCCTCCCGCACGAGCGTCAGGCAACGGCGCGCGATCTCCTCGGCGAGGGCCCGGTGCTCCGGGCGGTCCACGACGCGGAAGATGTCCGCCGGGCTCGTCCGCGGGACGCCCGCGAAGCGCTTGGCCTCGAGGATCCGGCGGACCGAGGCGTCGAGCCGTTCGCGCGAAATGCGTCCCGACGCCACGGCCTGACGCACCGCGGCGATCGCGCGGTCGAGGTCGGGCGACTTGGGGATCTGATCGGCGCCCGCCAGGATCGCGCGGACGGCCGCTTCGCCCGGGTCGTAGTGATCGACGAGCGCGCCCATGTCCATGGCGTCGGTGACGACGAGCCCGGAAAAGCCCAGGCGGTCGCGCAGGAGACCGGTCGTGATCGCCGGCGAGAGCGAGGCCGGCACCGTGGCGTCGCGCGCGACGTCGCCGGCGTCCTGAGTGTAGGGATTCTCGCGCGCGCCTTCGGGCCGAGCGGGCGCGGGCGACGGGTCGAGCGCGGGCGCCGCGAGGTGCGCGGTCATGATCGCGCGCACGCCCGCGCCGATCGCCGCGCGGAAGGGAGGCAGATCCCGGCGATCGATCCCGTCGGCGGTGGCCGAAAGGATCGGGAGCGACCGATGCGAGTCGGTGTGCGTGTCGCCGTGCCCAGGAAAGTGCTTGGCCGTCGCCACGACGCCCGTCGACTGGAGGCCCCGCACGAAGGCCGCAACGAACCCGGCGACGTCCGCGGGATTCTCGCCGTAGCTGCGCACGTTGATGTTGGGGTTCTCGGGATCGCCGTTGACGTCGGCGACCGGCGCGTAGACCTGGTTGACGCCGACGGCCCTCGCCTCCTCCCCGACGATCCGTCCCTGGCGCTCGGCGAGCGACGGGTCTCCCGTCGCCGCGACGGCCATCGGCCACGGCCAGTCCGTCGTGTCGGAGAATCGCATGCCGAGTCCGGTTTCGAGGTCCGCCGCGACGAGAAGCGGCACGCGCGCCGCCGACTGGAGACGGTCGCTCAGCCAGGCGGTCTCGTAGACGTTCTCCGTCTGGTACCAGAGGATTCCCCCGACCCGGTTCTCCCGCACCTGGCGGAGCAGCTCCCGGTAGTCGGACGACTGCTCGTTCAGGAAGACGCCGCGCGAGGCGTAAACGAAGAGCTGGCCGACCTTTTCGTCGAGGGAGAGGCTTGCGGGATCGGTGCCGAGGGTCGCGCAGCCGGCCGAGACGGCCAGCGCGAGGACCAGACCGCCCGACCGTTTTCGCACCCGGTTGAGTCTAGTTCTTCGGACGAACTTCAAGTAAGTTTCGCCCAAACAATCCCGGACCTTTGACAGTCTGCGGCCCGAGTTTCATTTAAGAGGAGGATCGCATGAGTATCGGCTTGACCGGGCTTCGTCCGCACCGCCTGTTTCTCGCCGCGGCAGCGCTTTTCGCGAGCGCCGCTCTGTTCGCCCAGACCGACGTCACGACCGGCCGCATTTCGGGCACCGTGCGGGACGCCGACGGAGCGGCACTACCGGGAGTCACCGTCCAGGTCAGCAACCAGGGGACCGGTCTCAAGGCGGCGTCGTTCACGCGCTCCGACGGCTTCTACACGATCGTCAACCTTCCGACCGGGATCTACACGATCACGGCGGCGCTCACGGGCTTCAAGACGGCGACCCGTCCCGACGTCCGGCTCGACATCGGGAAGGCGCCCACCGTGGATTTCCGCCTCTCGCTCGCGACCGTGCAGGAGTCGGTGACTGTATCGTCCGTCACCCCGCTCATCGAGGTGACGAACACCTCGGCCTCGACCACGATCCAGACCCAGCAGATCAAGACGCTCCCCTTGAACGGGCGCAATTATCAGGATCTCGTGCTCCTGACTCCGGAGACTCGAAAAGACCCCGAGAGCCGCGGGACCGTCCTCGTCTCGGGGCAGCGCGGCATCAACACCAACACGACGCTCGACGGAATGGACTTCGACAACGGGTTCTTCGGCGGCACGTTCGGCTCGGCGGAGGGCCGCGCGCCGCTCGCGGTCTCGCAGGAATCCATCAAGGAGTTCAGCGTCATCCGCAACGGGGCGTCCGCCGAGTTCGGCCCGTCCGGCGGCGGCGCGATCAATCTGATCACCAAGAGCGGCACGAACGACTTTCACGGGTCCGGCTTCTACTACAACGAGCCGCACGCCACGACCGCCCATCTCGCCAACGGTCTCGAGGCGCCGGATCAGAAGAAGGAGCAGTACGGCGGATCGATCGGCGGCCCGATCCTGCACGACCGCCTCTTCTTCTTCGCGTCCTACGACCAGCAGAAGCAGAACGTCGGGATTCCCGTCAACTCGGTCGTGCTCGATCCGGACATCGCGGCGACCTACCCCGCCTGGGCGTCGGATCCGACCTACGTCCAGACGCAGGACGGCCGCGTGCTGTTCGGGCGGATGGACTATCAGGCCTCGGCGTCGCAGCGGATCATGGCGCGGATGAACTACGCGCAGTACGAGGGCGATCACGGCACCTCCTCTTCTCAGAGCCAGTCGAGCGGGCACAACGGAATCGAGGGCATGCAGTCGCACGCCTACGTCGGCTCCTGGAGCGGCCAGTGGGGAGCGAGCTTCTTGAACGACCTCAACGCCCAATACGTGGTCGAGAAAACACCGCGCGCCGCGATTCCGCCGGATCTGCCCGAGATCCGCTACGGGAGCTTCAGCTTCGGCAGCACGAGCTTTCTGCCGATCGTCTCGACCGCCGACCGCATCTCGTTCGGTGATTCCGCGACGTATCTGGCCGGGAATCACGTCGCGAAGGTGGGCGCCGAGTACAACAAGACCTCCATCAATCAGATCTTCAAGGGGAACTGGCGCGGGGTCTACGTCTTCGCCGGGAACAACGAGCCGAACCTGCTCGCCGGAAAATGGACGCAGTATTTCCAGTTCGGCGGGCTGAACGGCCTGACGGCCGACGAGGCCGGGACGGCGGCGTTCGCGCAGAAGGAGCTGGCGTTCTTCGCGCAGGACCAGTGGTTCGTCAGTCCGAAGCTCACCGTCACTGCCGGCGTCCGCTACGAGCGCCTCGACAACCCGGATCAGCCGATCCTCAACCCGAACCACGTTCTGGACACCGGCGCGTACGCGCTGGACGGCCAGATTCCCGATCAGAACGACAAGTGGTCCCCGCGCGCCGGGCTCACCTACTCGCCCGACGAGAAGACCGCCATCCGCTTCTCGCTCGGAAGGTTCTGGGCTCGGACGCCCGCGATCCTCTTCGCGCAGCTCTTCACGTCCAACGGACTCCGCGGAACGCAGTACACGATCAACGCGGGCGCCAACGGCCCGACCGATCCACTTTCCCCGGGCTGGGGCGCGGACTTCGATCCGACGGGACTCGCCAAGATCGACTTCTCGCAGGTTCCGAATCCGACGGGCCTCGGCGTCTTCACCACGAACCCCGACTACAAGGACCCGGTCACCAACCGATTCACCGTCGGCGTCGACCGGCAGGTTCTGACGAGCATGACGGCCGGCATCGAAGGGACCTACGCTCTGGCCCAGCACCTGGAGCGGCTGAACGATCCCAACCTCGTCTACGACGGGACGTTGTCGCCGATCAACGGAGAACCGCACTACGCCAAGACGCGCCCGGATCCCTTCTACGGGCGCATCTCGACGTACACGACCGACGCCAAATCGCGCTACTGGGGCATCACGGGGTACGTCTCCCAGCGCTTCACGAACGATCTCCAGTTCCTGCTCTCCGCGACCTGGTCCGAGGACAAGGACAACGACTCGAACGAGCGCAACTACGCGGGCGCGCAGGCCGAGGATCTGCATAACCTCCAGGACAGCTTCAGCTGGTCCAACCGCGACCAGCGCTGGAAGGTCGCGGCCAACGCGAGCTGGAACACGCCGTTGTGGGGAATCCTCCTGGCCGGCACGTACCGCTACACGACCGGGTCGCCCTTCACGGCCACGACGGGCTCGGACGCCAACGGCGACGGCTTCTTCAACGATCGGCCGACGATCGGCGGCGTCCACTTCACCCGGAATCAGTTCCGCCAACCCAACTTCTACGAGCTCGACATCCGTCTGGCGAAAACCTTCCCGATCGGCCCGGTTGGCCTGACGGCCATGGTCGAGTGCTTCAACTGCACCAACACGGGGAATCGCTTCGTGACGAACACGGTCTGGGGAGACGGCCAGAGCCCGTCCTCCACCTTCGGCGTCGTCAACGGCGTGTCGACGCTGCCCCGGACTCTGCAGTTCGCGGGACGCGTGGACTTCTAGCGAAAATCCGGGAGAGCTCTGGATCTTGGACGAAGGGCGGGACACCCCGCCCTTTTCCTTTCGTCCCAAACGTCGGCGGGGCGCTTCCCCTGCGAAGTCCCGCAGTTGTAGACTTCTTCGGTCAGGGGAGGTATCGCGTGCAGGCGCCGGGGAAACTCGGCGCCTTTCTTTATGCCGCGGGAGTCGTCGCGGACTCGACGAGCGCGAAGGTCCGGTTGGTCGCGTCGAGCGCGGCCTCGACGCCGAGCGGGATCGTGGCCTTCTCCTTCGTGTGCCCGAACACGAGACCGGCGAGCACGGGCTTGCCGAGGTTGCCGAGGAGATCGTCGAGCAGCTCCGACATCGAGAGGTTGATCTCGAAGCCCGATCGCGACGGCTCGCAGTCCGTGCAGGTGCCCCACACGATCCCCGCGGCATCCGCGAGCTTCCCCGCGAGCCCGAGCTGCACGAGCATCCGATCGATGCGGTAGGGCGCTTCGCCCGTGTCCTCGAGGAGAAGGATCTTCCCCTTCGTGTCGACCTCGTACGGGGTGCCCATCGTCGTCGAGACGAGCGTGAGGTTGCCCCCGACCGTGCGCCCGCGCGCGGCTCCCGGCGACACGGTGTGCCGCGGGAACTCGGGCGCGAGCGCGTCCGTTTCCGGCGGGTTCTCGACGGCGCCGATCGGCTCGGACGAGAAAAGCGCCTTCCGCAGATAGCCGAGCGTCCATTCGGGCAGCGCCGAGATCGCGACGGGTCCGTGGAACGTCACGAGGCCGGCGAGCTTCCCGAGCGCGAGGTGGAGTCCCGTGATGTCGGAGTAGCCGAGAAGGATCTTGGGATGGCGCCGGACGAGGCCGTAGTCGATCCGGTCGAGGAGTCGCTCCGTGCCGTAGCCGCCGCCCAGGCAGAAGACCGCCGAAATCTCGGGATCTTCGAACATCGCGTGGAGATCCGCCAGACGCTCGGCCTCCGAGCCCGCGAGATATCCCCGCCGCGCGCGGACGTTGCGCCCGAACCTGCACTTGAGACCGAGCGATGCGAGCCGCGGCGCGACCGCATCGAGCTCCCACAGATCGAAGATGTAGGAGGACGGCGCGATGAGACCGACGGTATCGCCGGCCTTCAGCGCCCGGGGCTTGAGACGCGGAACCGCCATGTCGGGCGCCGAAGTCTTCTTCTCCGGCGTGGCGAGAAGGGCGCCGCCGGCCGCGAGTCCTGCCGTCGAGAGGAACGCTCGGCGCGAGGCTCTCACGTCGGAGTCAGCTCCATGAGTGACCTTCTTCGCGCCGCCTCGAAGGCCGGCCGGCAGGCGGTCGCTCCGCGACCGGCCGGCCGAGCTTCGAAACGAGGACCGTCATTTCGGCGCGAGCTCCTGCAGGGACTTTCGCCTCGCCCCTTCGAACTCATCGCCGCGTCGCCAAAACGGCATGCCGTTGGCGTTCGCGATCTTCGCGCCGAGGAAGAAGTCGAGCTGCACGTCCTCGATGGCTCCCGACAGATCCCAGGTGTCGCGATACTCGTCGGACGGCTGGTGATAGTCGGTCGCCTCGAACTTCTCGATCTGCTCGCGCCCCCAGCCGGGCGGCCGGCCGATGAAGTCCGTTCCTTCGGCGAAGAACGCCGCCGGGATGCCGGCCTTGGCGAGATTGAACTGATCCGACCGGTAGAAGGACCCGCGGTCGGGGAACTGGTCCGGCTTGACGATCCGGCCCTGCGTGCGGGCGAGCGCGACGATGAGACCGTCGAGACTCGACTTGCCGAAGCCGATCATCGTCACGTCGCGGGTCTTGCCGAAGATGTTCAGGCCGTCGATGTTGATGTTCGCGGAGATGCGCCCGGCGGGGACCGGCAGGTGCTTCGCGAGGTACTCGGACCCGAGCAGGCCCTGCTCCTCCGCAGTGACGGAAGCAAAGTAGACGGTGCGTTTCGGCACGGCCGGCAGCGCCGTGTACGCCTTCGCGATCGCGAGGAGCGCCGAGACGCCCGACGCGTTGTCGAGCGCGCCGTTGTAGATGGCGTCGTCGCCGGGTTTGGCGCCCTCCTTGATGCCGAGGTGGTCGTGGTGGGCCGTATAGAGGACGGCCTGATCCTTGAGCTTGGGGTCCGAACCTTCGAGCTTGCCGATGACGTTGCCGCTCTCGACCTGCCGGATCTCGCTTGTCATCGCGAGCGACACCTTGACGCCGAGCGGCACCGGCTTGAAGTCCCGTTTCTCGGCCGCGGCCCGGAGCTGGTCGAGGTCCTTGCCCCCGAGCGCCGCGATCTTCCTGCACGCATCCTCGGTCGCCCACGCCTTGATCTGGACGCGCGGATCGCCCTCGTACGGCAGCTCGTACTTGGAGCCCGCCCAGGACGTCTGCACGACCTGCCACGGATAACCGGCCGAATGGGTCGTATGGATGATGATCGCGCCGACGGCGCCCGTCTTCCCGGCCTGGAAGTACTTGTAGTCCCAGCGGCCGTACCAGAGGCGCGTCTTCCCGGCGAAGAGCCGCGGGTTGCCCTCCGGATCGTTGTTCATCATCAGGAGGACCTTGCCCTTCAGATCCATCCCCTTGTAATCGTCCCAGTGGTACTCGGGCGCCACGATTCCGTAACCGACGAAGACGATCTCGGCATCGTCGATCCGGACCTCGGGATTCTGCATTCCGGGGAACGCCATGAAATCGGCGCGGTTCTGGAGATCGACGGACTTGCCGCCGCCCGAAACCGTCATCGTGTCGGGCACCTTCGGCGTGATCGAGACGAGCGGCACCTTCTGTACCCAGCCGCCGTCGGGCGCGCCGGGCTGAAGCCCCAGCGCCTCGAGCTCCGTCGCGACGTACTCGCGCGCGAGCGCGTCGCCGCGCGTCGACGGCCCGCGGCCCTCGAGCAGGTCCGAGGCGAGGAACTTGACGTGAGATCGGATCAGCTCCGGCGTGATGACCGCAGCGGCCTTCCGCTCGTCGGCGCTGATGAGACCGGGCGGGGCCGACGCCGGCGGGATCGCGAGAAGGCTCGAGGCGGCGAGAGTGGCGGCGAGAAGCGTCACGATGTCCTCCTCCGAAGGCGGCGGGACGGTACCACCGCGCGTTCCGGACGGTCAACGCACTGCGGACGAGGCGTCACTTCGCGGCGGGCGGGGGCGCGGGCCGCTCGCGCGGCATGGGCTTGCGGGGCAGCATGTCCGGGCGCGTCGCCGCGTTCCAGGCGAAGCTCGCCACGACCACGGCCGCCTGCATCAGGTCCTCCCGCTGCAGGCGCTCGTACGTATCGAGGTTCGTGTGGTGCGTGCGCGTCTCGTACTCGATCTCGTCCTGGATGAACTGGAACCCGGGCAGGCCGACGCCGTCGAACGACTCGTGGTCCGTGCCGCCCGTGTCGCGCATCGTGACCGTCGTGACGCCGAGGTCCTTGAGCGGCGCGATCCAGCTCTCGAAGATCGGCACGACCGCCGCGTTTTCCTCGGTGTAGATGCCGCGGATCTTGCCCGTGCCGTTGTCCACGTTGAAGTAAGCGGCGAGCTTCGCGTGCTCGGGCTTCGTCGTGATGGGCCACGTCTTCTTCCGGAGGAAGTCGGGCAGCTTCAGCTGCTCGGGATCGGTGACCGGCGGCCGCGTCGCGAAGTGGTCGGCCACGTAGGCCTCCGAGCCGAAGAGCCCTTCCTCTTCGCCGCTCCAGAGCGCGATGCGGATCGTGCGGCGCGGCGCGACGTTGAGCGACTTGAGAATGCGCATCGCTTCCATCATGACGACGGAGCCGGCGCCGTTGTCCGTCGCGCCCGTGCCGGCGTGCCAGGAGTCGAGGTGCGCCCCGAGCATCACGACCTCGCCCTTCTTGTCGCTGCCGGGGATCTCGCCGATCGCGTTCCACTGCGTCGAGCCGCTGTCCAGGAAGTGCGCGCGGACGTCGAGCTCGAGCTCCACGGGGACCTCGCGGTCGAGAAGGCGCGAAATGCGCCCGAAGTGCTCCGCCGACATGACGAGCGCCGGCAGCGTATCGACTTCGTCCGTCTTCCATCCCTCCCCCGCCCCCTGCACGGCGAGCGAGTTCTCGCGCCGGCTCGGCGCGACGACGGCCAGGGCCTTCTCCTGCGCGAAGAACTTCCCCGCGGCGCGGTACAGCTCGCGTCGCTTGCGGTACGCCTCGCGGTCCCAGCGGGAAGGCCGGCCCGGGATCTCATACTCGAAGAGCTCGGCGAGCTCCTTGTCGTCGTACCGGGCGGATTCGCCCTTGTCGTGCGTCTTGATGTCCGGCAGGTCGCCGAAGAAGACGATCTTTCCGGCGAGCTTGCCCTTGTACTTCTCGAGGTCTTCCTTCGCGTCGGCCTTCACGCGCACGGCGCTCGCGCGCACGGCGCCGTTGGTGCCCGGCGTCCAGGCCTCGGGCAACGCAAGCAGCTCCGCGTGGTCCGGTGCGAGCAGACGCACGCCCGACGCCTCGTACTCCCAGCCGCGCCCGAAGGGACCCCAGGGCTCCAGATGGGAATTGGCGAGACCCCAGGCGGAGTACTTGCTCACGGCCCAGTCGTCGGCCTTCTTCATGTTGGGCGAGCCGGTCAACCTCGGCCCGACGCCGTCCATGAGCTCGCTCGCGAGCACCATGACTTCCGAGTGGCGGAAGCCCTCGTCGCGGATCCGCGTGAGGACGTCGAGATCGATCCGTTCCTGCGCGCCCGCGGGCGGCGCGGCCAGGGCGAGGCCGAGGACGGCAAGGGCGGCCAGACACGGTTTCCTCAAGTGCGACCTCCTGTGGCGCAAACGCGCGGACGCTACCACGGAGGGGATGACGAGAAAACCGGGCGTGCCCTTACGGGGCGACGAAGAGCGAGAGCGCGAATCGGGCGTCCGGCTCGATCCACTGCCCCGCCGGGCGGAACCCCGCGGCCGAACCCAGGCGCAGGACCTCGGCCGGCTCGTACTTGTAGGAGCTTTCGGTCCAGATCGTCTCGCCGGCCTCGAGCGAAAGCCCGAAATCCGCGCGCGGGATCGTGACGTCCTGGTCCCGGCGGGAAACGAGGTGCATCTCGACGCGCCGCTCGCGCGGGTTCCAGAGCGCCCGGTGGTCGAAGGCGGCGAGGTCGAAGTCGGCGAAGAGCTCCGTGTTGATTCGACGCAGCAGGTTCTTGTTGAAGGCCGAGGTGACCCCGAGCGGATCGTCGTAGGCCAGGAGCAGCTCGGCCTCCGGCTTTACGAGATCCGCGCCGAGAAGCAGCGCGTCGCCCGGCCGGAGCGCCCCGCGGATCTCCTCGAGGAAGAGCTGCGAGTTCGGCGGATCGAAGTTGCCGACGTTCGAGCCGAGGAAGAGCACGAGCAGCGCCGAGCCCTCCGGCCGCTCGCGCGCCGCACGCCGGAGGCCCTCTTCGTAGGTCGCGCGGTGGCCGACGACCGAAACATGCTCGATCTTGCCGAGGGTCTTCTCCGAAAGCTCGAGCGCGGCCGGCGAGATGTCGATCAGGTGGATCGGGATCGGCTGTTGCCGCTCGCGCAGCTGCCGCGCGATGAGCGAGACCTTCTCGCCGCTGCCGCAGCCGAGCTCGACGAGCGTCACCGGCCCCTGCACTCCCGCGACCATCTCGCTTCCCCATCGCGAGAGAAGCCTCCCCTCGGCCCGCGTGATGCGATACCACGGCAGCAGGCAGATCGCCTCGAAGAGGGCCGAGCCCAGCGCGTCGTAGAGGTACTTCGATTGGAGCTGGCGCGGGGAGAGCTGCAGGTCGCGCCGCACGTCCTCGGCGAACGCCCGGACGGCCTCCTCGGGCGGCGCGGCGATGCGGGAGGGAAGCGTCATTCGGATCCCTTCACGCAACGGAAGGTCGCGTAGACGTACGGATAGTTGCCGCGGAACCAGTTGCGGAACGTGGGCCGCAGGAGCTCGCGCGCCGTGACCGGCGAGGCGCCCTTCATCACGAAGTGCTTCCCGTCGAAGAAGTCCGAGGAATAGACCGGGTACGACGCCATCGGCTCGAATCCCGGGAAGCCCGCGAAGACGCTCGACGTCCACTCCCATCCGTTGCCGACGAGATCGTGCACGCCCCAGGCGCTGGAGCCGCGCGGGAACGATCCGACCGGAACCGGATCCGAGCGGCGGAAGTCGAAGTTGCCGCGCGAGTCGTCGGGCGGCTCGTCTCCCCAGGGATGGCGGCGCTCGTGCCCCTCCGGCGTGCCGTAGGCCGCGCGCTGGAATTCGGCCTCCGTGGGGAGACGGCGCCCGCGCCAGCGCGCGTAGGCGGAGGCTTCGGCGTGCGAGACGTACACCGGCCACGCCTCCGGGAGCGGCACGCGCTCCCACATGCCGCGCCAGAACCAGCGGCCGCCGTCTTTCTCCCAGAAGGCGGGGCACCATACGTCCTGCTCGACGCGCCATACCCAGTCCTCCGGCGTCCACAAGTCTCGGCGTTCATAGCCTCCGGCCTCGACGAACTCGAGATAGTCGCGGTTGGTCACGTCGTGGACGTCGATCTCGAAGGCCGGCACGTCCTCGACGCGCGCCGGGAACTCGTTGTCCCAGCCGAAGGGAATGGCGCCCGGCGCCGCGCCGAGGGTTGCGCGGCCGGCCGGCACCCGCACGCTCGTGCGCGGGGGCGGCGCGCCTCCGACGTCGACGGCCGGCGTCCCGGCGGGCCGGATCTTCCTCTCGTACGGAAGGCGGTGCCACATGTACGCGAGCGTCTCCTGGTGCATCGGCTCGTGCTCGAGGATCGTGAAGAGCGCCAACCCGCCGGCGAGGACCGGATTCTCGTACCGCGCGATGTCTCCCTGCGCGATGGCCTGCGCGATGCGCCGGTCGGCTGCGTCCGCGTAGCGCCGGATTTCCTCCCGCGCCGGCCAGCCGTTTCCCGCGGCTCCGGGGACGTGGGACTCGTCCTCCGGATCGATGCCGCGCTCGAAGAGCGTTTCGAGCCTCGGATCGACGCCCGGCTCGCCGAGCCCGCGCCGCAGGAGCGTGTTGACGCCGAAAGCCGGCAGATGCCCCTCGTAAAAACAGATGGGGTTTCGCAGCGCGATGGGCCGGTCGTAATAGGCGTCGGGGGCAACGGACGCGAAGATCTCCTCCGACCGGCGCCGGTTGCGCCGGAACCACTCGAGGCCGGCCGCGCGATCGATTCCCATCCCTCGGGTCGGCATGCTAAACCTATGCCTCCGCATCGGTGTTAGATTCCAGAACGCGGGCGCGGCCTCGGCCCCGCCCGCCGCGCGCACGAGCGCCGCAACGCCAACTGCAGTTCGGAGGTCCCCGATGAGCGAATCCCAAATTCCCATTCTGGCCGCGCCGGCCGGCGAGGCCCCATCCGCTTCCCCGCGGCGCCGGACGGCGCCCCGGGCCAAGGCATCTTCCGCCCGTCCGCGGACGGCACGGCCCCGGTCCGCCGCGAAGCCGGCCCGCAAGAAGTCCGCCTCCGCCGCCCGCGGCTCGGGAAGGCGCGTCGAGCTCGCCGCGATGATTCGCGCGCTCGGGCAGAAGGCCGCCAAAGCGCGAGGCCAGATCACGGCCGCGTCCGTGGAGGGGTCGGCAGCCACACGTCGGGCCTGGAAGAAGGCTTCCGGGGCCTCGCGCCGGACGATCGACAAGCTCGCCGCCGAGTGGAAGGGCCTCGACCCGGCGCGCAAGGCGCAGGTCGTGGCCGCGCTCCTGACCGCACTCGCGGCGGCGTCGGCGCCGCTCGTGCGGCGCGGGCTGAAGAAGCGCTAGCACTTTCGGCCCGGCACGCTTGAAGAGACTCCTCGCGGTCTTCGCGGCGGCGACCTGTCTCGCGGCCGCGCTCGTCGTGCGCGCGGCCTCCCCGGGCACGGAGCTGGGACCTCCGTCGACGGGGGGCATCGCGGCGCTCGACCCGCTGCTCCACAAGCTGACGAACAACCGCCGGCTGCTGATCGTCGGCGCGCACCCGGACGACGAGAACTCGCAGCTGCTCGCGGTCGTTTCGCGCAAGCTCGGCGGCGAGGCGGCGTACCTGTCGCTCACCCGCGGCGAGGGCGGGCAGAATCTGATCGGGGACGAGCTCGGCGTCGGCCTCGGCCTGATCCGTTCGCAGGAGCTCCTCGCGGCGCGTCGCCTCGACGGGGCGCGGCAGTTCTTCACCCGCGCCTACGACTTCGGCTACTCGAAGTCGCTCGACGAGGCGCTTCGCTTCTGGCCGAAGGCGACGCTGCTCGAGGACGCCGTGCGCGTGATCCGCCGTTTCCGCCCCCAGATCGTCTTCAGCACCTTCACGGGAACTCCGAGGGACGGGCACGGCCAGCACTCGGCGTCCGCGGTCATCGCGCGCGAGGCGTACCGCGCGGCCGGCGACGCGTCCGCGGTTCCCGCAGGCGCCGACGACCCGCTTCCTCCCTGGACGCCGAAGGCGATGCTCCGCTCCAACTGGTTCGATCCGGACGGCGCCGGCATTCCGATCCCGACCGGAGACCTCGATCCGCTGCTCGGCAAGTCCTATCTTCAGATCGCGATCGCGTCCCGCAGCCTCCACCGCTCCCAGGGCACCGGCGCGATCCAGCGGCCCGGCCCGGGCGAGACCGGCGCGATCTGGGTGGACGGCGCGGGGAAGGACGGAACGGAGCTCTTCACGGGAGTCGACACGCACCTGCGCTCCATCGCGGCGGAGATTGCCGATCCGGCGCGCCGGGCCCGCGCCGAGGCGGCACTCGATCGCGTGGAGGCCCGAGCCGTCGAGACGCGCCGCAACCTTTCGCCGGCGCGGCTCTCCGACGCCGTCGAGCCGATCGCCGCGATGCTCGCGGATCTGCGCGCGGCGCGGAGCGAAGCCGGGCCCGGCGACGGCGGCGCGGCGATGCTGATCGACGAGAAGACGTCCGCGGCCGAGGCGGCGCTCGCGGCGGCAGCCGACGTCGCGATCGACGCGATCACCGAGACCGAGACGGCCTGCCCGACGGAATCCTTCGCCGCGACCGTCTCCGTCTGGAACGCGGGATCGCGGCCCGTCGTGGTCGAGTCCGTCGCGCTCGCGAGCCCGGACGGCTGGCAGGTTCCGGCGCCGTCAGCCGGCCGCACCCTCGCGGCGGGCAAGCTCGAGGAGTGGAAACTCTCGGCGACCGTGCCGGCCGGAGCCCGGCCGACCGTGCCGTACTTCCTCGAGAAGCCGCTGAAGGAAGCGATTTACGACTGGTCGCTCGCGTCCCCGGAGGCCCGCGGCGAGCCGTTCCAGAAGCCGCCGCTGTCGGCCTTCGTGGACGCGCGCATCGGCGAGACGCACGTCCGCCTCTCGCGCGAGGTCACGCGGCGCATCCGCGACGAGGCCTTCGGCGAGATCCGGCATCCGCTTCGCGCCGTGCCGCGCGTCGAGGTGTCGGTGGATCCCGCCCTCCTCGTCTGGCCGATGGACCGCCCCGCTCCCCGCGCGATCCAGGTCACGCTGACCTCCAACGGCGCGACGCCCGTCTCGGGCGCGGTCGAGGTCGCGACGCCGGCGGGCTGGTCGGCGGCCCGGCCGTCTTTTGCTCTCGCGAAGAAGGGGGACCGTGCGCTCGTCGAGATCCCGATCACGCGCGGCGCCGGCGCCGCCGCCGGGCGATTCGAGCTTCCCGTCGCCGCCGTCGTGGACGGCGCGCGGCTCGACGAGGGCATTCGCCTCATCGACTACGAGCACATCCAGCCGACGCCCTTCCCGCGGGCGAGCGCCGCCGCGCTCACGGCGCTCGACCTGAAACTGCCGCCGCTGCGCTCCGTGGGATACGTGCGCGGCGCCTCCGACCGCGTGCCCGAGGCGCTCGCGGCCGTCGGTCTGCCGATCCACGTCCTGACGCCGACCGAGCTCGGCCAGGGTGACCTGTCGCGATTCGACGCGATCGTCGTCGGCAGCCGCGCCTACGAGACCGAGCCGGCGCTCGTCCACGCCAACGCGCGGCTGCTCGAGTACGCGCGCGGCGGCGGGCTCGTCGTCGTCCAGTACCAGCAATACCCGTTCATCGACGGCGGCTTCGCGCCCGCAAAGCTCGAGATCGCGCGGCCGCATGACCGCGTGACCGACGAGACGGCGAAGGTCACGCTGCTCGACCCGAAGCATCCGATCTTCACCGCGCCGAACGCGATCGGCTCCGCGGACTGGGACGGCTGGGTCCAGGAGCGCGGCCTCTACTTCGCGCACACGTGGGACGCGGCCTACACGCCGCTCCTCGAGATGGCGGACCCCGGCGATTCGCCGCAGCGCGGCGGCCTCCTCGTGGCGCGCGTCGGAAAGGGCCGCTACGTCTACACCGGGCTCGCCTTCTTCCGGCAGCTGCCGGCCGGCGTCCCCGGCGCCTACCGCCTCTTCGCGAACCTCCTCGCCTGGAAATAGCCGTCAGCTTTCAGCTGTCAGCCGTCGGCCGGAGCGAATTTTGAGACCTCCGGCTGAAAGCTGAGAGCCGACAGCCGAAAGCTCCTCCCATGCGACAATTGTCGCTGGACCCGACACAACTCGAGGAGGAATGACGACGTGAGACCCGCTCGACTGGCGACCCTGCTGTTGCTGTCCGCCGCGGCCGCTTTCGCTCAGACCGAGGGCATCGCCGAATTCCAGGGATCGGTGCACACGGAAAAAGACAAGACGATCCTGTCGCACGGAAAGGTCTACATGTCTTCGGCGGCCGTGCGCGTCGAGTGGGAAACGGACCTGCGCGAGATGGCGAAGGAGCGCAATGCGTCCGGCAAGTCGGCCATGCCCGAAACCTTTCAGATGACGACCATCCAGAAGATGTCGGAGCCGGGCGTGATGTACTCGGTCAGCGACAAGAACAAGACCTACGCGGTCGAAAAGCTCGACACCGAGCGCGGGAACGCGAATGCGCGCGACCGGAAGTGGAAGGTCGAGCGGCAGGGCCACGACAAGGTCGGCGGCGTCTCCTGCGAAAAGGCGACGCTCACGGCCGAGGACGGAGATCAGACGGAGGTCTGCGTTGCGACGGACTGGAAGATCTCGTCGTCGTGGCTGCGCGCGTGGAACCGGCGCGAAGAGCAGGCCTCGCCCCTCCAGGCGCTGCGGGATGCGGGCCTGACGGGATTCCCCGTCCGGTGGATCTTCCGCCACAAGGGCGAGAAGGACTCCTGGTCGTCGATGGAGCTCGTGCGCTTCACGAAGCAGTCCGTCCCCGGCTCGGTCTTCGAGATCCCTCCCGGATACCGCAAGGTGGACTCCATGTTCGAGACCGGCATGACGCCCGAACAGGAACGACAAATGCGGGAGGCGCGCCAGAAGATGAAGGAGGCCATGGACAACATGACCCCCGAGCAGCGCAAGCAGTACGAAGAGATGATGAAGCGGTACGCGCCGACGCCGCATAGCTGACGATTCGCCGGGGCCGCCAGGCCTGCCATAGAATCGGCGCTCATCCCATGAAGTGTCTCCGGATTGGCCTCCTGGCTGCTTTCTTCGCGCTCGCCGCCGGCGGCCGGGCCGCCCCCGCGCAGGATCAGGCCACGACGGCCCCCTCGCAAGCGACGCGCCGTCCAAAGATCGGTCTCGCCCTCGGCGGCGGCGGCGCGCGGGGTGCGGCGCACGTCGGCGTGCTGCGCGTCCTCGAGAAGCTCCACATCCCCATCGACTACATCGCCGGCACGAGCATGGGCTCGGTCGTCGGGGGCCTCTACGCGGTCGGCTACTCGCCCGACGAGCTCGAGAAGATCATCTCGAATGTCGACTGGGCCAATCTCTTCGTCGACAACGCGCCCCGCCGCGACACGGTCTTCCGAGCCAAGGAGAACGAGTACCTCGTGCCTCCCGGAGCCACCCTGGGCATCGCGCACGGTCTGACGCTCCCGGCCGGCCTCATCGCCGGACGAAAGCTCGGCTTCCTCCTCAACACGCTGACGCTTCCGGCGGCGAACGTCAGCAATTTCGATCGGCTGTCGATCCCCTTCCGCGCGGTCGCCACGGACGCGCGCACGGGCGAAGTGGTCGTGCTCGGTCACGGGAGCCTGCCGACGGCGATCCGATCGAGCATGGCGATCCCGGTCGTTTTCACGCCGGTCACTTTCGAGGGACGGTCGCTCATCGACGGCGGCACGTCGCAGAATCTTCCGGTCCAGACCTGCCGCGCGATGGGGGCCGACATCGTCATCGCCGTGGACGTGGCATCCTCGAGCGAGGTCCCGAAGGAGGCGCCGAAGTCGGTGGCGGACATGCTCGGGCGTCTCATCGATCTGCCGCTTCTGCGCAACACGATGGAGTCGCGGCCGCTCGCCGACCTCGTGATCACGCCCGATCTCAAGGGACTGTCCTCGGGCGACTTCGCCAAGGCACTGGAGATCATTCCGAAGGGCGATGTCGCCGCGAAGGCCGAGTCCGCGAAGCTTTCGCAGTGGTCGGTTTCGGCGGAGGAATACGCGGCGTGGCAGAAGGATCGTCGCAAGCCTCTCCCGAAGGAACGGCCGGTCCTCGACGCAGTGGTGGTGGATCCGATCCCGGGCTTCGACACGAGACGGATCACCCGCGTCATCGCGACGAAGGCGGGTCTCCCGTTCAACGAGCGCGTGCTCCAGGCCGACATGCGCCGGATCTCGGGAATGGCGCTCTGGCAGAACGTCGAGTTTCGCCTGGAAACGACGGAGGACGGGAAGAACATCCTCCACATCATCGCGACGCCCAAGTCGTGGGGGCCCACGTACGTCTCGGCCGGCATCGACTTCGAGATCAATGCGAGCCGGGCCGACGCGGACTGGAATCTCTCGATGCTGGTCGACGCGACCGAGCTGAACCGGATCGGCGCCGACTGGAAAGCGGGACTCCGCCTCGGCACCGAAATCGGTCTCGCCTCGAAGTTCTATCAGCCGCTCGACTACGCCTCGCGCTTCTTCGTGGCGCCGACCCTGTTCTTCGACCAGCAAAAAATCGAAGTCTTCGCCAACGAAGTGGACGTCGCGAGCTATCGCGTCCGACAGGGGTATGCCGGTCTCGACCTGGGGTTGCAGCTCGGCCATCTTCTCTCGCTCGGCCAATTCTCGGTCGGGGTCGATCGGGGGATTCAGAAGGCGGAGCGAATCGTCGGGCTTGAAGAGTTTCCCGACGTGAACGCCGACACGGGAGGATTCCACTCGGAGCTCGTCCTCGATCAGCTCGACAACTTTTGGTTTCCGCGTGAGGGCTGGTTCGTGGATCTTGTCTACAACGGCAACCGCACGAGCTTCGGCGCCGACACGGACTTCAATCGGGCTCAGCTCCAGGCAGCGGCGGCGCACTCCATCGGCCGCTGGGTCGTGCTTGGGCGGATCGGCTACGGAGACAGCTTCGGCTCGCCGCTGCCGCTCGGTTCCCTCTTCAGCCTCGGAGGATTCCGGAATCTCTCCGGCCGGCCGAAGGGTCAATTGATCGGAAACACGATGGCCATCGGCGTGCTGGCGATTCGATACCGGCTGACGGCGCAGCCCGGAACCATCGTCAAGGGTCTCTACGTCGGCGCGACCGCCGAGCTCGGCAACGTCTGGGCCTCGCGGAAGGATGCGTCGATCGACAACATGCACGGCGCTTGGAGCGTCTATCTGACGACCGACACGCTGCTCGGGCCGCTCTATCTCGCGTACGGCAACTCGGGCAACAAGAACACCGCCGTATACCTGTTCCTCAACCGCGGTTTCTAGCTGAAATGCGCCTCAGGGCCTCGTAGGGGGCGGCCCTCGCGGCCGCCCGATTCTTGCGGTGCGCGCAAAAGGGTCCGCGCTAGACTGCGCCGCGTCGTGACAAACGGGCGCCGTCTCGCAGCTGTCCTCCTTGCCTTTCCTCTCGCCGCCGCGGCCTGCCGCCGCGACACGCGCACGCCGCTCACGCTCTATTCCCCGCACGGGCGAGATCTCCTTGCGCTCGTCGAGAAGACCTACGAGGCCGCGCACCCCGAGATCGACGTGCGCTGGCTCGACATGGGCTCGCAGGAGGTCTACGACCGCATCCGATCCGAGAAGGCCAACCCGCAGGCCGACGTCTGGTTCGGCGGCCCCAACACGATCTTCGCGCGCGGCGTCCGGGACGGCCTTCTCGCGGCGTACCGCCCTTCGTGGGCCGTCGCGATCCCCGAGGAGAGCCGCGGCCCTCGCGATCTCTACTTCGGCCTCTACCGGACGCCCGCCGTCATCGTCTACAACAGCGCCGTCGTCGCGGCCGCCGACGCGCCGCACGACTGGGACGACATCCTCGCTCCGCGTTTCAAGGGCAAGGTCCTGATCCGCGATCCCCTCGCCTCGGGCACGATGCGCGCGATCTTCGGCCTGGTGATCATGCGGTCGATCGCGGAGACCGGCAACGCGGATCGCGGCTTCGCGTGGCTCTCCCGCCTGGACGGACAGACGAAAGAGTACGTCGTGAACGCGACGCTTCTCCTCGAGAAGCTCGGACGCCGCGAAGGCCTCGTGACGCTCTGGGACCTGCCCGACGTCCTGCTCGAGCAGAAGCACGGTCTCCCGCTCGCGAGCGTCTTTCCTCCCTCCGGCACGCCCGTCATCGACGACGCCATCGGGCTCGTCGCGGGAAGCAAGCATCCGAAGGAGGCGCAGGCCCTCGTCGAGTGGCTGGGCTCGATCGAGGCGCAGCGCCTGGCGGCCGAGCGCGCCTTCCGCCTGCCGGCGCGGCTCGACATCCCCTCGGCGGAGCTGCCGGCCTGGGCCCGCGACGTCGAGAGCCGCCTCGTCGCCGCGAAGATGGACTGGGACTTGCTCGAGCGCGAAGGCCCGGAGTGGATGGCGCGCTGGGATCGGACGGTCCGGGGCCGCGCGGCCCGATGACGCGTCGGGGCGCCGCGCTCGTCGATCACCCCGTCGTCCGCGCCGTCCTCTTCGAGCGCCTCCTCCTCACGGCTTCCGCGGCGCTCGCTTTCGTCGCGCTGGCGACGGGCCGCGTGCGCCCCGCGGAGATTCCCGCGCTGCTCGACTGGCGGCTCCTCGGCCTCTTCTTCGTCCTGACCGTCGCCGTGGAGCTCGGCAAGGACTCCGGCCTCTTCGACCGCCTCGTCGAGGCCGCGGTCCGGCGCGCGAGGAACGTTCGCACGCTGGCGCTCGCACTCGTCGCGGTCACGGCGCTGCTCGCGGCGCTGCTGACCAACGACGTCGCCCTGATGCTCGTCGTCCCGTTCACGATGCTCCTCCGGCGCGCGGCCGACCTGGACCCCGCGCCCATCGTCGTGCTCGAGATCGGGGCGGCCAACGTCCTCGGCGCGCTGACGCCCGTCGGCAATCCCCAGAACCTGTTCCTCTTCACGCGCGGCGGCTTCACGCCCGGCGGTTTCCTCGCCGCGCAGCTCCCCTTCGTCGCGGGAGCGGCGGTGCTGCTCGCGGCGGCGGTCCCGGCGATCGTTCCGAGGCACGACTTCCCGCCGCCGGCGTCGATGCGCGCCGGCGTGGACGCGCGGCTCGCGGCGGCCTTCGGCGTGCTCCTCGCCGCAGAGATCGCCGCGCTCGCGGGCGCGATTCCCTGGCCCGTTCCCCTCGTTCTCTCGCTCGGCGGCGCGGCGGTCCTCGGCCGCCGCGTCTTCGACGCCGACTTTTCGCTCGTCCCGGTCTTCGCGTTCCTCTTCGTCGGCGTCGCGGGCCTGGAGCGCGGCCGCGTCTACCGCGCGCTCGACCCCGGCCGGCTCTTCGGCCACGCCCCCACCGGGATCACCGTTTCCGGCGCCGTCCTGTCGCAGCTCGTCTCGAACGTGCCCGCCGCCCTGCTCCTCGCACCGGCCGTTCACACGGCGCAGGGCTTCCGCGCGCTCCTCTACGGCGTCAACGCGGGGGGCTGCGGCACGCCGATCGCCTCGATCGCCAACCTGATCGGCTGGCAGCTCTTTCGCCGCGAGAGCGGGTCCGCCGGGCGGTTCTGGAGGCTGTTCCTCCCGGTGTCGTTCGCGCTGCTCGCGGCGCTCCTCCTCTGGAGCCTGGCGATCCTGCGGCTTCCGATCGGATAATCGCGCCGCTCCGATGTCCATGGCCGAACACCTCGTCCTCGACGCCCTCGAGAAGCGGCTCGGCGGCAACCTCGTGACGCGCGGCGTCTCTCTCGCCGTGGCGCGGAGCGAGATCGTCGCGCTACTCGGCCCGTCCGGCAGCGGCAAGACCACCATCCTGCGGCTCGTCGCGGGATTCGAGACGCCCGACGCGGGCGCGATCCGGCTGGACGGCGAGGACCTGACGCGCGTTCCGCCACAGCGACGCAACTTCGGCATGGTGTTCCAGCACTACGCCCTCTTCCCGCACATGACCGTGGAGCAGAACGTCGCGTTCGGGCTCGAGGCCCGCGGCATCCCGCCCGCGGAGCGGCGGCGCCGCGTGGCAGAGACGCTCGGCGCCGTGGAGCTCGCGGGCTTCGAGGAGCGGCCCGTCTCGCGCCTCTCCGGCGGCCAGCAGCAGCGCGTCGCGCTGGCCCGCGCGCTCGCGCCGCGGCCGAGGGTGCTCCTGCTCGACGAGCCGCTCTCCAACCTCGACCCGACACTGCGAGAGAAGACGCGGCGCGAGCTCAAGCGCCTGATCCGCGCCACCGGGATCACGACGCTGTTCGTGACACACGAGCAGGAGGAGGCCTTCGATCTGGGAGACCGGGTTGCCGTCCTGCACGGCGGAAGGCTCGAGCAGGTGGGCCCGCCGCAGGACCTCTACGATTCCCCCGCCACCCGCTTCGTCGCGACATTCATCGGGCGCGCGAGCGTTCTGCCCGCGACCTGGTCGGCGGCGCGGAGCGAGGCGATGCTGGCCGGCGGCGCCTCCTGGCGCGCCGCGGGCGAGGAGCCGCTCGCGGACTCGCAGCCGGTGGATCTCGTCGTGCGCCCCGAGGGGCTCGCTTTCGCGAACGGACCCGAGCCGGGCGCGCTCGCCGGCGAGGTCGTCGGCCGGCGCTTCGCGGGCCGCTTCGCCTACTACGAAATCGCGCTCTCGTCCGGTACGACCGTGGAGGTTCTGGCCGCTCCGAGCGCGGCGGAGCCCGGCGCCCGCGCGTTCATTCGGCCCGCGCCGGACGGCCCGGTCCCGCGCGCCTACCGGAGATCCGCATGAGGCTCCGCGGAAGGGACGCCGCCGCGGCGGCCCTCGTCCTGCTCCTCGTCTGGCTCGTCTGCTATCCCCTCGCGATCACGCTCGGCGAGGCGCTCGGCGCGCCGGCCTGGACGCTCGGCCACTTCGCCGCGTTCGTCCGCCGTCCCGACGAATGGCGCGCGCTGTGGGCGAGTCTCTGGATCTCGTTCGCGACCGTCGGCCTCGCCGCGGCGGTCGGCGTTCCGCTCGCCTTCCTCTTCGAGCGCGCCGAGTTCCCCGGACGGCGCGTGCTCGGCGCGATGGTGGCTCTGCCGGTCGTGCTCCCGCCGCTCGTCGGCGTCGTGGCGTTTCTCTTTCTCTACGGCGAGAGCGGGTTCGTCTCGCGCGCCGTCCAGTGGGCGCTGCGGCTGCACGAGCCGCCGTGGCGGCTGTCCGGACCCGGCGCGATCCTCCTCGTCCACGCGTACTCGATGTACGTCTACTTCTATCTCTTCACGCGGGCCGGTCTCGCGGGCCTCGACGCGGCGTATCTCGAGGCGGCCGCCTCGCTCGGCGCCGGACCGGCGCGCACGTTCCGCCGCGTGACGCTGCCGCTCCTGCGTCCGGCGCTCGCGGGAGCGGCGCTTCTGACGTTCCTGACCTCGCTCGCCTCCTTCTCCGCTCCCTACATCTTCGGCGGAACGTTCCGCGTCCTGACGACGCAGATCCTGTTCTCGCGATTGAACGGCGACGTGGCGATGGCGATGGTCGAGACGACCGTGCTCGCGGCGGCGGCGCTCGCCGGTCTCTTCCTCCTGCAGCGCCACGAGGCCCGTCTTGGAGCCGCCGGTGTCGAAGGCGGCGCGGGCGGCGTCCGCGGCCTCGCCCCGCCGCGGCGGCGGCTCGGCGGCTCGCGCATCCCCGTCGCCGGGCTCTCGTGGGCGCTCGCCATCTTCCTGCTCCTGCCCCACGCGACCCTGATCCTCGTCTCCCTGGTGCCCTCCGGCACGTGGACGAGCGAGACATTCCCGCCGGTCCTGTCGCTCGCGAACTACCGCTCGCTCTTCGCCGAGCCCGAGCGCCTGCGTCCGATCGTCAACTCGCTGTGGATGGCGGCGGTCTCGACCGCGGCGGCGCTCGCCGTGGGCGTGGCGGCGGCGTGGCTCGCGGTGTCGCGGCGCGCGCGGTGGCGCGGCGCGATCGAGTCGCTCATCGGCATGCCGTGGGCGCTGCCGGGAACGGTCTTCGCGGTCGCACTCGCGGCGACGTTCTCCAAGCACGCCCCCTGGGCGGGACGGTTCGTGCTCGTGGGGACGGCGGCGATCCTGCCGCTCGCGTACTTCCTGAGGAGCCTGCCGTTGACCGGACGCGCCGCGTTCGCCGGCCTGCGGCAGCTCGATCCCGCGCTCGACGAGGCGGGCGCCTCGCTCGGCGCGGGGACTCTCCGCAGGCTCTGGCGGATCACGCTGCCGATCCTGCGTCCCGCGCTCGCGGCCGGTGCCGCGCTCGCGTTCCTCACCGCACTCGGCGATTTCGTCGTCTCCGTCGTACTGTACACGTTCGAGACGCGGCCGATCGCGATCGAGATCCTCTCCTCGCTTCGAATGCAGGAGATGGGCGCGGCCGCGGCCTACGGAATCCTGCTCGCCGTCCTGTCGGCGGCGGCGTTCTTCGTCTGGGGGCCGGGAAGCGAGCCCTCCCGAGGCGGCTAGGACGGGTTGGGAACCGGGCGCTCGACGGCGTGCGGCGTCCGGACGCGGTGCGGGATCGGATTCACGTCGCGCGACGGCAGCGGCGTCTCGGTGGGCGTCGGAACGGACGTCGGGGTCGGGGCGTTCGGGTCGACGAATCGGTAGACCTTGCCGTCGAGCGTCCCGAGGTACAGCTCGCCGTTCCGGTCTTCGCCGAACGTCGTGAGCTGCGGCACCGTCGGAGCGAGCACGTCGCCATTCGCCCAGAGCCGGCCCGAGCAGTAGTCGCCGTACACGTACTTGCCGGCGAGCGCCGGCACCATCGTTCCGCGATAAACGAATCCGCCGATGACACTGCATCCGTCGGCATGCGTGTACTCGTAGCGCGGCGCCTTGAACGTCGGCGAATTGCACGGGAGCACGATGAAGGAGCAGCCCGCGTTGCCGCCGTCGGCGCAGCGCGTGCCCTCCATGAGCTTCCAGCCATAGTTCTCTCCACCGTTGCTCGCCTGCGGCTGGAAATCGACCTCCTCGCGCTGGTCCTGACCGACGTCGCCGATCCAGAGATCTCCCGTCAGACGGTCGAACGAGAAGCGCCAGGGATTCCGAAGACCCTTGGCCCAGATCTCGGCGAGACCCCCGCCCGGTGCGGCGAAGGGATTGTCGTTCGGAATCCCGTAGAAGGGGGGCGTATTCACGTTCTGGTCCACGTCGATCCGCAGGAGCTTCCCGAGGAGCGACTGGTCGTTCTGCGCGTTGCACATCGGATCGTTGGCCGAACCGCCGTCTCCCATGCCGATGTAGAGATAACCGTCCGGGCCGAAATGGAGCTCGCCGCCGTTGTGGTTCGCGAAGGGCTGCGTGATCGTGAGCAGGATGACGCCGGTCGACGGATCGGCGGCGCCCGGGTCGGTTGCGGACCTCTGGTAGCGCGCGACCACGGTGTTGCCGGCCGTGTTCGTATAGTCGACGAAGAAGAAGCGATTCTCGGCATAGTGGGGATGAAAGGCGATCGAGAGAAGACCCCTTTCGCCGCAGCAGGACACCAGGGATGTCACGTCCAGAAACGTGTGTGGGCCGTGCAAAGAGAAGACCACGCGTCCCGTCTGGAGCACGTACAGGATCCGGCCCGTTCCGTCGTCGACGATCGAGGTGATCTGGCCGACGCCCGACGTGATCTCCTGGAGCGTCACGACCGGCGCCGCGGCAGCTCGCCGCGCCGCTTCCCGATCGGCCTCGTGGGCCCGCCGGCCGGCCTCGACCGTGGCCACGATCAGAGCAACGGCGGAGAGAACCGAGATGATCGTGCGGCGCAGAAAGAGAGGGGTCACGCCCTCTGTCTAACACGCCCCCTGTCGTTCGCGATTCCAAAAACCGATTCCTAAAGGTCGAGAACGGCGTCGAGCCCGCGCCGCAGCCCTTGGAAGCTCCCGACCTTTCGCACCGCCAGCAACGTCCCGTCCACGTAGGGCGCGGCTCCGGAGCCGGAGTCGTGTCGGATCGTCAGCGTCTCGTCCGGCCGCCCGAAGATCACTTCGATCGACGAGACAAAGCCCGGCAGACGCACCGAGTGGATCGGCGTGTCGAGAAGCTGCGCCCCGCGCGCTTCGCGCATCCCGTGCGTCCGCTCGATCGGGACTTCGCGCTGCGGTTTCCCCACCCGCGCGAGCCGCGCTGCGAGCTCACGTGCCGTCCCGCTCGGCGCGTCGGGCTTCGTGGCCCGCGCGTACTCGACGATCTCCCACGAGGGCACGTGCTTCGCGGCGATCTCCGCGAACTTCGCGAGCAGCACGGCCGTGAGGGCGAAGTTGCCCGCGGCGAGCACGCCGACGCCTTTTTCCCGCGCCGCCGAATCGATCGCGGCGAAATCCTCCTCGGTCAGGCCGGATGTTCCGATCACGGCGTGCACGCCTCGCCGCACGGCCTCGAGCACGTGTCCGCGCACGGCCTCGGGGCTCGTGTAGTCGACGAGCACGTCGCACGGGGCGGCGTCCAGCGCCTCGGCGACGGTGCCGAAGAGGCGAAGCGCCGGGGCGTCCGTGCCGAGGGCCTCCGGGAGCGGGTTCCCGGAGCCGCGCCGCGCGACGGCGGCGGCGAGCTCGAGATCCGGCGCCGCGGCGATCGCCGGGATCAGCCCGCGACCGACCCATCCCGTCGCACCCGCCAGGCAGACGCGCGTCATCGCGCGGAGAATCTCACAGAAGAAGCAGCAGACCGCCGACGCAGAGGAGGATGCCCAGCACGTTGCCCGCCGTGAGCCGCTCGCCGAAATAGAGGATCCCGATCGGGATCAGCAGGACGGCGAGCGCCGCATTCACCATCGTCGAGCCCACGCTGACCCGCCAGCCGGCCCGGTACGCCAGCAGCACGCCCATCTCGACGCCCACGATCGCGATGCCGACCGCCACGCTCGCCCAGTTGAGACCGCGGAGCGACTTCCACGTCGGCGCGCCGCCCGGGTAGAAGGGGAAGAGGACCAGCGTCAGGACGAGCGCCACGACGTACGTGACGGTCAGAGACATCAGAGGGTGCGCGCCGCCGGGAATCGACTTCTGCGAGACGTGGTAGAGCACGTTCGAGCCGACGGTCAGAGCGACCGCGAAGACGAGCAGGCCCATCGGGCTCCCCCTTTCAGCGCGCGCCGTCCGCCACGACGGCGTAGGCGCGCACGGGGAAGCTTCCCACGTTCCGAAACGGCGCCGGGCAGGCGTGCAGGCGGAAGCCCGACGCCGGCAGCGCGTCGAGACGGCAGAGGTGCTCGAGGATCGGGATTCCTGCGGCGAGGAGCGCCGTGTGCGCGGGCCGCTCGCCGCCCGACGTGTCGTCGATGTTCAACGAGTCGATGCCGACGAGCGCGGGTTTCGCGGCGGCGAGAGCGCGGGCCGCCTCGCCCGTCAGGAACGGATGGCCATCGAAGTACGCGGGCGTTCCCCAGTTGCGGCTCCAGTCCGTGCGCACGAGGACGGCGCGGCCCTCCAGCGCGCCGCCCGAAAAGGCGTTCGGCCCGATCCCGCGCCCGCTTCGATTCGAGGCGTTCACGACGAGCCCTTCGACGTCCGCCAGCCTCTCGAGAGGCAGCGAACCGACGTCGGCCCCATCTTCGAAGCGATGGAACGGCGCGTCGACGTACGTGCCGGTGTTGCCGACCATGTCGACGCGCGCGATCTGGAAGGTCGTCCCGGGAGCGTAACGGGAGCGCGAGGCGTCCCGCGAGAGAAAATCCGACACGGCGGGGCCCGGAAGGCCGGGGTACGTCGCCATCCCCGGCGTGATTTCGTGCGAGAGATCGACGATCCGCCGGCGCCCGCTCACCGCCGGATCGGCTCCAGACCGAGCTCCACGGCGATGAAGTCGCGGACCCCCGGCGTGCCCGTCAGGCGCAGGACGGCCGGCTCACCGCTCTCGCCGAGGTGGATGTCGAAATCGAGGAACGGGCAGCAGCGCCGCTCGCGCGCCATCCACTCGACCAGCCGGCTTCCCACGTCGGGCCCGTCGTCGAAGGAGAGCTCCCATCCGTTCGGCAGCGCTTCCACGCGGCGGGCGGAACTCACGAGCCGCGCGGTGAGCTCCGCGTGACGCACGCGCTCTGCGGGAGTCAGGGCGTCGAGCCGGCAGACGAAAGGAGTCTCAGCGTCCACGCCTGCTCTTGCTCCGCAAGCTCTTCAGGAGCTGGATCTGGGCCGTGTGGTAGACGTTGTGCGACGCGACGCCGTAGAGAATCGTCGCGGCCGTGTACTTGCTTCCCCGAGGCCGCCGGTCCAGAGCGCGCGGCGGGAACGCGGCGATCGCCGCCCGGAGACCCCGGTGCGCGTCCGCGAGGACGGCGAGATCCGCGCGCCACGCCTTCTCCGTCGGCGAGACGGGCCGGCGAAAGAAGTTGCTGCCGGCGATGGGGAAGGAGCCGCGCTTCTGCCCGGTCAACTGCCGCGCGGCGGCGTACTCCCAGTAGGCGATGTGGAGCGTGAGCTCCCAGATGTTGTGGGTCCCCGGCGCCGCGCGCCACGCGGCCTCGGCGGCCCGCACGCCCCGCAGTGCGCCGCGGAGGTTCGGCCCCTGCCACGCCCTGCGCTCGAACGACTCGTCGAGCAGCCCGAGGAGCAGTCGAATCCGCGGATCGCGCGCCTGAGGCGAAGACCTCATGCCGTCCGCGAGATCTCCGGCGCCCGCCGATCGAAGGCCGGCAGATACCCCGCTCCCACCTCGTGATGCGTCACGTGCGGCTCCTTCCCGAGAAGATACCGGTCATCCTCGGGATAGTAGACCGCGTTCTCCGGATGCGCGCCGGCGAAACGCCGGATCGCCTCGAAGCTCTCCCAGAAGGACACGACCAGGAACTCGGCCGTGTCGTCCCGGCCGCGGCGCAGGACGAGCGCGCCGAGATTGCCCGGCGTGCTTCGGTATTCCTTGAGCCCCGTCTCCTCGACGTAGGCCAGGTATTCGTCCGCCTTGTCCGCGCGCGTGTTTCCCCGCCAGATCCTCGCAATCATGACGACCTCCCCGCCGCGACACGGGCCGGCTCCGCCTCCGGGACGAGCTCCCGCACCACTTCGACTTTCTCTCGCCTTCCTCCGAAACCGATGATCACGGCGACCGCGCCGACGATGCCGAGCGCCGCGAGACCGATGCGCAGCGTCAGCGCCTCGCCGGCCACGGCCCACCCGATCAGCACCGCCACGATGGGGTTGACGTACGCATAGGTCGACACGCGCGCCGGCGTCGTCACGCCCAGAAGCCACATGTACGCCGAGAACCCCGCGAGCGAGCCGAACACGACGAGATATCCGAGAGCGAGGATCGAGCGCGCGGACACGGCGGCGAGATGCAGGCGCGCGCCTTCGCCGGTCGCGAGACCGAGCCCCCAGAGCAGGGCGCCGCCCGCGATCATCTCCATGGCGACCGCATGGAAGATCGGCACCGAGAACTTGACGCCCCGCGAGGAGAGCGAGCCGATCGCCCAGGAGAGCGCGGCGAGGAGCAGGGCGCCCGCTCCGAGCGCGTCCACGCGCCCGGCGCCGTCCGAACGGCCCGGCGCGAGGAGCCATCCGAGGGAGGCGAGCCCGAGGACGAGCCCCGCGATGACCGGGGCGCGGGGCGCGGAGCGTCGATGCAACGCTTCGAGAAGCGTCATCCAGAGAGGCACCGACGCGACGATCAGCGCCGCCAACCCCGACGGGACACGCTGTTCGGCCCAGGACACGAGCCCGTTGCCGCCGAGCAGCATCATCGCGCCGATCGCTGCGGCGAGCGCCCACTCGCGCGGCTTCGGGCGCGCCTTCCCGTGCGGCCGTGTCCAGGCGTACAGGATCAGTCCGGCCGTGAGGTGGCGCGTTCCCGCCATGAGGAACGGCGGGATCGTCTCGACGGCGTAGCGGATGCCGAGGTACGTCGAGCCCCAGAGGATGTAGATCGCCGCGAAGGCGAGGACGACCCGCCCGTGGAGCGCGCGATCCTCAGGCACGGCGGATCTCCGGAGCGCTCTCTTCACCGGACTCGAGAGGCAGCGCGCTCTCCTCCTTGACGGTCTCGAGCACGATCGTCGTGCGCGTGGACGTCACCGCGGGAATCGTCCCGACCTTCTCGCGCAGCAGCCGGCCGAGATCCTCGGGGTCCGCGGCGCGCAGCTTGACGAGGAAGCAGTCCTCCCCCGCGACGTGGTGCACCTCGAGGACCTCCGGGATCCTGGCGATCTTCTCGGCCGTCGAGACACCGCCCGCGCGCTCGTTCGAACGGACGAAGACGAAGGCGAGCAGCGGCAGCCCGACGGCATGCGGATCGAGCTGCGCGTGGAAGCCCTTCAAGACTCCTCGCTCCTCGAGCTTGCGGATGCGCTCGAAGACCGCCGACGGCGCCATCCCCACCTGCCGGGCGATCTCGGCATTGGAAGTTCTGGCGTTTTCCTGAAGGATCGTCACAATTGCAGCGTCTTGACCGTCAATCGTTCGCATTTCGCTATACTACTACGGCGAATCGTCGTCGGGGGTTTCGACGGCTCTCGTCCCTCATAACCCCGTCCGCGGCAAATGGTTGCGGCTCGCTTTGCGTCGCCCCGGGGAGCGAAGAAGCCGGACCGGGAGCGGGCTCAGACCGCGAAGTAGCGCGCCTGGGGATGGTGGACGACGATGGCCGAGACGGAGGCCTCCGGATCCATCATGAAGCCTTCGGTCAGCTCGACGCCGATCTTGCGGCCGTCGAGGAGGGCGAAAAGCTTCGCCTGGTCCGAGAGCTCCGGGCACGCCGGATAGCCGAAGCTGTATCGCTTGCCCTGGTAGCGCGACTGGAAGAGATCCGTCAGCGACAGCGACGGCGAATCGGGAAAGCCCCAGCAGGCGCGCAGCTTCCGATGCAGCCACTCGGCGGCGGCTTCGGCCGTCTCGACGGCGAGCGCCTGAAGGGAGTGACAGAGCAGGTACTCGCCCTTCTGTTTCAGCTCCTCGGCCCGGTCACGCACGCCCTCGCCTGCCGTCGTGATGAGGAGCGCGATCGTGTCGGGACGCGGTCCGTGGGGCGCGACGAAGTCGGAGAGGCACAGTCGCTCCCCGGCCGCCTGGCGCGGGAAGTGGAAGACTGCGGCCTCCCTCCCGCCGTCGAGCACGTGAATGGAATTGCCTTCCGAGTACGCCTCGAAGTAGCGGTACATCGCGCGCGCCCGGACTTCGCCGGAGGACTTGACCTTCTCGACGACGGCCTCGAGCTCGGCGAGCCGCGGGTCACGGGCCTCCTTCAGCTTCCAGTAGCTCCCGCGCAGGCCCAGATGCTTCGCGTAGAGCATGTGCGGGTTGAGGTACTCCCAGATCTCCGACAGTTCGAGCGGCGGCAGCACGTGCTCGGCCGTGTCGGGCGCCGCGAGGGGCTCCCCCGCCGTGATCTCCTCGCTCCGCACGGCCGGCGCGGCGAGCGGGCTCTCGGCCCCCGCGTCCCCCGCCTTCGCACCGCCGTCGCGGTCGCGCCGCGCGCGGGCCTCGGCCGCGAGCGCGCTCCGCTCCGACTCGCTCGAGAGGATCCGGTCCGCGAGCGCGAGGCCGCGCATCGCGTCGACCGCATAGACGACCAGGCCGCCGTACGCCGGCCCGATGCGGTGGTCGGTGAACTTCTGCGACAAAGCCGCGCCGCCCACGAGGAGCGGCGCCGTGACGCCGCGCGCGGTCAGATCCTCGGCGGTCGTCACCATCTGCTGCGCGCTCTTCACGAGCAGGCCCGAGAGGCCGATCAGGTCGGGACGGTGCTCCGCGTACGCCTCCACGAGCCGCTCCGGCGGCACCTTGATGCCGAGGTTGACGACCTCGTAGCCGTTGTTGGACAGGATGATCTCCACGAGATTCTTCCCGATGTCGTGCACGTCGCCCTTGACGGTCGCGAGCATCACCTTGCCCTTGCGGGAGTCGGTCGCCTTCTCCATGAACTGCTCGAGATGCGACACCGCCGCCTTCATCGCCTCCGCGGACTGCAGGACTTCGGCGACGATGAGCTCGTTGGCGTTGAAGAGGCGTCCGACCTCCTTCATGCCGTCCATCAGCGGGCCGTTGATGATGTCGAGCGGCGCTCTTCCCGACTGCCGGACGGCCTCCAGATCTTCGACGAGACCTTCCTTGGAGCCTTCGAGGATGTAACGCGGCAGCCGCTCGAGTGGCGTGCCCGCGCGCTCCGGCTTCGCCTTCGGCGCGGCGCCCTTCGCCTTGAAGTACGCCGCGAACGCGGCGACCGGATCCTCGCCGCGATTCCAGATCAGATCCTCGGACAGGCGCCGCTCCTCCTCGAGGATCGACGGGTAGCGCACGATCTTCTCGGTGTTGACGATCGCGAGGTCGAGGCCCGCCTTCGTCGCGTGGTAGAGGAACACGGAGTTCAGGACCTCGCGGCCGGCCTCGGGCAGACCGAACGACACGTTGGAGATTCCGAGGATCGTGCGCGTCCGCGGGAACTCGGCCTTGATCGTCCGGATCCCCTCGATCGTCTCGACGGCGCTGCCGACGTACTTCGCGTCGCCGGTGCCGCACGGGAAGACGAGCGGGTCGAAGAAGATGTCCTCCGGCGCGACGCCGTACTTCTCGGTCAGGAGCGTGTAGCTGCGGCGCGCGATCTCGAGCTTGCGCTGCCGCGTCACGCCCATCCCGTGCTCGGGATCCTCGTCGATCGTCCCGACGACCAACGCGGCGCCGTATCTCTGCGCGAGCGGCACGACCGAGGCGAAGCGCTCTTCGCCGTCCTCCAGGTTGATCGAATTGAGAATCGACTTGCCCTGGCTCCACTTGAGACCGAGCTCGAGGACGCGCGCGTCGGTCGAGTCGAGCATCAGCGGCACCTTGACCATGCGCGTTGCGCGGTGGAGAAACGCGTCGGCGTCGGCCGTCTCGTCCCGGTCGGGATCCTGGAGGCAGACGTCGATGACCTGTGCGCCGCCCTTGACCTGCGCCCGCGCGACCTCGGCGGCGGCGTCGAACTGCCCTTCGGCGACGAGACGCTTGAATTTCCGGCTGCCGAGGACGTTGGTGCGCTCGCCGACGAGCACGGGACGGTTCTCCTCGGTGATCTCGAGCGCCTCGATCCCCGAAAGGAAGACCCGGTCGTGGATCGCGGGGCGCCGCGGCCTCTTTCCCTCGGCCGCCGCGGCGATCTTCGCGATGTGCGCCGGCGTCGTTCCGCAGCAGCCGCCGACGATGTTGAGCCAGCACTCCTCCAGGAAGCGCGCGAGCTGCCGGACGAGCTTCTCCGGCGTCTCGGGGTACTTGCCGTCCACGTCCGGCAGTCCGGCGTTCGGGTAACAGGAGATCGGCGTCTTGGCGAGCCCCGAGAGCGTCCGGAGGTGATCCGTCATGAATTCCGGTCCGGTGGCGCAGTTCAGCCCGATCGAGAGCAGCGGCGCATGCGCGACCGCGGCCCAGACGGCGTCCACCGCCTGGCCGGCGAGCATGGTGCCCATGGGCTCGATCGTGACCGAGACGGAGACCGGAATCCGCCAGCCCACCTCGGCGAACGCCTGCTCGGCGCCGATCAGGCCCGCCTTCAAGTTGCGCGTGTCCTGAACGGTCTCGAGGATCAGGAGGTCCGCGCCCCCCGAGACGAGGCCGATGGCCTGCGCGCGATAGTGCGCGATCATCTCCTCGAACGTCGCCCCGCCGGTGACCGTGATCGCTTTCGTCGTCGGGCCCATCGAGCCGACGACGAAGCGCGGCCGCGACGGCGTCGAGAACTTCGCCGCCGCCTCGCGCGCGATGCGGGCCGCCGCGGCGTTCTGCTCGATCGCGCGATCCGCGAGCCCGTACTCCGCGAGCACGAGCGGCGTCGAGCCGAAGGTGTCGGTCTCGATCAGATCCGCCCCGGCGGCGAGGTACTCCTCGTGCATCCGGCGCACCACGTCGGGCCGCGTGAAGACCAGGTTCTCGTTGCAGCCCTCGAGCGCCTCGCCGCCAAAGTCCGCGGCGGTCAGGTTCTGGCCCTGGATCCAGGTGCCGGTCGCCCCGTCGAGCACGAGAATCCGCTCGGCGAGGGCCTCCTGAAGGGCCTCGGCCCGCTCGCGCTGGGACGCTCCGCCGGGGGACGAAACTCCGTTCATGGAGTGCGCATTATGCGGGATCAGCCGGCCCGGCGGACCGCCTCCGCCGAACGGGCCATGGCCGGCGCACCAACGTGCGCGGCGGCTTCGGCTAACCTATAGGCCTCCAAACGGAGGTCGCCATGCACGCCTGGAGCCTGCCCCGGCGCCGCGGTCGCTTCCTGCTCGCCACCCTGGTCGCCTCCCTTCCCTTTTCCACCGCGGCCGCCTCGGTCTCCGACCCGCGAGCGGCAGCGGCTCCGCGCGCCCTCGCGATCCCGTTCGCGGCGAACTATGGTCAGTTCGATCGCCGAGTCGCTTTCTCGGCGGCGACGCCCGGCGAGACCGTGTTCGTGACGCGCGACGGGCGCATCGTGCATTCGTTGCGTCCGCCGATCGCGCAGCAAGGCTCTTCGGGCTGGACGCTGACCGAATCCTTCGTCGGAGGGCACGCCCATCCGCTGGCGGGCAGCCAAACGCCGACGAAAATCAGCCGGTTTCTCGGCGACGACTCCTCGAAGTGGAGCCGCGACGAAAAGACCTACGGCTCCGTCGAGCTGGGGAACGTGTGGCCCGGTATCGAGGTGTCCCTCGACACGACGGCGGGAGCAGTCGAGCGCGTCTTCCGGATCGCGCCCGGCGCGTCGGAGAAAGAGGTCTCGGTGCAGATCGCGGGCGCGACCTCGCTCACGGTCAACCCGGACGCGAGCCTGTCGGCCCGGACCGGCCTCGGCGATGTGACGCTCACGCCGCCCGTCGCGTATCAGGAGGACGGCCGGGGCCGCCGGATCCCCGTGGCGGTCTCCTACCGGGCGCACGGGAACCGCTACGGCTTCCGCCTCGGGCCCCACGACCCGCGCCGCGCGACGGTCATCGATCCGATGGTTCGCGCGACGTACCTGGGCGGGAGCGCCGACGACACGCCGAACGGGATCGCCGTCAACTTTAACAGCGGCGACGTTCTCGTCGTCGGCGTCACCGGCTCGACGGATTTCCCGGGCACGACCGGCGGCGCGCAGACGTCCAAGGGCGGCGGGTCCGTCGATTCGTTCATCGCGCGGCTCTCCGGCGACCTCGAGACGCTATCGCAGGTGACCTATCTCGGCGGCAGCGGCAACGACTACGCGCTCGACATTCTCGTGCACCCCTCGACCGGCGAGGTCGTCGTCCTGGGGGTCACGGTTTCCGCGGACCTCCCCGGCGCCGCCGGCGGCGCCCGAGGCTACGGCGGAAACGGCGACTACTACGTCGCCCGGTTGAGCGCCGACCTCACCACCCTCTTCCAGTCGACCTATTTCGGCGGCAGCGCGGGCGAAGCAGGATACCCGGAGGGAGGAATCGCGGTCGACGTCTCGACCGGAGACATCCTGATCTGTGGCGACACAGGGTCGAACGACCTGCCCGGAACGACCAACAAGGCGCAGCCGAGCTCAGGCGGCGGCTACGACGCTTTCGTCGCGCGCTTCTCGAGCGACCTGACGACCCTCGTCGCGGCCACGTACTTCGGCGGAAGCGGCTCCGACGCGGCGGCCCACCTCCTCGTCGAGCCCTCGACGAAAGACGTCATCGTGGTCGGGTTCACCCAGTCGGCCAACCTGTCCGGAAGCACCGGCGCGGCCCAGGCCGGGTCGGGCGGAGGCCAGGACGGCTTCGTCGCGCGCTTCGACAAGACGCTCGCGACCCTCGTTCGCGCCACCTATGTCGGCGGCAGCGGCACCGACTACCTGACGAGCCTGCTCCTGCATCCCACAGGGAGCCTGATCGTGGCGGGCGGTACGAGCTCGCCGGACCTTCCCCATGTCTCGGGCGGGGCGCAGACGGCGCTGCGGGGACCGTCCGACGCTTTCGTCGCGGCCCTCGATCCCGATCTCACGAGCTATTTCTCGGCGACCTACCTCGGCGGCGGCGCGGGCGAAGGCGCCATCGCCGTGGCGCTCCAGGACGCGCGCTTCGCGTCAAGCGACATCTTCGTCTCCGGCTCGACGAACTCCTACGACTTCCCCGGAACCTCGGGGGCGATGCGGACCGTCAGCCACGTGGACGACGCCTTCGTGGCCCGCCTGACCCGCGATCTGTCGGCTCTGGAGATCGCGACCTACGTCGGCGGCCCGGGTGTCGAGTCCGGGACCGGGATGGTCGTCGATCCCGTGTCCCGCGAAGTGCTCATCGCGGCGAGAACTTTTTCGCCAACGATGGCGGGCACGGCCGGCGCGGCACAGCCGGCTCCCGGAGGAATCAGCTTCCCCTACGTGGGAGACGCGCTCGTCGCCCGACTGACTCCGGATCTCTCGGCGACCACGGCACCGATCGGCCTCGTCCCGGTCAACCTGGTGGTGGATCCGGATGCGAGCGCCACATCGGACGGAGATCAGATTCTCGAGCCGGGCGAGACCGTCGTCGTCGCACCCTTCTGGAAGAACATCTATGGAATCCCTCTGACCGAGACCGGGACCGCGACGTCTTTCACCGGACCGGCCGGAGCGACCTACTCCGCTCCGGACACGAGCGCCGCCTACGCCACGGTGGGAGCGGGCGCGACGGTCAACTGCGCGTCGACCGTGAACTGCTACAGCTTCGGAGTCGGTTCGACGCGCCCGGCGTCCCACTGGGACGCCACGTTTCACGAGACGCTCTCGAACGGCGATGCCAAGACGTGGACGCTCCACGTCGGCAACAGCTTCACGGACGTCCCGCGCTCGCAGACGTTCTACAAAAAGATCGAGACGATTCTCCACAACGGCATCACTTCCGGTTGCACGACGACGACGTACTGCCCCGGCACGGCAGTCCCTCGCGACCAGATGGCGATCTTCCTCGCGAAGGTCATCGCAGGCGGCGGCGCCAACGTTCCCGTGACCGGCCAGGTCAACGGACACGACTACCGGTGCAACGGCGGCCTTTCGGGCGAATCCGTGTTCACGGACGTCTCGCCGTCCGATCCAGCCTGCAAGCACATCCACTACATCGCAGCGCAAAACGTCACGCTGGGGTGCTCCGCGACGCAGTTTTGCCCGACCGACCTCGTGAACCGTGACGCTATGGCCGCCTTCCTCGCAAAGTCTTACGTCGCGCCCAACGGCGGCGGCTTCATTCCGGAGTCCTATGGGCCCGATCCCGTGACCGGCCTCATGTATTCGTGCAACAAGGTCGTGCCCAACACGCACTTCACCGACGTCCCCTTCAGCGACCCGTTCTGCAAGTTCGTGCACTACCTCTGGGCGCGAGGTTTCGTCGGCGGCTGCTCGGCGACGGCTTACTGCCCCGCCGATCCGGTCACGCGCGACGCCATGGCGAAGTTCCTCGTCAACACGTTCGACCTGAAGCTGTACGGACCCTAGGGCTCGCGTTCGAACGGCCTTCGACCCGCTGATATCCTCCCGCGCGATCGCACGACGGAGGAAGACGTGAAAACACTGTCCGGAACGCTCGCGGTCCTGCTCTGCGCTTCGGTCGCGCTTGCGGCCGCCGAGAAGCCCAAACCGGCTCCCGCTCCCGCCGCCCCCGGCGCGCCGCGCCTCGAGCCGTCGCGCCTCAAGGCCTTCAAAGCGCGCGCGATCGGACCGGCCGTCATGGGAGGCCGCGTCTCGGACATCGCCTTGGACCCGGAGAACCCCTTCGTCTTCTACATCGGCTACGCGACCGGCGGCGTCGCCAAGACCTCGAACAACGGCGGCACGTATCAGGCGATCTTCGACAAGCAGCCCGTCGCATCGATCGGCGCGGTCGCCGTCGCGCCGTCGGACGCGAAGACGATCTGGGTCGGCACCGGCGAGGGCAACGACCGCAACAGCTCCGGCTGGGGAGACGGCGTCTATCTCTCGACGGACGGCGGCGAAACCTGGTCGAACGTCGGCCTCAAGGACTCCAAGGCCATCGCGCGCATCGTCGTCGATCCGAAGGACGCGAAGACGGCCTGGGTCGCGGCGCTTGGGAACCTCTGGACGACAGGCGGGGAGCGGGGCCTGTACGTCACGCGCGACGGCGGCAAGACTTGGAAGGCCGCCCTCCAGGCGGCGGCGCCGTACGGCGACCGCGTCGGCTGCGGCGACGTGGCCCTCGATCCGTCGGACCCGAACACGATCTACGCGGCGCTCTACGCCCGGCAGCGCAAGCCCTGGTCCTTCACTTCCGGGCCCGCGGCGTCCGACGGCAAGGATCTCGGCGGCATCTTCCGCTCGAACGACGGCGGCGCGACGTGGACGAAGCTCTCGACGGGACTGCCCGCGCAGACCGCGCGGATCGGACTCGCGGTGTCGGCGAAGAACCCGAAGACGGTCTATGCCGTTGTCCAGTCCGACGAGGCGGGCACGAGCGACATCAACGACGTGCGCAGCAAGAGCGGCGGCGTCTTCCGCTCCGACGACGGCGGCACATCCTGGACGCGGACGAGCCGCCTCGATCCGCGCCCCTTCTATTTCTCGCAGATCCGGGTCGATCCCGAGAACGCCGACCGCGTCTACGTCCTCGGCTTTGCGCTGCACGTCTCGGAGGATGGGGGCAAATCCTTCCGCGAAGACCGCGGCGAGAAGGTGCATCCCGATCTCCACGCGCTCGCGATCGATCCGCGCCGGCCCAAACGCCTGCTGCTCGGCACGGACGGCGGCGCGTACCAGAGCTTCGACGGCGGCAAGAGCTGGGAGCACCTGAACCGGTTCGCCGCCGGCGAGTTCTACCGGATCAGCCTCGACGGGAGCACGCCGTATCGGATCTGCGGCGGCCTCCAGGACAATCTGAACTGGCTCGGTCCCTCGCGGACCTCCACGAAAGAGGGCATCCGCAACAGCGACTGGACTTCGCTCGGCGGCGGCGACGGGTTCTCCTGCGTCTTCGATCCGGACGACTCGAACGTCCTCTACTCCGAGTCTCAGACGGGATCGCTCTTCCGCATCGACCTCGCGAGCGGCTTCATCAAGCGGCTCCGACCGACTCCCCCCGAGGGCCAGCCGGCCTTCCGCTTCCATTGGAACTCTCCGCTGATCGGCAGCCGGCACGAGAAGGGTGTGCTCTATCTCGGCGGCAACCGCGTCTTCCGCCTTTCCGACCGCGGCGAGAAGTGGACCGCGATCAGCGGGGATCTCTCGACGCAGGACCCGGCCCGCACGAACGCGACGGGCAGCGGCGCCGAGATCTACGGCGTCGTGTATACGCTCGCCGAGTCGCCGCTCGCGAAGGGCCAGATCTGGGCCGGCACGGACGACGGCAAGGTCTGGCTCACGACGGACGAAGGGGCGCACTGGACGGACCTCACGGCGAACCTTCCGGCCGAGGCGCGCGGGCTCTGGATGGGACGGATCGAGGCCTCTCCGCACGACGCGAAGGTGGCCTACCTCGCTGTCGAGACGCATCGCTCCGGCAAGATCGCGCCGCTCGCGTACCGCACGGCGGACCTGGGCCGCACGTGGCAGAGCATCGCGGCCGATCTTCCGGCGGATGGTCCCGTCAAGGTCGTGCGCGAGGACCCGAAGAACGCCGACCTGCTCTTCGCCGGTACGGAGTTCGGGCTCTTCGCGAGCCTCGACCGTGGCGCGCACTGGTCGAAGTTCGGCGAGCTGCCGACGGTGGCCGTCGACGACATCGCGATTCACCCGGATGCCCGGGACCTCGTGGTCGCAACGCATGGCCGCAGCCTCTACATCGTGGACGACATCGCCGCGCTCGAGGAGGCGACGCCCGAGATCATGCGCGGCGGCGAGGCGCACCTCTTCGCGCCGCGGCCGGCACGCGCGGTCGCGACGCTCCAAGGATTCGCGGACTGGGACGGCGCGGCCGTCTACCGCGGCGACAACCCGAAGGAAGGCGCGCTCCTGACGTTCTGGATCCCGGAATACACGGGCGACGAGGTCGAGATCGAGATCCAGAATGCGCTCGAGCAGCCGGTCGCGAAGTGGAAGGTGGCGGGCACGCCCGGCTTCCAGCGCGCCGTTTGGGATCTCAAGCCCTCGAAGGAACTGCTGAACGAGTACGGCGGCGAAGGCGCGCTCTTCGTGCGGCCCGGCGACTACACGGTGACGTTGAAGCACGGCAAGACGAAGTCGAAGCAGCCGCTCAAGGTCGAGGTCGCGCCGGGAATCGAGACGCGCTGAAGTTTCGCGCGACCGCGCGAGCGCGAGTCTCAAGAGAAACTCAGTCGCCGCGCGCCTAAGCGCGCTCTAAATTCGCGCCGCGGCCGTGCGACGATTGCTAGCCTGTCTTCGGCCGTCGACAACCGGCGGCCCGGTGCGCGCCCGCGCGCCGATCACATCCTTCCCGGAGGTGCCCCATGAGGTCTCCCCGTTTCCTTCTTCTCGCGGCCGCTCTGTCCGCAACGGCTCTCTCCGCCGCGCTTTCGTGCAGCAAGAACTCATCGCCGACCGAGCCACTCGTTCCGACGGCGACGCCGCGGCCCGGAACGACGTCGCCGCCCGCGCCGACCTCGACGCCGATGCCCGCCCCGACGCCCACGCCCGCATCCGGGCCGTACAGCGTGAGCGTCGGAGCCGGCGGCGGCAATGTCTTCCGCGACGCGCACAGCGGCACGTCCACGACGACGATTCCCATGGGAGCCACCGTGACCTGGACCTGGGCCAGCGGCTTTCACTCGACGACGTCGGGCAACTGCTGCAGCGGCGACGGACTCTGGAATTCCGGAGCGATGTCGGGAGGGAGCTTCAGCCGCACGTTCACTTCGGCGGGCTCGTTCCCCTACTTCTGCACCATCCACGGTTCGATGATGACGGGGATGGTCGTCGTCAACCCCTGACGTCGGACGGCGACGGCAGGCGGCGGTACGCGAGCTCGGCGATCGCGAGGTCCTCGACGCCGAGACCGGTGAAGTCGCACGCGACGACGGCATCGGTCTCGGCGCGCGACGGCGCGGCGCAAAACGCGCCGAGCTCGACGGCCCGGCCCTTCTGATCCCGCGCGTGCTGGAGCTCGCCCAGCCGCTCGCACTGGGCAATCGAGTCGACGAGCAGGAGCCCGGCGCGGCGCAGGATCGCCGGGTCGAGCTCCTGCTTGCCGGGCGAGTCGGAGCCGACGGCGAGGAGGAGCGTGCCCGGCCGGATGTCCGCCTCGGCGAGAAGCGGCGCGCGCGAAGCCGTCGCCGTCACGACGACCCGCGCCTCGCGCGCCACGGCGGCCGGCGAACCGGCGACGCGCACCGCCACGGACGGCAGACCGGCGGCGATCTCGGACCGGCAGGCCTCGGCCCGCTCGCGCGATCTCCCCCACAGCACCACGCGCTCGAGCGGGAGGACCTCGGCGTGCAGCGCCGCCTCGAGGCGCGCCTGCGCTCCGGTGCCGAGGATTCCGAGGACCGTGTCGCGGCGCGACAGCGCGCGCGTCGCCATCGCGGCGACGGCCGCCGTCCGGACGTCCGTCATCCAACCCTCGTCCAGGAAGAGCGCGACGGGATCGCCGGTCTCGACCGCGGTGAGCAGAACGAATCCGTTCCCCACCGGCAGCCCGCGAGCGAGACGTCCCGGGTAGGAGCCCGCGGCCTTGACCGCCCAGAACGGCCCGCCGCGTCGCCAGGAGGATTTGATGTGCACCTCGGCGTCGCGGCCGCCGACCGACAGGTGCATCGGCATGGGCGTATCGCACTCGCCGCGCGACTGCGCGATCACGGCCTCGCGCATCGCGTCGAGGAGCTCCCCGTAGGAGACCGCGCGCCGGATCTCGGCGAGCGAGACGACTCTCATGCGCAGAGGATCCGCCGCACGGAGTCGCGGGAGACGTTGCGGCCCGAGATCACGAACACCGCCGGCCCGGTGGTGCGGCCGACCTTGCCCGCGAGCGCCGCCGCCACGGTCACCGCCGCGGACGGCTCGACGAGGTACTGATGCTCCGCCAGCATCCAGCGCACGCCCTCGAGGATCTGCTCCTCGGAAAGCAGCGCCACCTCGTCCACGCGCGTGCGGAGGACCTCGAAGTTCGAGACGCCGATACCGCCCTCGACCCCCGCGGCAAGCGTCTCGATCGGCGGCAGTGCCGTCACGGCTTCGCCCCGCTCGAGCGAGAGCTTCAATGCGGGCGAGAGCGCGTGCTGGCATCCCACGATGCGGGCGCCGGGGAGCGCCTCCTTCACCACCCAGGCGAATCCTCCCGCGAGGCCGCCTCCCCCGACCGGCAGAACGAACGTGCGCGCGTCCGGCGCCTGCGCGAGCGTCTCGAGCGCGAGCGTCCCTCCGTTGCCCGCCATGATCGCCCAATCATCGAAAGCGGAGATGAAGACGCGGCCGGACGCGGCCGCCTCGCTCCGCGCGAGTTGCTCGGTGTCGTCGTAGCCCGGCAAGTCCGCGCGCACGACCTGCGCCCCGAGCGCGAGCATGCCGCGGTACTTGGCCTCGTCGACCGTTGCCGGCACGTAGATCGTCGTCGCGATCCCGAACTCGCGGCCCACGTAGGCGATGCCCTTGCCGTGGTTGCCGGCCGAGCACGTGACGATGCCGCGCCGTCGCTCCGGCTCGGACAGCTCCGTCATGCGGACGAAGGCGCCCCGCACCTTGAAGGAGCCCGTGACCTGGAGGCATTCGAGCTTGAGCCAGACCGGAACCCCCAGGCGCTCCGAGAGCTTCGGCGATGCCTCGACCGGCGTCCGGCGGATCCGGCCGTCGAGGAACCGCGCCGCCGCCTCCACCCGCTCCCGCGTCAGCATGAAACCATCCGAATCGTCCTCCGGGCGCCGTGCATATACCATCAGGCGCCCATGATCCTCGTGACCGGATCGACCGGAAAGATCGGCCGGGAGCTCGTCGCGGAGCTCGGGCGGCTCGGCGCGCCATTTCGCGTGGGCTCGCGGAAGCCCGGCGGAGGCGGCGGCGTGCTCTTCGACTTCGACCGGCCCGAGACCTTCGGGCCCGCGCTCGCGGGCGTCGAGAGGATGTTTCTTCTCACATCCGGCGGGACGGACCGCGAGATCGCGGCGGTCGAGGCCGCGAAGAAGGCCGGCGTGCGGCGTCTCGTGAAGCTCTCCGTATGGGGAGCGGACGAGGACGCGTTCACGATCGGCCGGGCCCACCGCGCCGTCGAGCGGGAGATCGAGCGCTCCGGCCTCGCGTGGACGTTTCTCCGGCCGAACGGCTTCATGCAGAACTTCACGACCTACAAGGCCGCCGCGATCCGCGACCGCGGCGTCATCGCCGATTCGACCGGCGACTCGCGCTGGAGCATCGTGGACGCGCGCGACGTCGGCGCCGTCGCCGCCCGCGCGCTGACCCAGATCGGCCACGAGAGGCGCGCGTACCGCCTCTCCGGCCCCGAGGCGCTTTCGCAGCCCGAGATGGCGGCGCGCATCTCGCAGGCCATCGGGAAGCCCGTCCGGTACGTCGATTTGCCCGACGCGGAGTATCGGAAGATCCAGATCGACCACGGCACGCCCGCGGCGTATGCCGACGCGCTCGTGGATCTGAACGTCTACTATCGCAGCGGCGCGGGCGCGCCTGTGACGCCCGACGTCCAGAAAGTCCTCGGCCGCAAGCCCGGCAACTTCGACGACTTCGTCCGCACGCACGCCGAGGTCTGGGTGTGAGGAGATGACCCGATGGAGAAGAGCTGCAAGCACCTGAGCGCGATTCACGACGTGAAGCCGTCGACGACGAAGGGCTGCGAGGACTGCCTCAAGATCGGCGGATGGTGGGTGCACCTGCGCGAATGCCTCTCGTGCGGCCATGTCGGCTGCTGCGATTCGTCGCCGAACCGCCACGCGACCGCGCACTTCCACGCGACCAAGCACCCGATCGTCCGGTCCTTCGAGCCCGGCGAGGACTGGCGCTGGTGCTACGTGGACGAGATTTTCGTCTGACGCCGCCGCGGTCCGCGAGATAATCCCGCGCGATGCTCGCTCTAGCGGCGGTGCTCTCTCTCCTCGCGGCCTCGCCCGAGCCGACGCCGGCCGCAGTTCCATCCGACCCGGTGCTCGTCGGCGCCGGAGACATCGTCGATTGCACGGACCGGGTCGGCTCCATCAAGACGGCGGCGCTGATCGACAAGATCCCCGGGACCGTCTTCACCCTCGGCGACAACGTCTACGAGTCGGGCTCGATCGAACAGTTCGCTCAATGCTACGAGCCGAGCTGGGGACGATTCCGCAGCCGCACGCGGCCGGCGCTCGGAAACCACGACTACCGCACGAAGGGCGCCCGCGGATACTTCCAGTATTTCGGCCCTGCCGCCGGCGATCCCGCGCGTGGGTATTACGGATACGACCTCGGCGCGTGGCACGTCATCGTCCTGAACAGCAACTGCAAGGAGATCGGCGGCTGCGCCGCGGCGTCGGCCGAGGCGGCGTGGCTGCGGCAGGAGCTCGCGTCGCATCCCGCGCTTTGCACCGTCGCGATGTACCACCACCCCCGCTTCTCTTCCGCCTCGCACGGCGACATCACGTGGATGGACGATCTCTGGAAGATCCTCGCGGAGGGCGGCGTCGACGTCGTGCTCGCCGGGCACGATCACGTCTACGAGCGGTTCGCGCCGCTCGATGCCGCGGGCCGGCCGGACGCCGACCATGGAATCCGCTCGTTCATCGTCGGTACTGGAGGAAAGTCGCACTACAAGTTCGACAAGAGCCTGCACCCGGCGAGCGAAGCGCACAACGCGGACACGTTCGGCGTGCTGAAGCTGACACTTCACCCCGATTCGTACGACTGGGAGTTCCTCCCCGTCGCGGGCGGATCCTTCCACGACTCCGGCAGCGGACGCTGCCACTAGAAAGAGGAGCGCGCATGAGATTCCTTCGCTCGGCCGTGGGACTCGGCGCGTTCTTCGTTCTCGGCGCCGCGGCGATCGACACTCCGGCGGACGGCCCCCGCGAGGTCGAGGCGCTCGAGCGCGAGCTCGTGTCCGCCATCGGATCGGGAGACCTCGCGACCTACGACCGCATCGTGGCCGACGACTATGTCGCGTTCGAGGCGTCGGGAAAGACGACGCCGAAGAAAGACATCATGGAGTCCTACCGCTCCGGCGCGCGGCACTACACCAAGCTCGAGATCTTCGACGTCGAGGGCCGCGTTTTCGGCGACACGGCCGTCGTGACCGCCAGGACGAAGGGCCTGCGCAAGGAAGGCGACCGCGACGTGCCCAATCGCGTCCGCTACATCCGCGTCTTCGCGCGCCGCGACGGGCGCTGGCGGGCCGTCGCGCAGATGGCGTCGCGGCTCGAGGAATAGCGGCGCGCCCGGTCCGGGTCAGAAGAAAAGCGTCAGTCCGCCGAGCGCCTCGGTGTTCTCGTAGAACTTGCGGCGATACGCGTAGCAGCCGCTCGCGTCGCAATACGCATAAAGATCGTTCGGCCCGAGATTGCCGTACGTCGCGCGCCACCGCTCCTCGACACGCAAGGCGACATGCCGCTCCAGAGCGACCGAAAGACCGGCGCCGACGCTCGCCGTCAGGTTGATGCCGCCCTTCGATCCCGTATTGGCCCCGCCGATCCCGGTCATGAGCGACAGGCGGAGGGGCCCGCGGATCCAGTGGAAGTCGCCGCCTCCCTCGATCGTATTGATCTGCCGGCTCCCGAGCGCCGGCGAATCGGACCCCGCGAGCCGGACGGCCGCAACCACGCGGTTCCAGCCGACGCCGAAGTCGAACCAGGGGAGCACCTCGTGCGACATCCGAGCGCCCCAGCCCCCGGCGGACTCGAAATGGACGTCCCCGGACACGGCGCCCTCGACGCGATAAGGCGTCGTGCCGGAGTACCAGACCCCGTAGATCGTGAGGCGCCAGGGCAGCGAAGGCTCGGCCGTCTGCGCCGCCGCGTGGCCCGCCGAAAAGAGCAGCGCGGTGCCCGCCAACAGTCTTCGCCTGAACCGGACGGACCTCAAGCACTTCCCCCTCTCGCCAGTCGGCGCCTCCGCGCCAGCGCCCGCGACCCAAGCCGTCAGGCGATGCGGGGAGGGGCCCGGGAGGAGGTCTCGGTGAAATCGGGCTCGGGAACGGCCACCGCGGGCAGCGTCCCGCGGTTCGGAAGAGGCGACAGGACCGCGACGAAGGCGACCGCGGGAGCGGGAGCCGCGACGAAATCGCCGGAGAAGCACGCGAGGCACGGCACGTCCCGATGGAAACGCGCGGGATCGAACGCGGGCCCGGGACTGTCCGGCGTCCCGTCGGCCAGCACAAGGATGCCCGAATCGCTGCGCTGGTCGAGCAGGAGGTCTTCGACGCCGTTGAGGTGATGGTGGGGCGCCGCCGCGACCGCGAGAAAGAATGCGGCGAGATACGCGCCGACAGAACGCCGGATCGCGACGCGAAGCACGAACCGCATCTTACGCCGGCCGTCAAGCGCCCGGAGAGGCGGCGCGGCGCGCGTACATCTAGAATTTAGTTTCGTGCTCCGTTCCCGCTGGATCGCCGTTCCCGTCTCGGCCCTCGTGTGGTCGAGCTATGTCCTGATCGTGATCCTCTGGACGCCCCTCGTCCTCGTTCTCCGGCTGTTGACGTTTCCGTTCGACCGCGGCCGCCGGATCGTCGGCCGCTTCTTCCATCTCTCCGCGGTGCTCGCCGGAACCATCACGCCCTTCTGGACCTTCCGGATCGAAGGCGCGGAGACCGTCGATCGCGGCCGCGCGCACGTCTTCGTCGCCAACCACAGTTCGTACACGGACGTCTTCCTCGTCGTGCGCCTGCCGTGGGAGATGAAGTGGCTCTCGAAGAAGTCGATCTTCTCGATCCCGCTCCTGGGCTGGCAGCTCCGCGTGGGTGGCGACGTGCCGATCGTGCGCGGCGACAAGAACAGCGCGCGCGAGGCGATGGCGAAGATGCATCGGATCCTCCAGGGCGGCGTCTCGGTGATCCTCTTTCCCGAGGGAACCCGCAGCCCCGACGGCAGGGTCGGCGAGTTCCGCGACGGCGCGTTTCGTCTCGCGATCGAAGCCGGCGTGGATGTCGTACCGCTCGCCATCTCCGGCGCCGCGGCGTCGCTGCCGAAGCGGTCGCTCGTTTTCCACCCGGCAACCGCGACGCTGCGCGTCCTGCCCGCGGTCCCGACGACGGGTCTCGCCGCGGACGATGCCCGGGCCCTCGGCTCGCGCGTCCGCGCGCGCATCGAGGCAGCGATCGGCGCGGGCGGAGGCTAGGCCCGGGTTACTTCCAGGGCGCGATGCGCACGACCTCGGCTTCGCCTTCGGGAAGCCGGACGCGCTCGCCGGCCTTCGCGCCGAGCAGGCTCTGCGCGAACTCGCTCTGATACGAGTAGATCGCGTCCTCGGGTTTCGAGTCCCACGGCCCCAGGATCGTGACTTCGCGCTCCTTCCCGTCGCCCGGCGCGCGCAGGACGACACGCGTCCCGACCCGAACCTCGGACGCGTCCACCTGCGCGGGGTCCAGGATGCGCGTGCGCGAGAGCTCGTCGGCGAGCGTCGCGATGCGCGCGGAGAGGTACTCGTGCCGCTGGCGCGCGGCGTGGTACTCGAAGTTCTCCGACAGGTCGCCGTGCTCCTTGGCGGCCTTCATCTGCGCGGCGTTGGCCGGCAGTTCGACCTGCTTCAGTTTCACGAGCTCCTCGCGCCTCGCCGCCACCGATTCGGGCGTTGCGTAGAGGTACTCGCGCGCCGGCGCCCGGAGCTCCGGGAACTTCATCAGCAGGGCTTCCTTGACGACGGCGCGGCGATGATCCTCGAGGCCGCCGGCGCGCTCGAGCGCGTGGAGCATGTCCCGCGCCTCCCCCTCCGACGGCGCCGCGCGCACGAGCGCGACCGCCAGGTTCCCCGGATCGAAGAACTCCTTGACGCGCGCGCGGAGAACGGAAAACTCATTCTGCCGGAGGGCATCGAGGAGGGCGAAGAACAACGCGGGCTGTTCGGCGCGGCCCTCGGCGTGGAGCCGCTCGGCGAGGAAGATGAACGCGCGGGGCGCCGTCTTCGGCGAGCGGAGAATCCGGCGCGAAAGATCCGCCGACCGGTCTCCCAGCGCCTCGAAGAGCATCCCGAGCACGCGGCCGTCGTCCTCCTCGGGAATCCGCGCCGCGAAGATGTCGGCCCAGTCGGCCCGCCCGCCCTGGATCGCGGCGAGAGCGGCCTGTCGCGCCGTTTGGTCGCGAATGTCGTCGAGGATTGCCGCGGGATCCTTCGCGGAGACGAGCTCCTCGGCCGGGAACGCTTCGGGCTCGCCCGGTGCGAGCTTCGCCGCGGCCTGCGACAGCTCCCAGGCGAGCCCCGGGCGCGCGGTCCGCGCCTTCCGCGCTTCCGCGGCGAGGCCGGCCGCGAAGAACGGTCCGAGCTCGCGGGCGCGCCGGGCATTCTTCTTCGCGATCTCGATTTTCTGCAGCGCGCCGGCCTTTTCGAACTCCGACCGCACGGCGTCCTCGGCCGCGCCGGCGCTCTCGCTCCAGGACGCCGCCGCCGCCTTGCCGGCACCGGAGACGACGAGCTGCGGGTGCTTGCGTGCGGCGGCCCAAAACGCCGACCAGCGCGCGTCGTCCACGATCCCGGAGAGGTGGTCGCGGATCTCGAGGACCGTCAGACTCCGGCCGAAGCTCGCGAGCAACTGGCGAACCGTTTCGGACGCGTCGGATTCCGACAGGGCGCGGAGCGAGGCCGGGGCCTCGACCTTGCGCCGCAGGAAGTGCCCCTCGGGCAGCAGCGTCAGGTTCTTCTCCGCCGTCACGAGCGAAAGCGGCACTCTCGTCCCGGCCACTTCCAGGCGGATCACGTCGAGCGCCGGATTCATCTCGGCGATGCGCCCGGCGCCGCGCCCGGCCATCGCGTAGATGTCGCCGACGCGGAACCGGAGCCACCGCTCGATCTTCCCGGCCACTTCGGCCGGTTCCCTCGCTTTGTCGACCGGGAACTGCGCCGCCACGGCGGTGTAGGCCGGGTGGGCGCCGAAGCGCTGCTTCAGCGTCGCCGCGAGATCCGACCGGACCGCCGCGTCCGTCGGCGACATGCGCGCGATCTCGAGAAGCACGCGCGTGCGGTTCGGGAGATCGCCCGCAGCGGCCTCGGCATCCGCCAGAAGCTTCAGCCAGGCGACGGCCTTGCCGCCGGAGCCCTTCTTCTTGACCGCCGCGGCAAGCGCGAAGAAGAACGGCAGGTCGCCCGGCGACTCGTCAGCCCGGTTCGTGAAGAGCGTTTCGAGCTCGTCGAGCTTCCGCTGCTCGACGAGCCTCGAAATCTCGGGCGGCAGCTCTCCCGTTCCGGACGTCATCGGGGCGCTATCGTACAGCGCCCCGAGGCCGCCGCGGACATTCGGAATCGCTCGGCGCCAACGCTACTTGCCGCCGGTCTTCTTGGCCGGCTGCGCCTCCTCGGACCACGGGGGTACGACGCCGTTGGTGCGCGCGTAGGCGATCGACTGTCCGAGGTGCTCGTGCAGGTGCCCCATGAGAACGAGGATCATCGCGCGCTTCGAGAGATCTCGGCCGAAGAACTTGACCATCGTGTCGAGGTCGGAGTCCGGCGTTTTCTCGATGACCGACCGCGCGTACGCGATTCCCTTCTTGAGCTCGGCGATGACCTGCGCCTTGTCGGTGACCTTCGTCTCCATTTCGCGCGAGATGCCCTCGGGCGCCTTGGCTCCGAGGAAGGAGCAGAGGAAGTAGTCGGCGAGGCCCACGTGCATGTAGACCTCGGAGATGGAACGCACGCCGGGAGCGGGCCGCCAGGAGTACTTCTCCGCCGGCACGGCCTCGGCGAGCTTCGTCAGCTCGTTGGCCGCGTAGTCCATGTTGCCGATGACGTCGGCCCGAAATCCCGTAGGCGCGGCGGACTGGTCCGCTCTCGCCCGGACCGCGGCGACCGCGACGGCCGCCGAGAGCAACCCGATCGCCAGAGCACGCTTCTTCATCGATCTTCTCCTCCTCGAGGGGCGAAGGATACCGTGAGCCCGGCTCCTGCGTTGGCGCGCCTCTTGCGGAGACGCCTCCGATGGCCTCGAACGTCCGAACGCCGCCGCGGACGAGCCGGCGCCGAGGGAAACGAGCCCTCCTCGCAGCGATTCTCGTCGCCCTGCCGGCCGCGTTCCTGCTGCACGCGGCGGCGGCGCGGCGATTGCTCGCCGCCGGAACGCTGAAACGCCTCTTGAACACCCAGCCGGAGATGAGCGCCATGGACTGGGACGAGGCGACCTCCCTGATCCCCGGGCGCGTGCGGGTGCGCGGCTTCCGTCTCTACGGCAATGACGGCAGCGTCGCATGGAGCCTCCGCCTCGAGGAAGCGCGGCTCACGTATTCCGTCCTCGAGCTTGCCGCCCGCCGATTCCACGTCACGGCGCTCTCCGGAAGCGGCCTCTCGTTTCGCGCGGAGCCGACGACCATAATCCCGCGCCCAGAGCAGCGCGGCGCCTCCGGCTCGCCCTGGACCGTGCGCGTGGACGCGATCTCCGTCGGGCGCGTCTTCGAGATCCGGATCGGGTCGTATCGGTTCGAGGGAACGGCGCGGCTGGCGGGGCGCTTCCGGCTCACGCCGCACCGTGCGGCGGAGGTCGGCCCGGCGGAGATCACGATCGCCAGCGGCACGCTGCGGCTCGGGCCGGATCCCATGCTCGAGCTCGAGCCCGGCGGGCGAATCGCCGCACGGATCGCGGCGTGGGACCCGCGGGAGCTGCCGGGCTCCGCCGTCTGGCGGCGCGTCTCCGGACGGGTGCGCCTCAGGGGAACCGTCGCGGGGCTCGACTTCCTCGACCACTACCTCGGCAATTCCCCGTCCGTCCGCTTCGCCGGGGGGAAGGGACGCGCGCGCGTCGACGCCGAGATGGGAAACGGTGTCGCGAAGGGCGGTGCGCGGCTCTCCGCGGCGAACGTGCGCGCGATGGGCGCGGGCTTCCGGCTCGCCGGCGACGTCCGCGCCGGGATCCGCCTCGTCCACGGCCCGCTCGAAGGCGGCGCGGTCGATCTCTCCGGATCCGAGGTCGATTTGACGGAGGTCTCCCAGGGCGAGGGGACGGCGCCGGAATGGTGGGGGCGCTTCGTCTTTCCGCGCGCCGCGTGGGGACGCGCGTTCGAGGCGCAGGTTCAGGCGAGGTGTCGCGACGCGCGGCCGCTCCTCGCCGTCGCGCGGGTCGCGCCCCCGAAGCTCGCGCGCCGCGCCTTCTCGCTCGACGACCTGTCGCTCACGGCAGACCTCGGGATCGGCCCGAACGGCCTCGACGTCCGCAACCTCGATGCGAAAAGCGAGGCGCTCCAGGTCGAGGGCGCGTACCGGAAGAATCGGGCGCGCGCCGACGGCGTCTTCTGGATCGACGCCGGGAAGATCAACGTGGGCCTCTCGGTCGAGGACGGGCGGGCGCGGTGGCGCCCGATCCCGACGCGCAGTTGGTTCGACCGTCGGCGCGGCGAGATCGGGCGCGAGGGGTCGGGAGCCGCGGCGCGGGACTACGCGGCCCGATCCACGACGACCGCCGTCCCGTAGGCCAGAACCTCGGTGACTCCCTGCGCGATCTCCGTCGCGTCGTAGCGAACCGCCACGACCGCGTTGGCCCCGAGCTCTGCCGCGTGCCGCGACATCAGGTCGTAGGCCTCCTGCCGCGCGTGCTCGCAGAGCTCGCTCCAGAGCGTGATGTTCCCGCCGAAGAGGCTCTGGATGGAGGCGCCGAACGTGCCGACGATGCTGCGGGATCGCACGGTCACGCCGCGCACGAGGCCGAGCGTGCGGGTGATGCGATAACCGGTCAGCTCGTTGGTCGTCGTGATGAATTGGTGCGCGATCATGTTCTCCTCCGGGCGCGGGCCCGCTTCAGGCGTTCAGCATCTTCCGGGACTTGAGCTCCGCGAGCAGGCGGTCGATCTCCTTCTCCTTCTCGATCGCGGCGAAACGATCCTCGAGGTCGTCGCCGGAGACCTCGGCCCAGGCCTGGCCGACCGCCTCGGCGCGGATCACCTTCTCCTTCATCCGGTCGAAGGTCCGCCCGGCGGCGCCGTCCCGCATTCCGAGCTTCGCGTCGCTCGCCTTCTTCGAGACGCGCGCGCGCCGGTGCCGGGCGATCAGGAAGTCGCTCTTCGCCTTTGCCTCGGCGAGCTTGCCGTCGAGCTTCTGGAGGGCCGCCTTGAGCGACTCCACCTCCCCCTTCTGGTCGGCGACCTGCTGCTGGAAGTTGTCCGCGAGATCCTTCGCGCCCATCGCGCGCTCGAGGGCCGCGCGTGCCAGCCCGTCGTCCTTCTTCTCGACGGCGAGCTCGGCCTTGCGCATCCACTGCGCGCGGTTCTCCTCGCTCTCGGCCGCCTTCTTGGCGAGCAGGTGCTGGTCGGCGATCGCGATCGCGACCTGCGTCTTGACCTGCAGGAGCTGGTTCTGCATGTCGAGGATGACCTGCTTGATCATCTTCTCGGGATCCTCCGCGCGGTCCACGAGATCGTTCAGATTCGCCCGCACGAGCGCCGCCACCCGTTCCAGTAGTGCCATGGCCGACTCCTTTCCGGAAAAGACTTCCCCGCGCGTCGGGTTGTCAGGCCGCGTCCTTCTCGCCGATTCCCTTGACGCGCTTCAGGAGATCCGACATCTGCATGCCCGAGAGCGCCTCGAAGAGCGCCGGCACCTGCGCCGCCATCTTCGTCATATCGCCGGTGATCTTGTGGATCCCGGCCGAATCCCCGTTGCCCGTCGAAACGACCGTGATGCGGTCCACCTTCGAAAGCGGTTCGGCCATCGCCCGGACGACTTCCGGCATGCTCGAGAAGAGCCGGTCAGCGACCGCCGCCTGATTCCATTCCTGGTAGGCCTCCGCCTTGACACTCATGGCCTTCGCCTCGGCCTCTCCCTTCTTGAAGATGATCTCGGCCTCGGCCTCTCCCTGGGTGCGCGTCGCGGCGGCGTGGCCTTCCGCCTCGAGGGACAGACGCTGCCGCTCGGCGCCGGCGAGCGTTTCGATCCGCTGCCTCTCGATCTCCGCCTGCTTCAGAACCGTCGCGATGAGCTCCTTCTCGCGACGCGCGATCTCGGCCTCCTGGACCTTGACCTGCTCCAGCTTCTCGACCTGCTGGACCTTGACCGACTCGGCGACGAGCTGCTGCTGCATGATGTTGGTCTGAATGTCGTAGGCCTTGTCGGCCTGCGCCTGCTGCCGTTTGACCGTCTCCTGGTACTGCGCTTTCTTGACCTCGAGCTCGCGCTGCGATTCGGCCTGCTTCGCGAGGGAGAGCGTCTCCGCGAGCACGCGCTCCTGGTCCGCCTGTGCCCGCGCCACGGCCGCCTCGCGCGACGCGGCGGCCCGCTTGATGGCGGTGTCGCGCTCGGCCTCGGCAGCGGCCACGTCGGCGTCGCGCTTGATGCGCGCGATGTCGGGCCGGCCCATGTTGACGATGTACTCGTTCTTGTCCCGAACTTCCTTGATCGTGAACGAAACGACTTCGAGCCCCATCTTGTTCATGTCGTCGGCGCAGGTGGAGCGCATCCGGTCCGCCACCATCTCGGGCTGCTTGACGATCTCCTCGACCGTGAGCTGCCCAATGATTCCGCGGAGGTGGCCCTCCATCACGAGGCGGATGAGGCCTTCGCGCTGCGGCGGCGCCTTGGAAAGAAACTGCTCCGCCGCCGTCTCGACGGACTCGCGATCCGACTTGATCTTGATCTGCGCGACCGCCTCGACGAGCACCGCGACGCCCTGCTTCGTGTAGAGGTCCTGCTGCGGCGCCACGTCGAAGGACATGAGCTCGAGGGACAGCTCGCGACAGTTCTCGAGCATCGGAAACACGAGCGTGCCATGCCCCTTGACGACGCGCGTGCCCCGGAAACCGTAGACGATCAGCGCTTCGTTGGGCCCCGCCTTGCGGATCATCCGCGCGATCGCGGCGAAGATCAGCAGGGTCAGGACGACGAGCGATCCGACGACGACCCAGGTGCTCCACGCGATTCCGAACATGACGACCTCCTTGCGCGACGGAGGCTTCGGCCTTCCGGCGCGTTACTTGACGAAATAGCCCGAGACCCTCCAGACCCCGTCGGTGTCCTTCATCGGCGTGACAGTCTCGACGGCGGCCTTCTTGTTCTGGAAGGACGTGTCGTACTGGAGGACGACGTACTCGCCGTCCGGCGCGCCCGGCAGGCTCGTCCGATACTCGGCGTTCTTGAGCCTGCGCGAGACGAGCGCTCCGTAGGACCCGCGCGAGGCGTTCAGCGCCGCGCTCCACTGCTCCGGCGTGACCGCCTTGCGGAAAAGAGACGCGCCCTGCTTCCAGCTCTCGACGTAGTTTCCGCCGTCCACGAGCGCCAGCCACTTCTGCGCCGCGGAATCCGCGGCCTTCTCGTTCGCCTTGTCGTCCGCGCGCAACGCCGAGACGGCGAGCAGCGCCAGACCCATGGCCGCCAGGAACCACAGGATTCGCTTCATGATCGCGTCCTCTTTCATGACCTTCCTTCCTCCGTCGATCCGGCGGGACCGTCCGAGACTTCTCCGGCGAGCTCCTCCCAGAGGCGCACGTAGGCGATGCCCTTCTCGTACCGCGTGACGACGACCTCCGCCCCGCGCGGGACTGCCTCCCCGGACTCGCTCCGTGCCGCGGCCGAGCGCCGCGTGCCGCCCTGCGAATAGAGGAGCTCGCCGGTGCCGCCCGGGCGGATTCCGGCCGTGACGCGCCCGAGCACGCCTTCCATGTGGAAGTCGGCGGCGTCGAGCGGGCGCTCGCGCGCGATCAGGACCTTCGCGAGAAAGAAGAACACCAGCAGCGCGCCCGCGACACCGGCGGCCGCCGCGACGAACAGAACCACGAGATGCGGCCAGGTCCCGCCGCGCGAGAGGAGATACCCGACGCCTCCGAACCAGGCGAGAAACGCCATCAGGCTGCCCGCGTTGAGCGGCGAGGCGCCCGACGCGCCGTGCGCGCCGCTTCCGGCATGGCCGAAGACGTGCCCGAGGCCTCCGCCGTGCGCGAGTGGCCAGTGAAAGGCGCCCGAGAGGAACGCGAGCAGCGCGAGCGCGAAGCCGACGACGAAACAGACGAGATAGAAATCCTGCCAGCTCACGACTTCCTCCTTCCGTTCCGCCTCGCGCGCTTGCCGGGCGCGGCCCCTTTCCCCGGCGCGCCGAGCACCTCGAAGAGCCGCTCCGCCAGATCCGGCGTCTCGAGGATCTCGCGGAGCAGCAGGAGAGAGCGGCGCGAGTCGGGCTGCTTCGCGATCGCGAGCAGGGCCTCGTGGACTTCAGGATCGCGGCGGAAGCGCTCCGCCCCGTGCACGAGCCAGAGATCGAGCTTGTCCTCGAGCGTGCGGATCTCGGAAGTCAGCTCCTCGTGATAGCCCTCGGGATCTCCGACGAGATAGCCCGGATGCACGCGGAAGAAGCGCGCGAGCAGCATCCGCGTCGTGTTGGTCAGGTGCGGCCGGACGCCCTTTTCGATCTGCGAGAGGTAGGCCTGGCTGACGGACTTTCCGAGCTCCCGCTGCATCGCGCGGGAGACTTCGGCCTGCGTCAACGCGCGGTCGTGTCCGCGGAGCGTGCCCTCGACCAGGCGGAGGTAGCGGAGCTTCTCGCCGAGTGTCATAGCGAATTGCTATTTTGTAATAACAATTAGCTATTGTGTCAAGCTATTTTTCGTCCTTTTGTTCCAATGACTTGCGGGAGACACGCGCCAGATTCTGGGATGGACAGCCTCGATATCGCCCACCGCGCGCGCTTCTTCGGCGCAACGGGACCGGGCCGGATCTCCACAGGCGCCGACGGATTAAACTCGCACGCAGCACAATGGCGCGCCGTCGAACGCGCTCGTTCCGCGCCAGGGGCGAAATCGCGCCGAGCTTCGGGTCACGCCGGGGCCGCAGAGCGGTCCGGAAGGGAGCAGCCGGTGAAGATTTATCTCGTCGCGCCGAGGAATCCGGAGTCCTTCTGGACCTTCGACCGCATCCTGCCGAGCCTGAAGAAAAAGTGCGTCTTCCCCAACCTCTCGCTGCCGACCGTCGCCGGGATCACGCCGCCCGGGCACGAGCTGATTCTCTGCGACGAGAACGTCGAGCCCGTCGACTATGACACCGACGCTGACATCGTGGGCCTGACCGGATACGTGATCCACGCCCAGCGGATCTTCGAGATGGCCGAGGAATTCCGGCGGCGCGGCAAGTTCGTCGTCGCCGGCGGCCCCTTCGCCTCCCTCTGCCCCGAGCGTCTTCGCGACAAGGTCGACGTCCTTTTCGTCGACGAAGCGGAATACACGTGGCCCCAGTTCCTGCGGGAGTACGAGGCCGGGGACTGGAAGCCGGAGTACCGCCAGGTCGAGAAGCCGAGCATGCACGACTCTCCCCTTCCCCGCTTCGATCTGCTCAAGACGGACCGCTATCGGACCATGACAATCCAGTTCGCGCGCGGCTGCCCGTTCAACTGCGAGTTCTGCGACATCATCGTGATGTACGGCCGCAAGCCGCGCACGAAGACCGTCGCGCAGGTCATGGCCGAGGTTCTCGAGATCCACCGGCTTCGGATCCCCAATATCTTCGTCGTCGACGACAACTTCATCGGCAACAAGCCGGAGGCCAAGCAGCTCCTGCGGGCCCTGGCCGACTGGCAGAAGACCAACGGCTACCCGATCGAGTTCATGACCGAGGTCTCGCTCAACGTCGCCCAGGACGACGAGCTGCTGCAGCTGATGGCGCAGGCGCATTTCACGACCATCTTCATCGGGATCGAGTCGCCGCGTGCAGCGAGCCTCCAGGAGACCCACAAGACCCAGAACCTGCGCGAGAGCCTTCTCGACTCCGTGCACCGCATCCAGCGGGCGGGCATCGAGGTGATGGCCGGCATGATCGTCGGCTTCGACAACGACGATCCGTCGATCTTCGACGAGCAATTCCGCTTCATCCAGGAGGCCCGCATCCCCGTGTCGATGACCGGCATGCTCAACGCGATGCCGAAGACTCCCCTCCACCAGCGGCTCAAGGATGCGGGCCGCCTCATCGCCGAGTCCGTCGGCGATCAGTTCGTCTTCACCAACATCATTCCCCAGGGAATGTCGCGCGCCCAGCTCTACGACGGCTACAAGACCCTGCTTCAGCGCCTCTACAGCTACGGCAACTACCGGCGGCGAGTCATGCAGCTGATCCTGACGAAGGGGATGCACATGCAAACGAAGATCGTGGCGAGCGGCCAGGATCTTCGGATCTTCGCCCGGGTGCTCTGGACCTGCATCCTGCGCGCCTCGCCGCGCCGCGCCTGGATGACGCTGTCGCTCATTATCGAGACCGCGCTGCGCCGGCCCCGCGCGCTGCGTCAGGCCGTGACCCTGGCGCTGATGCACAAGCATCTCTACGAATACATGCGCGATACCTGCGATCTCCTCGAGGAGTTCGCGCAGCACCTCCCGCAAGCTCAGCAGGAGCCCCAACCGGCGGCGTAGCCGGAAACGACTATTCCGGCATCTTCGGCGACGCGATCGCAGGCCCCAGCCCCGCGGCCTGCGCCGCCTGATTGAACTCCGGCAGATCCTTCGTCTCGATCGCCCGGTATTCCGCCAGAACCGCGTCGAGCTGGCCCTTCAGCACGCCGTAGTACTTCACCGCGCCCGCCGTCGGCTTCGCGTCGGCCGTCGAGACGATCCCGGCGAGATTCGTGAAGTCGTGGTCGAGCCGCGGCTCGTAGTTCAGGTCGTCCTCGTCGGCCTGGATCTGAGGGTTCGTGAGCTTCTCCTCGACCGCCGTCAGCTTGGCCGCGAGCGTTTTCGCCTTCGCCGAGAGGTCGGTCCCCTTCCCGAGGCGCTCCGCCCGATCACCGATGTCGCGGACCTGCATGCGGACGTCCCGGATCTTCAGGACCGTCGTGTGGGTCTCGGACAGGCGGTCCCGGATCGAGGAAAGGAGCTCGTACTGCGCCTTCAGATCCTCGGCGGACGCGTAGCCGGCTGGATGCGGCTTGACTTCGAACTTCTGCGTGACGGTCTGTCCCCCGGCGGTCAGTTTCGCCGTGTAGATTCCGGGGCCGACTTTCGGCGGCGCGTTCGTCCCCTCGTTGAAGACGGCCCGCGGCGCGAGCGTCGGGCGCAGGATCCGCAGGTCCCAGACGTAGCGGTTGAGGCCCGCGACCGGTGCGAGCGGCTTGTCCTTGTCCTTCGGCTCTTCCTCGCGGCGCGCGGCCTGTTCACGGAGCGACCCCTCGGGCTCCTTCTTCTCGCTCGAGACCGAGCGCAGCATCTTGTCGCCGTCGAAAATCTCGATCTTCACGATCTCGCCGTCCTTCGGCTTGTCCTTCAACCAGTAGTAGAGGAGCGCGCCCGCCGGCATGTTCTCTCCCGCAGGCACCGGTGTCGAATTTTCACCGCGCTTCTCGATCTGCGTGCGGACAGTCGGCCGCGGCGGGAAGAGATAGACGCTCGCCTGCGCCACGTCGTCCTTCCACTGCCGCAGCGGCGTGAGGTCGTCCAGGATCCAGAACGAGCGGCCCTGCGTCGCGACGACGAGGTCGCCGTCCTTGACGGTCAGGTCCGTGATCGGCGTTGCGGGCAGGTTCCGCTGGAAGGGCTGCCAGCTCGCCCCGTCGTCGAAGGAGATGTAGAGACCCGTCTCGGTGCCCGCGTACAGCAGCCCCTTCCGGACCGGATCGGCGCGCACGACGCGCGTGAAGGCGTTCTCGGGGATGCCGTTGACGATCTTCGTCCAGGTCTTCCCGAAGTCGCTCGTCTTGTAGAGGTACGGCCGGAAGTCGTCGAACTTGTACATCGTCGCCGCGACGTAGGCGCCGCCCGCCTCGTAGGGCGACGCGTCGATGGCGTTGATCTGGATCCAGTCGGGAATGCCCTTCGGCGTGACGTTCTGCCACGTCTTCGTATCGTCGCGGGTGACGTGCACGAGCCCGTCGTCCGAGCCCGCCCAGAGAATTCCCTTCTCGAGGGGCGACTCCGCGAGCGCGAAGATCGTGTCGTACACCTCGACACCCGTGACGTCGATCGTGATCGGGCCGCCCGACCGGCCCTGTTTCGACGGATCGTTGCGCGTCAGGTCCGGCGAGACCTCCTGCCAGGTCTCCCCTTCGTCCGTCGTGCGCAGCAGAATCTGCGAGGCGTGGTACAGCACCTTCGGATCGTGCCGCGAGAGGATGATCGGCGCGTTCCACTGGAAGCGATACTTGAGATCGCTCGTCGCATGCCCGTCCGCGAGCTGCGGCCACGCCATGATGTCGCGGGCCTGGCGCGTGCGGTGGTCGTAGCGCGTGATTTGCCCGCCATATTCGCCCGCATAGACGACGTCCGGGTCTTTCCAGTTGGGCGCCATCCAACCGCTCTCGCCGCCGCCGGCTTCGTGCCACTCGCCGTTGTCGATGCCCGAGCCCGGCACGCTGGACGGGATGCAGACGTTCGAGTTGTCCTGCTGCGATCCGTAGACCCAGTACGGGAAGCGGTCGTCGGTCGCGACCCGGTAGAACTGCGCCGTCGGCTGGTTGTGTTGCGTCGACCAGGTGCGGCCGCCGTTGAACGTGACCGTCGCGCCGCCGTCGTCGCCGAGGATCATGCGCTTCGGATCGTCCGGATCGATCCAGAGGTCGTGGCAGTCCCCGTGCAGAACCGAGACGCCTTCGAACGTCTTCCCGCCATCGGTCGAACGGTGGAGCTCGACGTTCGGCAGGTAAACGCCGTCGGCGTTCTTCGTGTCCGGGACCACCCACGTGTAATACCAGGCGCGCTCGCGGATCTTGTGCTCGTCATTGACGTGCGTCCACTTCTCGCCCCAGTCGTCGGAGAGATAGAGCCCGCCCTTCTTCTTCGCCTCGACGATCGCCCAGACACGGCCGGGCTTGACGGGCGATGCGGCCACGCCGACGCGGCCCCACATCTCTTCGGGCAGTCCGGCGCTGAGCTTCTTCCAGGTCTCGCCGCCGTCCGTCGACTTGTAGAGCGCGCTCCCGGGGCCGCCGCTGACGAGCTCCCATGGCCGCCGGATGACCTGCCAGAACGCGGCGTAGAGGATCCTCGGGTTGTTCGGGTCCATCGACAGATCGCACGCGCCCGTCTTGTCGTCGACGCCGAGGACCTTCTTCCACGTCTTGCCGCCGTCCTCGGACCGGTAGACGCCGCGCTCGGCGTTCGGGCCCCACGCGTGTCCCTGCGCCGCGACGAACACGAGGTCCGGATTCTTGGGATCGATGCGGATCCGCGCGATTTGGCGCGAGTCCGTCAGGCCGACGTTCTTCCAGCTCCGGCCCCCGTCGGTCGATTTGTAGACGCCGTCGCCGTGCGAAAGGTTGCCGCGGATCGGCGACTCGCCCATCCCCACGTAGATCACGTTCGGATCGGATTCGGAGACGGCGATCGCGCCGACCGATCCGGTCTTGAAATCCTTGTCCGAGAGCGGCTCCCAGTTCGAGCCGCCGTCCGTCGTCTTCCAGACGCCGCCGCCCGCGGCGCCGAAGTAGAAGACGTTCGGCTGCCGCCGGACACCGGTCACCGCCGCCGAGCGTCCGCCGCGGAAGGGGCCGATGACGCGGAACTGCATGCCGTCGAAGCGATCGGACAGCTTCTTGGCGTCTGCGGCGGCGGGGGCGGAACTGGCGGCTGTCGCCGCGGACGCGAGGGAGGCGCCGAGAATTGCGGCAACGCCGAGAAACATCCTCAGGGATTTCACGTGAGCTCTCCTCTTTCTTTCGTCTTTCGAGACCGATCTCGCGCGCCTAGGGCGCGAAGACGAGCTCGATCGTTTGCACCTGATTTCGATTCAGCTTCCCGCCGGCCTCGGCGCCGAGCGGAACGAGGTTCACCTTCGCTCCGGCGGAACCGTCGACCTCGACCGTGAATTTCAGATCGATCGCGACCTCGCTCATCACGAACGCCGGGCTTCCCGAAGACGCTTTCGCGGCGCCGACCTTGGCCGCGTGGATCGCGCGGGCAAGGGCCTCTTTCAGCTCGGCCCCCGGCAGAACTCCCTTCGGCGGGCGCTCGGGCGGGCGCATCTTGAGCTCCAGCGTCGAGGCCGTCTCGGCCGTGTAGTGCGAGCCGAGAGAAAAGACGTAGAGCGCGATCTCGCCGCCGACCGACCGGCTCGCTTGCGTCTGGAGCTTGACCGTCACGCTCTTGAGCGGCGGGAATCCCGCGACGTCCCGCGTCTCGGCCTCGGCGAGCGCCTCCTGAATCGCGCCCACCACCGCTTCCAGAGCGGCGCCCTCGGGAGTCGGCGCGGCCGGCGGCGCGCTCGAGGCGCAGGCGACGGAGGCTGCCGTGAGAATCGGGAGGGCGAATCGCGCAGCTCGACGCATCGGCTGAACGCGGAGACTAGCATGCCTCCCCGCTATACTGAGGCGTGACGACGCGCCCTCGCCTCGGCGTCCTGATCGGTCTCTTCCTCGGGGCCGCCGCCACCGCCCGTTCCCAGAACCCGCCGGCGCCGTCCGAGGACCCGCGGACCACCGGACAGATCCAGGATGCCCTGCGCCTGCTCGCGGCGCAGCATGTCGAGGAAGCGCGGGACGCGTTCCGCGCCGCCGACAGGGACGCCGGCGGGAAGTGCTTCCGCTGCCTCGAAGGCCTCGCCGCCGCGGAACTGCGCCTGGGCAACGCCGACAAGGCGGCCGTCGCCGCCAACGCCGCGGCGAAGATCGCGCACTCGGCCGACGAATCCGCGCGCGCGCAGAACCAGCTGGGGCTTGCACTCGCCGCGAAGGCCGGGAAGGACAAGGCGGGTCTCGCGGACTCGGAGGCCGCCTACCGGAAAGCGGTGCAGCTCTCCGGCGGCTCGCTCAACGCCGCGCGATACAACCTCGCGCTCGTCCTGCTCCGCGAAGGGAAGACGGCGGAAGGCCTGCGGACCCTCGACGAATTCCTCGCGAAAGAGCCGGAGGGGCCGCGCGCGGCGCAGGCGCGCACGCTTCGCCGGATGCCGCATCGGGCCGGCGAGCTGCTCGCTCCGGACTTCACCGTCGCGACGCTCGCGGGCGGGAAGCTCTCGCTCAAGGACCTCGCGGGCAAGGTCGTCCTCATCGATTTCTGGGCCACGTGGTGCGGACCCTGCCGCCTCGCGCTGCCGGAGCTCAAGTCGCTCCGCAAGCAGATGGAGGGGCAGCCCTTCGAGATTCTCTCGGTCAGCGCGGATCGCGAGCTCTCGGCGCTCCAGGATTACGTCGCGAAGAACGAGATGAACTGGCCGCAGACGTGGGACTCCCGCGGCGAGCTCGCACATGCGTTCTCGATTCCTTCCTATCCGAGCTATTACCTGCTCGATCCCGAAGGCGCCGTCGTGTACACCGCCCACGGCTGGTCGCCGCGGTCCGGCGAGGAGATCGCGTCGGAGGCGCGCAAGGCCGTGCGCGCGGCGAAGTCGGGGAAGCGCAGCGCCAGCTGAAGGCGATTCCGAATCAGGAGCTCGCTTCGACCTCGAGTGAAGCGGCGAGCACGTCCCGACTCGGACGATCCCGCGGGATGACGAACACCGTTCGACCCGTCCTTCGAAGTCGAACGGCAAGAGCCCCGCTCAATACACCCGCCGGCGGCTCGGCGATCAGGTCCCGCGCGTCCCAGGTCGACCGGCGGCCGCCTGCGAAGTCCACGATCACGACTCCGTGAGCGACCTGGACGCGCCGGACGCGCTCCGTAACGGACAGCGCGGGGGCGACGACCACGCTTCCGATGACGAACATGCAAACGCGATCGAAGGTCCGGGTCGAAATCGAGCCGGCGAGGGCGAAATAGATGAGGAGTCCGCCGAGCGCCGCGCTCATGAGCAACTTGAGATTGACGTACCAGGACGGCAACTCGAACACCCCGTCTTCGCCGGCTTTGACGTCCCGGCCAAGGCTGCCGAGAACTTTCCGAAACAGCCAAAAGAGACCCCGCATCGGCGGTCAGTCTCTCGGCGCCGGGCTCGGCGTGCCGACGTCCACGACCCACTTCCAGCCGCCGTCCTTCTGCTTTTTCCAGACGGAGCAGTACTTCCCGTAGCGCGTCACGAACCGGCCGTCCGGGCCGGGGCCGCGCGTTTCGTACGTCCCGATCGTGTACCCGAGATCGCCCGACTGCGCGACCTCCGCCCTGACCGGCTTCCAAACGAGCGTCGCGCCTTTGGGATAGTCGGCGAACTGCTGCTTGATCGCGTCGAGCCCCGTCGCGGCGTCGTCGCCGGCCGGGAGCATTGTCGCGTTCTCGTCGGCGTAGCGCAGGAACGCCTCACCCACGCCGACCTTCTGCGCCGCATCCGAAAACTCCTTGTCGGTGCGGAGCAGCGCCGCCTTGTCGTCCTCCGCATCCTCCGAGCGCGCGGCCGTCGTCGCGGCCGCCGCGATCGACATCCCGAGGATCAGCACCGGAACGAGTCTCATGGGGTCAACCTCCGTTTCTTCCCGCCCACCGGCCGCCTTCGCACAACCATGGTAGCTTCGCGCCGGATCGGGAAGGGCCTGAACGCTTGAGAACCGTCGCTCTCTTCGGATTCGGCCGCATCGGCCGGAACCTCTTTCGAATCCTCCACGCGCGTCCCGACATCCGCATTGCGGCGATCGCGGATCCGGCGGAGCCGGCGGCGCTCGCGTACCTGTTGCGCTTCGACACGCTCCTCGGCCGTTTTCCGGACGAGATCGCGCTGCGCGACGGCGCGCTCCAGGTCGGCGGCCGCCGCATCGCTCTGATGACCGGAGATGCGGCAAACCGTCTCCCGTGGGGGGAGCTGGGCGTGCACACGGTCCTGGAGGCGACCTCGACGAGCCGGCCGCGCGCCGAACTCGCCCGCCATCTCGACGCCGGCGCCCGGCGCGTCATCTCGCTCGCCCCGCCGGCCGACGCGCCGGACCTTCTCGCCGTGCCGGGGCTCACCGAAGATCGCATCCACCCGGAACAACGCATCGTCTCCAACGCCTCTTCCACCGTGCACGCCGCCGCACCCGTCCTGCGGACCCTCCAGGACGCCTTCGGCATCCGGCGCGCCATGTTCACGACCGTGCACTCCTACACGAGTCAGCATCGGCTGGCCGACGTGCCCGCCGAGGACAAGCGCCGCGGCCGCGCAGCCGCCGAGAACATCATTCCTCAGGAATCACGGTCTCCGGGGATGCTCGCGGCGGTTCTGCCGGAGCTCGCCGGGAGGATCACCGGGAGCGCAATGAACGTGCCCGTCGCGAACGGATCGGTGGTGGATCTGGTGTGCTGGCTCGAGAACCCGGTCACACGGGAAGCCGTCAACGAGGCGCTCGGGAACGCCGCGGCGTCCGAGCGATGGCGGCGAATCCTCCAGTACGAACGGGAGCCGATCGTCTCCTCCGACGTCGCGCACTCGACATTTTCGAGCGTCTTCGACTCGCTCGCCACCCAGACGCTCGCCGGACGCGTCTCGAAGACTCTCTCCTGGTTCGACTCGGGGTACGGCTACGCGCACCGCGCCATCGACCTGCTCGACCTCTACGCGGCGCGCGAAGGGACCACCGAATGATCCGCGTCGGCATCAACGGCTTCGGACGGATCGGCCGCTCGGTTTTCCGGATCCTTTCCGACCGTCCCGACGTCGAAGTCGTCGCGATCAACGACCTCTACGACAACGACCAGCTCGCCTACCTGCTCCAGTACGACAGCGTCATGGGGCCGTTCGACAAGAAGGTCTCGACGGATGCGCATTCGATGACGGTGGACGGGCGGCGTGTCCGGATGACGGAGGAACGCGACCCGTCGAAGATCGGCTGGGGCGCGCTCGGCGCGGACATCGTCATCGAAGCGACGGGCGCCCTGCGAACCCGCGCCCGTCTCGAGGGCCATCTCGCGTCCGGAGCGAAGCGCGTCATCCTGACCGTGCCGCCCAAGGACGAGATCGACGCCATGATCGTCATCGGCGTCAACGAGGACACGCTCCGCGCCGAGCACCGCCTCGTATCGAACGCCTCCTGCACCACGAACTGCCTGGCTCCCATCGCGAAGATCCTCGACGAGAGATTCGGCATCGAGGAAGGCTTCATGACGACCGTCCACGCCTATACCAACGACCAGCGCCTGGCGGACGTTCCGCACAAGGACCTGCGGCGCAGCCGCGCCGCGGCCGCCAACATCATCCCGACGACGACCGGAGCGGCGCGCGCGGTCGGCCAGGTGCTGCCGCGCCTCGACGGGAAGCTCGACGGCATCGCGATGCGCGTCCCCGTGCCGGACGGCTCGGTCGTGGACCTCGCTTGCCGCGTCGCGCGGCCGGTGAGAGCCGCCGAGGTGAACGGCGCGGTGCGCGAGGCCGCCGCGGGCGCGATGCGCGGCATCGTCGAGTACAGCGAGGTGCCGCTCGTCTCGACCGACATCATCGGCAACTCCCGCTCCGCCGTCTTCGACGCGCTTTCGACCGCCGCCGAGGGAGACGGTTACGTGAGGGTCGTCGCCTGGTACGACAACGAGTGGGGCTACTCCAATCGCGTCGTCGATCTCGTGGACCGGCTGGCGCGGCTCTGACCGCGGCCGGCGCCCGGAGATAAGCTCCCCGCATGAAGCGAAATTCGGGGCTCGTTGCCGCCACGCTCGCGGCGGCGCTGGCGGGCGGCGCGGGCCAGACTCCGGCCGCCGCCGCCCCGACGCCCGTTTCCGATACTGTCCGCACGATGAACGAGGCCGCCGAGCGCTACGTCCGGCTGGTGCTCGCCCTCGGCCAGCACGACAAGGATTACGTGGACGCCTTCTACGGCCCGGAGGAGTGGAGGAAGGATGCCGAGGCGCAGAAGCGGCCGCTGGCGCAGATCCGCGCCGAGTCGGCGGCGCTCGCGGTGCGCGTCGGACGCCTCCCCGACGGCGGCGACGAGATGAATCACCTGCGCCGGCGGTTCCTCCGCAGGCAGCTCGAAGCACTGACCGCGCGGGCCGACATCGTCTCCGGCCGCAAGATGTCGTTCGACGAGGAGTCGCAGGCGCTCTACGACGCGACGGCTCCCGTGAACAGCGAAGATCATTTCCGGAAGCTGCGTGCCCGCCTCGAGGCGGAGCTTCCCGGCAAGGGCCCGCTCATCGAGCGCTACGACGCCTTCCGCAAGGACTTCGTCATCCCCCGCGACAAGCTCGACGCCGTCTTCCAGGCCGCGATCGCCGAGGCGCGCGCCCGCACGAAGAAGCACATGGCGCTGCCCGACGGCGAGACGTTCGTCGTCGAGTACGTGCACGACAAGACCTGGAGCGGCTACAACTGGTACCAGGGGAACTCCAAGAGCCTCATCCAGGTCAACACGGACCTTCCCGTCTACATCGATCGCGCCGTGGATCTCGCTTGCCACGAGGGCTACCCCGGCCACCACGTCTACAACGTCCTTCTCGAGAAGAACCTCGTCCGCGACCGCGGCTGGATCGAGTTCGAGATCTACCCGCTCTTCTCGCCGGAGTCGCTCATCGCGGAGGGCAGCGCGAACTACGGCATCGATGTCGCGTTCCCCGGAGCGGAGCGGCTCGCGTTCGAGAAGACGGCGCTCTATCCGCTGGCCGGGCTCGACGCCTCGCGCGCCGAAGCGTACGGCCGCGTGCGGACGCTCGCCGAGGCGCTCGCTTACGCCGGCAACGAGGCCGCACGCCGATACCTGAACGGCGAGATCGATGCGAAGGCCGCGGCGGCCTGGCTGACCGAGTACGCCCTCATGTCGCCGCCGCGCGCCGAGCAACGCGTGCGCTTCATCGATCAGTACCGCAGCTACGTCATCAACTACAACCTCGGCAAGGATCTCGTGGGGCGCTGGATCGAGGCGCAGGGCGGCACGGCCGACAAGCCCGAGAAACGCTGGGAGGCCTTCGAGCGGCTTCTCTCGACGCCGCGCCTGCCGTCGGAGCTCGCGCCGGCGTCGGCCCCACGCCACTGAGACGGCGTTGCCGGAAGCCTCGTCCCTCTCGACGATCGCCCTGCTCGGCCTCCTCGCGGGCTCGTCGCTCGCGTCGGGCCTGCGCCTCTACGCGACGATCGCCGTGCTGGGATTCCTGGGGCGCACGGGCGCGCTGAGCCTGCCCGGCGAGCTCTCGGTCCTCGCGAATACGTGGGTCATCGTGACCGCGGGCCTGCTCTACCTCGTCGAGTTCTTCGCCGACAAGATCCCGTATCTCGACTCGATGTGGGACGCGGTGCACACGTTCGTGCGCGTGCCGGCGTCGGCGCTCCTCGCCTGGGCAGCCACCGCGCACGCCCCGGAGTCTCTTCGCCTCGTGGCCGCGCTCCTCTGCAGCGGCGTCACGCTCTCGGCGCACGGCCTGAAATCGAGCGCGCGCATCGCGATCAACACGAGCCCGGAGCCCGCGAGCAACTGGACCGCTTCCTTCGCCGAGGACGGGACGGTCGCCGTGCTGCTCTGGCTCGCCGTGGCGCATCCGCTCGCGGCGCTCGCGCTCGCGGCGGCCGTCGTTCTGCTCGCCATCCTCGTTTTCTCCTGGATCCGGCGGCTGATCCGGCGCCTCGCCGGAGCCGAGCGGCCGCCGGCTGCGGCGGTCGAAGACGACCGGCAGCCGAGAATTTCGGCCCGGAGGGCTCAACCCTGATCCGAGCTAAAAACTCCCGGCTGCCGTTCGCGAAGCGCCTGCGGCCGACAGCCGGACACGAGGCCCGCATCCATCCGATCCGATGGCATCACCGCGTTCCTTCCGAGGCGCTTCCTCGGACGATTTGACCTCGCGGCACACCCTTTTTCAGCAACCGGCTAAGTCGCGCCCGCCGGCCGGATCGGCGCGAACTTCTCGCACGCCCGCACGGGCTGCCGCGGATAGCGCTTGAAAAGCGGGCAGTAGAGAAACGTCGAGCCGCGATCGCTCGTCACATAGCGCACGGGAGCGGCGCATTCATGGCAGAGGCTGTCCGGGAACGGGCGCTCGCGCAGCTTCGGATCCGGCGGCGGGCGCTCTTCCCTCCGGGGCACGCGGCGTATTATCCCCGCCGGCGGCGGCGCAAATGAACGAGCTCGAGACACGGGCAGCCCTCACGCACTTCTACGACGCGCTCGCCCGCCGCGACGGTGCCGCGATGGCGGCACGCTATGCACCCGAAGCGACGTTCGAGGATCCGGTCTTTCGCCTTCACGGAAAGCAGATCGGCCGCATGTGGACCGGCCTCCTCGGCCGCGCGCGCGAATTCGGCCTCTCCTACACGATTCTCGACGTCGCCCCCGGTTCGGGCGTCGTCGAGACGACGGCGCGCTACCTCTTCGGAGGCCGGCGCCCGGTCGTCAACGTGATCGTCTCGGAGATCGTCTTCGACGGCGACCGGATCGCGCGGCACGTGGATCGCTTCGACTTCGCGCACTGGGCGGCGCAGGCGCTCGGCCCGGCCGGACGGCTCTTCGGCCGCTTCGACTGGTTCCGCCGCTCCGTCTCCCGGCGCGCGCGGCGCTCGCTCGGAATCCCGCCGTCCGCTCCGACCGTATAATCCGCGCGCTTCGGATTCGATTCGTTCAGGAGGAGAAGTCATGAACAAGCGCCTCTTCGCCGCCCTCTTCCTGCTCGCGTTGGCCGCGCTTCCAACCGCCGCGCAGGACCGCCGCCCGACGACTCCCGCGCCGTCCGACGCCGCGGCGCCGGAGAAGGGCAAGGACAAAGACAAGGACAAGAAGGAAGAGGAGAAGCCGCCTTCCGTCACGCACCACACGATGACGCTCGCCGGCAAGCCCTTCGCCTACACGGCGACGGCCGGATACATGCCGATGAAGGACGAGAACGGCAAGCTCAAGGCGAACATCTTTTACGTCGCCTACACGAAGGACGGGGCGTCGAATCAGCGCCCGATCACCTACGCCTTCAACGGCGGGCCGGGATCTTCCTCCGTGTGGCTGCACCTCGGAGCGATCGGACCGAAGCGGGTCCTCCTGACCGAGGAGGGCTGGGCGCCGCCTCCGCCGTATCGCCTCGTCGACAACGAGCAGACGTGGCTCGCCTTCACCGACGTCGTGTTCATCGATCCCGTGACGACGGGGTTCTCGCGGCCGGCCGAAGGCGAGAAAGCGGAGCAATTCCACGGGCTCGAAGAGGACCTGCAGTCCGTCGGCGACTTCATTCGCCTCTGGACGAGCCGCTATGGCCGATGGGCTTCGCCGAAATTCCTGGCGGGCGAGAGCTACGGCACGACGCGGGCCGCCGGCCTTTCCGCATACCTGCAAAACCGGCACGGCATGTATCTGAACGGCATCGTCCTGATGTCGACGATCCTGAACTTCCAGACGGCGCGATTCGACGTCGGCAACGACCTGCCGTACGTCGTTTTCCTGCCGAGCTACACGGCGGCCGCCTGGTATCACAAGAAACTGGCACCCGATCTCGCGGCGAGCCTGCCCAAAGCGCTCGAGGAATCGGAGAAGTTCGCGGCGGGTCCGTACACGCTCGCGCTCGGGAAGGGCGCGAGCCTGTCGGCGGCGGAGCGTCAGCAGACGGTCCAGGAGCTGGCGCGCCTGACCGGCCTCTCGGCGGAGTACGTGGACGAGCACGACATGCGGCTGGCGCTGCAGGATTTCAATCGCGAGCTGCTCCGGAAGGAGCGGCGCGTCGTCGGGAGGCTGGACGGGCGGTTCTCCGCGCCGGAGCGCGGCGGCGACGGCATCTCATCCGACCCGAGCTATGCGGCGATCTACGGGCCCTTCACGGCGATGCTGAACGACTACGTCAAGAGCGAGCTGAAGTACGAGAACGACCTGCCGTACGAGATCCTGACCGACCGCGTGCGGCCTTGGAGCTACGCGACGTACGAGAATCGGTACGTCAACGTCGCCGAACGGCTGCGCGGCGCCATGACCCAGAATCCCGCGCTGAAGGTCTTCGTCGCCGCCGGTTACTACGATTTCGCGACGCCCTACTTCGCTGCCCAGTACACGTTCGACCACATGGGGCTCGATCCGTCGCTCCAGAAGAACATCCGCGTCGAGCACTTCGAGGCCGGGCACATGATGTACATCCACAAGCCGTCGCTCGAGAAGCTCACGAAGGATGTCGCAGGGTTCTACGCGGCGGCGGTGCCGGAGAAGTAGGAAGCCTCGACGCCCGGGAGCGAGCGAAATCGCCCGCAGGCGCGGCCTCGAAGTCGGCGATCAGCGAGAATCGCGCGTTCGAGATTCCCGAACGGAGCCGACTTCGAGGCCGATTTCACGAGCTCTAGCTGATCAGTTTCGCGATCGTGAACGCCGCCGCCGCGGCGATGCCGCCGACGAGCGCGGTCTGCCAGGCGCTCCGCCACGGCCTCTTCACCGTGAAACGGCCCTTCACGTAGCCGAAGACCAGGAGCGCGAGCAGCGT
>DATJZU010000058.1:0-2380 GCA_035498835.1 Thermoanaerobaculia bacterium
AGCGCCCGCCGGGCGGCGGCCGGCGGCTCCGCGCGGTCGATGCGCGTGAAGACGAAGGCGTCGGCCCTCGCGAGCGCCGAAAGCGGCTCCCGCAGTCGTCCGCGCGGCGGCAAATTGCCGCCTCCGAAGGGATCCCGCGCGTCGAGGAGCAGGATGTCGACGTCTCGCCGCGCGGCGAGGTGCTGGTACCCGTCGTCGAGGAGAAAGAGGTCGGCTCCGAGCCGGGCCGCCTCTTCCGCGGCCTCGGCCCTCTTCTCCGCAACGACGACGATGATGCCGGGGAGCTTCCGGGCCAGCTCGACCGGCTCGTCGCCGCCCCGCGCCGCGTCCACGAGCGGGCCCTGGCCCTCCGACACGACGACGACTCCACGGGAGCGCCGCCCATAGCCGCGGGAGAGGATTGCGGGACGGCGTCCCTCGAAGCGGAAGCGCCGAGCGAGCCATTCGACGAACGGAGTCTTGCCGGTTCCACCGAAGGTGATGTTGCCGACGGAGACCGTCGGATGCGGCAGCCGCCTCGCCGGCAGCCGGCCCTCCGCGTAGAGGCGCGCCCGCGTCTCGAGGAGCGAGCCCCAGGCGCGCGAGATCGAATCGAGGATCACGGCGCCGCCTGGCGCCGCCGTCCGGCGTCGAGGAACGGCGCGAGCAGATCGATCGTCCGCGCCGCCGCACCGCGGTTCTCCTCGACGAAGCGCCGCGCGCGGGCGCCGGACTCGGCGGTCGCCGCGCCGTCGGCCAGCGCCCGGGCCAGCTCCGGCCCGAGCGCGGCGGGCGTCCCGACCTGCCGGAGGAATCCCCGCGCCTTTCCCTCGGCGACGATGTCCGCGAAGTTCTGGGTGTGGGGACCGACGACGACCGGAACGCCGGCCGCCCACGCCTCGATCGGATTGTGCCCGCCGACCGGCGCGAAACTGCCGCCGAGCAACGCGAGGCGCGCCTCGCGATAGAGCGCCGCGAGCTCGCCGATCGAGTCGAGAAGATAGGCGTCCGCGCGAACCGCCGTCCGATCCGGGGAGGAGCGCCGCACGAGGGAGAGCCCGCTCTTCTCGACGAGGGAGGCGACGGCGTCGAAGCGCTCCGGGCGGCGCGGCGCGATCGCGAGGAGCGGCCGCGGCTCGAGCCCGCGCCAGGCCTGGAGCACGAGCTCCTCTTCGCCCTCCGCCGTGGAGGCGGCGACGAGGACCGGCCGTCCGGCGGCCGCCGCGGTGAGCCGCCCGGCGTCGGCGAACGACGGCGCTTCGGGCATGTCGTACTTCACGTTGCCGGTCACGCGCACCCGATCCGACGGCGCGCCGAGCGAGACGGCGCGGTCGGCGTCGGCGGCGCTCTGCATCGCAAAGAGCGTGATCCGCGCGAGACTCGTGGAGAGCGCGCCGCGAACGAGCGCATAGCGGCCGAAGGAGCGCGGCGAGAGGCGTCCGTTGACGAGGGCGACCGGGATGCCGCGCGCGGCGGCCCGTTCGAGGAAGAGCGGCCAGATCTCCGTCTCGGTCAGGAGCACGAGGCCCGGCCGGACCGCGCCGAGCGCCTTTTCGACGGGTCCGGCCAGGTCGAATGGAAACGGAAACACGGGCACCGAGGGCGAGACCACGCGCGGCGCGAGCTCGCGCCCGGCGGCCGTCGTGACCGAGAGCACGAGGCGTCGTTCGGGGTGCCGCCGGGAGAGCGCCGCGAGGAGATTGCGCGCGACGCCGACCTCGCCGACAGAGACGGCATGGATCCACACGCCGCCCTCGGAGTCCGGATACGCCGTGCTCCCGAGCCGTCCGCGTACGTCGCCGAGCTTGCGCCGTCCGGTGAGCGATCGCAGGAGCGCCCACGGCGCGTACAGGATTAGAGCGAGCGCCGACAGGAGCCGGTAGAGAGGCACCCACGGATTATGACCGGGCGCCGGGCTTGCTCCAAGGGATTCAAGGCTTTACCATTCAAAAGGTTATGGCGGACGAAAAGCCCCCAACGCCTCTGCCGCCGGCTCCGTATAGAGAGCCGATGGAGCTCGTCTACAGCGAAAACCGCCGGCGCCAGGAGACGGCGCAAGCGGCCGACCGGGAGCTCGTGGCGGAGGCCCGCGGGGGAGACCTTCTCGCCTTCGAGGCGCTCGTGGCTCGCAAGACTCCGGCGGTCCTCGCGGTGGCGCGCCGCGTCGTCGGCAACCCCGAAGACGCTCGCGACGTGGCGCAAATGGTGTTCCTGCGCGTGTGGGAGCAGCTCGACCGCTACGACGCGACCTGGTCCTTCAACACCTGGCTCTACCGGATTGCGACGAACCTCGCGATCGACTTCCTGCGGAGCTCCCGCTCGCGCGAGCGGGCCCACGGCGCGACACTCCACCTCGTGCGCCAGCGCGTGGAATCGACGAGCCTCGAGACGACGCGCGCGG
>DATJZU010000059.1:0-38312 GCA_035498835.1 Thermoanaerobaculia bacterium
GGCTCGCGATCGTCGTCGTTCTCGTCGGCCGGCGCCGGAAGGTCGAGCGCCTGTCGATCCTCGATCCCATGTCGCTCTCGAGGGTCCACCCGAACGTCCACCACGCGCATCGCCCCTAGGCATCCGCCGGCAAGTCTTTCCGGGGCCGGGCTCGTCCCGGCCCTTTTCGTTTCTTCGGGAACCGGTGCGGGGTCGGCGGTGTCTCCTCCGCCGAGGAGAAACGAACGATGGCTTTCCGACGCCTCGCCGCCGCGGCGGCGATTCTGGTCCCGATCGTTGCCGCAGCCGCCTGCTCGCGGCGCGTCGATCCGCGCCGATACGCCGCCTTCCTCGGACAGCGTCAATCGGATCCGCAGGTCGCGAGCTCGCTGTCTCTTCCCGCGGCGGCCGAGAAGGTGACGGTCCCGAGCGCGACGCCGGGAGACGCCCACGAGGATGCGCTCGCGTCGATGGCCGCCGCGCAGAAGCTCGTGCGCAACGCCGAAGTGAGCGTCGAGGTCGACGACTTCGCGGCCGCCGACCGAAAGGCGGACGAGATCGCGCGCTCCTTCGGTGGCTACGTCGCCGACGCCCAGTCGAGCGGCGAAACACGCCGGCGGCGCGGAACGCTGACCCTGCGCGTGCGGGCCGACCGTTTCGACGCCGCGCTCGGAGCCCTCGAGGCCCTCGGCAAGGTGCGCTCGGAGCACGTGACCGTCGAGGACGTCACGAAGGCCTACGCGGACCTCGAGGCCCGACTGCGCGTCAAGCGCGACGCCGCCGAGCGCATCCGCGCGATCCTCCGCGACCGGACGGCCAAGCTCGCCGACGTGCTGAAGGCCGAGACCGAGCTCTCGAGCCTCGTCGAGCAGATCGAGACGATGGAGGGCGAGCGGCGCTATTACGACCGGCAGATCGCGTACTCGACGATCGCCGCGGATCTGGCGGAGCCCGAGAGCGCCGCGCGCCCCTCCGCCTTCGATCCGCTGGCGGAGGCTGTCCGCAATTCCCTCGCGACGCTCTCCCGCTCGCTGGCCGCTCTTTTCGTGGGCGGGATCGCGGTCCTGCCCTGGGCGCTCCTGCTCGGCGCGCTCCTCGCGCTGCGCCGGCGCCTCCGCGCGCGGCGCTTGCGCCGGGAGGCGGCCGCGGAAGCCTGAGCCCGCGCCGGAGCGCGCGAGTAGGATGCGCTCGGAAAGGGACGACCATGATCCGAGCTCGACACCTCCTTCTCCCGGCCGCCGCCGCCACCGCCTTCGTCCTCGCCGCAGCGCGCGCCACGCCTCCGGAGGGCCGCGCAGCCGCGAGCGCGCCCGCCCCCGTCTTCGAAGACGCCTTCTGGAAACACTGGGGCGACGGGCAGGCGGAAATGTCCGGCTACGACCTCGTCTTCCCGCGCTACGGTCAGCCGCGGCGCGGCGTCGCGGTCGCGATCTTCGTGACCGAGACTTTCTCCAACTCGCTGCGCGTCAAATCCGACCCCGGGCGCCATCCGAAGTCCGACGAGTACCCGGTCATGAAGCTCAACCTCGTCGAGGACTTCGCGACCGGTATCTACGACTACAACCTGATGACGAGCGCCTTCATCGCGCTCGCGCCCGTGAACGGACGCGCCGCCGGGAGCGCCACCAAGGTCTCGTTCTCGTCCCAGGAGTGGTGCGGAAACGTGTACGGCCAGATCCTCTTCGACCCCGCGTCCGCGCGCCTGACTTCGCACAGTTATTTCGACGGCGAGGCGGACCAGTCGCACAGCCTCGCGGTGCCCGCGGACGCGCTCTCGGGCGACGCGCTGCTGCTCTGGGCGCGCGGCTTCTCGCCGCCGCTCCTCGCCCCGGGCCAGCGGCGCGAGGTGCCGCTCGTCCGTTCGATCGAGACCGCCCGCCTCCAGCACCGCCCGGTCCAGATCCTGCGGGCGACGCTGTCGCGCGACGCGGGCACTTCGCGAATCACGGTTCCCGCGGGCTCCTTCGAGGTCGAACGCCGGACCGTCGCGATCGCGGATGGACCGACGTGGACGATGTGCGTCGAGGCCGCCGAGCCGCACCGCATCGTCGCCTGGGAGACGAGCGAAGGCGAAAAGGCATCGCTGCTCGCAAGCGACCGCATCGCGTACTGGAAGCACAACGACCCCGGCGGCCAGGCGCTCCTCGCGAAGCTCGGCCTCACCCCTCGCGGCGAGCGGATGCCCTAGCGGCCGGCTCGGCTCAGTTCGCCCGCAGCGCCTGGATCGGATCGGTCGCCGCCGCGCGGCGCGCCGGTGCGGCCGTGGCGACGAGCGAGACGAGCATCAGCACGATCACCGCGCCCGCGAAGGTCGCCGGATCGAGCGGCCGCACGCCGTACAGCAGGCCCGCGAGCATCCGCGTGGCGGCGATCGCGCCGACAATTCCCGCGGCCGCGCCGGCCGCCGCGAGGCGCATCCCGCCGCGGAGGAACAGGCGAAGGATCTCCGACGGCGTGGCGCCCATCGCAATCCGCACGCCGATTTCGTAGCGCCGCCGCGTCACGGTGTAGGCGATGACGCCGTAGAGGCCGATCGACGCGAGGAGAAGCGCCGCCGCCGCGAAAAGCGCGACGATCGTCGCGCGGAAGCGCGGCTCCGACAGGTTACCCGAGAGGATCTCCTCCATCGTCCTCACGTCGGAGACGGCGACCCCGGGATCGAGCTCGCGGACGGCGCGTCCGACCGAGGCCGCGAGCGCGCGCGGCTCGCCCTCCGCGCGGACGACGGCGAAGACGCCGATGAAGAGCGGGTCCTGCGCCACGGGTACGTACAACTGCGCCGGCGTCGCCGCGGCTCGGTCCATCCGCCGCACGTCGCCGACGACGCCCACGACCTCGCGCTCTACCCGGTCGGCGAAGAGGAAGACGTGCATCCCGACCGCCGACCGGCCCGGCCACATGGCCTCGGCGAGCTTCCGGTTCACGACGGCGACGGGAGCCGAGTCGGCGCGGTCGCTGTCCGCGAAGCCCCGGCCCTCGAGGAGCGGAATCCCGAGCGCGGCGAACGTGCCGGAGGAAACCTCGCGGAGCTCGGTCTGGGGAGATTGCGCCCGCGAGAGCCGCGGATGGCCCTCGGCGGTCAACGACATCGTCATGGACTGCCGTGACGGCAACCAGCCCGTCAGACCCGCCGCGCGCACGCCGGGCAGCTCTCCGATCCGCGCGATGGCGCGCTCGAGGAATGCCGTCCGCCGCGCCGCGTCCTCCTTGTAGACGCCGCGTGGAAGGGCGAGCCTCGCCGTGAGCACCCGCTCCGGACGGAGGCCCGGATTCGTCGCGGAAAGGCGCGCGTAGCTCCCGGCGAGGAGCCCCGCCACCACGAGAAGGATGACGCAGAGCGCCGTCTGCACGAGGACGAGCGCGTCGAGCGCGCGCGACCGCTCGCCGCCCGTGCCGCGGGCCGCCGAGACGAGCCCCGCCGCGATTGCGCGGCCGGCGGCCGTAAACGCCGGCAGGGAGCCGAACAGGAGAACCGTCGCCGCCGACGCCGCCGCCGCGAACGCGATCGCGCGGCCGTCGAGACGCGCCGAGGCGATCCGCGGCACGGTCTCGCCCACCATGCTCCGGATGGCGGCGAGGAGCCCCGAGGCCACCGCGAGGCCGCCCGCGCCGCCGACGAGGCCGAGGGCCGCCGCTTCGGCGAGCAGCTGCCGGACGAGCCGGCCGCGGCCCGCGCCGAGCGCCGCCCGGACCGACAGCTCGCGGCGCCGGGACGCGCCGCGGGCGAGGAGCAGGTTCGCCGCGTTCGCGCAGGCGATGAAGAGCAGCAACCCCACCGCTCCGGCCAGCACGAGCAGCGCCGGCCGCCGCGACCCCAGGAGCGCCTCGTGCAGCGGCGAGACGACGACGGAGAATCCGCCGTTTTCCTCCGGATACTCGCGCGCGAGCGCCTCCCCGATCGCGGCCATCTCGTCGCGAGCCTGCGCCGCCGTCACGCCGGGCCGCAGCCGCCCGACGAGATCGAGCGCGCGCCCCGAACGGCTCGGGAACGCCTGGTTGACGAGCGGCGCCAGGACGCCCGCGTTCTCGAGCTCCATCTCGTCGTCGGGAACGACGCCGACGATCTCGTACGGCACGCCGTCGAGGAGGATCTTGCGGCCGAGGACCGATCGATCGCCGCCGTAGCGCGCCGTCCACAGGCGCTTCGAGAGGAGCACGACACGCGATGGGCCGCCCTCGCGGTCCTCGTCGCCGCGGAAGAGGCGGCCCGCGATCGGCTCCATGCCGAGCGCCGCGAAGAGCTCCGTCGAGACGTACGCCGCGTCCACCTGCTCCGCGCTCTCGCTTCCTCCGATGACGGCCGAAGTCAGGAGCATTCCGCCGAGGCTCTCGAACGACCGGTTACGCTCGCGCAGGTCGCGATAGTCCATGTAGGAGCAGCCGACGCCGTCGGCGTTCTTGACCGGATGGAGCTGCCCGACGCGAAGGAGCCGCTCGGGCGCGGGGTACGGGAGCGGCCGAAGCAGCGCGGCGTCCACGACGCCGAAAATCGCGACCGTCGCGCCGATCCCGAGCGCGAGCGTCGCGGCGGCCACGGCCCCAAATCCGGGCGCTCGCGTCAGGCCGCGCAGGCCGTGGCGGAGGTCGAAGAGAAAGGACCGCATGGGGGCACCTCCGGCCATCCACGGTGCGACGCCCGTACCAGCCGTGAAGGCGCGTTTTTTCGAGGGTTTCCGCGATTCGATCCGGCGCGACGACCGATTCCGGGAGCCGGCCGTCCGGAAGCGGACACCGGATCTGTGATAGCGTTGGCATGTTCTCGGTTCGCTCGCCTTTGCCAGATCCGCTCTGACGAATTCCGAACGATTTCCAGGCGAGAACGCGGATCGTCACGCCGGCAGGCGCTTCGCAGATCAAATTCCCGGCACGAAAGAGGATTTCGATGAAGCTCTACGTAGGTAATCTCCCGTACAACGCCTCCGACGACCAGCTCCGCGACCTGTTCTCCAAGTTCGGCGACCCCGAGTCCGCCCGCGTCATCACCGATCGGGCGACCGGCCAGGCCAAGGGGTTCGGTTTCGTCGAGTTCGCCGACGCGGCGCAGGCACAGAAAGCCATGTCTCTCAACGGGACGGAGTTCGGGGGGCGCACGCTCACGGTCAACGAGGCCCGGCCCAAGAAAGAGGGCTCCGGCGGCCGCTACTGATCGCGTCTCCCGGTTCGGCTCTTGGAAGAGGCGGGGCTTGCCCCGCCTCTTCTCTTTTCAGCGCTCGAGGGCCCCGCGGTCCCACCGGCCGAGCTCGGCGGCCGCTTCGTACGTCGTTCCGAGAAAGTCGAGCAGCGCGTCCCGCGGGGAGATCGCGCGGCGAACGTCGTCGTACATCAGGAGGAACTCCTTGAGCTCCGGATGGTAGAAGGCTTTCGCCGGCCGCACCGCGGCAGCCGAGAATCCCGGCGGCTCGGGAGCCGCGTAAGCGTAGAACGCCGGCCCGGCCACGCCCGCGCCGCCCGGCCAGAAGCCCGCGCTCCAGACCTCGTGCGAATACGCCTCACGCGTGATGGCGTCCGCGCCGGGGCGCTCCGGCGCGCGCCGCCCCGAGAACCGGGTCGAAGCGAGATCGAAGCTCCCCCAGAAAAAATGCACCGGGCTCGACTTGCCGAGGAACCCGGCCCGGAACTCCTCGAACACCGGCACCATCGCCACGAGCACCCGCCAGAACGCGGCGGCCCGCTCCGGGTCGTACGCGGAATGCGTTCGGTCTTGGTCGAAGGGAATCGGGTCGGGGATCTCGACGGGCATCCGCCAGATCTTCGGCTCGATCGAAAGCTCGCGGAGCATCCGCCGGACCTCGCGGTAGAAGTCCGCGACCGTCCGCGGCTCGAGCCGCAGCCGGTGCGAGGCGCCGTCGTCCCTCTCGACGACGAGCGCGTGGTCGAGGAAGTCGAAGCAGATCTCGAAGACGCCGCCCTCCCAGGGCATCGCCGACGTCGTCAGGCCGCGCGCATGCACGTACAGCGGGACGTTCCACCAGTGGTTGAGCCGCGGCGTCAGCGCCAGCCGGACCTTGCCGACGACCTGCGCATACATGTGGAGCGTCGCGTACGTGTCCTTCCAGTCCTCGAGCGGGAGGGCGTGCCAGTCGCTCACGGTTCGCCTCAGTACCGCCCGCCGGCCGGCGCCGGGAGCGCGTCGAGCTCGGCGAGATCCTCGGCGGTCAGCCCGAGCTCTCCCGCCGCGACGTTCTGATCGAGGTATTTGCGCCGCTGCGTTCCGGGGATCGCGAGGACGTGATCTCCCTGCGCGAGCACCCACGCGAGCGCGACCTGCGCGGCGGTCGCGCCGCGGCGGACGGCCACGGCCCGGACGCGCTCGACGAGCTTCTGATTCTCCGCGACGGCCTCGGGACGGAAGCGCGGGAGCCGCGATCGAAAATCTCCCGGCCCGAAGCGAGCTTCCGCCCCGATCGCGCCGGTCAGGAACCCCCGGCCGAGCGGCGAGAACGCGACGAAGGACGCCCCGTGCGCGCGGCACCAGGGCACGACCTCGGGAAGGTAGTCGCGCGTCCAGAGCGACAGCTCCGACTGCACCGCGGTGACCGCATGGATCCGCGCGACGCGCTCGAGGTCGGCGACGGTCGCCTCCGAGATCCCCAGCCAGCGCACCTTGCCCGCCGCGACGAGGCCGGCCATCGCGTCCCATGTGGACTCGAGCGGGACCTGCGGATCGATGCGATGGAGGTAATAGAGATCGATGACGTCCACGCCGAGGCGCCGGAGCGAGGCGTCGCAGGCCGCGCGGATGTGCTCGGGCCGTCCGTCGCGATGGTACTTGTACGCCTCCGAGTCGTCGACGACGTAGCCGCCCTTGGTCGCGAGCGTCACGCGGTCGCGCCGGCCGGCGATCGCGCGGCCGACGAGGGACTCGTTGGTGAAGGGACCGTAGACGTCGGCGGTGTCGAGGTGATCGACGCCGTGGTCGATCGCGTAACGGACGAGATCCGTGGCGGCCGCCTCGTCTACGGAGGGATCGTGGTAGCCCCAGGAGAGCCCCATGCATCCGAGGCCGACCGGAAAGACGGAGCGGTCCGTCGCGCCGAGCCGTCTGCGCCGCACGGCACGACGATATCAAGGGCGATCCGGGCCGAATCCCCGCGCCCCCCGCGGACATAATCTTACCCGGGAATTTTCTCGGGAGGCCGCCATGCCGCGACAGACACTCCGCCTCTCCCTCGCCGCCGTGCTCCTCGCGCTCCCCGCCCGCGCCTCCGCCCAGGAGCACCATCACGCGCACGCTGCCGGGGAGCAGCTCGGCGTCGTTCACTTCCCGACGTCCTGCCGCGGCGTCGACGCGGACTTCACCCGCGCGGTCGCGCTCCTCCACTCTTTCGGCTACGAGGAGTCCCGGCGGGCGTTCGAGACCGTCGCCGCGAAGGACCCGGCCTGCGGCATGGCTTTTTGGGGCGTCGCGATGACCTGGTATCACCCGATCTGGGCGCCGCCCACGCGTCCGGATCTTTCCGCGGGAGCCGCGGCGGCGCTGAAGGCGCAGGAGCTCGGCGCCGGAACGGATCGCGAGCGCGGCTACATCGGGGCGATCGGCACGTTCTACCGCGACTGGGAGCATCGGGACCACAACACGCGGGCGAACGACTACAAGGCGGCGCTGGAAGCGCTCGCGAAGAAGTTCCCCGACGACCACGAGGCGACGATTTTCTACGCGCTCGAGATCCGTGGCACCGCGCCCGAGAACGATCCGACCTACGCCGAGCAGAAGCGTGCCGCGAAGCTCCTGAACGACCTGCTCCCGCTCGAGCCACAGCATCCGGGCATCGCGCATTACATGATCCACGCGTTCGACTATCCGGGGCTCGCGGCCGAGGCGCTGCCGGCGGCCCGCGCCTACGCGAGGATCGCGCCCTCCTCGCCGCACGCGCTCCACATGCCGTCGCACATCTTCACGCGGCTCGGCCTCTGGCAGGAGTCGATCGACTCGAATCTCGCCTCGGCCGACGCCGCCCGCCGACTCGTCGCCCGCACGCATCCCGGCGCGGCGGCGTTCGACACCCTGCACGCGCTCGACTACCTCGAGTACGCGTACCTGCAGATCGGAGACGACGCCGGCGCCCATCGAGTTCTCGACGAGGCCGCCGGCGCCAGGACATTCGACGAGCCCGCCTTCCAGGCCGGCTACGCGCTCGCGGCAATTCCCGCGCGGTGGACTCTCGAGCGGCGGGACTGGAAGGCCGCGGCCGCGCTGGAGGCTTCGCGCGCGGAGATCCCCTGGCAGAGCATGCGCTACGTTCCCGCGATCACCTCGTACGCCCGCGCGCTCGGCGCCGCGCGCAGCGGCCAGCCCGATCGGGCCCGCGCCGATCTGGGCGACCTCGCGAAGATCGTCGCCGCGCTCAAGGCTTCGCCGGTGCCCGGACCCTACGACTGGGCCGGCCAGGTTGAGTCGATGCGGCTCGCGGCGGCCGCGTGGGTCGCGTACGCCGACGGGAAGGCCGAGGAGGCCGTCGAGACCGCGCGATCGGCCGCGGCGCTCGAGGAGAAGACCGGCAAGAATCCCGTGACGCCGGGCGCCCCGCTGCCCGCGCGCGAGCTCTCCGGAGACCTGCTCCTCGCGATGAACCGTCCCGCGGAAGCGCTGGCCGAGTACGAGGCGTCCCTTCGCGATTCGCCGGGCCGGTTCAACGGTCTCCTCGGCGCGGCGCAGGCCGCGGAGCGCTCGGGAATCGCCGCGCGCGCCCGCGAGCTCTACGCGCAGCTCGTTGCGCAGTGCGCGCCCGGCTCGCCGCGGCCCGAGCTCGGGCAGGCCCGCAAATTCCTCGCGGGCCCGCCCGCGGCCGGCGCCGACTAGATCCGGAACCTCACCAGATCTGGCAGCGCGGCTGGCGCACCATCGCGGTGCCCGCGCCGCAGCCGAACGTCTTCGCGAACTCCGGCATGTTGGAGACCGTTCCGACCGAGCGGAACTGTCCGAGCGGGTGCTCGTTGGTCTGCACGATCAGCCGCGCGAATTCCGGCCGGTGGTTGGTCGCCCAGATGCGCGCGTTCGCCACGAAGAACCGCTGGTCGGCATTCAGCCCGTCGATCGGCGCCGGTTCGGGCTTGCCTTCGAGCGTCTTCCGGAACGCGCGGTACGCGATCGTCAGGCCGCCGAGGTCCGCGATCGATTCACCCTGCACGAGCTTGCCGTTCTCGTGGAGGTCCTTCTCGACGAAGTAACCGTCGAACTGCTTGACGATGCACTCGGCCCGGGCGTCGAAGTTCTTGCCGTCCTGCTCCGTCCACCAGTCCACCTGGTTGCCGTTCGCGTCGAACTTGCGGCCCGAGTTGTCGAAGCCGTGCGTGATCTCGTGTCCGATGACGCCGCCGATCGCCCCGTAATTGATGGCGTCGTCTCCGTCCGGATAGAAGAACGGCGGCTGAAGGATGCCCGCCGGGAACACGATTTCGTTCTTGGCCGCGTTGTAGTAGGCGTTGACCGAGGGCGGCGTCAGGCCCCAGTCGTAGCGGTCGACGGGCTTCCCGATCTTGCCGAGGTCCCGGCGCCACTCGAACTGGTTCGCCGCGAGCGTGTCGGCGGCATAGTCCCGGGCGATCGTGAGCGTCGAATAATCTCGCCACTGGTCCGGGTAGCCAATCTTCGGGTGGAAGGTCGCGACCTTGGCCGCCGCGGCCTTCTTCGTCGCCTCGCTCATCCAGTCGAGCGTCTGGATGTCGTCGTTCAACGCGGCGAGCAGGTTGCGGACGAGCTCGTCCGCGCGCTTCTTCGCCGCCGGCGGGAAATACTCCCGGACGTAGAACTTGCCGAGCGCCATGCCCATCGCGTCGTCGGTGGCCGTCACGCAGCGCTTCCATCGCGGCGGAATCTCCGGCGTGCCGGAGAGGGTCTTTCCGAAGAAGGCGAAATTCTCGTCCACGAACCTCTTCGGCAGCGTCGGAGCGGCGGAGGTGAGCAGGTGCCAGCGCAGATAGGTCTTCCACGAGGCAAGGGGCTCGGACGAGAGCATCTTGTCAGCCGCCTGGAAGAAGTCCGGCTGCCAGACATTCAGCGGCGTGCTCGGGGCCAGGCCCTGCTCGCCGAAGAACTTCGTCCACTCGAGATTCGGGGTCGCCTTCGAGAAGGCGGCAAGCGTCGTCGGGTGATGCGTCTTGGAAGGATCGCGGAAGTCCGCGTTGTTCATCGACGCGTTCGCGAGCTTTGTCTCGAGCGCCAGGATCGTCTTCGCGTCCGCCGCCGCCTGGACCGCCGGGGAGCCCGCGAGCTCCAGCATCTTCGCGACGTGCGCGACGTACTGGTCGCGGACCCGGACCGACTTCTCGTCCGTACGGGTGTAGAAATCGCGCTCCGGCAGCCCCAGACCGCCCTGCAGCGCGGCGGCGATGACTTTCGTCGAGTCCGCGCGGTCCTCCTCGGAGCCGAAGGCGAAGAGCGCGTTGACGCCGAGCGACTGGAGGCGTCCGATCTCGGCGCGCAGGCTCGCCCGATCGTGGATCGCATCGATCTTCGCGAGCTCGGGGGCAATCGACGTCAGGCCCTTCGCCTCGATCGCCGCCTCGTCCATGCAGGCGCCGTAGAAGTCGCCGAGCTTCTGCTCGTCGGAGCCCTCGGGCGCCGACTTGTCGGCCGCCAGCCGGTCGAGGATCTTGCGCAGGTTGTCCTGGTTGCGCTGCCGCAGCTCGTCGGACACCCCCCACCGCGGCCGGTCTTCGGGGATCGGGTTCTTCGACAGCCAGGTTCCGTTGCCGTACTGATAGAAGTCCGTGCAGGCCTGCGCCGACGTGTCCATGCCGGCCACATCGAGCGTCTGGAGCCGGGCTGCCGCCGGCTCGCCGGGCGACGCCACCGGATCCTCCGATTCCGTAGCGCCCGAGGCCCCGAACACCGCGAGCGCCGCGGCCGCCATCGCGGTCGCGATCGTCGCCAAGCGAATCCTTCTCGAAATCACGTCGTTCCTCCCGCGGGCCCGTCGAGGACCCGCCGAAACGCATCATACGAACGGCGGGCGCAAGAGTTTGACAGGAGGACGGAGTCCGAGTCTCCGGCGGTTCGAACGGAGCGATTTCGGGGCCGAACGGAGCGAGCGCTCCGCGTTCCGCGGAGCGGAGGTTCTGCGATTCGGCCGTTCGGCCGCTCAATCGCTCAACCGCTCAGCGCGCCGCGGACGCGCGCGTCAGTTCGATGCGCTCGGAGCTCACCTTCCCGCCGCCCTCGAACCGGAAGATCAGGTTCAGGCGATCCGGCCCGAGGAATCGCACCTGGAGCCCGGTCACGTGCGGCGCTTCGCGCGATGCGAGATACGTCGCGTCGACGAAATCGAAGTCGAGGGCGCCCTGTGCGGGATCGATCCGCGCCGCTTTCAGGCGCGGCTGGTTCTGCGCGCCGCAGAAGTGCGTCAGCCGGAGGTCCCCGCCGTCGCGATGGTAGACGGTGGACATCGTGGGCGCGCCGCCGGGCTCGGACAGCGTTTCGACGACGGCCGATCCGCGTCCGGTCACGAAGTACGACGCGTGCATCGTGCCCTTGTCGCTGCGCGCGCCCGTCCATTCGAACGGGCCTTCCCACTCGCCCGCCAGCGCCCGCAACTTCTCCATGGCGGCCCCGGCGGGCGTCGAATCCGGAGCGTCGGCGGCGAAGGCGATCGATGCGGCCAGCAATCCGATGACAACGGCGGGGCGAACGGCGCTTCTCATGGGACGACCTGCCTTTCTCGATTCGGCCAGTCGGTCACGAAACCGGGGGGCGCCCGCGCTTATTTCGAAACGCGCTTGAAGCGCAGCGTCTCGCCCGACTGCGCGTTCCGGATGCGGATGGCGCCGGGCTCCACCTCGAAGCTCCATTTGCCGGTCGCGCCGCGGATCGCGCGCGCGCACGTCGTCTGTCCGATCGTCTCGCCATAGAAGCCGTCGCCGCGCGGCGATACGTCGAAGCTGCACGCGGCCTCGAGCTCGCGCGGCTGGAACACGAGCGCCTCGTTCGACAACATCCCGACTGTCGGATCGAAGTGAGGGACGTACGTCGCGACGAGCGAGCGCCCCTGGCTCTCGAGACGGAGGACGCCCTGCTCGCGCACGCCCGCATCGAGGTATTTCCCGGTCACGCGGATCGAGAGGTTCGACACGTTCGAAGGCGACGGCGACGAGAGGGCGTTGATGATCGCGTGGAGCTCGTTTCCCGGCGTCGAACCGTCGAAGGTCCCGAGCATCATCGGGAGCAAATCGAGGACGCGTGCCGGCTTGCGTTCCGCATCCTGCGCGGAAGCCGCGGCGGCGAAGCCGAAACCGAGGAGAACGGCGGGAACGAAGATCTTGGGGAACGTCTTCATCTCTACCTCCAGGGCTCGTCCGCGCTCGGACCGTAGATCGAAGGGACCTTTCCGCCGGCCATCCGGACGTAGACGGAGAGCTGTCCGCGGTGATGCACCGAGTCGAGGAGCATGTACCAGAGCAGATCGTGAATCCGCATGGGGCCCTGCGTCCCGGGACCCGTGAAGAACTGCACGGTCTCGTCGAGACGCGACTCCGGCATGTCCCGCACCGCCTCCATCAGCTCGCGCGCGTCGCGCGCATAGGCCTCGCGCGCCTCCGCGACCGTCGCCGGCGGCGGCGCGACGCTCGGCTGGAGCGTCCACTCGCCCCGCGCCGCCCGGATGACGGCGCCGTTCTCTTTGACGAACGCGTGGGCGAGCCGCGCCGCGGCGCCGGACCGCTCGTGCGGCTTGAAGTCGTCGCGTCCGGGCGGGAACGCGTCGAGCACGCGGAGCGTCCGAGCGAGCTCGCTCGCGAACCGCTCGAGGTAGTGGCGCTTGCGCTCGGAGAGGCCGGCGGGCTTCCGGCCCCGGACGGCGGCCGCCCGGCGGGGACGCGGCCGGCGCTTGGCCGGCGCGGCCTTCCTCCCCGGCGAACGGCGCGGCTTCTTCTTCATCACGACCTCCTCGGACAGCGAGAACAACCGCAGTCCGCGGATCATGTCAGACGGATTATTTTAGTATGTGCTAAACTATTCGCATGGCCGCCGTCTTCGACGCCCTCGCCGCCCCGCGGCGCCGCGAGATCCTGCGGCTCGTCTGGGAGCGGGAGCGGTCGGCCGGCGAGATCCATCGCGCCAATCCCGACGTGAGCTTCGGGGCCGTCTCGCAGCACCTGCGCGTCCTCGAGGCCGCCGGCCTCGTCGCGCGGCGCGAGGAAGGGCGCTTTCGCTACTACTCCGCGCGCCGCCGGCAAATGGGTCTGCTCGGCAAGTGGCTCGAGACGACCTGGGACGCGGCGCTCTCGGACCTCAAGACCCTCGCCGAAACCGAGGAACTTGCCGCCAGGACTCCGAGGCGCGGCCGACGCCGGAAGCCGCGCGCTTCCTGAGAGCGCGCCAGAAAGGAACCGAGACCATGACCGACTCCGAGTTCCCCGAGGCCGTCGAGCGCCGGATCACGATCGCCGCGACCCCCGAAACCGTGTTCCGATACTTCACGGACGCGCAGCGCTTCGCGCGCTGGTGGGGCGAGGGCTCGCGGATCGACGGTCGCGCCGGCGGCGAGGTCCTCATCCGTTATCCCGACGGGACGGTCGTGAACGGCGAAGTCGTCGAGATCGAGCCCCCGCGTCGCATCGTCTTCACGTACCGGTACGCGAGCGGCATCCCCGCCGGCGGCTCGCTCGTCACGATCACGCTCGCGGGCACGCCGCAGGGTACGGTCCTCGACCTGCGGCACGCCTTCTCGAGCGCCAAAATTCGCGACGCGCACGTGCAAGGCTGGCGCTATCAGCTCGCGCTGTTCTCGAAGACCGTCTCGGAGGAGGGCCTGCCCGCGGTCGTCGCGAACGTGGACGCCTGGCTCGATGCCTGGGGAAACCCCGACGCGGCGAAGCGCCGCCAACGCCTGACGTCCTGCGCGACGCCGGACGTCGTCTTCCGCGACGCGTACAGCGCGACGGACGGCGTCGAAGACCTGCTCGCGAACCTCGAAGCGATCCAGCACTTCTTCCCCGGCGTCACGCTCGCGCGGGATGGCGACGTGCGCCTCGCGCACGGGACGGCGATCGCCCGCTGGATCGCGCGCCGGGACGGGGGCGACCCGATGGGACGCGGCCTGAACGTCTACGACGTCTCGCCCGACGGGCGTTTTGCGCGCGTCGTCGGGTTCTGGGAAGGATAGCCGGCCGGGAGCATCCGCTTTCGCAGCTCCAGCAGACGTCCTCCGAGGAAGCGGCGATCGAGCTTGCGGAGCCGTCCCTTCCACCCCTCGTCGCGGGACCAGCGTTCGAACCGTCGCGTCTCCGCCAGGCGCTCTCGGATCGCCGCGACGAGGTCCTCCCGCCCGCGCGCGCCGAGAAGGGGCAGGATCTCGTTCCAGTAGTACGCCTCGACGGGCTTGATCGAGAGCCGGCGGATCGCTTCGGCGCCGACCTCGTTCGGAAAGTGAGGCGTCTCCTCGAGCCTGCCGAGCGCGACGAGCTGCGTCATCGTGCGGAGGCACTTCTCGCACCGGCCGCAGTTCAGGGCGGGCGGGTCCGGATAGGCAAGGCAGACGACGAGATCCTCGAGGGCGCCGGGCGTCGCGGAGAGCGCGGCGAGGCGCTGGAACCGCTTGTAGGGATTCGCGTCGTGGCGCACGTCGAGAGCGCTCGTCGCGTACAGGGGATCGAGCATCGGATGCGTGCCCCGCACGACCTCGGCGCCGGAGAAGCGGCCGGTCGCGATCGACACGCGAGACCACCGCCGCCGCAGCAGATGGACGTTCGAGAGCAGGGACGCGGAAAGGCTCTCCTCCGCCACGAAGGCCAGGTCGGGCTCGAGCCGCCATACGTTCGTGCGGAAGAAGACGATGTCGAGGCCCATTTTCGAGGCGATCTTGGCGAGATGCGGACGGACGCGGTCGTTCCACGGCGACTCGTCGCCTTCCGCGCAGAGATGCCCGAACACCGAGATGGCGTCCCGAAAATGCGCCGGATGCCTCGCCGGGTAGTGCGCGCGGTTCATGTGGAGCAGGTGAAGCGAGTCGACGCCGCCCGTCAGGAAAAAGGCGGCGCGCGGCGGTTCGCGTGGCGTGAGCGCGCGGAATCCCTCCGACGCCTCAATGGCGACCGGCCCTCGCGGAGGACCGTACCAGTCCTCCAGAAGCCCGATCGCCGCCGTCACGCCGTCGGCGAGGCGCGGACAGAGAGTCCCCTCGACGAAGACGCGCCGTTCCCGGTTCTTCATCGCCGGAAGGACGCTCGCGAGGAAGAACGCCTCGGGCTCGGCGCCGAAGTCCTCCGCGCCGGGTCCCGCCGTCTCGAAGAAAAGATCGAAGGGCGGACGCGGCGTCTCCTCCCACGTCACGCGCGCCGTCGCGCGCGCGGTGTCGCCCGTGCGGGCGAGCCGCAGGTCCGTGATCCTCATGGCCGCGGAGAGGATGCTCCGGCCGTCAGTACCGCCAGCTCTTGAGGTCGGCTCCCGGCGGCGCGGACTTCTCGATCCGCTCCACGATCTTCGGCGCGAACATCTGGTGGTATCGGAGCCGCGAGACGGCGTTGGGACGCGTGTGATCTCCGTTCCAGCAGTGCTCCGCTCGCGGCTCGTAGTCCACCTCGCCGCCGTAGTAGGGATCCTTCGTGCCCTTCAGGAACTCCTCGGCGAGATAGACCGCGTTGTTGAGGTGGTAGTTGTCCGCCTCGCCGACGTAGATGTGCAGCTTGCCCTCGAGCTTCTTCCCGAGCCCCTTCGACCAGTCGCGTTTCAAAATGTTCACGAGATCGTAGTTCTCCTTCCAGAAAGCCGCGACCTCCTTGTCGATGACGCCGGTACGCTTGTCCCAGATCGGCTTCGGGTAGCCGTCCGCTCCCACGGGCGAGTAAACCGCCTGCCAGATGTCGTACTGCCCCCCCGAGCGCGTCCTGGGTCCGACGACGAACTCCAGCCGATTCATCTGCTCGACCGTCGAGGAGATGTGGCCGAGGTAGTCGCGATGACCCGGCGTCTCCACGACCTTCCAGGGCCCCTTCCAGGCGTAGGCGTTGGCGTCCTCGTAGATGTTCACGACGCCGTATTGATGGAAGTCGATCGGATCCGGACAGGCCGCCCACGCCCCGTTGTACTCGTCGGGATAGAAGATCTGGGCGCCGAGCGATTCCCAGCCGCCGGTCGAGCCGCCGTACAGGAAACGCGCCCATCCCGCGCCGAGCGCGCGGTACTTCTTCTCGAGGTAGGGGATGAGCTCGTACGTGATCGCGTCGCCGTAGGGGCCGAGGTTCTGCGAGTTGACCGCGTAGGAGTCGTCGTAGAACGGGTTGGCGTGCTGGATCTCGACGACGAGGTAGCGCGGATAGCCCGGCGCCGTCCAGTCCTTGTAGAACTGGTACGCCTCCTGTTGCTGGATCCGGTTGTATCCCGAGAGATGGAAGCGGTCGGAGAAGTCCGGCGCGAGATTCGGATCGGGCGGCTCCTCGCGCCAGCCCGAGATCGTGTCGGGAAAGTGCCCGTGGAAGATGACGAGCGGATACCGCGCCTCGGGATGCGCGTCGAAGCCTTCGGGCAGCAGGACGTGCGCGCCGAGATAGACCTTGCGCCCCCAGAACTTCGAGAGGATCTGCGACACGATCTTCTCGTGCTTGACGTACCTCGTCTCGGGCGGATCGGGGATCGGCGGGATCACCTTGTCGAGAACGATGCGGATCGTTCCGGCCTTCGCGGGGTCGTAGTCGATCTCGCGCGGCGTCGAGTAGAGGTTGCCCGGCGCCTTGCTCCACTGCTGGCCCTCGCCGCGGTCGGGCGGCAGCTTGACGGCGTGCCCGTCCGAGCGGTGGAAGGTCTCGTAACGATGAAGGAGCGCCTGTACCTGGTAGGTGCCCGCCGGCACCTCCGACAGCTTCTCGAGCGGGTAGCCGAGGACATCGGACGGAAAGACCGCCTCCTGCCCCGCCTTCCAGCCGTCGACGTCGATCCCGAAGACCTGCTGGCTGTTCAGGCTCGTGTCGCTGATTTGAAACCGCGGCTCGGCCGTTTTGTCCGTCGAGAAGAGGAGCAGCAGTCGTCCGTCCGGCGGCGCGCCGTCCGCGACGAGGCCGTGGCCGTACGTCACGACGATGCGGGGCCCGGCGGTCCGCGACGGCGCGGCACCCGAGACGGCGAAAGCGGCGAGAAGGACCAGCGCGAGCAGGGATCCGGAACGTGGCGTCGGCATCGAGACCTCCCTCCTGGCGGCGAAGCATATCCGCCGGCGGGCGGCGGATCCTCGCGCCGCGGGGCGTTCCACCGCGCAAGATATTCTGGCGGCCGAGATCGCATGGGCTCGTTCCTCCAGGACCTCCGATTCGGCGCGCGAGCCCTCGTTCGCGCTCCCGGCTTTACGGCGGTCGCGCTCGGCGCGACGCGCGGGGACGTGATCCGGCTCGTCTTCCGACAGGGCCTGCGCTCCTCCGGACGCGCTATCTCTCGAGCCTGCTCTTCGAGGTGAGCCGCTGGGACGTCGCGACCGACGCCGCCGTGGCGTTTCTCCTGTTCGCGGCCGCGGTCCTCGCGTGCTGGTTCCCCGCCCGCCGCGCCATGCGCGTCGATCCCGTCGTCGCGCTCCGGTTCGAGTAGCCTGGCCTTGGCCTACCGGGTCTTCGCGGCCGCCCGCGCCTTCGCCTTCGCGCGGCCCTCGGCGATGGTCTTCTCGACGTCGGCGATCTCGCGCGGCGCGCCGCACGACAGGCAGTCCATCCCCGCCGCGGTCACGAGGACGACGTCCTCGACGCGCGCGCCGAGATCGTTCCAGCGCGGATCGGGCGCGCAGCCTTCGGGAATGTAGATCCCGGGCTCGACCGTGAGGACCATCCCGGGCTCGAGCTTCGTCTGGGCGACGCCGTATCGCGCGAGCCGTTCGACGCCGGGAGGGTACTGGTAGCTGCCGGCGTCGTGGACGTTTAGGCCGACCCAGTGGCTCGATCCGTGCGGATAGAACTTCTGATACGCGCGCGTTCGCAGGATCTCGGCGCGGTCGCCCGTGAGGATGCCGAGGGCGAGGAGGCCGTCGACGACGACACGGACCGTCGCGTCATGGACCTCGTGGAAGGCCGCCCCCGGCCTGACCGCCGCGAACCCGGCCTTCTGCGCGGCGAGCACGATCTCGTAGATCTTGCGCTGCTCCTCGGAGAAGCGTCCCGACACCGGGTAGCTCCGCGTGACGTCGGACGCGTACATCCCGTACTCGCAGGCGGTGTCGTTCACGATGAACTCTCCGTCGGCGAGCCGCTTGGCGTCGTCCACGTAGTGCAGGACGACGCCGTTGCGGCCGGAGCCCACGATGGGCGGATACGCCATCCGGGCGGCGCCGCGCGCGAGGCACGTGCCGACCATCGCGGCTTTCAGGTCCCACTCGCCGTTGCCCGGCGCGACCTGGGCCATCGCGGCGCGATGGGCCTCGGCGGAAATGCGGGACGCGACGCGCAGGAGCTCGACCTCCACGGGGTCCTTCACGAGCCGCAGCTCGGCCAGGATCGGCGAGGCGTCCGCGGCGGGACGCGGCGCGAGCGCGTTGGCGTTGCCCGCGTTCCAGGTTTCCAGGAGCTTTCGCCCGAAGGCCTCATCGCCGCCCGACTCGTAGTAGAGCGCTTGCGTTTGTCCCGAGGCGAGCGCCGGAAGGCGTTTCCAGAATTCGTCGATCGGGTACGCCTCCGCGCCGAAGTCCTTCTTCGCGCCCTCGACGCCGGCGCGCCATCCGGTCCACTGCTCGGCCGGGAAGTCCCGCGGCCGGACGAAGAGCAGGAATCGCGCCGCGGATCCCGGCGAGGCGGGGATGAGCACGGCGATGGATTCCGGCTCTCCGAATCCCGTCAGGTACCAGAAGTCGGAGCTCTGCCGATACGGATCGGGGCTCGTCTCGACGGAGGTCTCGGGAGCCGCGTGAAGCACGGCGATCGATCCCGCGGGCAGCTTCGCGAGGAATCGCTCGCGGTGCGCCGCGAAGAACGACGGAGGGACGGATGGCGGAGCCGACGGCGGCGCGTCGGCGAGGGCGAGACCCAGCAGGGCCACCGCGGCGATCATGAATGCTCCTTTCGAGGCTCGGCGCATTCTAAGCGCGCCGCGGCGTCGACCCCGCGATCGCGCGGCGAGGCCGCGCCCGGACCCGCGATAGCATGCCGCGAGCTTCCGAAGGAGGGTTCCCGATGAATGGACTGCGTCCGTCGATCGCGGCGGCGACGTTTCTGGCCCTCGCGGCGCCGGCGTTTCCGGCCGACGAGCCGCCGAACGGCTCGAAGGTCGAGATGCAGTGGGCCGTCAAGATCCCCATGCGGGACGGCGTCGCGCTGAACGCGACGATCTACCGGCCGGCCGGCCAGAAGGAAGATCTCCCCGCCGTCTTCACGCTGACGCCGTACATTGGCGACAGTTATCTCGACCGCGCTTTCTATTTCGCTTCGCACGGGTACGTCTTCGCGCTCGTGGACGTGCGCGGGCGCGGGAACTCCGGCGGCGTCTTCGAACCCTTCGCCAACGACGGCCGGGACGGATACGACGTGGTCGAGTGGCTGGCGAAGCAGCCCGGGTGCAACGGGAAGGTCGCGATGTGGGGCGGCTCCTACGCCGGCTTCGACCAGTGGTCCGTCGCGAAAGAGTTCCCGCCGCATCTCTCGACGATCGTGCCGGCCGCGGCCGCGCACCCCGGCATCGACTTTCCGTTTCAGTACAACATTTTCGCCCCCTACGACCTGCAGTGGCTCTCGTTCACGAGCGGCGTGACCGGCAACGGAAACCTCTTCGGAGCGTCCGGCTTCTGGGCTGCGAAAGCGCGCGAGTACTACAACGGGCACACGGCGTTCAAGGACTTCGACCGCATCGTCGGCAATTCCTCCACCGTGTTCCAGAAATGGATCGAGCATCCGGCGACCGACGCGTATTACGACGCGATGGTCCCGACGACCGAGAACTATGCCCGCCTCGCGCTCCCCATCCTCACGATCACCGGCCACTACGACGGCGACCAGCCCGGCGCGTTCACGTACTACCGGCGCCACATGGAGCACGGCACGGCCGCGGCGAAAGAGAGCCACTACCTGATCATCGGCCCCTGGGACCACGCCGGCACGCGCACGCCGAAGGCGGACGTCGGCGGGCTGCACTTCGGGCCCGCGAGCGTGCTCGACCTCAACGGCCTGCATCGCGAGTGGTACGACTGGACGATGAAGGGGGGCGCGAAGCCCGCGTTCCTGAAGAAGCGCGTCGCTTACTACGTCGTCGGCCCCGGCGCCGAGGAGTGGAAATACGCCGACACCCTCGAGTCGATCGCGAACAAGAGCCGCGTTCTCTACCTGTCCTCGGCGGGCGCCGCGGGCGACCTCTTTCACTCGGGCTCGCTCGCCGACAAATCCGGCGCCGGAGCCGCCGCCGACCACTGGACGTACGATCCGATGGACACGCGGCCGGGCGCGCTCGAGCTGGACGACGATCCCGCGGGCCTCGTCTCGCAGCGCGCGCTCCAGGATCTGCTCGGCAACGGCGCCGTGTACCACAGCGACCCGCTGCCCGAGGCTGCCGAAGTGAGCGGCTTCCCGAAGCTGACCGTCTGGCTCTCGATGGACGTGCCGGACACGGACCTCGAGGCGGCGCTCTACGAAATCCTGCCCGACGGCGGCTCGGTCTTCCTCACCGGCGCGACGATGCGCGCGCGCTATCGCGAATCGCTCCGCGAGGCGAAGCCCGTCACGCCGGGGAAGGCGGAGAAGTACGTCTTCGACAACTTCACGTTCTTCTCACGGCGCGTGTCCAAGGGCAGCCGGCTTCGCCTCCTCGTCCACTGCCCGAACACGATCGGCGCGGAGAAGAACTACAACAGCGGCGGCGTGGTGGCGAACGAGACGGGCAAGGACGCGCGGGTCGCGCATGTGACGCTGCTCCACGACGCCGCGCACCCGAGCGCGCTCGAGCTGCCGGTCGTCGCACCGTAGGAACGGCTCAGGCGATCTCGGCGGCGACGGTCTCCGGGCGGACCGGCGTGTCCGCCTCGGGGAACCGGCCGGCCACGAAGAGATTCGCGGCCGAGAGCACGAGGAGCACGCCGAAGACCGGCAGGAGCGACTTCTCGATCGCGTCGCGAAAAATCGCCGCGTCGACCGGCGTGGCGCCGGGCGGAAGGTTCCGCGGCCCCGCGAGCAGGCGGCTCGCCGCCTCGATCCCGCTGCCGAGACGCGCCGCGAGCCCCGCCGTCAGCACGCCGCCCAGGGCGCCGACGCCGAGCGATCCGCCCACCGTCCGGAAGAACGGCACGAGGCTCGTCGCCACACCGCGCTGCGGCTCGGGGGCCACCTGCTGGATCGCGAGCACCTGCGCGAGCGAGCTCGGCCCGAGCCCGAGCCCGACGACCGCGCATGCCGCGCTGATCCAGGCCACGCCGGCATTGGTCAGGGCGCCCGCGAGAAGACCAGCCAGCCCGAGGACCGCGAGCGCCGCGCCGAAGCGCGCCGTCGGGCGGAAGCCGAAGCGAAGGATCAACCGTCCGGCCGCCGCCGCCGACGCCGCCCAGCAGAAGATGAGCGGCGTTACGACCGCGCCCGCCGCTCCCGGCGTTCCGCCGCGCGCGCCCTGAACGAAGAGCGGTACGAACGTGTCGATGCCGAAGACCGTCGTCCCGAGCACGATCCCCGCGAGGTAGGGCGCCGCCGTTTCCCAGCGCCGGAAGAGCGCCGGCGGCACGAGCGGATGCTCCCGGCGCGCCTCGATCCGCGCGAACGCGGCGAGCGACGCCGCGCCGCCGGCGAGCATTGCCAAGCGCACCGCCGGCGTCGCGCCCGGCCCCGGGGTGCGCAGTACGCCGAAGAGGAGCAGCGTCACGCCGAGCGCGAGCGTCGCGGCGCCGGCGAGGTCCACGGGATCGGGCAGCGCGGCCCGCGATTCGACGAGCCGCGTCGCGACGAGGAAGAACGCGATCGCTCCGAGCGGCAGGTTGATCGAGAAGATCGAGCGCCAGCCGAAGCGCACGGTCAGGAAGGCGCCGAGCAGCGGCCCGACGAGCGCCGCAAAGCCCCAGACGCCGGAGAAGAGGGACTGCACGCGTGCCCGCTGCTCCAGCGAATAGACGTCGGCGGCGATCGTCAGCGCGATCGGCATGAGACCGGCGGCTCCGATGCCCTGCAGCGCGCGCGCGGCGATCAGCTGGACCATCGAGCGCGCGAGCGCGCAGCCGACCGCTCCGGAGAGGAAGATGACGATCGCGATCAAGAGCAGCCGGCGTCGCCCGGAGATGTCCGCGAGGCGGCCGTACAGCGGCATCCCGACTGTCGAGGTCAGCAGATAGATCGAGAAGACCCAGGCATAGAGCGGCAGGCCGCCGAGGTCCCCGATGATCGTCGGCATCGCGGTCGAGACCACCGTGGACTCGAAGGAGGCGAGGGCCGACACGAGGAGCAGCGCGGCGGTCACCGCGCGGCGGCTGGCCGGGTCGAATCGCGGAGCGGGGGCGGCCGGCGACATGAGCGCGTGAGACTACCCCACGGACCTCGCTGAGATAGCCTCGCGACATGAAGCGCTCGCGGATCTTCGCCGCCATCTGGCTCGGGCTCGCGGCCGCGGGATCGGCGCCGGCCGTCGTCGTCTCCGTCGAGGTTCGTTCGCGCGAGGACCTGGCGGGCGGACGTTCGTGGGGACTGGCCGGCGCGTACGAGAAGGTCGCGGGGACGATGCGGTTCGCCGTCCTTCCCGACGACCCGCACGATCGCGTCATCGTCGATCTCCCGTTCGCGCCCCGAAACGCCCGCGGACAGGTCGAGTTCTCCGCCGACTTCTACGTCATCAAGCCCAAGGACCCCACGCGGGGGAGCGGCGATCTGCTGCTCGAGGTCCCCAACCGCGGGGGCAAGGCGATCTTCGCGCTCATGAATCGCGCCCGAGGCGCGAGCGATCCGACGTCGGACGAGGAGCTCGGGGACGGCTTCCTCATGCAGCGCGGCGTTACGGTCGCCTGGGTCGGCTGGCAGTGGGACGTCCGCGCCGAGCCGGACCGCCTGCGCCTGAACGCGCCGGTCGCGCGGCCGAACGGCCGGGCGATCGGCGGGCTCGTCCGCGCGGACTTCGTCGTGGACGAGCCGGCCGCGACGCACACGCTCGGTCACGTCATCGTCGGATCGGTCGGCGGAACGAGCTACCCGGTCGCGGACCCCGGGAGCTCCGCGAACGTCCTGACCGAGCGGGATTCCCCGCTCGCGCCCCGGCGCGTGATTCCCCGGCGGCGCTGGCGCTTCGCCCGGGAGGAGGCCGGCCGGATCGTCGCGGACGACCGTACGATCTGGCTGGACGGAGGCTTCCGCCCGGGGAAGATCTACGAGATCGTCTACGCGGCGCGCGACCCGGTCGTGGCGGGGCTCGGTCTCGCGGCGATTCGCGACGCCGCTTCGTACTTCAAGAATGATCGCGCATCGATCGCGCCGGCCCGCCGCATCTACGGCGAAGGCATCTCGCAGTCCGGCCGGTTCCTGCGTCACTTCCTCGCCCAGGGATTCAACGCGGACGAGGAAGGCCGCCGCGTCTTCGACGGCCTGCTGATCCACGTGGCGGGAGCGGGAGTCGGCAGCTTCAATCACCGCTTCGCGCAGCCGTCCCGCGACGCCCAGCCGCTCTCCCCGCTCTTCTATCCGACCGATCTCTTCCCGTTCACCTTCCTGCCCGAGACGGATCCCGAGACGGGGCGGACGGCGGGATTGCTCGACCGCGCGCGGGCCGAGAACGTCGTGCCGAAAATCTTCGCGACGAACACGTCCTACGAGTACTGGGGGCGCGCGGCGTCGCTCATCCACACGAGCCCGGACGGGCGCTCGGACGCGCCGCTACCCGAAGAGACGCGGGTCTACTTCCTCGCGGGCCTGCAGCACTTCTCCGGCCCCTTTCCGCCGAACACGGAGACGTTCCGCGGACTGCGGGCGTCGCATCCCCAGAACCCGAACCCCGTCGCATGGCTCTGGCGCGCGCTTCTGATCGACATGCAGGCCTGGGTCCGCGACGGCGTCGCGCCGCCCGAGAGCCGCTATCCCCGAATCGCGGACGGCACGCTCGTGCCGCTCGACGCCCTGAAGTGGCCGGGCATCCCCGGCCTCGCGCATCCGGCCGCGGCGCAGGACGCGTACCGGCTGGACTTCGGGCCGCGCTTTACCGAGGGCATCGTCGACCGCGAGCCGCCGGCCGTCGGGCATGCGTTCCCGGCGCTCGTGCCGCAGGTCGACGCGGACGGAAACGATCGTGCCGGCGTCCGGATCCCCGAGATGGAGGCGCCCGTCGCCACGTACACGGGCTGGAATCTTCGCGACCCGTCCACGGGATTTGCGGGTGCGCGCGTCAGCTTCGTCGGCTCCTACGCCCCGCTCCCACACACGCGCGCGGACCGTGAGCGGACCGGCGACCCGCGCCCTTCGCTCGAGGAGCGCTACGGATCGCCGGACCGCTACCTCGGGCTCTTCGCCGCGGCGGCACTCCGGCAGATCCGCGACCGCTTTCTGTTGCCCGAGGATCTGGCCGACGTCCTCGCGCGCGGCCAGGCGGAGTGGAGCGCCGCGACGAAGTGAGGTGCGGGGCGGGCTCGCGCCGTCCCTGATCGCCGGGACAGGCTTCGCCGTCAGGCACCGCGGGTCGGATCGCTGGACGATCGTTCAGCAATCCGGGGGCGAGCGCGAAAGGACGGGTGGCCTTCTTCTATCCCTCGGGACAACTGTGCGCGCGCTCGCGGCCTCGCTACAGTCGCCGCAGACTCCCAGACGAGCGGGCAGGTGCGCCCGCATCTCGAGAGCCGATCCAAGGAGGCCCCCATGGGCTCGAGAGTTTCCTATCGGAGTATCGCGGCGTCGCTCCTGCTCCTCGGTTCCCTCGCCCTCGTCCCGACCTCGGGAACCTCTCCTCCGGATTTCGGCGAGCCATTGCGCAATCTGACGCCCGATCAGCTCGCGCGCTTCGACGCCGGAAAGGATGAGTTCAACGAAGTCGAAACCCCCGAGGAGGGTCTCGGCCCCGTCTTCAACGATGTCTCCTGCGGGACCTGCCACTCCGCTCCGGCGATCGGAGGCGGCAGCGACCGGCTGGAGACGCGGTTCGGGCGACTCCGGCGCAACGGACAGTTCGATCCCCTCACGCAATTCGGAGGGTCGTTGATTCAGGAACAGGGAATCGGAGTCACCGGCGCGTGCGAATATCTCGCCGAGACGGTTCCCCCCGAAGCAACGATCGTCGCGAAGCGGCGGACCACTCCGCTCTTCGGCCTCGGCCTCGTGGACGCCGTGCCCGATGCAGTCTTCCAGCAGATCGCGTTCTCGGAGCGCAACGACTCGGACCGCACCGGCGGCATCGTGAGCGTCGTGACCAACCTCGCCACGGGATTGCCGGCCGTCGGCAAGTTCGGCTGGAAGGATCAGAATCCCTCGCTCTTCCAGTTCGCCGGCGATGCCTACGTCAACGAGATGGGAATCACGAGCCCGCAGTTCCCGAACGAGAACTGTCCCGGCGGCAACTGCGATTCGCTTTCCTGCAACCCGATGCCAACGGTCAACGACGACGGCTCCGGCGTGCAGGCGTTCGCGGACTTCATGACGTTCCTGGCGCCTCCGCCGCGCGGACCGATCCCCGGGGCGGCGATCCTCGGTGAGCATCAGTTCAACAGCATCGGCTGCGCGAACTGCCACCTCGCGACGCTTCGGACGGGACGCAACTCCGTCGCGGCGCTGGATCAGGTGACCTTCCACCCGTACTCCGATTTCCTGCTGCACGACATGGGCTCCCTCGGGGACGGCATCACGCAGAACCGGGCGACCGGGCGACTCATGCGCACGGCGCCGCTCTGGGGCGTTCGCAAGCAGACGACGCTCCTCCACGATGGGCGCGCGACGACGCTCATGCAGGCAATCCTGGCGCACGATGGCCAGGCGCGACGCTCGCGCGACCGGTTCACGAGCCTGTCGAGCTTCGAGAAGGCTCAGCTGCTCGCGTTTCTTAACTCGCTCTAGTCTCGGAGGAGCGAGAGATCTCCGGGGGCGGGGGGCGATGCTCTCCCGCCCCGACTTTTTTTCGGGCGGACTGCTAGGCTCGCGCCCCATGCGCGCGCTCCGCCTCCGCTTCCCCGCCGCACGCATCGCGCACTGGTCCGAGCGGTTCCCCGGAGACGACATCTCGCCCGTGGCCGGCGCGCTCGCTCGGATTCGCCGCGAGAGACATCTGCGCCGCGACGATTTCCTCGCCGTCGCGTTCTGGAAGACGCCGCGCACCCGCCCGCGCGTCGAGCGCAACTCCGAGCGCGACGTCCGCGATGCGACGCGCGAGGCCCTGACGTCGCGCGACGAGCGGCGGCGCATCGAATCGCTGACCGTGCTCGAAGGCGTCGGCTTCCCGACGGCCTCCGCGATCCTCCACTTCTGCCACGCGGACCCGTATCCCGTTCTGGACGTGCGCGCGGTCTGGTCGCTCGGCCTCGAGAAGATTCCCCGGTACGACTTCGACTTCTGGTGGAAGTACGTCCGCTTCTGCCGGGACCTTTCGCGCCGCTCCGGATGCGCGATGCGAACGGTCGACCGCGCGCTCTGGCAGTACGCGAGCGAGAGGCAGCCCCGCCGGCCCTGACATCCAAGCCTCCCGCCCCCAGTCACTTGCGGCGCGGTGGCACCGTGGTTGCACATCGAGACCCTCGAAAGGAGCGGCCATGAGAAGAAGTCTTCTCGCTTCGATTTTTCTCGCCGGTCTCGTGACGCTCGCTTCCGCGCGGCCGGCGCTCGGTGCGGTGAGCGTCAGCGTAGCGGTCTTTCATCGGACACTCGCACCCTATGGGCGATGGATCACGACGGTCTCTTACGGAGACGTCTGGGCGCCTTCGGTCGCGGCCGGATGGCAGCCGTACGTCGATGGCGAGTGGTACTACACCGACTGCGGCTGGACGTGGGCGTCATCCGATCCGTGGGGCGACATTCCGTTCCACTACGGAACGTGGGTCTGGGAGCCGCCGTACGGCTGGGTCTGGGTGCCGGGCACGATCTGGGCGCCGGCCTGGGTGACCTGGGCGTACTCGGACGACTTCGTCGGCTGGGCACCGGTGCCGCCGAGCTTCGCGCTGAGCGCGAGCGGATACGTCGGAACGCCGATCGTCATGGCCTCCAATCGCTACGTCTTCGTCCCCGCGCGCCAGTTCGTCGGCGTGAGGGTGGCGTCGGTCCGCCTTCCAGCACGACGCAACCCGGCGGTCTTCGCGCACACGATCCGCACGACGAGCTTCCACGTTTCCGGCGGAGTCCTGCACGACGTGGGGCCGGCACCCCAGCGCATCGCGCGCGCCGTCGGCCGGCCGATCCAGCCGGTTCCCATCGCGAAGGCCGGAGTGCGTCCGGTCAGCCTGACCGAGTCCGGAGTCGCGCGGGGACGGCGCCTCGCGGTCGTGGCACCGAAGGCCGAGCGTGCGGCCGCGATCTCGAAGCCGTCGGCGGCGGTGCACGCGCGTCCGAATCGCAGCGTGGAACGCCCGCACGCGACGAGCATCCGACCGGGCGATTCGCCGCGCCAGCCGCCTGCCGCGGAGGCCAGGCCGGCGAAGGCGGTTGTGAACCCGGCGAGACCGGAGCAGGCCGCCGCGAAACCCGAGAGGGCCGTCGCGAGGCCGGCGAGACCCGACAAACCGCAGGCCGCGAGCGTCGCCCGTCACCCGGCGCCGCAGCCGGAGAGAATCGCCGCGGCCCGGCCGCCCGCACCGAGGCCGAAACCCAAGCCGGCCCGGCCGCCGCAGAAACCGAATCCCCCGCATCCCCAGAATCCCGACAAGGACCATAAGGAGGCCCAGCAGTGAAAAAGACCCTGTCCCTCGCATTCGCCGCGATGCTTCTCGTCGCGGCGGCGGCCGTCGCCGCGGATCACGAGAAGGAAGGCAAGATCGTCCGCCTCGACCCCGACGCGCGCGTCATGGTCGTCCAGGGAAAAAAGGGCGATCAATGGGATCTCTACTGGACGGAGACGACGAAGTTCCAGGGAGGCCTGACGGCCACGGAGCTGCGCCCCGGCGACAAGGTCGAGTTCAACTTCATCGAGCGCGACGGCCGGATATGGGCGACGAAGATCGACCGCGAGAAGAAGGCGGACTGACCTCCGCCGCGCGCCTCAGGGCGCGAGCGCGAACGCCGGGTCGCGGAAGACGGATTTCCCTTCGAGGAGCGTGAGCAGCACCTTCGCGTCGCCGATCTGCTCGGGCGGGATCTCGAAGAGATTTCGATCCAGGACGATCAGGTCGGCGGCCTTCCCGGCCTCGAGCGATCCCGTTTCCTTCTCCTCGAACGCGGCGTAGGCGCCCGCGATCGTGTAGGCGGCGATCGCCTCCGGCAGCGCGATTCGCTCCTCGGGAAGGAACGGCTCGCCGGCCGGCGCGTCGGGATCCTGGCGCCGCACGGCGACCTCGATCGCTTCGAGCGGATTCATCGAGCTGACGGACCAGTCGCTGCCGCCGGCCACGATGCCGCCGCTCGCCGCGACGCTCCCGATCGGATAGATCCAGCGCGAGCGCTCGGGGCCGAGCTTCGGAAGCGTCAGATCCTTGATGTACGAATCGGCGAACGCCCACAGCGGCTGAAAGTCCGCCACGACGCCGAGGCGGCGGAATCGCGGGATGTCCTCCGGCTCGATGACCTCGAGGTGCGCGATGAGCGGGCGCGCATCGCGCGGGCCGTTCGCCTTGCGCGCGGCCTCGAGCGCGTCCAGCGACATCCGCACCGCGCGGTCGCCGATCGCGTGGATGTGGATCTGGAAGCCCTTCGCGTCGAGGGCCGTCGCGAGGCGATCGAAGGCCTCGGGCTCGAGGTTCGGCTTTCCCGACCATCCCGGCCGGTCGAGATACGGCGCCAGCATCGCGGCCGTCTCCGATTCGATGACGCCGTCGGCGAAGATCTTCACGGCGGTCGCCCGCAGGCGGCCGTGCGTCGAGGCCTGGCGCTTCTTCTCGAGCTCCGAAACCTGTTCGGGGCCCCGGCTCGTGTTCACCGAGAGCGAGGCGAGCACGCGCGCCGTCAGCCGGCCCGTCCGCTCGGCCTCGGCATACGCCGCGAGGATCCGGTCGCCGGCGTTCGCTTCGATTAGCGACGTGATCCCGAGCCGATTGGCCAGCTCGATCCCGCGCCGCAGCCCCTCGGCGTACTCGGCCGGAATGGGTTCGGGGATGTGGCGCGAGACGAGACGCTTCGCGCTCTCGCGCAGCGTGCCGGTGGGCTCGCCCGAAGAGTCACGTTCGATGCGCCCGTTCGGAGGATCCGGCGTGGCCCGCGTGACGCCGGCGATCTCGAGCGCCTTCGAGTTGACCCACGAGGAGTGGCCGTCGGCCGACCTGATCGCCGCCGGGCGGTCCGGCACGAGCGCGTCGAGGTCGCGGCGATTCGGACCCGCATCCGGGAAAAGCGGCAGATCCCAGCCGCTGCCGACGATCCATGCCGCCTTCGGGTGCTCCGCCGCGTACTTGCGGATCGCGTCGAACACCGCCCCCTTCGTCTTGAGGCCCGTGACGTCGCAGAGCGCGAGATCCATGCCGCCCTCGACCGGGTGAACGTGCGCGTCGTGGAATCCGGGCAGGACCATCTTTCCGGTGACGTCGACGACGCGCGTCGACGGCCCGATCCACCGCTTCGCGCCGGCCGACGTGCCGACGTACGCGATGCGGCCGCCGCGGACCGCCACGGCCTCGGCCCAGGAGCGCGCGGCGTCCACCGTGTAGACGGCGCCGCCGGTCAGAACGAGATCCGCCGGCTCCCCGGCCGGCTTCTCGGCGCGCGCGGCGCCGGCGGCGAGCAGGCCGGAGATCGCCAGAAGAAGGACGCGTCTGGGCGTCGAGGTCGCCTTCAAGATTCCTCCTCCTCAGCTTCCGAGAATCGGCAGGCCCTTCGAGAAGCTCCAGGCGAGGAGCGCGCCTCCGAGGAGCCCGAGGTAGATCGCGAACGGCCGCAGCGTGTGGAGTTTCAGATACCGCAGCAGGAAGCGCACCGCGAAATAGCCCACGAACGCCGAGGCCAGGAAACCCGAGGCGAGCGCGGCCCATCCGATCGGCGGCTCCGGGTGCCGGCGCAGATCGAGGAGCGCCTTCGCGCCGGCGCCGAGGATGATCGGGAGCGCGAGCAGGAACGAGAATCGGGCGGAGTCCTCGCGCGAGAAACCGCGCAGCCTTCCCGTCGAGATCGTGAAGCCCGATCGAGAGAACCCGGCCAGGAGGCCCGCCGCCCCCTGCGCCGCGCCGATCCAGAGCGCGTCGCCCACGCCGATGTCGGCGAGCCGGCGCTCGCGGCCCGCGCGCCGCCGCCCGATCGCTTCGGCCGCCACGAAGTACACGCTCGCGACGAGCATCGAGAGCCCGATCAACGCGACCGTTCGCAGGCCTTCGAACCGCTTCAGGAGAAAGAGGCCCGCGAGCACTCCCGGCACCGTCCCGATCGCGACCGCGAGCAGCACCGCCCGCGCCTCGGGATTGCGCGCGGGCCGGCCGCGGGCCCAAAGGACGAGCTCCCCGGCCAGGGCCGCGAGCTCCCGCCACGTCGCCACGATGAGCGCGAGCACCGTCCCGAGGTGGAGGACGACGTCGAAGGACAGCGTCACCTCGTCGTTGCGCATGCCGAGCAGGGCCTGGACCAGGTAGAGGTGCGCCGTCGAGGAGACCGGGAGGAACTCCGTCGCGCCCTGAACGGCGCCGAGCAGAACCGCGTAGGCGAGAGGCATGCGACGGCGCGGGAATCTACCATTTCGCATTTCGCATTTCGCATCGCCCCGGCCGGCCCGCGCGATTGGACGTCTTTTGTCCAACCCTCCGCCGACACTGTTCTCAGCCATGGGAGAGCTTCACCGGATCGATTCGTGGCGGGCGCGCCGGGCGGCGCAAGAGGACGTCCCGATGGACGCGCCGCCGTTCGTGCTCGAAGAGCCGTGTCCCGGCTGCGGCGCGCGCCGCACCGCGACGATGGTCTGGCGTCTGCTCTCGGCTTCCGAGCCCCCGGTGGCCCTGCCGCGCATGGAGCCCCACTTCCTCTGCCGCGACGGCGCGGTCGTGTGTCAGGAGATCACCGACGCGGGGATCCGCCTGACCGGATGGTCCGGGATTCTCGGCCACTTCGAAGAGGAAGCCGCAGGTTAGGGGCGGGAGTTCGTCCCCGCGTCCTCGCCATCGATCCCCCGGGCGATAACATCCTTCCTCCTTCCGCGTAGAAGATTCGGAGCCTGCAAGGAGGAAGCGTGAAGATCCGCGCCGCGGCCGCCCTGACCGCACTGGCCTTCGCGGCGTCGCTCGGGGCCGCCGACGACACACCCGGGATCAATCCCGCCGACATGGACCCGTCGGCCAGGCCCTGCGAGAACTTCTACGCCTACGCCGACGGGGGCTGGCTCGCGAAGAACCCGATCCCGGCCGACTATCCGGAGTGGGGAGCCTTCAGCGAGCTCCAGCAGCGCAACGTCGAGTCCCTCCGCAAGATCCTCGAGAAGCTCGCGGGCGAGGCCTCGACCGCCGCGCCGGGCTCCGACGAGCGCAAGCTCGGCGACTTCTACGGCGCCTGCATGGACGAGAAGGCCATCGAGGCCCAGGGGCTCTCGCCCCTCCAGCCCGAGCTCGACCGCATCGAACGGATCGCGAGCCTGGCGGACCTCCAGACCGAGGTCGCGCGGCTCCAGCTCGGCGGCGCAAACGCGGTCTTCGCGTTCGGCTCGGAGCAGGATCGCAAGAACTCGGCCGAGGTGATCGCCGCCGCCTTCCAGGGCGGCCTGGGCCTGCCCGACCGCGACTATTACCTGAAGCCCGACGACGAGTCGAAGGAGATCCGCGCGAAGTACGTCGCGCACACGACGCGGATGTTCGCGCTCGCGGGCTTCTCGAAAGCGAAGGCCGCCGCGGCCGCGAGGACCGTGCTCGCGCTCGAGACGCGGATGGCCGGCGCATCGATGGACCGCGTGGAGCGGCGGGACTCCGACAAGACGTACAACCGCATGGACGCGGCGGCTCTCGCGCGCCTCACTCCGAACTTCTCCTGGCCGGCGTTCTTCCGCGACCTCGGCATGCCCGCGGCTCCGGCCGCCGTCAACATCGGCCAGCCGAAGTTTTTCGAGGCCATGAGCAAGCTCCTCGGTGAGACGCCGCTCGAGAACTGGAAGACGTACCTTCGCTGGAAGCTGCTCGTCGACGCGGCGCCGTCGCTCTCCTCGAAATTCGTGGATGAGAACTTCGATTTCTTCGGCCGCACGCTCGAGGGCACGCCGCAGAACCTCCCGCGCTGGAAGCGCTGCGTCGCCGCGGCGGACAACGCGATGGGCATGGCGCTCGGCAAGATCTGGGTCGCCGAATATTTCCCCCCGGAGTCCAAGCGGCGGGCCGACGAGATGATCCGCAACATGATCGCCGCCCTGGGCGACGACCTGAAGACGCTGCCCTGGATGGGAGAGGAGACGCGGAAGGCCGCGCTCCACAAGCTCTCGAACTTCGACCCAAAGATCGGTTATCCGAGCCGCTGGCGCGACTACTCCGCGCTCATGATCGGCCGCGCCGCGCACGTCACGAACGTGATGAACGCCTCCGAGTTCGAGGCGCATCGCGATCTCGCGAAGGTCGGAAAGCCGGTCGACCGGACGGACTGGGACATCACGCCGCCGACCGTCAACGCGTACTACAACCCCCTCCGCAACGAGATCGTGTTCCCGGCCGGAATCCTCCAGCCGCCTTTCTTCGACGGGAAGGCGGACGACGCCGTCAACTACGGCGGCATCGGCGCGGTCATCGGCCACGAGATGACGCACGGATTCGACGACGAGGGCCGCAAGTTCGACGCCGACGGAAACCTGACGAACTGGTGGACGCCGAAGGACCTCGAGAGTTACCAGGCCCGAGCCGAGTGCGTCGAGAAGCAATTCTCCGGATACGTCGTCGAAAAGGGTCTGAACGTCAACGGCAAGCTCGTCCTCGGCGAGTCGATCGCCGACCTCGGGGGCTTGAAGATCGCCTACAACGCCTTCCGGAAGAGCCTCGAGGGCAAGCCCGAGCCCGAGAAGATCGCGGGCTTCACGGCGGACCAGCGATTCTTCCTGTCCTTCGCGCGCGTCTGGGCGACCAATGACCGGCCCGAGTTCGCCCGGCTCGTCACGAAGACCAACGAGCATCCCCTCGACCGCTTCCGGGCGATCGGGGCGCCGTCGAACATGGCGGAGTTCGCGCGGGCGTTCTCCTGCAAGGCGGGCGACCCGATGGTGCGCTCGGAGGTCTGTGCCATCTGGTAGGCGCTCCGGAGGGTCCCGCTCAAAATTTGACGGAGAGACCGCCGCGGGCGGGACAAATTCTTGTCACACGGCGACGGCGCGATGGCCCAACACACGTTGCTTCAATCACTTGCGATTCTGGTCCCGGGCTTGCTCTCGTGTGAGGACAATCGGGAGAACCGCGAGTGGAAACCGTTTACAAGATCACGGTGGACGAAGGCGGGATGGACTGGCAACAGGCCGGTCCCCTCTTCGAGCGCTACAGCGTCAACCTCGTCGGCTCGGTCGACCGCCGGTGGGTCGATTGTTACGCCAAGCTGACGAAGGAGCGGCCGAACCTCGCGCGCTACCGGCTCGAAGCGGCCACGACCTCCGTGTCGTTCACCTGCCGCTCGACCGACGGCCCGGCGGAGGTGATGGGAGTTCTCCACCGCCTCCAGGAGATGGTCGAGCTCGTCAATCAGGCGGCCACCGCCGCCGTCCGCGCGGAGCAGGAACAGAGCAAGGTCAAGCAGCACCCCGCGGCGAAGGCCGAGGGAAGCACCGCCGCGAACCTCGCCGCCGGGCTCTTCGCTCGCCTGTCGCGACGCTAGCCCGCGCGCACGCGCCGCCGGACGATCCCCCGCCGCGTTTCGCGGTGTAGATTAGGTCGGCATTCGATCCACCATGCGACCGGTCCGACTGATTCCGAGCGTTGCCGCGGCGATCTTCTTTTCGCTGCACGCATCGCGGCTTCTGGGCCCGACGGACCCCGAGGCGCCGGTGCGTGGGATGCCCGGTCCGTCGCTGTCGCCGATGACCGTGGACGTCGCCGCGCTGCCCGACGTGCCTCCGGGCTACTGCGCCCCCGAGACGCCCCGCCAGGTCGAGCGTGGGCCGGAGCCGCGCGTGCCGCGCGGACTTCCGGTGCCGCCGGGCGCCCGCATTCGTCTCGAGTCGCCCGCGCGCGGCGCACGCTCCCGCCCTCCCGCGCCGGGCTCCGAAGGGCTGTCCGCCGCCGTCGCCGCCGCGACCCCGCCGATCGACGTCTCCTTCGCCGCTCTGCCCGACAACGGTGTCACGTTTCCTCCGGACACCAACGGCGGCGTCGGCGTCTCCCAGGTCGTGACGATGCTCAACTCGCAGTTCCGCGTGCAGGACCGCGCGGGCAACGCATCGAAGACCGTCTCGATCGAAGCGTTCTGGGGCAAGGCCGACTCCGCCTTCCTTTCGGACCCGCGCATCCTCTACTCGGCCGCCACGGGGCACTGGTTCGCCGTCATCCTCTCGGGCAACGTCGTGCCGGCGGGAACGACGACGCCGGACTTTCTCCTGGCCGTCTCGAAGACCGACGATGCGGGCGGCCTCTGGGACATCTATACGGTGCCCGTCGGCACGACCGCGGAAAACTACTCGGGCGACTTTCCGACCATCGGCTTCAGCAAGAGCCGCTTCGTCGTGCAGGTCAATCTGTACGATCATCTCTTCGGCGATTTTCTCGGATCGCGCATCTACGTCTTCGACCGCGCGGCGCTCGAGGGCGGCGCGCTCGTGGCGCCGACCCAGATCACGACGACCGAGTTCGGGAGCACGCAGGTTCCGTCGGTCGCCGCGGACCCCGACGCGGACGGCATGTACATGCTGGAAGACTGGAACGGCAACGATCCCTCGGGCGGCCTCGTGCGCCTCTTCCAGATCACCGGACCTCCGGGCTCCGAGAGCCTGACGCCGATCGCCTTCCTGGGCACGCCGGAGCGGTGGCTGGACTTCACCCAGACCGACAATTTCGCTCCGCAATCGGGCTCGTCGACCGGCATCGCGACCAACGGCGGGGACATCGGCAGCTCCGTCGTCTTCCGCAACGGTTTCCTCTGGGCGGCGCACACGATCTTCCTGCCCGCCGACAACCCGACGCGCTCGGCCGTGCAATGGTGGCAGGTCCAGCCCGATGGCACCGTCGCGCAGCGCGGCCGCATCGACGACCCGAGCGGGAAATTCTTCTACGCATTCCCGAGCATCGCCGTCAATCGCGACAACGGCGTCGTGATCGGGTGCTCGCGCTATGCGGCGGATCGGTTCGCAGGCGCCGTGTACGCCTACCGTGCCGCGGCGGACCCGGACGGGACCATCCGTCCGGAGCTCGCGCTCAAGGACGGCGAGGCGCTGTACCTCCGGGAGGCGCCCAAGGACGATCGCAATCGCTGGGGCGACTACAGCGCGGCGGTCGCCGATCCGCTCGAGGACGGCGGTTTCTGGACCGTGCAGGAGTTCGCGGCGGGCGGCGGCGGTCTCGGGTCGGCGTGGGGAACCTGGTGGGGGCATCTCCAGGGGGAGGCGCCGGTCATGCCGACCTCGCACTTCGACTTTCTCGAGGCGCCCCCGACGGCGGGTATTCCGGTGCGATTCCAGGACCAGTCGGCGGGAGGCCCGATCGCGTGGGCCTGGGATTTCGGGGACGGCACGAGGTCGGCGCTGCGCGATCCCGAGAAGGTCTACTCCCAGCCGGGCCCGTACACGGTCACGCTCGAGGCCTCCAATCGCGCGGGCTCGAGCTTGAGCTCCACGAAGATCCAGGTCGCGGCCCCGGCCGGACGCGCCGCGCCGCGACGCGTGCCCCCGCGGACGGAAACGCCGCGCGACGTCGAGCGGCCTCACTGAGAACGCCGGTCGCCTGAGATATCCTGCGCGCCCGATGGCGCGCGAAGCCCCGGCCGGCGAGACGATCTCGGTCGAAGCGATCCGGTCCCGATTTCCCGCCCTCGAGCGGCGCCAGGGCGGAATTCCCGTCGCCTATTTCGACGGCCCCGGCGGCACGCAGGTGCCGCGCGCGGTCGTCCAGGCGATGGACGACTACCTCTTCCATCACAACGCGAACACGCACTGGCACTACCCGACGAGCGCGGAGACCGACGCCGCGCTCGACGCCGCGCGCCGGACGTTCGCCGACTTCGTGAACGGCTCGCCGTCGGAGATCGCCTTCGGCGCGAACATGACGACGCTCACGTTCCATCTCTCCCGCGCGCTCGGCCGCGCGTGGGGGCCGGGCGACGAGATCGTCGTCACGGAGCTCGACCACCACGCGAACATCGATCCGTGGCGGGCGCTCGCGCGCGAGCGCGGCGTGACCGTGCGGATGGCGAAACTCGACGCCGCGACCGGACAGCTCGATCCGGACGATCTCGCGCGCTGCGTGAGCCCGTACACGCGGCTCCTCGCGATCGGCGGCGCGTCCAACGCGCTCGGCACGGTCAACGACCTTGCGCGCGCCGGGGCGCTCGCCCGCTCGGTCGGCGCGCTCTTCTTCCTCGACGCCGTCCACTCGGCGCCGCACGCGCTTCCGGACGTCCGCGCGGTCGGCTGCGACTTCCTCGCCTGTTCGGCATACAAGTTCTACGGCCCGCATGTGGGAATCCTCTGGGGACGGCACGACCGCCTCGCCGCGCTCGACGTCCCGCGGCTCGAGCCCGCGTCGGCGGAGCCTCCGGAGCATCTGGAGACCGGGACACAGAATCACGAGGGCATCGTCGGTGCGGCGGCCGCGGTGGACTTCCTCGCGTCGCTCGCGGGCCTTCCGGGTCTCCCGCGCCGCGAGGCGCTCGCGCGCGCCTACGACGAACTGCACGCGCGCGGCCGGCGGCTCTTCGAGCGCCTGTGGAACGGCCTGCGCGAGATTCCGGCCGTCACGCTCTACGGCCCGCCGCCCGATGCGCCGCGCACGCCCACCGTCTCCTTCACGGTGGCCCGAAGAGACCCTCGAGACGTCGCGCAGGCGCTTTCGCGGCGCGGCGTCTACTGCTCGAGCGGCGACTTCTACGCGCTGACGGTCGTGACGCGCCTCGGACACGCCCGCGACGGCGTCGTGCGCGCGGGCTGCGCGGCCTACACGACCGAAGAGGAAGTGGAAAGACTGGTCGAGGGAGTAAGGGAAATCGCGCGGGACTGAGGACTGCGGACCCGGGACTGAGGACTGTCGCGGCTTAGGCCACGGAAGTCCTCGGTCCTCAGTCCTCACTCATAGGTCCTCGGTCCTCGTTACTTCTGCCACCAGTACTTCGGGCGCTTCGTCGCGAAACCCACCTCGTCCAACGTCGTGGCGTCGTAGAGCCGCCCGTTCACCATCGTGTAGCGCACCTTCTCGGACTGCCGGATGTCCGCCAGCGGGTCGCCGTCGATGACGACGACGTCGGCGAGTTTGCCCGGCTCGAGCGACCCGAGATCCTTGTCCATCCCGAGGTACGCGGCGCCGTTGCGCGTAGCGCACGCGAGCGCCTCGCGCGGCGACATGCCGCCCTGGACGAGCATCCACATCTCCCAGTGCGCGCCGAGGCCCTCGCGCTGTCCGTGCGCGCCCATCTGGACCGAGACGCCCGCGTCGCCGAGCCGCTGGGCGATCCTCGCGTTGTCCTTGTAGTTGAAGTCGTCTTCCTCGGCCATGAGGCGACGCCGCGACCGCGGATCGAGGACGAACGGCGGCACGAACTTCGAGAGCTTCTCGTTTTCCCAGACGTTCGTGTGCTGGTACCAGTAGTTCTCTCCCCAGAGGCCGCCGTAGCCGACGATCAGCGTCGGCGTGTACCCGACGCCGTGGCCCGGCCAGAGCTGGACGACGTCCTTGTAGACGTGCGCGACCGGAATCGAGTGCTCGACGCCCGTGTGCCCGTCGACGACCATCGTCATATTCATCATGAAGAGCGAGCCGCCCTCCGGCACGACCATCATCCCGGCCTCGCGCGCCGCTGCCAGGATCTCCTGGCGCTGCTCGCGCCGCGGCTGGTTGTAGCTCTTCACGCTGATCGCGCCGACGGCCTTCATGCGGCGCAGGTGCGCGCGGGCGTCGTCGAGGCCGTCGATCTCGGCCTTGAAGTCGCCCGCCGCGCCGTAGAGGATCGTGCCGGTCGAGTAGATGCGCGGCGCGCGGAGGAGCCCGGCCCGCGCCATCTCGCTCGCCGCGAAAATTTCCTCCGTGTCGTGCGACGGGTCGTGGATCGTCGTGACGCCGAACGCGAGCGTCGCATCGGTGTCCCAGTTCTGCTGCGGCACGATGCCGTCATTTCCCATGTCGCCGTGCCAGTGGACGTCGATGAACCCGGGCAGGACGGTCTTGCCCTTCACGTCCACGACGCGCGCACCGGGCGGGACGGCGACCTGGCCGGCCGGGCCGACCGCCTTGATGCGGTTGCCTTCGACGACGACCGTGCCGCTCTCGAAGAGCTCGTCGCCCTTCATCGTCACGACC
>DATJZU010000060.1:0-4163 GCA_035498835.1 Thermoanaerobaculia bacterium
ACCAGGCGAAGGCGCCACGCGCGCCCCACTTTGGTGGGGGCCTAGGCGTATTTGAAGCCTGTCCCGGTATTGAAGAGCACGACCCGGCTCTCGCGATCGAGCCGGTCCTCGCGCGCGAGCCGCTTCGCGGCGGCCCAGGCCGCCGCGCCCTCGGGCGCGACGTAGAGACCCTCGGCTGCGCCGATCTCGCGCTCCGCCTCGCGGATCTCGTCGTCCGTCACGGCCACCGCGTCGCCGCCGGACGCCCGCAGGTCGCGCAGGATCAGGAAGTCCGCGAAGGCCTTCGGGACCCGGAGCCCCGAGGCGTACGTCGCGGCGTTCTCCCACTTCTCCGAAACGTCGCGACCCTCCGCGAACGCCTTCGGGATCGGCGCGCATCCGGCCGCCTGCACCGAGATGAGTCGCGGGCGCTTCGGCCCGATCCAGCCCATCTCTTCCATCTCTTCGAAGGCCTTCCACATGCCGATCAGTCCCGTGCCGCCGCCGGTCGGATAGACGACGGCGTCCGGCAGCACCCAGCCGAGATCCTCGGCGAGCTCGTAGCCCATCGTCTTCTTCCCCTCGACGCGGTAGGGCTCCTTGAGCGTCGAGACATCGTGCCAGCCCTCGAGCGGCGCGCGCTCCGCGACGATGCGCCCGCACGCGTCGATGAGGCCGTCCACGAGCGTGACCCGCGCACCGTACCGCTCGCACTCTCGGCGAAAGAGATCGGGCGTGTCGCGCGGCATGAACACGTGGCATTCGAGCCCCGCCTTCGCGGCGTAGGCGGCCGCGGCGCCGCCCGCGTTGCCCGCGGTCGGCAGCGCGATCTTCTCGTAGCCGAGCTCCTTCGCGCGCGAGACCGCGGCCGACAGTCCGCGTGCTTTGAAGGAGCCGGTGGGATTTCCGCCTTCGTCCTTGATCCGGAGGTCCGTGAATCCCGCCTTCGCGCCGAGGCGCTGCGCACGCAGGAGCGGCGTGCCGCCTTCGCCGAGCGACACGACATTCGCGGGATCTTCGACCGGCATCATCTCGTGCCATCGCCAGATCGTGCGCGGGCGCTGCACGGCGCGCGAGCGATCGACGGCCCGCGGGTGATAGCGCGCGAAGAGCGGCCCACCGCAACGCGAGCAGAGATTGATGCGCTGGTCGCGCTCGTACGATGCGCCGCACTTCGTGCAGGAGAGATGCCCGAGAAAGGAGAACATCCGGGAGGAAGCTATCAGCTGTCAGCTCTCAGCTATCCGCCGGACCAGCCGACGAAATCCCCTGGCTGAAAGCTGACGGCGGATCGCTGACGGCTGCGCGCTGCGCGCACAGGCCTTCGGCGCGGCGCAGAGCCCACAGGATAACACCAATCCGCGGGGCGAACATCCTTGACGCTCTTCGAAAGCGGAGGCGATAATCGCCGCGCCCATGGAGCTGAACGACCACCTCCGCGAGATGCTCAAGGAGCTCGGCCAGGCGATCAATGAATCGATCTCCGGCTCGGGCCGCGTCCACGAGTCCATCCAGCGGATTCGCGAAGAGGGCTACAACCTCTACATGGTCCTCGACGCGAAGGTCGGCGTGAACCGTCGCGAGTCCGCGAAGAATCGGCGCGGCGCCGCGGACGACGACGCGCCGGCCGCCGAAGCCTCGGCCGAGCGGGCCACCTTCCGCATCAACGTCAAGGATCTGCGATTCCTGCGCTCCGTCGGCATTGATCCCACGCGCAAGGTGCGCGCGCGCCGCGGCGTGACCGTCCGCGTCGGCGCGACCCGCGTCGCGGCACGCCGCGCGCGGTAGCCGCCGCCACCTCGTTCGCCCTCTCCGGTCCGTTCTAGACTCGCAGGCGATGTCTCTGCCGTCCGATCCGCTCGGTCTCACGCGCGACGGCTGGCGGGCCGCGGCGGTCGCGCTCGACCTGCCGCGATATCGCGGCGATCAGATCTTCGATGCGCTGCACCGGCAGGGGGCGCGCGCGTGGGACGCGGTGGCCGTGCTGCCGAAGGCGCTCCGCGAGCGGCTCGCGCGCGAGGCGCCGATCCGCCTGCCCGAGATCGCGCGCCGCGAGGAGTCGGTGGACGGGAGCCGCAAGTACGGTCTCCGGCTCGCCGACGGCGCGCTCGTGGAGGCCGTGTACATGCCGGGAGACTCGGGCCATGCCGCGGTCAACGAGTTCACCGACGCGCGCGCGGTGGGCACGGGCGCTCCGAAGGCCGGCAAACGGCCGCCGTCCACGCCGGCTCCGGACCGCTACACCATCTGCCTCTCCTCGCAGACTGGCTGCGCGGTGGACTGCGCCTTCTGCGTGACGGGCCGGCTCGGCGGCGGGAGGAATCTCACGGCCGGCGAGATCCTCGGTCAGCTCTACGCCGTCGAGGACGACGTCGGGCGCAGCATCGAGGGGCGGCGCGTCGTCTTCATGGGAATGGGGGAGCCGTTCCTCAATCCCGAGGGCGTGCTCCCGGCGCTCGAAATCCTCTTCGAGACCGTCTCGCCGCGGCGCGTGACGGTCTCGACCTCGGGCGTGACTCCGGGCTTCGCGCGATTCGCGGCGCTCGAGAAACGGCCGAATCTCGCCGTGTCGTTGAACGCCGCCGACGAGGAGACGCGGACGCGCCTCATGCCGATCACCCGGACCCATTCGCTCGCCGATCTCGTCGCCGCGATGCGACGCTGGCCTCTCGAGTCGCACCGCCGCCTCACCGCGGAGTACGTCCTGATCGCCGGTGTCAACGACTCCGAGGAGGACGCGCGCAAGCTCCTGCGGCTCCTGAGGGGCCTCGAAGACGATCTCAAAGTGAACCTGATCCCGCTCAACGAGGACCCGACGTACCTGCCCGGCTGGAAGCGCCCGGCGGAGGCGGCGATCGACGCCTTCGCGCGCGTTCTGTCGCGCGGCGGCATGACCGTGACGGTGCGGCGGAGTCGCGGGCCCGACGCGAGCGCCGCGTGCGGGCAGTTGAAGGGGAGGACGGCGGATCCGCGCCGGAAAGTTGTCAGTTGACAGTTCTCAGTTCCGGAACCGACGACTGAAAACCGTGAACTGAGAACTACACCGGCAGTTTCTCCGCGAAGAAGTCCGTCCACCTTCTCGCGTACTCCTGCGGCAGCACGATCTCGGCCTCGTTCTCGTGGTGGCAGTGCCCGGCTCCGGACGCGCGCCAGACGATGCGGCCTTCCGGCAGGCTCTTCTCGAGGCGCTTCGCGAAGCGCGGCGGCACGAGAAAGTCGCAGTCGCCGGAGACGAGGCAGACCGCGGCCGTGACGCGCCGGGCGCTCGCGATCGGATCGACACGGCCGAGGTCGTTCGCGCTCTCGGCGACGCCGAGCTCCCGGCGGATGCGGCCGAGCGCGCGCCGGACCGCGAGCCGCGTCGTCAGGCCGAGGAGCCACGGCGGCAGGCCCGTCGCGATCGCGAGGTAGTGCTGCGCCATCTCGAGCGCGTCGGCCCACGGCGACTCGATCCAGAGCGCCCGCACTTCGGGCCGCCCCGCCGCAAACTCGAGCGCGATCGTCGAGCCGGCCGAGCAGGCGTGCAATCCGAGGCGTTCCGCGTCGATGCCGAACCGCGACCGCGCCGCCGCGACGAGGCTCGTCAGATCCTCCTTTTCGAGGAACCCGTACGTCACGAACCGCCCGCCGCTCGGCGCGTGGGCTCGCAGATCCGGCAGCAGCACGTTGTAGCCCTGGCCGAGCGCGCGCAGCGCGTCGGGCTGCCATTCCGCGGCGCTCCCGCCTTTGCCGTGCAGAAAGAGGATCGTCGGCCGTCCGCCGGCGTCGCCGCGCGTCGCGAAGACGGCCGCGAGCTCCACCGGGTCGCGCGGGCCGCCGCGATGGCGGAAGTCCGAGACGTCGGCGCCCGACTCGCGCAGCGCGTCGAGCAGGTCCTCGCGGCGGACGGTCGTCGGGCCGAGGCCGCTCGACGAGATCAGGCGATCCGACAGGAGCCGCGAGGCGAGATAGGAGGCGCCGACGAACGAGACGCCGCCGCCGGCGATCAGCGCCGCGGCGAGCCGGCGCGGTCTCACTCCAGGCCGAGCTTCTCCCGGACGGCTCGGGCCTTCTTTCCGAAGAGCCCGACGACTTCCACCGGGCCGTTCACGTACGACTGGCAGGCGAGCCGGATCGGCTTGCCCTTCCAGCGCTTCCGGATGAAGGCGAGCGGCTTGGCGAACCAGATGCCGAGCGAGAAGCGC
>DATJZU010000061.1:0-86977 GCA_035498835.1 Thermoanaerobaculia bacterium
GCGACCGCCCACTTGCCGTTCGGATCGACCACGCCGGTCGCCGAGTAGCCCTCCGGCGACACGGCCCGCGGTTTCCCGTCCGCGAAGTTCCGCAGATAGAGCCGCTGGCCGCGGCCGGGCTCGCTTCCCGTGAGCAGCATCTGCTTGCCATCCGGGAGGAAGTTGGCGGTGAAGACGGCGATGCCGTCCTTCGGAAAGATCTTCGGCTCGCCGGCGCCGGCCGGGTATGCCGCGAGCTGCGGATCGGACGCCGGATGGATGATCGAGAGCGCCCACTCGCCATCCGGCGAGAGATCCTGAGCTTCTCCTTCGCCGAGACGCACGGCCGGAGAGCCGTCCGTCTTGCGGATGTACACGGAGTACCCGGCACCGCCCCCCTCTCCCGACTCGGAAAAGAGCACGGTCCTCCCGTCCCGCGAGATCGCTGCGGGCAGGGACCAGTCGAGCCAGGTGAGGTCCCTTTCCGTGGATTCGCCGGCAGGAAGTGCCTGAATCTCGGTTCGGTTGTTGTCGCGCGCGACGAGCATTCTCCCGTCCCGCGACACGTCCTGCAGGGTCAGGTTTCCGGGCACGCGCTCGCGCAAGCTTTCCGTCCCGGATGTGGTCGTGACGTGGAGGGCGCGGTTGCCTCCGACCTCCGTCGCGGTGAACCAGACCCGGGATCCGTCCGGAGCCCACGCGAGCCCCTGCGCGGAGGCGAACGGCTTCGAGATGTTTTTCTTCTTCCCGGCCAGATCCAGGACCGCGATGGATCCCCCGTCGTCGCCCGGAGTCGGATGGTCGATGAACGCCACGAGATCGCCGCGCGGCGACACCCGCAGGTGGCTGACCCAGGCTCCCGTCTCGTAGAGGACCTTTCCGATCGGATATTCGACACGCATCCGCCCCGGTACCGTTCGAACGATGGCGAGGCTCTTCCCGTCCGGTCCCCAGTCGGCCCACTCGACGTCCTTCAGGATGTCTCTCGGCGCCGCGCCTCCGGCGACCGAGAGCTGCGCGAGCGTCCCGGTTCGCCGGAAAGAGCCTCCGACCCGGCGATCGAGCGAGACCGCCATGTCTCCGGCCTTCGAGATCGACATCACCTCGGCTCCGGCGAGGCCGAAGGCGCGCGACTCCGGGCTCTCCGGCCGGCCGACGAAGATCTCCATCGGCTTGCCGTCCCACGCCGCGGAGTACATGACCGTCTGCCCGTCGGGGGCGAACCGCGCAGAGAAGATGTTGCCGCGGCGGAACGTCAGCTGGTGGAACGACGGCGGCGGACGGTCGCCCGCCTTCCGGATCGCGAGCCACGCCGCGGCGCCGACGGCGACCGCGGTCGCCGCGACGGCCGCCGCCAGGAGTGTCCACGACGGGCGGGGCCGCACCGCTCCGCCCGCGTGCGGCGCCGTTGCCGGCGCCGACGTCGTCGAGAGCGCCTCGAGATCGAACGCGACGTCCCGGGCCGAGTAGAAGCGCTCTTCCGGATTCTTCTCGAGACAGTGCCGCACGATCCGCTCGAGGCCCGGCTGGATGTTGTGGTTTGTCGCCGAAAGGTCCGGTGGCTCCTCGCGCAGGATCGCCGACATCGTCTCGGCGGCGGAGTCGCGGTGGAACGCGCGCCGTCCGGAGAGCATCTCGTAGAGGATCGCGCCGAAGGAGAAGAGGTCCGACCGCTGATCGGCCGCCTTGCCCTTGACCTGCTCGGGCGCCATGTACCCGAGCGTGCCGAGGACGACGCCGGGCTCCGTTCCGGCCGTCGGCAGGTTCGTCTGCGGGCCGGTCGCGGTGTCCTTCTGCGTGAGCTTCGCGAGGCCGAAGTCCAGGATCTTGACGCGGCCGTCGTTGGTGAGGAAGAGATTCTCGGGCTTGAGATCCCGGTGCACGATTCCCTTCTCGTGCGCCGCCGCGAGGCCCTTCGCGATCTGGATCGCGTAGTCTGTCGCTTTCCGCACCGGGAGCGCGCCGCCCGAGAGCCGCGCCCGCAGCGTCTCGCCCTCGAGGAGCTCCGTCACGATGTAAGGCGCTCCCTCGTGCGACCCGAAGTCGTGGACCGCGGTGATGTTGGGGTGGTTCAGGACACCCGCCGCGCGCGCCTCCTGCTCGAACCGCTTCAGGCGATCCGCGTCCTGCGAGTAGGACGCGGGCAGGACCTTGATCGCGACTTCGCGGCCGAGCCGCGGATCCTTCGCGCGGTAGACCTCGCCCATGCCGCCGGAACCCAGAGGAGACACAATCTCGAATGGTCCGAGCCGGGTGCCGGAGGCAAGTGTCATCGGTTTGCCGCGGATTCTACAGGAGACGCCACCGACGCCCTTCGAAGAGTTGAAGGTCCGGTCCCGAGCTCACTTCAGGTTCTTGATCCGGTAGAGCGTCGAAAGCACGCGCTGCTGGCCGATCAGCATCGTCTTGCCGTCCGGGGTCACGCGGGCGGGACCGAAGGACGTCACACCGGCGGGATCCGGCCCGCCGAGCTCGCGAATTCGCGTCCGCCGGCCGGAATCGACGTCGATCAGGTCGACCGGACATGGAAGGCCCTGCCGGGCGACGTAGATCCCCTTCCCGTCGGCGGTCCATCCCGCCGGATAGTCATCCGGCTTCGATGAGTCGATGTCCCGCGGCGTTCCGCCGTCCGCCGGATAGAGATGGACGCGAAAATCCGGTCCGATGGCGAGAATCCATTTCCCGTCCGGCGAGACGAAGTTCCGGCTCGGATTGATGCCCTCCGTGGAGATCGGGCGCGCGGCGCCGCCGGCGAGCTCCTGAACGTACAGGCGCGTGCCTTTCCCCGGCAAGGATGCCTCGAAGGCGAAGCGCTGCCCGTCCGGAAAGAACGCGCCGTAGAGCAATGCCCCGAAGCCGTCTGGAGAAAAGTCCCGAGGCTGCCCCGCCCGCACGGGTACGAGCACGAAATGCGAAGGCGCGCCCGATCGCGTCAGCGCCCAGGCGCCATCCGGCGCGAGGGCGACCGCGGTTCCGTCGGCGAGCCGCACCGCCGGCGAACCATCCGTCGCCCGCAGATAGACGCCGCCCGTCGCGCCGCCGCCCTCGCCGGACTCGTCGAAGAGGAGGAACTTTCCGTCCGGCGAGAGCGTGCGGTCACTCGACCAGTCGAACCAGCTCAGGTCCTTCCCCGTCGCCTGGGAAGGGAGGAAGACGATGGCGCTCGAGCGGTAGTCGTCCTCGGTCAGCAGGGCGCTGCCGTCCGGCCGAAGGTCGAGGAGCGCCGGCGTCCCCTGCATCGTGCGGACGAGACGCAGACTCTTCGCGGCCGTGACCGCGAAGATCTCGCGCTCGATTCCCTCGCGCGCGGCGGTGAACCAGATCTCGCGGCCGTTCGGCCCCCAGGCGAGCCCCTGGACCGTGGCGAAGCCGCCGGCCAGATCCGTCTTCCGCTTCGACGCGAGATCGACGACGGCGACGGCTCCGTCGTCGCCGTTGCCCGGATGCTCGATGAACGCGATCTGCTTGCCGTCCCGCGAGAATCGCGGCCCCTGGATCCAGCCGCCGGTCTCGTAGAGCACCTTCCCGATCGGGAACTCGAGGCGGTCCTTCCCCGAGACGTGGTGGACGACGGCGAGGTCCGGGCGACCCGGCACCCAGTCGGCGTAGGACACGTCGGTCAGCACTTCCTTCGGCGCGCCTCCGGACAGCGGAGCCCTCGCGAGCGTGCCCGACAGCGCGAACCCCGTCGTCGCGACTTTCGGCTCGAGCTGCACGGCGATCTCCCCCGCGGAGGAGATCGCGAGCAGGCTCGCCGGGGGAAGCGTGAGCGCCGCCGACTCGGGGGTCCCCGGCCGCAGAGAGAAGATCCGCGGCGCATTGCCTTCCCAGGCCGCCGTGTAATACACGGTCTGCCCGTCCGGGCCGAAAAACGCCGAGACGACCGTTCCGCGCTGGAAGGTCAGCCTCTGGAAGGTCGGCTGGGACGGAGCAGCGAGCCGTTTCGCGGCCAGGAAGCCGGCGGCGGCCGTGAGCACGAGACCCGCGGCGATCCACATCCCGCGGACGCCCGACGGCGCCTTCGGCCTTTCGATCTCGTGCGCCTGCGACGTCGCCGTCGTCTCGGAGAGGTGATCGCGGATCGACTTGAGGTCCCGCGCCAGATCGCGGCTCGAGGCGTAGCGATCCTCCGGATCCTTCGCGTGGCAGCGCTCGACGATCCAGCGCAGCGGCGCCGGCGCGCGCGGGTTCAGGCGCTCGACCGACTCCGGCTCGTCGCGGATGATCGCGGAGAGCGTCTCGGCGCCCGTCGCCTTCTGGAACGCGCGCTGGCCCGTCGCCATCTCGTAGAGGATCGAACCGAGCGCGAACTGATCGGAACGAAAGTCCACGGGCCGGCCGGCGGCCTGCTCGGGCGACATGTACCCGACGGTCCCGAGGACGGTGCCCGGCTGCGTCTCCTGCGGCGCGAACGTCGCGGCGCCGGAGGTCTCCGTCGGCGCGACGAAGAGCTTCGCCAGGCCGAAGTCGAGCAGTTTCACGAAGCCGTCCTTCGAGATCATGACGTTCTCGGGCTTCAAGTCCCGATGGACGATCCCCGCCGCATGCGCCTTGGCGAGGCCGTCGGCAATCTGCGCGCCGATGTCGAGCATCTTGCGCGTCGGCATGGCGCCCGACGCCATCGCGGCGCGCAGGCTCTGGCCCTCGACGAGCTCCATGGCGATGTAGGAGTCGGCGCCCGAAGAGCCGATCTCGTAGATCGTGATGATGTTGGGGTGGTTGAGGGCGGAGGCCGAGCGCGCCTCCTGTTCGAAACGCTTCAGGCGCTCCGCGTCTCCCGCGAGAGAGGCCGGCAGCACCTTGATCGCGGCCTCGCGTCCCAGGCGCGCGTCCTTCGCACGATAGACCTCCCCCATCCCTCCAGCGCCCAGAGGGCCGACGATCTCGTAGGGTCCGAGCTTGGTTCCCGGGGAGAGGGTCATCGAGCGTTGCCGATTCTATTCGGGAATCACTTCACACCGGCGACGAGCTTCTGGAAGCGCGGGTTGGAGCGGAGAGGATCGAAGTTCGGGTCGATCTTCAGCCATCCGGGCGTAAGACAGTACGGAACCTTCAGAAGAGGCTCGAGCTGGTCGAGCGCCTTCTCGGGCTCGCCGACCGTGATGTAGATCCGTACGAGCTGGTGCTGAAGATAAGGAGCCTGACCGGCATCTCGGGACATCGGCATGAGCTCTACGCCGCGCCGCCCCTCGCGAACGGCGTCATCCTTCCGGCCGAGGCGGGCAAGGACCAGCCCGAGAAGGGCATGCCGCTGCGCGTCGTCGGGCGTGTCCCGGACCTGCCGCTCGAGCGCCTCCCGGCCCTTCTCCGCGTAGGACCGCGCGCCAGCCGCGTCCCCGGAAAAGAGACTGGCGTCGGAAAGGCTGATGGCCCACGCGGAGGCGTCATCACCGAAGTCGGCCGGGCTGAGACTTCGAAGCAATTGAATGCCGGCGGGATCCAGGACCCACGTGAGGTCCTGATATTCCGCGAGATACGCGACGAGCGCGGAGGGAGCGAGGCTCTGTCCCGCCCGTCGAATGCTGGACCGCGCCCCTTCGAGGTCTCCCTGCGAAAGGTACGTCATCGCGAGCAGCTGAATGCCTTCGAGATTCCCCGGCGCCAGTGCGACGACTCGCTCGACCTCTTCCCGCGCGTCGGGCCGTCGCAGATTGATCAGCGTCTGACCCAGGCCCCAGCTCGGAGAGCGCGGGTCGAGACGTCGCGCCTGCTGACGGTGAGCTAGCGCCTCGTCCCACCGGCCGAGAGATTCCTCGGTGTACGCGAGCCCGCGCAAGAGGTCGGGCTTTCCCGGCTCGGCCTCCATCGCCTTCTGGAGCTGCTCGAGAGCGCGAGCGTTGTCGGCGGACACCAACCGATAGAACGTGCCGAGCGCGCGGTAGCCTTCGGCCTGCCGCGGCGCGATCGCGATGGACTTCTCCGCCGCTTCCCGCGCCCGGTCCGAAAGCTCTTTCGTGGGGATGCTGTTCGAATAGAGCAGTGAGGATGCCTCGGAGATTTTGCCCCACGCGAGCGAGAAACCCGGATCGAAGCCAACGGCCTGTTCGTAGAAGCCGAGTGCCTGGCGAAGGGAAGCCGGATCGTTTTTCGTCAACTCGGCCGATACGGCCTCGCCCTTGAGGAACGCGTCGTAGGCGGCGAGATTCTGCGTCGGCCGTTCCGCGATGCTCTTCTCCTCGCCGGCTGCGAGCGCGACGCCGAGCGACTGCGCCACCTTCGTCGCGATGTCCGACTGCACCTGAAAGACGTCGCTCAAGGACGCATCGAACGGCTGCTGCCACCGCGAGGCCGGCGCCCCGCTCTCCTTGATCTCGACGAGCTCCGGATTGACCTGGACTCGGTTCTGGCCGCCGCCCTTCTCCCAGCGCACGGTCGCGGTCAGCAGGTAGCGCGCGTCGAGCTCCTTCGCGATCTCCTGCGGCGTTTTCGTCGTCTTCTTGTAGGGCGTCGAGCTGCTGCGGGCGATGACCTCGACGCCGGGGAGCGACGTGAGCTTGCCGCGAACCTGGTCCGCGATGCCGTCGGCGAAGTAGTCGTCCTCGGGTGACCCGAGGTTCTCGAACGGCAACACGGCGACGCGCTTGACGGCGGGTGTGGCCGCGCCTGCCGTCTTCGCCCGTCTCAACAGCAGCAGTCCCGCGGCGGCCAGCACCACGACGACAACGGCCGCCGCGATCCAGACCGCCGTCTTCGGTTTACCCGACGCGATGATCGCCTGTGCTCCGCTCGTGATCGCGCCCGTCGAGCCCGACGCCTCCGACAGCGCGAACGTCACGTCTCGAGCGGACTGGAAGCGCGCGTCCCGGTCCTTCTCCAGGCAGTGCCGCACGATGTGGTCGAGCGCCACGGGAATCGCCCGGCCCGACTCCGCGAGCTCCGGCGGCTCGTCTCGCATGATCGCCGCCATCGTGTCGCTCGCGGTGTCCTTCTTGAACGCCTTCCGGCCCGACAGCAGCTCGTAGAGGATCGCGCCGAAAGAAAAGATGTCCGAGCGGTGGTCGACGGGAAGGCCGCGCACCTGCTCGGGCGACATGTAGCCGACGGTTCCCATCACCGTGCCCGGCGCGGTGTGGCCGGAGCCCGTCGGCGCGTTCGTCTGATCGCCGGCCGGCTCGTCGATCCGTTTGGCCAGACCGAAGTCCAGGATCTTGACGTGCCCGTCCTTCGTGACGAACACGTTTTCGGGCTTCAGATCCCGGTGAACGACGCCCTTGCCGTGGGCGGCGGACAGCCCTTTCGCGATCTGGAGCGCCCAGTCCACGACCTGTTTCTGGCCGATCGCGCCGCCGTCGATGCGACCGCGCAGCGTCTCGCCCTCGAGGAGCTCCGTGACCGCGTACGCCGTGCCATCCTGCGTGCCGAAGTCGAAGATCGAAAGGATGTTCGGATGCGACAGCGCCGCGACCGCCTTCGCCTCACGCTCGAAGCGCGCGAGCGCGTCGGGATCGTTGGCGACGGTCTGCGGCAGGACCTTGACCGCGACGTCGCGGTCGAGCTTGCGATCCCTTGCCCGGTAGACCTCCCCCATCCCGCCGGCGCCCAGAGATCCAGTGATCTCGTACGCGCCGAGCCGGGTTCCCGCAGCGAGTGTCATGGAATGCGGGGCGGATTGTATCGAAAGAGGGACCGAGGCGGGCGGGTCAAACTGGCATCGCGAGGAGGCGCCGGATCCTTTCGGCGATCGGCGGGTGCGTCGAGAAGAGCGAGGCCAGGCCCCCGCCCCGCAGCGGGTTGACGATGAAGAGATGCGCCGTCGTCGGATCGGCGGAAGCCAGCGGAATCCGCTGCGCGCCGACCTCGAGCTTCTCGAGCGCGCTCGCCAGCGGCCGCGGATCGCCGACGAGGCGGGCGCCCGACGCGTCGGCCTCGTATTCGCGGCTCCGGCTGACGGCGAGCTGGATCAGCATCGCCGCGAACGGCGCCAGGACGACGAAGAGCAGCCCCAGCGGGTTCGAGCCGCGGCGCCCGTCGTTGTCACGGGAGCCGCCGCCGGCGAACAGGGCGAACCGCGACAAGTAAGTCAGCGCCCCCGCGAGCGTCGCGGCGACCGACGAGATCAGAATGTCCCGATTCAGGACGTGCGAGAGCTCGTGGCCGAGCACTCCCTCGATCTCCGGCTCGTCCAGGTTCTGCAGGATCCCGGTGGTTGCCGCGACGGCGGCGTGCTGCGGGTTGCGCCCCGTGGCGAAGGCGTTGAGCGCCGGGCTGTCGATGACGTACAGGCGGGGCATCGGGATGGACGCTCGCTCGGCGAGCCGCCGCACGATCGCGTAGAGCTTCGGCGCTTCGGCCTCCGAGACCGCGCGGGCGCCGTAGGACGAGAGGACGATCTTGTCGCTCCAGAAGTAGGACACGAAGTTCATCGCGGCGGCGAGGAAAAGCGCGAAGAGCGCGCCCTGCTGTCCGCCGAAGAGGTATCCGCCGAGCAGGAGGAGACCGGTCAAGAAGCCGAGAAGCAGTGCCGTCTTCGTGGAATTCATCGTGTCGATCCCGTCGGACCTCCGAGCACTGTCGGCGAATCGCTCACGAGCCAGCCGGAGCGCTCCGCGCGAGCGTCTGTCCGCGGCGGGCGAACTCCTCCGACCGCGCCGAATCCCCCAGACGATTGTACAAGTCCGCGAGAAGGAAACACCCGAACGCCGCCTCGCGATCGTTCCTCGCGAGCTCGAGGCCCGACTCCGCGAGTCGGACTGCAGACTCGAAATCCTGCCCGCGGTCGAGGAGGTTGCGCGCGGCGTAGAGCTTCGGCAGAGGCGCCTTCGGATGCCGGCGCGCCGATTCTTCGAGGAGCGCCGCCTCGTCCTCCAGGCGCGGCAGCCGGCGAGCGAGCGCCATGAGGCCCTGAAAACTGCGCTCGCTCACCGCGTTGTTCGCGATCTCCCGGCCGTACTCGTCAAACGCGTCCGCCGCGCGGCCTCTCCGCTCCGCAACCGCCGCGAGGCAGTAGTGCGCGCCCTCGACCCGCGGGTCGAGCGCGACCGCCTGCCGCGCCTCGCGCTCGGCGCCGTCCAGATCGTTCCGACGCAAGAGGACTTCCGAAAGCGCGCTTCGGGATCCCGCCGAGGACGGCTCGGCGGCGATCGCCTTCGCGAACCAGGCGTCGGCCGCCGCGCGGTCTCCGCGGTCTTCGGCGCTCGTTCCGAGCAGGAACTCGATCCGCGCGTCCTTCATGCCATTGGCGAGCCGGTTCTCGAGCAGCTTGTCGGAGTCGGACGTGCGGCCATCCATGCGAAGCGCCATCGCGAGCCCGTACACGAGCGTGGCGTCGGCCGGGCGGCCGCGCACCGACTCCTCGAGCGCTGGAATGGCCTCCTTGTAGCGGCGCTGCCTCAAGTACACATTCGCGAGCGCGACGCGCGCGTCGACCATCGCGGGATCCTCGCGCAACACGTCCTTCAGAACCGCCTCGGCCTTCGCGGGGTCGGACGCCGTATCCGCGAGCGCAGCGTTGAGTTTGTTGTAGAGGCCGATCTTTTCGAGCGGCGCGGCCCGCGGGCCTCCGGAGGCGGCCGCGGCGTCGGCGGATCCTCCGCTGAGATATCCGAGCGACGCGAGCTTGCGGACGGCCTCGGGATCCGACACCGCCGGGCGCGCGTTCAGTGCGTTCCGGCTCGCGGCGTCCGCGAGGCTCGTGAGCTGGCGCTTCAGAGCGAGGTATCTCTCCTTCTCCCGTGCCACGAGGTTCACCTTCTCGCCGGGATCCGCGGCGAGGTCGTAGAGCTCGGGAGCGCTCGACTCGATGAGCTTGTAGCGGCCGTCCTGCAGCGCCGCGAGATCGCTCCAGCCGAAGTGGAACCGCGGATACCAGGTCTCGGAGTACGCCGGCCTTTTCTCGAAGCGGCCGGAGCCGGAGAGCAGAGGCACGAGGCTGCGCCCCTGCACGCCCGCGGGAATCGGAAGGCCGGCGAGATCGGCGACCGTGGGCATGACGTCGACGAGGGACACGACCTCGCCCCGGCGTGCGGCGCGTCCGCCTCGGGACACGGAAGGCGCGAAGACGAGCGGGACGTGGAGCGTTGCCTCGTACACGAAGAAGCCGTGGCCGTCCTCGCCGTGATCTCCGAGCGATTCGCCGTGGTCTCCCGCGAAAACGACGGCGGTGCGATCCGCAATGCCCTCGTCCGCGAGCACGCGCAGCAGGCGGCCGAGCTCGGAATCCACGTACGCGATCTCCCCCAGATAGGGGCGGTCCTTGTATTCCTCGGCGAACGGCGGCGGCGGCGCGTACGGCGCGTGGGGATCGTAGAAATGGACCCAGACGAAGAAGGGCTTGGTCCGGTCGCGGCGCTTCACCCAGTCAAGCACGGCGTCCACGACCTCGCCGGCCGGCCGCTCGATGTCGCCGATCGATAGGATGTTCGCCTGCCGCGTGTCGAACTGGTCGAAGTACGTGTCGAAGCCGCGGTTGAGCTTCCAGCGCGAGTCGAGAACGAAGGCCGACACGAAGGCCGCCGTCGTGTAGCCGCCGGCGTGGAAGAGCTCGGCGAGGAGCGGCAACTCCGGAGGCACGGTGAACGCGCCGTTGTCGCGCACGCCGTGATGGAGCGGCAGGGTTCCCGAGAAGATCGTCGTGTGCGACGGCAGCGTCAGCGGCGTCGCGGTCTCGCACCGCTCGAAGAGAACGCCGCGGGCGGCCAGAGCGTCGATCGTCGGCGTGCGAACGTCCGTGCGCCCGTACGCCGGAAGACGGTCGGCGCGCAGCGTGTCCACCGTCACGAAGAGGACGTTCTGGCCTTTCCAGCCGCGGGGCCGCATCGAGCCGCCCGCCCGGCGGAGCAGGAACGCCGCGCCGATCGCCGCCGCGACGACGAAGGACGCGATGAAGATCGGGAGGATCCGGGGACGGCGTCGGTCGGGCTTCGGAGCGCGCTTCACCGACCGGGATTATTCACGGTTTTGGACCGGCCCCGAGATGTCCGTCCACCCACGCGACGACGCGGGTCGTCAGGTCCCGGACGTTCTCGGGCTTGAAGACGACGTGCCCCTCCTGCTTGTAGCGCAGCATCTGGGTCTCGATCCCCTGCTGCTTCAGCGCCGAGTACATGTATTCGTACGGGCTCGCGTACGAACCGCCGTAGTCCACGCCGTCGCCGACGATGAAGAGCGTCGGGATCGTCACGCCCTTGACCATGTAGAGCGCCGAGTTCTTGAAATAGTTCTCCGGGACCTCCCACGGCCGTCCGCGGAACTGCCACGTCAAGGTCGTGTTGCCGCCGACGCTGTAGAGGTCGCCGTAGGCGCGATACCAGTCGGGACCTCCCTCGTAGGCGACGGCGGCCTTGTACCGGTGCGAATGCGTGATGATCCACTCGGTCTCGACGGCGCCATAGCTGTGCCCGCCGACGACGATGCGGTTGGGGTCGGCAATCCCGGACTTCACCATCTCGTCCACCCCGCTGTCGATGTCGGCGAAATCCATCTCCATGAAGTTCTGCTTCTCGCGGCCCGCGAGGATCTGGTCCCAGCCGTACACGCCGCTCGTGCGGTAGTCCGCCGCGAGGACGGCGTAGCCCTTGGCGGCCCAGATCTGCCGCTCGAGCGCGCCGACGCAGATCAGCTGGCCCGTGACCGACATCCCGCCGATCGGACCGCCGTGGAGCTCGACGACCATCGGCAGCGGCTTGCCCGGCACGGCACCCGGCGGCAGCACGAGGATTCCGGCGATCTCGAGGCCGTCGAAGCTCTTCCAGCGCACTTCCCTCGCCGGGCCGAGCCGCAGGTTGTCGTACTGAGGAGTCAGGTTCACGACCGTGCGCGGGTTGGAGCCGTCCGCGCCGGCGAAGACGGCCCTCGCCCTTCCGTCGGCCTGCTCCTCGTACCACGCGATGTGCTTGCCGTCCGGCGAGAGGGCCGCGTTGCGATGCATCGCCGCCGACGTCGTGATCGCCCTCGGCGCGCCGCCGTCCGGAGAGATCGCGAAAATCTGCGTGAAGGCGCCGGCGTGCGCGATGTAGTAGATCGTCCGGCCATCCGGCGACCAGACGGGGCGGCCGCTCGAGACGAGCTTCGGGGTCAGGCTCCGCACCGGGCCGCCCTCGGACGGCACGACGGCGACGGTGTACATGTCGGGATAGCGGACGTCGTCCGCGTCGTAGAAGAAAGCGATCCGGCGGCCGTCGGGCGAGACGCGTCCGACCAGACCTTCGCCGCCCGCGGACACGAGATTCTTCCGGACGCCGCTCGCGGCATCGATGACGATCACGTCGCTCTCGTCCTGACTCTCCCGATAGGACGTGCCGTGCCGGAATCCGTACACGAGGAGCCGCTTCCCATCGGGGAACCACGACAGCTCGAAGAGCTGAGTCTGGTACGACCCGAGCTTCTTCTCGGCGCCGCCCGCGACGTCCACGGTCCAGATCTCCGAGTCGAGCGGGAGATCCGCCTTGGACCCGTACACCACGACGGTGCTCTTCGGCTCCTCGGGTTTCCCGTCCTTCGATCCCGCCTTCTCCTTGCGCGCCTTCGTCGCGGCGATGTCGGGCGAATAGCTGAACGCGATCCGCCCGGCGTCCGGAGACCAGGCGACGTTGAAGGCCCAGCCCCCGAGTCCGCCCTCGTAGTGCGTGAGCTGCCGGAGGTTCTTCCCGTCCGCGGTCATCAGCCAGATCTGCCGCGCCTCGCCCTGCCCACGCATGAAGGCGATCGCCTTGCCGTCGGGGCTGGGCCGGGGATCGGAGCCCTCTTCGAGCCGGGTCGTTCGTCCCGTCTGCGTATCGAAGGACTCGATCCAGAACCGGCCGGGCGCCTGGGGATCGGGCCGGGAGAAGACGAGGCGCCGCGAGTCCGGCATCCAGGTCGGCGAAACGTTGGCCATCGAGAAGTACGCGTTGAGATCGCCCGTCTGAAAGGCCACGACCATCTCCGGCGTCACCGGAACGGGCCCGCCGCCGGCGGATGTCTGCGCGGCGGCGGACGCGGCGGCGAGCGCCGCCAGCACGAACGCCGCCCCGGGCCGGGAACGCGATTTCATTTCGTTCCTCCCGTGGGTTTCGGGGTCTGCGGCTTGCGCGACTTCACGCGGTCGCCGTCGAAGACCAGGCCGCCGGAGGCGTCGCGCGCGATGTCGCCGAACTCGTCGAGCCAGTCGTCGATCTGGCGCCACATGTCGCGGATGTTGGCGGGGCTCTCGAGGACGTGCCCCTCGCCCCAGTAGCGAACGAAGCGCGCGCGCTTGGCCTGGCGGTAGAGCGAGACGAAGAACTCCTCGCCCTGCTGAACGGCAACGTAGTCGAGATCGCCCTGAATGATGAGCAGCGGCGTCTTGACGCGGTCCACTGTGAAGATCGGGCTGTTGCGGAGATAGCGTCCGAGATCCTTCCAGGGCGGGTTTCCCATCCCGGTCTGCGCCGACTCCATGAGCGCGGCCATGAAGAGGTTCTCCTGGGGCGAATCCGTGTAGCGGCTCCGCGCGTCGAACTGGCCGTAGAGGCTGATGAAGTCCGACAGGCCCGCGAGCGAGACCGCGGCCTTGAAGCGGGTCGTCTGCGTCACGAGCCCGTAGGTCGAGAAGCCGCCGAAGCTCTGCCCCATCACGAAGAGCCGGTCGGGATCCGCGATGCCGAGCTCCACCGCCTTGTCGAGGGCCGGCATGACGCCCTCGGTGAGGCGAAGCATCGGGTCTTCGGTCTCGCCCTCCGGCTTCAACGGCATGCTCGGCAGGAGGATCGCGTACCCGTGCGCGGCGGGAATCTGCATGGAGAGCGGGCTCGCCTCCGCGACGTTGGCGATCCAGGGGCGCTGCGGGCGGTACATGTATCCGGCATAGACCCACGTGATGACGGGATAGCGCTTGCCCGCCTGGTAGCCCACCGGCAGAAGGATCCACCCGTTCAACTTTTCGCCGTTGAGGCTCACGTACTCGATCGGCTTTGCCTCGGCCTCCGCGATGTCGCGCAGAAACGTGTTCGCGGCGACGAGCGTCTCGGCCTTTCCCGCCGCGCCGCCCGAGCGCCAGACGAAGGTGCCGTTCTTGCCCCCGGCGGCGAAGATCGCCGACCCGCGCGGGTCGTAGACCTTGAGGTCCGCGTCGTCGGACGGCTTCGCGAGAGGGCGGATCTCGCCGGAGACGAGGTCGAGCACGAAGAAGTCCTGCGTCTGGCCCTTCGACACCCCGAGAGCAATCTTCGAGTAGGTGCGTCCGGTGTACGGATACTCGTCGTCGCCGTTGTTCGTGAGACGCGGCCACGCGATCTGCGCGACGGCGGGATCGAACCTCGCCGTGAGATTCTCGGGCGGAGCCTCCGCGCGGATGCGCCACACGTCGTCCGCGCCGGCCGCGCGCGCCGGCTTCCCGTACGTCGCCTGAGGTCCGCCGGCCAGTCCCACGAACGCGGCGCGTCCGTCCTGCGGCCAGAGCTCGGGCGGCGGCGCGCTCATCCCCTCGGTGAGGCATCGCGTCTTTCCGTCCCGCGTCACGATCCACCAGTCGCGCCGCGCGGTCGGGCCGGGCCGATCGCCCTTCTCGCGCCGCGCGGCGAGGAAGAGAAGGTCGCCCGCCGCCGTCCACTCGAGCTGCGGCATCAGGCGGATGGCCGGCTCCGCGTCGAGCTCGCCGAGGTCGATCTCCGAGACGCGCCCGCTCTCCGCCGCGACGCGATAGAGACGGGGCGCGTTGCCGCGGTTCTCGCCGAACGCGAGGAACGCCACCTCCGCGCCATCGGGCGACCAGCGCAGCGAATCCTTGAGAACGTCTTTCGGCAGCGGCCGGTCGGTTTTCAGCGCGCCGCCGCCGCCGATCCGGTGAATCTCCACCGAGTAGGTCCCGGCCGTCGCGAATCGCAACGGCTCGTCGGCGCGCGGCGTGTAGATGCCGACCTGCCGGCAGAAGGCGAGCATCCGCCCGCCGGGCGAGAGCTGCCACGCATCCGTGTTGTAGTCGGCGACGACCTCGGATGCGCCGGCGGCAGCGTCGATGACGAGGAGCCGGCCCTGTTTGCGTTTCGAAAGATCGACGGGCACGCCGCTGTCGAGGACGCTCGCCGTCGGCTCCTGCCCGACGGGCGTCTTGGCCCACTCGCGCGTGGCGATCTGGGGCGTCTCGAGCTCGATCTTCATCGAGAGCGGCTGCTCGCCCTCGGGCAGGACCGGGCAGAGGATTCGCCGCGAGTCGATCCAGAGATACGGCCGCTCGCGCACATTGACCAGATCCACGCCGCGGTCGGTCAGCTTCCGGAGGCTCTGACCCTTGCCCGACGCCTCCCAGACCCAGAGCCCGACGTTGCCGCCCCGGGTCGAGAGCATCGCAAGGAACTTTCCGTCGGGCGACCACTGCGGCGAGAACCAGCCCGAGCCGTCGGACACGCCGTTGGTGAGATTGACGGGGGGCTCTCCGGGCGCGCGCTGCAGCCAGACGTCTCCGGCCGCGTTGCCCCAGAGGTATTCCCACTTGTGGTTCTTCAGCGTCTTCTTCGCGCGCTTGCGCGTAAAGGCGAGGGCCTTCCCGTCGGGCGAGAAGGCGTACGGCCCGCCGTAGTACATCCCGAGGCCCTCGATCTCGAAGAGGTCGTCGATCTTGAGCGGACGCGGCGCCGGCGCATCGGGCGGGGCCGGGGACGCCGCGGGAGACGCGGCGCCAATCAGGATCGCCGCGAGGAAGATCGCGAGGCCGCGGCGGCTCACGGCCGCACCCCCACGTGCCCGTCCACCCAGTCGAGCGCCGCCTGCATGACGTAGCGGCGGTTGGCGATCTTCGTCGTGCCGTGGCCCTCGTCCTGGAAGAGGATCAATTTCGTGTCGACGCCCTTCCGGCGGAGATTCGTGTAGATGTACTCGTTCGTCATGCCTCCGATTCCGCCGAGCTCCTTGCTGCCGGCGATCAGGAGTGTCGGCGTCGAGATTTCGTGGAGCTTCTGGAGCGGATCCTCGTCGAAATAGGCCTGCGGGTTCTCCGCGCGCGTGCCTTTGAAGAACCAGACGTTGATCGGCCACTCCCAGTGGCCGGTGTTGTCGCCCGTCGAATCGAGGATCCAGGCGTTCGCCCAGCCTTCGTTCGAGATCGCGACGCGAAAGCGGGTCGTCGCCGGGAGGAGCACGTTCGCGCGGTGCGCGCCGGCGCTCTGACCGAGGAGCGCGATCCGATCCGGGTCGACGTAGCCGCGCGACACCATCCAGTCGACGCCCGCCATCACGTCCTTGCAGTCCACGGGGGAGAACGCGTGGCCCCGCATCTTCTCGATGACGCCCGGCCCGTACGGCGCCGCGGTGCGGTAGTCGGGAACGAAGACGACGTAGCCGCGCGTGGCCCAGAGTTGCCGCTCGATGAGGCTGCCGATGACGCCGCCCATGAGATAGAGCCGGCTGCCCGGGCCGCCGCCATGCACGTCCACGAGCATCGGATACTTCTTCTTCGGATCGAACCCGGGAGGCCGCACTTCGTAGCCGCCAATCTCGAGCCCGTCGAAGCTCGGCCACGAGACCACGCGGAAGTCGCCCATCGCATACTCGGCCGTCGGGTCGTCGATCGTGTCGAGCGTCCGGCCGTTCGATCCGTCCGCGTTCGCGAGGCGCAGAACGACGCGGCCGTAGCCGTCGGAGGAGAGCGCGGCGTATTTCTTGCCGTCGGGCGAAAGGGCGAAAGAGTCGATGTAGCGGTCGCCGGCCTCGATCTGTTTGACCGAGCCGTCCCGCCCGAGTCGGAAGATTCCGTTGAAACCGCGGATCAGGCCGCGCGCGTAGATGGCTGTCGAGTCGGGAGCCCACTGGAGGTCGTCGCCGACGTGCATCGTCGGGGCGAGGAAAGTCTGCTTGCCAGTGCGGGGATCGAGGATGACGACGTGCTGGCGGAAGTCGTAGATGACGTTCTCCGTGTCGTAGCTCGTCGCGATCCACTTCCCGTCGGGCGAGAAGTTGCTGCGCAGCGCCTGGCTGCCGCCGGCCGTGCGGAGGACCTCGCGCGTTTTGCCCGTCTTCGGATCGAGCGCGAGGATCGCCGACCAGAGCTCCTTGTCGTTGTAGCCCCAGGCATGGACGGCGAGGATGTGCAGCTCCAACGCGCGCGGGTCCCAGACGAGGTTGCGAATGTCGGCGTCGACCTTTCCCACGAGGCGGCTCTGTCCCGTCGCGACGTCGAGGCGATCGATCTCGAGGGGCAGCGGGCGCTCGGCGTCGGGGTCGAAGTCGATGGCGGTGGGCTCGCCCTCGGCGGGCTTCGGCTTCTCGGGCCGCTTCGGGCGCTGCGAGAAGTAGATCGCTTTGCCGTCCTCGGCGAGGCAGAAGACCCGGCGGTCGTCGTACGCCTTGCCGAGCGAAAGGTCGAGCGCCGCGACTTTCGTCGGCGGGGCCGAGCCGTCGAGCGGCTGCGTCCAGATGGCGCCGTCTTTGAGGTAGGCGAGCTTCGTCTTGTCGGGTGAGAGCTGCGCCGAACCGCCGAAGTTGAGCTGCAGTCCGGTGATCTCCCGCTTCTCCCCCGTCTTCGTCGAGAGGATGATCGTCTTCTGCGGCTCGTAGTAGTGGCCGAGCGTGAAGAGGAGCCGGTCCGAATCCGGCAGCCACGTCAGCTGCGGCAGGTCGGAACCGGGCCGGTCGCTGACCGCCGCGACGGTCAGCGGCTTCTTGCCGCCGAACGCCGGCGCCTGCGCCGGCGCCGGCGCGGAAACACTCACGGCCACGGCGAGCGCGAGACCCGCAACGAGACGCGAATCAACGTTCACGCGACATCCCCTTTCGATCCGCGGCGTCGAGCTCGCGGAGCTTGCGCCACCGCTCGTACTGCTCCTTCTTGGCGGGGCTCGGGTCTTCCTCGCCCTTGAGCCAGAAGCGGAACCAGTCGAGGTTGCGCTCGTAGACGCTGTACCGATGCTTCGGCTCGATCTTCTCGTGGTACTCGTTCGGGTAGACCCACATCTCGACGGGCTTCGCGCGGTCGCGCATGGCCGCGTAGAGCGGCAGCGCCATGATGTATTCGGCGTCGGGAGCGTGGATGAGGAGCGGCGCGTGGATCCGGTCGACGTTCTCGGTGGCCGAGAGCCGCGCGAAGCGCTCGGGCACGGGTTTGCCGTCCGGACCGATCAGTCCCCACTGCTCGAACCAGTGCCGGAAGCTCTTCGAGGTCATCGTCTCGATCATCGGATCCCACGACCCCGACCCGCTCATCGCGACGGCGCGGAAGAGGTCCGAGTGGCTCATCGCGTAGGCACCGATCTCGGATCCGTGGGAAAGGCCCGTGTAGCCGACGCGCGTGAGATCCGCGACGCCCATCTCGGCCGCAATGCGGAGCGATTCCTTGAGCCCGTCGAGCGGCCCCTGCCAGATCTCGAGAGACGCCTCGAAGTCGCCCGGCTTCGTGTTCCTGTCGGCGCCGCAGTCGAACGCGAGCACCGCGAAGCCGTTCGCCGCGAAGACGGGAATCGGGTACTCGTCCCCCACCCCGCCGCGCAGGAATCCCGTACCCGCCCGATAGGTCGTGACGACGACGGGATACCGCTTCCCGGCCTCGTAGCCTTCGGGCTTCACGAGGTAGGCGAACATGTTCATGTCGTTCTTCCACTCGATGCGCGTGCCGGAGGAGAGGCGCAGCGCGCGGAATTCGGGATTGACGTCGGCGACGACGCGCAGCGTTCGCGCTGCGACGTCCACGAACGCAACCTGCGGGGGCGTCACGTTGTCCTCGGCGGTGCAGGCCGCATGCTCCTTGCGCGCGTCCCAGGTGCACTCGCCGAGGTGCGCCGTGTTCGGCACGAGGACGCGGAGCGGACCGCCGGCGGCCGGCACGTCGGCGAGGCTCGAGCCGCGCCCGTCGCCGTCGTACTTCTCGAAGACGATCCGCGATCCATCGGCGCTCCACTGGGGGTTTCGCGCGAAGTAGAGGCCGGGAGTCAGGAGCTTCTCGTTCTTTCCGCCGGCATCGGACACGAAGAGCGGATAGCAGCTGTTGGGGCACTTGGCCGGATCGTCGACGTACTTGTTGTAGGCGAGCCGCTTGTGGTCCGGCGACCACGAGGCCTCGACGATGTTGAGATCGCTCCAGCCGCGCACCCAGAGCGACTCGCGCGTCACTTCCTCCGGCGTCGCCGCGCGCTCCTCTCCGGTCGCGAGGTCGTGGATCCAGGTCTGGGTCCGCTGCTCCTGCATCGAAAGCTTGGCGTCGACGACTCCCGTGTTGATGTCCCAGGGCGCCTGGAAGTCCTCGTCGTAGAGGACACCTTCCTCGCGCATCTTCCGGATCGCCTCGGGGTCGTGGTCGCGGTAGACCTCGAAGACCAGCCGCGCGCCGTCCGCGGACCACCGGAAGCTCTGGACGTCCCTGGGACAGTGCGTGATCGCGACGGGCTCGCCGCGCTGCGGGCTCCATCGCCAGATCTGCCAGCCGCCGCCGCGGTTCATCCGCGTGGCGATCGCGCGCCCGTCCGGCGACCACTGCGGCGGCTCCGGAAACCACTGCCCGTTGAGCTTCCAGAACGGCGGTCCGAGGCTCCCCAGGTTCCTCGGCCGGCTGCCCGGCTTCGTCTCGACGACGAAGAGAGCGCTCCGGTAGCGATTCGTCGCGTGGACGGCCTGGCCCACGACGAACGCGATCCGGCTCCCGTCGGGCGAGATCGCGACGCCGTAGAGGTCGCGGATCGAGAGGAGATCCATGCTCGTGATCGAGCGGGGAGCCGTCGAGACCGCGGCCGGAATCTCGATCGGAGTCGGATCGAGGCCCGGGCCCTTCTCCTCTTTGTAGAGCTGCGCGAGGGCGGGTGTCGCCGCGAGGAAGAGGAGAAGAGCGAGGCGCTTCACTTCTTCTCCGCCGCGGGCGCGGGCGGCGCCTCGCCGAGGATCCGCAGGTCGGCGTCGAGGAGAGGCGCGTGCATCGCCTTCCAGACGTCGTCGGCCGCGATGCGAATGGGCCGCACGTCTTTGACCTGGAATCGGAGCGTCTTCGAGGCCGTGGACGCGTCGGGCTTGAGACCTCCTTCAGGAACGAGCGGCGTGAGATCGAAGGTCGCCCCGGCGCCCGCGGCACCGTTGTCCGCGTTCGCGACGGTCACGACGCCGGCCTCGGAGGACACCGACAGAACGCGGGCGACCAGGCGCCCGCGAATCGTCTCCTTCGACGTGTTCCGCAGCGTGACCTCGGCGGTTGCCATCTGCGACTTCGCGTCCCAGGCGAGATCCTTGAGATCCACCGCGACCTTGCCCGACACGTCCACGAGCGCCGCGAGATCCGGGCTGCCGTTCTTCGAAACCGCTCCCGCCACGGCAACGGGCGCCGTGTAGATCTCGCCTCTTCCCGACCGGTTGTCGATCCAGAGCGCGTGGAAGACGCCGTCGGCGTCCGCGGCGAGCCCGGCCGTGTCTCCGGCGCCTGCGAATCCGACGCGCGCGATCTGCAGCGTCAGCGGACCGTTCCCGGCGCCCGGCGCGACGTAGCCGGCGATTCCCTCGCCGCCCGGCCGGAACTGCGCCGGCTGCTCGGAGACGCGGGCACTCGGCAGCCACGTGTCGCCTCCGTCGAGCGACGCCGTGAAGCGCGTGACGTAACCGATGTTGTCGGGATTCTCGCGGCGATCGTTCCACGTCAGCCCGACGACGCCGTCCTTGTTCACGGCGAGCGTCACCATGAAGCTGTCCGGGACGTGGCCGAGGCCCGGCGGGACGTCGTCCACGACGCGCGGCTTGCCCCACGTCTCGCCGCGGTCGCTCGAGGACGTGAAGAGAATGCGCGCGTGCCCGGATCGGATGTCCGTCCAGGCGATGTAGATCCGGTCCTTGAAGGTCTCGGAACGGCTGTCCACCGCGAGCGCGTCGACGGTGCGGTTCGTGGGCGATTCGGCGCAGTACTTGTCGGCGGCCTTGCGGGTCTTCGGGCGCTTCCAGCCGTCGGGATCGACGAGCACGACCGAGATTTCGCACGTGGGCGGTCCGGTCATCCCGGGATACGGCGCGGCCGGGCCGTCCTCGTCCGCTACGGCGCGCTTCTTCAGGTTCTGCCAGTTGGAGATGACGACCGTGCCGTCGGAGAGCGTCGCCATCATCGTCGGCAGCGAGTGCGAGAGCCGCTGCGCATTGATGACGCCGTACGCCTTGGGCAGGCTCCACGTCGCGCCGCGGTCCGAGGAGTGCGTCAGGTCGAGGGAGACCGTCGCCTGCTTCTCCGCGGAGTCGAGCACTCCGGCGCGCGACTGGTAGGTTACGTACAGCCAGCCGCGGTTGGGCCCCGGGGTCGCGTCGAACGCCAGCCAGGGCCGGTCCCCGGTGACGATGTCGGACTTCTGCTCCCAATGCGCCCCGGCGTCGTCGGAGCGGAAGAGTTTGAAGTGCCAGTCGATCGCCGGGTCGAGGTTCGGCGAGTCGCCGATCGCGCCGAAGTAGACGGCGCCGTCGGGGCCGAAGCCGCAGACCGGGTCGCCAGATTCCGGAATCGTCGGACCGATCGTCCAGGATTTCCCGCCGTCGCTCGAGACGTAGGACGCCGTGTGCATCTTGCGCTGCGAGAGCGCGCCCACGTCGACCATCGAGCAGGCGACGAGCCGCTTCGCGTCCGTCGGCGAGGCGCCGAGCTGGACCTCCTGATGCTCGTGGCTCTCGTCGTCGCGGCTGACGAGGACGTTCGGTCCGACCTGAATCCGGGCGGCGCCGGCCGTCTGCGCGGGAAGCGCGCGGGCGGTGAGGAGGAAGAGAACTCCGATGGGAACGGCGAGCGTCTTTCGCGTCATGGCTTCTCCGTCGGTTGCTTCAGGTGATCTCCGAACCACGCGAGCATCCGGTTCACGTAGTCGAGCTGGTTGGCGAAACTCTCGAGCGAGTGGCCCTCCCCCTCGTAGCGGGCCAGGACGACCTCCTTGCCCAGGCGGCGCAGGTCCACGAAGACCTCCTCGGCGAGATGAACCGCCACGGCGTCGTCGTTGCTTCCGTGGACGATGAGGAGCGGCGTCTGCACGCGATCCAGGAAGAAGACCGGCGAGTTCTCGATGTAGCGGGCGCGCGAGTCCCAGGGATTGCCCATCCCGAAGGCGCTCTCGGCGACCCCGAGGCCGTAGTGCGTCCCGTCCCGGCCGAGCTCGCCGTAGAAGCTGACGAAGTTGCCGAGTCCGGCGCGCATGACCGCGGCTTTGAAGCGCGTCGTCAGCGTGACGAGCGCGAGCGTGGAGTATCCGCCGTTGCTGTGTCCCATGACGCCGAGCCGCTCCGGGTCCGCGATGCCGAGATCGACGACCCGGTTGACGCCGGGCAGAACGGTCCTCGGCAGATCCCGCATCTGGTCTCGCCGGTCCGACGGAGCGTCAGGCAGCAGAACGGCGTAGCCGCGCGTCGCGAGGAGTTGAAAGTTGTCGTCGGTCCCCCAACCCGCGCGCATTCCGAAGCTGTGGATGCCGTTCGAGAGGCGGCTGCCGTTATAGACGAACACGACGAGCGGATAGCGCGTGCCCTCGGCGTAGCCGGCGGGCAGAAGGAGCGCGCCCTTGCATGGGACGCCGTCCGCCGACAGCCACTCGACGAGCCGCGCCCGCCCCATGGCGTACCCATCGAAGTCCGGATTCGTGCGCGTGAGCCGGCGCGGCTCCGAGGCTCCCGGCGCGAGGAACCAGAGGTCTTCGGCGCGCCCCGCGTCCTGCTCCGCGAAGACGATCCCGCCGGGCGCGGCGGACAGACGAAAGGCCGGATCGCGGCCGAGGTTCGCCGGCGCTTCGCGAAGCCGGGTCACCCGGCCGCTTTCGAGATCGACCTCGACGAGGCCTTCGTTCTTCGTCTCGTCGTCGCGCGTCGCGGCGACGAGGGACCCCGGACTCCGGCCGGGCACGAGGACGCGCATCTGCCGCCCCGCGACCTTCGCGAGCTCCGCCGCGGAGCCGTCGGCGCGCCCGACGCGCCACACCGCGTTCGCCGCCAGGAAGAACAGCGCGTCCCCGCGCGGCGAGAAATACGGGACCGTGGAGTCGTCCTCCAGGAACGGCGGATGCGGCTTCTGCGTCGCCGCGCGCGGATCTCCGCCGGCCGCCGGGACGAGGAAGCAGTCGCCCTTCTCCGTCAGGTAAGCCAGGGTCTTCCCGTCCGGCGACCACGACACCCCGATGCCGAACTGCTGGGGGATGCGGGCGGCGAGCGCGCGGGGCGGACCGCCGCCGATCGGGACGACCCGGAGCTCGTAGAGCTGCTGCTGCGACTGAGCCGACTCGAAGCCGCGGTGGATCGTGTATGCGACGCGCGCGCCGTCGGGAGAGATCCAGGAGCCGCCGATCTTCTCGTTCGACGCGATGCGCCGCACGCTCCCGGTCGCCGCGTCGATGACCGCGAGATCGCAGCGCAGGAGCTCGACCGACCACGCGGCCGCCGCGGTCTCGTCCTTCGGCGCGCCCGGATGAAACGCGAAGACCGTGACCGTCGGACCGCCCCCGGGCGACTTGTCCTTCGCCGCCGGCTGGCCCAGATTCGCCATCTGCTCGAGCGTCATCCCCTCGGGCACGACCGGGAGGACGAGCGACCGCCCGTCCGGCGTCCACGCCATCGCGGAGGCGCCCCACGGGCGGACGATCGCGTCGGAGACGCGCCGCAGCTCTCCGCTCGCCGCCGACCAGCTCCAGAGACGCGCGGCGCCGTCGCGATCGGAGTAGAACGCGAGCGTCCGGCCGTCCGGCGACCAGTGCGGCGCCCAGCTGCTGCCCTTGCCGTCCGTCAGGTTCCGCGCATCCGCGGTCGCGGTGTCGGCGACCCAGACGTCGCAGCCGACTCCGAAACGCGTGACTCCCGTGCGGCTGTGCGCCTGGTAGCGCGGGTCCGGCTCGGCGGCGACGCGCCGCGGATCGCAGACGGTGTACGCGACCCGGCGCGCGTCCGGCGAGAGCCTCTCGACGCTGTAGAGCCCGAGCGACTTCTCCGAAAGCGCGGTCTCGACCGGCAGCGGCTCGAGGCGCGGCGATTGTACGGAGGCGGCCGCCGACATCGCGAGGCCGGAAACCAGCAGGCCCGCGAATCGAGGAATCACTTCGACGCTTCTTCTTTCGCGGCCGGTTCGACCGTGATCGCGGCCGAATAGACCTGCCCGATCCCGCTCCTCTGGTCGGCCCAGAGCGCGTGGAAGACGCCGTCCGCGCCGGCTGCGAGACCGGAAGTGTCGCCGCCCTTGAAGTACTTCTCGGAGCGACTCGCGGGGCTCGACCCGTCGTCGCGCGGGCCGAGCGTCGCGCGCGCGAGGCCTCCCGCGACGGGACCACGCGGTGAAGAGACGAGCCGCGGCTCGCTCCAGCTCGCGCCGCCGTCCGACGAGAAGGCGAAACAGACGTCCGCGTCCTCGTCGTTGCGCGTCCGCCGGCGCCAGGTCGCTCCGACGATCCCGTCGCGATTGACGGCGACGGTCGCCCCGTAGTCGTCCCGCGTGGCCGGCGCTCCGGCGGAATCGCCGCTCTCGTTGATCGCCCCGGGCGGTGTCCAGGTCCGGCCGCCGTCGGACGAGAAGCTCACGAAAATCCGCGATCGCGGCGTCGCGGTGTCTGCCCAGGCCGCGTACAGCCGGTCGCGATACGGACCGCGCGAGGCGTCGCCGGCGAGCGAGAAGAACGTCGCCGAGTAATCGTTTCCCGCCGTGACGTCGGCGATCTTGACCGTCCGTCCAAAGAGCTCCGACCCCGCTTCGAGCCGGGTCAGGTTCAGCTCCTCGTGGGCCTCCTGGCCGACGTCCTCTCCCGCTTCGTTCTTTTTCGTTGAGCGCTTGACCCACAGCGTTGCCAGCGCGCCGTCGGACAGGACGAAGGCGCCGCTCGCGGTTGGAAACGCGGGACCGACGGCCACGCCGACGGCCGTCTTGTTCCAGGTCTTCCAGCCGTCGGCCGAACGGAGGACCTCGAGGACGGGAAGCGAATCGTCGCGGACGGTCTTCGCCGGTCCCGGCTTGTCGAGCGCCCGCGCGCGGATCGAGTAGACGAGATACCCGACCCCCGCCCCGCCACCGGCGGCCGCGCCGAACGCCAGATAGGGACGATCGCCGGCCGGCCCCCGGACGCCCGGGCCCCACGTGCGCCCGCCGTCTTCGGAGCGGAAGAGCTCCATCCACCACACGGCGTCCTTCCAGTGCTCCTCGTCGGTGTTGATGCCCAGGAAATAGGCGCTCCCGTCCGGCCCGAAGGCGCACATCGGATCGCCCATCTGCATCGAGGACTCGACGGCGCGGCTCCAAGTCGCGCCGCCGTCCTCGCTCGTGTACCCGACGACGTGCATGCCCTGCTCCGCGTACCGGTTGCGATCCACGATCGAGCAGCCGATCAGACGGCGCGGATCGGTCGGATGCGCCGCGAGGAACACTTCCTCGTGCGCGCGCTCCGCCCCCGACCGGCTGACCTGCACGGTCGGGCCGACGACGATCGCGGCCGCGGCGAAAACGGCGATCATGCGGAACCCCCGGGGCGGCCGGCGATCCTAGGGCGTTCCGGCCGCGCCGCCCGTTTTCGCCGCCGCCGGGGCCGCGGCGGCGGGCTTCGCACTCTTTGCGCGATCCCCCTCGAAGACGACGGCGCCTTTCGCGTCGCGCGTCAGGTCGAGGTTCCTGGCGAGGAAATCGAGCCGGTGGTTCCAGAAGTCGATGACGTTGGGCCGCTGCGTGATGACGTGCCCCTCGCCCTCGTACAGCCGGTACTCGGCGCTTTTGCCGAGGCGCTCGAGCGCCCGGAAGATGACGTCGGATGCGACGAGCGTCCCGTCGTTCTGTCCCTGGCCGATCATGAGAGGAGTCTCGATCTTGTCGAAGAGGAAGATCGGCGAGTTCTCGTAGTAGCGGTCCCGCTGCTCCCAGATCGATCCGTGCATGTTGCCCTGCCCCTTCTCGTAGTAGCCGATCGAGCCCTCCGAGCCGAGGTAGTCCGCGAAGAGGTCCGGGTGCAGCACGGCGGCCGTGATGATCGCCGCCTTGAAGCGCGTCGTCTGCGTGATGAGCGCGAGCGTGCAATACGAACCGTAGCTCTGTCCCATGACGGCGAGCCGGTCGGGATCCGCGTAACCCTGATCGATCGCGGCGTTGACGGCGGGCATGACGTCGCCCATCAGATCTTCCATGGGCTTGCCGTCGCGGATCGGCACGTCGGGCGCGAGCACCGCGTAGCCCCGCGTCGCCAGGATGTGGCAGTTCAAGGCCGCGAGGCTCCAGAATCCGAAGCGGTTGAGGTACCGCGAGCCGTAATCCCCTCCATACACGAAGACGACGAGCGGCAGACGCTTGCCGGGCTTGTAGTCCGCCGGCAGCAGCAGGGCGCCCCTCAGAGTCTGCCCCGTCACGCTGCGCCATTCGATCAGCCGCGCCTGGCCGAGCTCGTACTTCTCCATGTCGGGATTCAGGTGCGTGACCTGCCGCGCCTTTCCGTCCTTCGCGCTCACCGCCCAGAGGTCGTACAGATGCTGCTGGTCCGTCGCCGCGAAAACGATGTCGCCGGTCTTCGCGCTCCCGTCGACGTTGAAGATCGCCATGTAGCCCTTCGGCTCCTCGAGGATCGGTCGCGAGCCGCCGCCCGCGAGGTCCACCGCGAAGACGCCCGATTTGCCGCCGTCCTGGAGGTTCGCGAAGGCGCCTCCGCTCGTCGGCGTGACCGACGCCGCGAGGCGCGCGATGACCCAGGCGGTCTTCCCGTCCGGCGACAGCAGCGTGCCGCGGCCGAACGGCTGAACGAGCGCGACGACCTTCCAGCCGGGGATCTTCCCGACGGCCTCGCCCTTGCCGGTCGCGACGTCCACGCGCCAGAGAGCGCCGTCGCCGACCGCGTAGAAGTTCTCTCCCTTCGCGTCGGTGACGGGCGCGTACTCGCCCTCGCCCGGATCGAAGCTCGGGACGCCCTCGGACTTGAGGGTCCGCGCCGCGCCGCCCGAAACGGGAACGACGACGATCGGCCCCTGCTTCCCCGTGCCGGCGATTCCGCTCGGGATGTACGCGATGTTCTTGCCGTCCGGCAGCCAGTTCCACTCGATGCCGTAGCCGAGGGTGATCTCGCTCGCGATCGTCCGGCGCGCGCCCGTCGCGAGGTCGATGACGTCGAGGTCGTAGGTCGGCTGCTGGCTGTTCGCCTGCCAGCCCTTCAGGACCGCCGCCGCGACGCTCTTCTCATCCGGGGAGAAGGCGTAGAAGCGGATCGACTGGCGCTCGATGAGACGCGTCACCTTCTTCGTCTTCAGGTCGAGGAGGGCGAGGTCGGAGATTCCCCACGCGACATCGCCGATCGTCTTCGGCTTCGCCTCGGCCGCCGGCTTGTTCTTGTCCGGCGGCTCGGAGGTCTTGACGATGACGGACGGCTGTCCGGCGCCGACCTTCGGAAACTTGCGGGTTTCATCGAGGCTCGTGCCCATCGCGGTGATTTCCTTGAGCGACATCTTCGCGGGCACGATCTTGCAGAGCAGCCGGTTCCCGTCGGAGCTCCAGCGGACGATCTCGTAGCCGAAGAAGGGCCGCGCCATCACTCCCGGAAACCGCTCGGCCTTGCGTTTCGCCATCGACCAGATCCAGACGCCCGGCTCGCCGCCCTCGTCGGAGTAGAAGGCCACGCGGGAGCCGTCCGGCGACCAGACGGCGGCCCAGCTCGCGCTCTTCGGGAAGCCGAGCGCGATCGATTCGCCGGTCTTCGTGTTCGTGACCGTCGCCTGCATGCGCGAGTCGCCCTCGGCGAACGGGAAGCCCGTCGCGGAGTACTGATGCGTGGCGCGCGGGATGGTGTCGGTCGTTTCGACCGTGTGGGCGACCCACTGCCCGTCAGGCGACAGGGCGATCGGCGATCGGCCGTTGTGATCCCGCGTGTCGGCGGCCACCTCGAGCGGCAGCGGCTCGTGGGCGTGGGCCGGGGCGGGCGCCTGCGCGAACGCGAAGGCGGCGGCGGCGGCGCCGCCGAGATACAGCACGAGGCGAAGGACGCGCGGGCGAAGCGATGGGCGGGTTTCCACGGTGACTCTCCTCCTCAATTCCTCAGGGCGAAACGGCGGGCGCGGGGTGCTCCGCCGCGATTCCACTCGAAACGACCTCGAACATCATGAAGGGGTACTCCGGCTTTTCCGGGACGCCGGTGAAGCGCCAGCGGAACGGACGCGCGGCGGTCTTCGCGCCCGGCGCGAGCTCCCGCGCTCCCTCCGGAGCCGAGAACTCCCAGCGGGCGCCTTCGCCGGTCCGATGGTTGTCCGCGTTCTCGACGCGGAAGTCGGTCAGATTCACCATCATGTTCTGCAGCTCGACGGTGAACGGCCCGGCGACCGGGAGCGGCGACTTGTTCTCGAGATGCATGTCGCACGCGAACGCGTTCTCCTTCCAGTCGAAAGCGCAGTTCTCCGACACGAGCTTCACCTGCGTGCTGACGTCGTGCTCGTTCTTCGGCGGCGCGGCGGCCGATCCGGGAACCGTGAACGGCGTCGTCGCGAGGCGCATGACACCCGAGGAGCCGTCGATCCACGCGGCGTGGAAGACGCCGTCGCCGTCGCTGTCGAGACCCTGCGTGTCGCCGCCTCCGGGGAAGCGCGTCGAGATCATGAGGACGTTGAATCCCTGTCCCTCGACCGACTTCCCATCCTCGGTCCGTGGATAGGCCGACACCTCGGCGTTGGGCGACCAGTTGCCCGTCGCCATCGAACAGGTCGGCTTCCCTCCCGGCGTGACGTTGGGCAGGAATGAGTCGCCGCCATCGAGCGACGCGGAAAAATAGAGGTCATAGCACTCGTTCTTGTGCGCGCGGCGGTCGTTCCAGACGACCCCGACGGCTCCACGATTGTTCACGGCGAGCGTCGGGTTGGCGTTGTCGCCGGCCGTCTTGTTGTCGTTGACGGTGACGGGCTTCGACCAGGTCTTGCCGCCGTCGGCGGAATGCGCGACACGAACGTCAATCCGATCGCCGTTGTGATCGAGACCCACCGTGTAAATGCGGCCGCGAAAGGGTCCATCGGAAAGATCGATCGCCGTGTTGCCGTTCCCCTGGGCGGCCTCGGCGCGGAAGCGGTCGCTGCCGGCGATGCGATAGGTCGCGACGCGCGGCGAGATCGAATAGCTCTTGCCTCCGTCGTCCGACGTCGCGATCCGGAGCGACAGCGAGTAATCCGGCAGCGATTTGACGTCCTCGTGCGAGTCCCAGAGCGTCCAGTCCGGTAGGACGCGTTCCGGCATCGTCAGAAACGGGAGGACGACCTTGCCATCGGGCGCGACGACCATGTTCACGAAGGTGAAGACGCGCTCGTCCGGAGTGCTCGTGAACAGATAGGGCTGGCCGAACGTCTTGCCCCCGTCGTCGGAAGAAGAGATGGCGAGCGCGGAGCGCGACTTTCCGTCGAGACCGAGGGATTCGACCGAGGCGCCCGCGTAGATCCTTCCCGCGTACCGGCCCGTGCGGTCGAACGCCATGTACTGCCGGTCGAAGCCCTCGGCGCCGAGGAGCAGCGTCGCGTCGCTCCAGGTCTGCCCCTCGTCGCTCGAGCGCGCGATCCAGAGGCCCGCGCCGTCGTTGGCGCCGTAGAACGCGTTGCCCTTTCCGTCGAAGTACGCGATCGCGTCCCATCCCGTCGAGACCTTCGCCGCGCCCTCGGGCAGGACGACACGCGTCCAAGTCGCGCCGCCGTCATGGGTGACGTAGCCCGACGTGCCCATCTTCCCCTTCCCGATGCGGCAGGAGACGGCGAGCATGTTCTTCGGGTTCTTCGGATTGACCGCGAGGAACGACTCGCCGTGCGGATCCGCCGGCGCGTCGGACGAGATCGTCACGGTCCGGCCGATCTCGATCCTCTGGGCGGCCGCCGGCGGCGCGAGCAGAGCGATCACGGCGGCGCCGAGGACCGTCCAGCGCGCCGGGACGACCGTCACTTCACGCCTGCCGAGGCCGCGTCGTAGTTGGCCAGCCAGTCGATCATGCGCTGCGTCGCGTCCACGGCGTTCACGAGAGACCAGTCGCCCGGAACGTGGCCCTCGCCGTCGTAGAGCGCGAGCTCGGCCGTGCGGTCGAGCCGCTTGAGCGCGTTGAACATCTTCCCGGCGCCCTCGACCGGGCACGTCTCGTCCTTCTTCCCGTGGATGATCAGGAACGGCGTGTGGATCTTGTCGGCCTGGTAGTAGGGAGAGTTCGCGAGGTAGCGGCGCAGGTCGGCCCAGGGATGCGTTCCCATGCGGCCCTGGCCGGTCTCCGACCAGACGAAGTTGAAGGTCGAGCCGCCTGGTCCCATCCGCGCGTAGTCGCCGGCGAGGTCGTAGAGCCCGTCGAGCGCGATCGCGGCGCGGAAGAGATTCGTCTGCGAAATCATCGCGGCGGTCGAGTAGCCGCCGTAGGACTGCCCCATGATCGCGACCCGTTCGATGTCCGTGTAGCCGCGGTCCGCGGCCCGATAGACCTGCGCCAGGATGACGTCGCTCATCTCCTGGATCGGGTTGCCGCCCTTGCCCTCGGGGCCGAGCGGCACGTCGACCATCAGCACGGCGTACCCGCGCGTGGCGAAGATCTGGACGGGAATCGAGTTCGGCGCGCCGCCGCCCCACTGCTGCGCCGTGTTGGACATCTTGGAGCCCGAGTAGAAGTAGACGATCGAGGGGAGCAGATCGCCGCGCTTCTTGCCGGGGGGCAGGAAGACGGCGGTAAGCACGCTCTGCATGCGTCCGTCGAATCCCGGGACCGGAGACGAGTACATGTCCGCCGGACCGACCGCCACCGAATCGAGCCGGGGCTCGACGTGCGTCAGCCGCCTCTTGGACCCGAAAGACGGATCGAAGAGATAGAAGTCGGGAGGCACGTCGAGCGATTCGAAGCGCGCCACGACGCCGCCGCCGCGGACCGCCCCGGCCGCGTCGAAACGGCCGCGCCCCTTCCAGAGGGTCGTCGCCGCGCCCCCCCGGACGGTCACGCCGAGGACCGAGCGCTCGCCCGTCGTGTCGTCGTTGGCCACGACCGCGAATCGGCCGGGGTCCGGCTGCCACAGCGTGTCGCGGTCGGCCGCGACCGGCGTTCCGACGGTCGCGATCGTCGTCGGGGCCGAGCCGTCGAGCGGCACGATCGCGAGCGCCTTCGGGGGAACCGAGTAGTAGGTCTTCTGACCTTCGTCCTGCAGACCGACGAGCAGGCCCTTGCCGTCCGCAGTGACGAGCAGAGGCGCCTCGTCGATCTTGCCGAGCGACTCGCCGAGCGGCTTCGGGGAGCCCGGCGCCGCGGCGTCGACCAGCCAGAGCTTCTTGTCCTTCCAGAACGCGATCCGGTTGGATCCCGGGATCCAGCGATACGTGGACTCGAAGTAGTCGTACTCGGGGACCCGGAGGTCGGCCGCGAGAATCACGGGCATTCCGCCGGCGGCGGGCACGACCCCGAGGTCGTAGTACGTCTCGGACGCCGTCTCTCCCTTCATCTTGAAGACCGTCAGAAACGACACCCACTTGCCGTCGGGCGAGAGGCGCGCGCAGCTCGGCTTGAGCTCGCCCTCCGCCGATGCCACGACGCGGGACTTGCCGGACGCCACGTCGATCGCGGCGATCGTCGCCGCGTTCTCGCGGATGAAGTGCTCCATCATGGCCGAGGGCGTCGCGCCGGCGGGAGCCCCCGGGCCCGACGCCGTCTGATAGACCGTCACCGTCGCCTTCGCGAGCGGCGCGCCCGGAGGCGCGGGAGGACCCGAGCCCGACGCCGGCGCGCCGAACGACGGCTGGTTCTTCGGCCGGAGCGGTACGAAGACCTCGCGTCCGTCGGGGCTCCAGGCCGCCTCGTCGCCCGGCCAGTGCTTCGCCTTGATGATCTGTTCCGAGACGCGCCGCGGCGCGCCTCCCGCGACATCGGCGACCCAGAGCTGCGGCGGCCCGCCGGCGTCCGAGATGAACGCCACGCGCTTCCCGTCGGGCGAGACCGACGGCCGCCAGCAGTTCCCCTTCTCCGGGCAGATCGGCCGCGCGTCGCCGCCCTTCGTCGAGATCACGTACACGCGCACGCCGACCTGGGCGCCCGGCGTTCCGCCCGGCGTGAAACGCACGCCTTCGGCCATCTCGCTCTCGGGGCTGCGGGCGGGAGGAGCGAAGACCTCGAAGGCCAGGACCGATCCGTCTCTGCTCATCGACGGGCGGTCGCTCCAGGTGCGCAGCGTCTTCTTCGAGAACGCGAGATCGAGCGGGAGCGCCGTGGGCGCGGCGCTCTGGGCGAAGGCGATTCCGCAGGCCCCGACAAAGGCGAAGGCCGCGGCGAGTCCCATCCGCCTCATCGCTCGACCTCCTCTTCGCCTTCACGGTCCGCGGGACTCTTGTGCCCCCCGCCCCCCGATGCGGCGGCTTTCGGAGAGCCCGGGCCCGATGGCACCATGCCGGTCGCCTTCAGGCGGACGGTCGGTGTCTTCGTCGCGTCCACCAGCTGCAGCCGGATGACGAACGGATTCGAAAGCGCGCCGGGCTGCAGCGCGTCGGAGCCCGCGATCGTGGTACTGAGATCGAGCGCCGCGCCCTCCTTCGACTTGCCGTTGGAGGAGTTCAGAACCGTCGGCGCGTTCTCGGCGTTTCGCTTCTTGTCGTCCTCGTTTTCGTACTGCGGGAACCCGAAGCCGACGATCTCGAGGCGGATCGGCGGGTAGATGGGCTCCGAGGATTTGTTGCGAATGCGCACCGGGATCTCGACCTGCTTCTTCGCCGCGTCGTAGCGCGTGGGGTCGAAGATGAATTCGACGCGCTCGGTCAGCGCGGCTTCCGCGAGCGCGGGTTTCGCCGGCGCGGCGGCCGGAGGCGCCGGCTTCCCGGGCTCGGGCGCTTTCGGGACGTCGACCTTCACGTCCGCCGTGTAGACCTGAAAGGTTCCGCCGCGCGCGTCCGCCCAGAACGGGTGGAAGACGCCCGCTTTATCGGCCGCGAGCCCCATGTAGTCGCCGCCCGAGCCCCAGCGGGACGCCGCGGAAATCAGCGAAAGGCTGATCTGGCCCTCGTGGACCCAGACCATCGGCGAGAGCTGCGAGTTGCCCGGTCCGTCCGGATGCGACGGCGCGGATGACACGGCGACCGGAGCCGTGAAGGTCTCGCCGCCGTCCGCGGAGACGGCGAGGTACTCCTGGTATTCCTTCTTATCGGAAGGATTGCGGCCGTCGAACCACGTCACGGCCACGATGCCGTCCTTGTTGACGGCGATCGCCGGCTGCCACTGGCTGGCGGTTGCGGGCGACGACGCATCGACGGGCCGGGGCGCCGACCAGGTCTTTCCGCGATCGGCCGAAGAGGAGAAGAGGATCTTGTACTTCCCGGACCGCGCGTCCTCCCAGGTCGTGTAAATCCGGTCGCGGTACTTCGGCCCCTCGACGTCGGCCGCGAACTTTCCGAAGCCCGCGACCTTCGTCTCCTTGTCGTCGAGGTTCCAGGTCTGCGAGACGGCCTTGCGCGGCTCGGAGAACGTGACGCCACCGTCCGTCGAGGCGACGGTCCAGAAGTTCGACGTGGCCGTGCCCTTGCTCTTGCGCTTCTCCGGCAGGAAATCGAAGTCGCCGTAAGGCACGACCAGCGTTCCGTCGGAGAGCACCATCGGCGTGACGTCGTTGATCCCGATCGTTCCGCCGCCGTTGGCCGCCTCGGACGGGCCGATCCACGTGCGCCCGTCGTCGTCGGAGCGGAAGACCCCGACGCGATAGACGGGGTAGTCGTAGAGGGCTCCGAGGTAGATGCGGCCGGCGTAGCGGCCCTTGGTCGTGTCCACCACGATCTGCTCGTGGTCCCACGAGGGGTTGCAAGGGATCTCGCTCGCCGGCTGCCAGGTCACGCCGCCGTTCTCCGAGCGCCAGACGTGCATGCTCGCGCAGGCCTTCCCGACGTCGCTCTGGTTCATCGTGAGCGCGACCATGAGCGCCGTGCCCTGAATCGTGAAGGCCGTCTGCGGATCGCCGCCGCCCCACTCGACCTGCTCGGGAAACTCGGAGGCCTTCCAGGTCGCGCCGCCGTCCGTGGACGAATAGGCCCGGCAGGCCCAGCCGCCGGCCGGGCGCGTCGCCGTGATGGCCGCGCCCACGAGGTTCTTCACGGTTCGCGGGCTCGCCGCGACGATCAGCTCGACGTGCGGGACGTCGCCGTCGCGCGAGACGAGGATGTTTGGCCCGACCGTCACCTTCGGCGCCGATGCCTCGGCGCCGAGTGCGGCCCATCCGCCGGCCAGACCGAGGGCGGCTGCCACGGCGATCGCGCGAAGGCTCTTCTCGAAGCTCCGAGTCATGGCGAATCTCATGTTCCTCTCCCCCTCCATAATCGACCGATCGAGCGAAGCGGCTCACCTCAGGGCGTTTTTGCGATCCGGCCGGTCACGTTCCATCGCATGGCCGGGGCGTAGAACGGATCCGATAGCTTGACCCGCACGACGACGGGGTTCGTCAAGGCGCCGGGCTCGAGCGCCGGCGAGCCCGCGAGCGCCGCGTCGAATCCAAACGCGGCTCCCTCTCCCGGTTTCTGGTTCTCGGCGTTCGCGATCGTGACCGCCTTGTCCTTCCAGAAGTCCTTCTCCGCATCGCTCTCGGGCTCGCCCGACCCGAACCCGGCGAGCTCGAGTCGAAGCGGCGGATAGAGCGCGTCCGAGGACACGTTCTTCAGACGAACCGGAATCGAGATCTCGTTCTTCTCGGCGTCGAAATGCGGGGGATCGAAAACGATCGTGACCCGTCCGGCGACGGAGACCGGCTCCCCGAGCGCGGGCGCGGAGGCGGCCTCGCTCTTCTGCTCGCCTGCCGCGGCCGCCGCCGGTACGCTCACGCGCGCCGAGTAGATCTGGGACGTCCCGCTTCGCGCGTCCACCCAGAACGGGTGGAAGTCGCCGTCCTTGTCCGCGGTCAGGCCCATGTAGTGGCCGCCGGCCGTCCAGCCGGCCGCGGACAGCAGCGAGATCGCCCACCGATCCTTCTCGAAGAACGCCATCGGCGTCATCTGCCGCCGGTTGCCGGCGCCGCGCGGTTCGGACGAGGCCGAAGACACCCGAACGGGCGGCAGAAACGTGACGCCGCCGTCGAGCGACGCCGCGAGGTACTCGTCGTATCGGCTGCCGTCGGCGGAGTTCCGCGTGTCGAACCAGGTCGCCGCCACGACGCCGTCCGCGTTGACGGCCACGGCCGGCTGGAACTGGTGCACCGCGGCCGCCACGCTCGCGTCGAGCGGCTTCGGCTCCGACCAGGTCTTCCCGCGGTCCGCCGAATGCGCGAAGAGAATGCGCGTGCTCCCCAGGCGCGCGTCTTCCCACGCAGCGTAGATCCGGTCGCGGAACGTCTTCGATCCGGCGTCGGCGGCGAATTTCGGGAATCCCGCGGCGCCGAGCGTCTTGGCGGCGTTTCCGCCGAAGACGAATTCCTGCGTCAGAACCTTCCACGGAGCCGAGAACGTCACGCCGCCGTCGGTCGAGGAGACGAGCCACATCCCGCTCGTGCCCTTGCCCTTCGACGGAATCTTCTCCGGCTTGAACTGGAAGTCGCAGTAGGGGACGACGAGCGTACCGTCCGAGAGCACCATCGGCGTCACGTCGTTGATCCCGATGTCGCCGCCGCCGTTGGCCGCTTCGACGGGCCCGGTCCACGTGCGCCCGTCGTCGTCGGAGCGGAACACGCCGACGCGATAGACGGGATAGTCGTAGAGCGCGCCGATGTAGATGCGTCCGGCGAACCGGCCCTTCGTCGTGTCCACGACGACTTGCTCGTGATCCCAGGACGGCGCGCACTTGACCTCCGCCGGGTCGAGCCAGCGGCGCCCCCCGTCCTCCGAGCGCCAGACGTGCATGCTGGCGCAGTCCTTTCCCTTTTCGCTCTTGTTCATCGTGAGTGCGACGAAGAGGGCCGTCCCCCGGGTCGTGTACGCGACCTGAGGATCGCCGCCGCCGAACTCCGTCTGCTCGGCGAACTCTCCGACCTTCCAGGTCATCCCGCCGTCGTCCGAGGAGTAGGCGCGGCAGGCGATCCCGCCGTCGGCCTTCGTGTTGGTCATCGCGCCGCCGACGAGATGCTTCGCCCACCGGGGGCTCGCCGCGACCATCAGCTCGAAATGCGGGATGTCCCCATCGCGCGAGACGAGGATGTTCGGTCCGACCACGATCTTCGGCGACTCGGCCGCGGTGGCCACGGCGGAGGCCGCAACCAGGGCGCCCGCGAAAATCGGACGAGCCAGCCGAAAGGATCTCTTCGTCACTTCTCCCCCTCGACCATCCCCTCGACGCGGTACCGGATCGCCGGGACCTCGCTCGGATCCGTGAACTGGAACTTGATGACGATCGGGCCGGTCTGCGCGCCCGGTGCCAGCGAATCGAGGCTCCCGAGCGCCGACGAGAAATCGAAGACCGCCCCCTCGCCCCGCTTCCCGTTGGGCGAGTTGACGACGTACATCGGCGGGTACGGGTACTTGAAGATCTCGGGATCGTCGAGATCGAACCCGAGGACCTCGAGCGTGATCGGCGGATAGATCGGCTCCTTCGACACGTTCGAGATCCGGATCGGAACCTCGGCCTCCTTCGTCGCCTCGTCGTAGCGCGTCGGATCGAAGACGAATTCGATTCGGGAGCCGACGTCGGCCTTGACGCGCGGAGGGGGAGCCGGCGCTTTCGCGGCCGCGGCGGCCGCGCCGGGCTTCTCGGGAGCCGGCGGGCGGACCACGGACACCGAGGCCGTGTAGATCTGGAACGTGCCGGTGCGCGAGTCCGACCAGAACGGGTGGAACGCGCCGTCTTTGTCCGGCGCGAGGCCCATGTAGTCGCCGCCGCTCACCCAGCGGCTCGCGGCAGAGACGAGCTGGAGATAGCGCGTCTGCTTGTACTGTCCCGCCATCGCGCCGAACGTCAGGTTGCCGGCGCCCTTGGGCCGCGATGGCGCCGAGGAGACGCGAACCGGGGCGAGGAACGTCTTTCCGCCGTCGAGCGACGCGGTGAAGTACTCGTTGTATTGCGAGGCGTCCGACGTGCCGCGCGTGTCGAACCAGCTGATCCCGACGACGCCGTCCTGGTTGACGGCGACGACGGGCTGGTACTGGTAGGCCTCCTTCGGAGCGGTCGCGTCGAGCATCATCGGCTCGGACCAGTGGAGGCCGCGATCCTCGGAGTGCGAAAAGAGGACTCGGTGGCGGCCCGCCTTCGCATCCGACCACGCCGCGTAGATCCGGTCACGAAATTCCTTCGATCGCACGTCGGCGGCGAAGGAGGGAAAGCCTCCGAGCGGCTTTCCGGTCTTGTCATCGAGGTCGTACCAAAGCGTCAGTGCCTTCCGCGGCGGACCGAACGTGACGCCGCCGTCGGAGGAAAGGACGAACCACGACGTGCTCGAGACCTTGCCGGTCAGCTTTACCTTGTCGGGCAGGAACTCGAAGTCTCCGTAGGGCAAAACGAGAGTCCCGTCCGAGAGCACCATCGGCATGACGTCGTTGATCCCGATCTTTCCGCCGCCGTTCGCGGCGTCGACCGGGCCGGTCCACGTTTTCCCGTCGTCCTCCGACCGGAAGACCCCGACGACGTATTCCGGGTACGGCCCGTAGAGAACGCCGATGTAGATCCGCCCGGCATACTTGCCGGTCGTGTGGTCGACGGCGATCTGTTCGTGGTCGTACGAATAGCCGAGGTCCGCCCCCTTGCCCCAGGTCAGGCCGCCGTCCTCCGAGCGATAGACATAGAGCCCGGCGTGGGTGCGCCCGCTGTCGTCCGTGAGGAAAGCGAGGCCGGAGAAGATGGCCGTGCCCTGCGGCGTGAACGCGACGTAGGGGTCGCCGCTGCCCCACTTCACCTGCTCGGGGAAGTCGCTCGCCTTCCAGGTCGCGCCGCCGTCCAGTGTCGCGTAGGCGCGGTTGGCCGTGCCTCCCTCGGGGCGCGTGTACGTGATCGCTCCCCCCACGAGGTTCTTCGCGTTCTTCGGGCTCGCCGCGACGACGAGCTCGACGTGCGGGAAGTCCCCGTCGCGCGAAGCCAGCATGTTGGGCCCGACGACGATCTTCGCGGCCTCGGCGGCGGCCGCCGCGTGCGGGAAGGCCCCTGCGGCGGCAAGGACGATCGCCGAAAGACCCGAGCGAAAGACGCGCCCTCGGGGGCCGCTCACCGTCCGCCCCCTCCGGCCGCGGCCGGCTTGCCGAACCAGATGTCGTACTCGCCGAGAGTCAGCCGCGAATTGTCGGCGGTCCCGAAGCCGACGATCCGCATCGCCTCGGGCGACGTCGCAATCACGCGCGCCGCCGGCTCCCGAGGAGCGTCGGGCAGGTTCGCGGACCAGGCGTTGGCCGCCGCGGTCCAGCGCGCCGCGGCCGCGCGGTCGTCGGGCAGATCCGCGACGCTGATCGAGCCGAACGTGGGATGCGCGAAGAAGTCCGCGTAGTCGTACTCGACGGTCCCGCCGCTGCGCACCTGGAAGGCGTCGACGACCGCCACCCACCGCCCCGCCTTCGGATTGGAGACTTCGACCTGGCCTCCGAAGCCTCGCGACGCGGCTTTTCCGGCGGGAGCGCAGGGCGCCGGCGGCCGCATCGGCGACTTGTTCCCCTTCTCCTGCTCTCCCTTCGGAGCCTCCGGCGTCTCGGGCGCCACGGGTTTCGTGCAGTCGAGCAGATAGAGGTCGACGTCCGCCGCCGGCCCGCCCTTCGCCCCGGCGACGCGCACCATGAGCGAGGTCGCTCCCTTCGGGACGTCGATCTCGTAGGCCTGCTGCTCGCCTTCGGCGATCGCCGCGTGGCGCCGGACGGCGCTCCCGAGGTCGACGCTCGGTGCGGACGCCGACGGCGCCTTGCCGAGCCGGTTGGTGAGCGTGAGCGAGAGCGGCTCGGAGCGGCCGGCGACGAGGGCCGCCGGTGCCGCAGTCGCACCGACGTCGACTCCGAGCGCCGTGGCCGACACGGTCACCGGCGACGCTTTCATCGGTATGGGATTCTCGGGATCGAAGTTCCGCGCGACGAAGCTGTTCGAGACGTTCAGCTCCCAGACCCCGGGCTGGGGATTCGCGATCGCGCATCGCTGGGGTTTTTCCCAGTGCAGGTCGAACGAGCAGACGTATTGCGCGTCCTTGTCGGGACCGATCGCCGTCCCGCCGAAGATCGGATTGGAGAGGTTGAAGGCGAGGACGGGGACATCCTGCGGGACCTCGACGAAGAACCCGGCGTCTCCGGGAAGAGCCGGCGTCAGCTCTCCCTTGACCGCCCATCCGTTCTCCGCGGTCAGGCGGTAGGGAACGACGATCGCATCGAGCATCCGGTACGCGTGCCCGGGCACATCCGGGTTGTCGAGCGTCATCACGGCCGTGTGCGCGCCCTCTTTCTTCGCGGAGATGGAGACCTTGAGATCCACGGGAGTCTTGAGCGGCAGGACGACCGAGCCGGGCGACTCGAACGTCCCGTCGTTGCCCGCCCAGGAGATCGCGAAGGTCATCGGCGCCGCCGGGCCCGTCTCTCGCATGAGCGTGACCGTGCGGTCTGCGCGGTCGCCGACCTTCCAGCCTTCGCGCTCGTAGATCCCCAGGCCCTGATTCGGCGGGACCAGAAGATCCGCGAGAACCGTCCGGACGGGCGCCCGGCCCGTGATCACGAGCGGCGGCTTCGTCTGAAGCTGCTGGAGCAGCGCGTAGGCGGGTCCGACCTGAATCAGCCCGTTGCCCTGCTCGTGGGCTCCGAGGTTGTCGATGTGCCGCGCGCTGCCGGTCAGGGCGGCCTTGAGACGCACGGCGTCGTAGGGAACGCCCGTCTGCTTGGCGGCGCTCACCACGAGTGCCGTGGCGCCCGCCGCCATCGGCGTCGCGGTGGAGGTGCCGCCGTCGACGGAGTAACCCGGCGGCAGCGTGTAGAGCCCCTTCTGTCCGGCACCCTTGCGGTAGCCGACCTCGGTCCCCATCTGCCCGCTCGGCGCCAGAATGTCGGGCTTCAGCCCGCCGTTGCCGCTCGGCCCGTGCGAGAGCGCGCCCCAGTGCAGGTTGTCGTCGTGCTCCGGAATGAGGCCGTTGTTGACGCGGTAACTCTCCTTGCTCTGGTATCCGCCGACGCTCATGGCCCCCGGCGCGAGGCCGTCTTCGGCGACGTAGCCGAACGCCGGCGAGTTGTCGCCCGGCACGAACATCAGCTTCTTGTACCGGTCGGTCAGACGCTGCGCGACGACGCTCATCGGGTGTGTTGCGTCCGCGAGGAGGTAAGGGATCGACGCAATCGCCACGGACTGCTCGAGGACGATGATGTCCACTTTCGGATGCCGGAAGGCGGCGATGAGGCCCTCGATCAGCCCGTGAGCGTTGCTGACGCCGTAGAAGAGCGAGACGAGCTGCGCACCGGGCGCCACGCCCTGGAGCCTTCCGTTCGGCTCTTTGTTGCCGACGACCGACCCCATGATGGTCGTGCAGTGCTGGTAGATGCCGACGTTGATCGAGACGAACTTGTTCTTCGCGTCGGTCTGGACGGCGAAGCCGATGGTGTCTCGCCACGGCGTGGACGGATCTTCTTTTCCGAAGACGCCGAACTCCGGCCGCCGGATGTAGTCGGTCATCGCCTTCTCGTCGCCGAAGTTCCCGTCGCGGTTCGTGTCGACCCACACGTCGTTCGTCTTCTCGTCCCACAGCACGCCGAAGAGCCCGTCGTCGCCCTTGGGGTTGCCGTTGCGGTCGATGTCCTGGTCGATGTAGGAAGCGTTGGAGTCCATGTCCCACTTGCGCTCGGAGAAGAGACCGATCCGGTAGGTCCCGTCCTTCGGAACCCGAAACGTCTTGCCCTGAAACGAGACGGTTCCGCCGCTCGAGGACACGACCTGCTTCATGTCGACCCACTGGGGATTGATGTCCGCGTCGTCCCGCGGATCCGTGACATTCAGGTAGTCGGCGAACTTCGGAATCTTCTTTCCGTCGACGGAATAGGCCGTCTGGAATTCCGGCAGGAGCATGTCGAGGTTGCCGTCGAGCACCCCGATCGTGACGCCGCGCCCGTCCCAGGTCGGATGCTGCGCGAGGAAATCGGCGGCGGCCAGATCCTTGATCGGCGAGTAGGGATGGACGAGCGGGTACTCGGAGAGCGTCGGCGGCCACGGCGCCTCCGGACCATTCGACGCCGGCAGAGGAAGCACGTCGCGGCCGGGCCCGAGGCGGTTGGGGTAGTTGTCGTCGTAGTCGAGCGACGCGGCCTGGACTCCCGCGAATTCGGCGAGCTTCGTCGCGTGGTCGATCGGTACTTTCACGCGGAGATACCCGATCTCGTCGTCGCGATACCGGACGTCGCCGCCGAGCCTCGCCGCTTCCTTCGCGACCGAAGCCGCGGAGCCCGGCTTCGCCGCGAGCAGGATGGAGACCTCTTTTCTCCCCTGAGCGCGCGCGATGGCGAGGGTCTGCCGGCTGTCTTTGAAGAGGGCGGGACGGCTGCGGCCCGCGGGCGCCGGCGATGCGGCGGACGCGACGGCCGCGATCAACCCGAGAACCAGCGTTTGCTTCTTCACTTTCCGCCTCCCTTCGCGACGAAGCCGGTGATCTCGGCACCCATGTAGAAGTCGGTCTTGACGGGGGACTCGGCCTGGAATCGCCACGGGACCGCGTCGGTGACGGCGTTCGGCGCGAGCGACGTCAGGCCGCCGAGCGCCTTCGAGTAGTCGAACGTCGCACCGACGCCGCTCTTGCCGTTGGCGGAATTCAGGAATTTCGGCGCGTTGATCGGCTCGCCCGACTTGATCGTGTACGGATGCGCGACCTCTTTGACCTCGACGGTGAACGGCGGATAGAGCGCCTCCTTGGAGTCGTTCTTGAGTCGGACGGGAAGCACGATCTCCCGGGTCTGCGCGTCGTAGCGGACCGGGTCGAAGACGAGCGTGACTTTGTCCGACAGGACCGCCTTCTCGACCGGCGGCGCCGCCTTCGCCGGCTGCGTCTCGACGCGAATGGCGGCGCTGTAGAGCTGATAGGTCCCGCTGCGGGCATCCGCCCAGAAGGGGTGGAACGCGCCGTCGCCGTCGGCCGTGAAGCCGATGTAGTCGCCTCCGTCGGGCCAGCGCGACACGCCGGAGAGCGTGTAGATGACCGCCAGCCCGCGATCCTTCTGCGCGATCGGTCCGGGCCGCAGGTTCCCGGATCCGAAGGGCGAGGACGACTCGCTCGAGACCCTGACCTTGGGCAGAAACGTGTCGCCCCCGTCGAGCGACGCGGTGAAGTAGACGTCGAACTTCTTCCGATCCGGGAAGCCCTCCGTGCTGTAGAAGAAGACGCCGAGAACGCCGTCGGGATTGACGGCGACCATCGGCTGGAACTGCGATGCCGCCGCGGGGGCGGCCGGGTCGACGGGGCGCGGGTTGCTCCAGGTCGCGCCACGGTCGTTCGAGTGCGAGAGCTTGAGCTGGAACCGGTCGCCGTCCAGATCGATCCACGCCGCGTAGATGCGGTCGCGAAACCTGGAACTCGCGTCGGCGGCGAAGACCGGGCCGCCGATCTGGTCGATGCGCCCGCTCTTCTGCTGGTCGCGGAGCTTCTTGAGGCCGCCGAAGTTGATCTCGGCGACCGGCTTGCGCGGCGAGAACGTGACGCCGCCGTCCGTCGACAGGGAGATCACGGCGCGCCAGGTCGAGGCGTCCTTGTCGATGCCGTAGTTGGGATACTCCGACATGGGAACGACGAGCGTTCCGTCGGACAGCACGAGAAGGTTGTAGGCGGCAAGTCCCTTGCCTTCCCCGAGCCCGACCTCGACGGGACCGATGAAGGTGCGCCCGTCGTCCATGGATCGGAACAGGACCACCCTCCGCCTCATGATCAGGTCTTCCATCTCGCGGGAGCCCTTCTGATCCGTCTCGTCGGCGACGTAGACGCGCCCTGCGTACGGTCCCGTCGTGTGATCGGTGATCAAGCACTCGTGGTCGTGGTGGTTCCCGAGGTTGAGCGCTTTGCTCCACGTCTTGCCGCGATCCTCGGACCGATAGAAGTTCATCCCGTTGGACAGGCCCATGAAAAACGCGGTACCGGTCGCTCCGAAGCCGACCTGCGGATCTCCTCCGCCGTGCTCGACCTCCTCGGGGAACGAGATGTCGGTCCACGTGCCCCCGCCGTCCTCCGAGACGTAGGCCTTGTTGGCCGGGCTTCCGTCGGGCCGCGTCATCGTGATCGACGCGCCGAGCAGGTTCTTCGGATCGGCCGGATTGGCCGCGATCATCGTCTCGCAGTGCGCGACGTCTCCATCGCGCGAGACGAGGATGTTGGGCCCGACAACGATGCGCGGAGGCGGCGCGGCGGCGGGGACCGCGAGGGCCGCCGGAAGGAGCGCGGCGGCGAGAACGAGGGAGGCGTTGCGGAGGTTCGCGTTCATGTGAGCCCCTATTTCGAGAAGGCCGTTTCGTAGAGAAGCCGGGAGTCCTTGTCGACGAACCGCACGTCGAGCGAGCCCTCGGCGATCTCCATCACGGCGAATCCGTTTTCCGACTTCGCGAAGACCTTGCGGGGGCTCTTCTCGTCCACGTCGTAGAGACCCGCGCCGCCGCCGGCGGAAATGAAGAGATGTACCCCGTCGACGTCGCGAACGTGCTGCAGGCTGTGGTGATGGCCGGCAAAGTAGACGTCCGCGCGGCCGCGCAGGATCGGCATGATCACGCGCGAGAATTCTTTGAACTCGCCGTTTTCGTAGTCGGCGGCCAGGAACGGCGGAAAGTGCCCGTAGACGATCTTCCAGCGCGCGCGGCTGGCGTCGAGGGCGTCGCGCAGCCACCGCTGCTGCACCTCCGACATGTCGTTGCAGTCGATCGCGAAAAACTGCGCCGGGCCCGCGGTGTACGTGTAAAACTGCGCCGGCATCCGCCAGGAGTCGCTCCGCGACGACCGGAGGATCTCGGCCGCCGGACTGTCGGGGTCGTACTCGTCGTGGTTGCCGAAGCAGGCGAAGATCTCGATGTCCATCGGCCCGTAGAGCTCCTCGAATTGCTCCTTCCAGCGCGGATGGTCGGGGCTCGGGAGGCCCTCGCCGTAGAAGTTGTCGCCGAGCGTCAGGCCGAAGTCGAAGGGGTGGCTCGCGTGATAGCGGCGCATCGCGGCGGCCGTCGCCTTTTGCTCGTCCGATCCGGTCCCGAAGTCGCCGAACGCGAGCACGCGGACCGGCACGCCGTGGACCTTCTTCTCGAAGACGGGCGGCGAGCGACGGAGGAACGTCGGGAGCATGAGACCGCGGTCGAGGTTGATGGCGCGATCCTCGGCCGGCGCCAGCGCGGCGGCGAGCTCGTCGTGGCCGGCCGTTTTCTCGCGCGCGATCCGGTCGGACATCGCGGTGCGAAGCGCATGCATCGAGAGCGCGCGAAGCTGCTCGAGCGCCACCTCGACGGCGGCCGGCTCCGCGCTCGTCGCGACGACGTATCGGAGCACCTCCCGGATCCGCGGCTCCTCGCGGAAGTGCGGGATCGCGTAGATGTTCATCATTGTGTACCGCAGCACTTTCGGGTCCTTCTCGCGCACGAGGAGCGCGAGCACGAAGTCCGTCGCGTCGGGGCGATCGACCAGCTCATTGCCGGCCTCGGCCCGCTTCTCGCTGTCGGAGGATGTCCGGAGCGTCTCGGCCCACGCGCGTTCCTTCGCTGGCAGCTTCGCGGCGAGCGCCTCGAGCGACGCGCGGCGCAGCTGACGGATCGTCGGCGATTCCGCCGGCGCTGCGGAGACGTCGGGCTTCGCGGCGGCCGCCTGCAGACCCTCCGCGCGCGCCGCCAGAGCGGCGGCCGCGAGCAGCGCGAGCGCGAGGACGTTCTTTCTCACCGGCCGCTCCCCTTCGGCGCCGGCGCTTTCAAGTGCTCGTCGAACCAGCCGATGACGCGCTTCAGATAGTCGAGACGGTTCGCGTAGCTCCAGTAGAGCTCGCTGTGGTCCTCCCCGTCATAGCGGGCGTACACGACTTCCTTGCCCAGCCGCCGGAGGCCGACGAAGACCTCGTCGGCGTTGTGCGCGGGAACGCGCGTGTCCTGCGAGCCGTGGATGATGAGGAGCGGCGTCTCGACGCGGTCGAGGTAGAACCAGGGCGAGTTCTCGATGTAGCGCGACCGGAACTCCCAGAGCGGGCCGCCCATGTTGCCCTGCCCCCCCTCCGCCCACTGGATGTTCATCGCCGTGCCGTTGGAAAGCAGGTCGCCGTAGGCGCCCGTCAGGTCGGCGAGCCCCGCCCGCGAGATGGCCGCCCGGAAGATCTTCGTCTGCGTGATGAGAGACAGCGTGCTGTATCCGCCGTAGCTGTGTCCCATGATCCCGAGCCGGTCGGGATCCGCGATGCCGAGGTCGACGAGCTTCGCGACACCGGACAGGACGCCGTCCGCGATGTCACGCATGGGCGAACCGACGTGCGTCTTGCTGTCCGGCAGGAACACCGCGTAGCCGCGGCTCGCGAAGATCTGCATGTTCTCGGTGCCGGTCCCGGAAAGCCCGAACTGGAAGATCGTGTTCGAACGGCTCGAGCCGCCGTACGGATACACGATGACGGGATACCGTTTGCCTTCCGCGTAGCCTGCCGGCAGCAGCAGGGCGCCGCGGAGCACGTCGCCGTCGAGGCCGCGCCATTCAACGAGCCGCGCCGCGCCCATGGACGCGCGGTCGAACTGAGGATTCAGATGGGTCAGGCGTTTCGCGTCCGCGACGGCGGGGCCCGCGACGTAGATGTCGGGCGCGTGGCGTGCGTCCTCGGAGACGAACGCGATCTTCTGTCCGTCGGCCGAGGCGTCGAAACTGAGGCTCGGCGCATAACCGTCGATGTACCGCTCGTCGAGAAAGAGCGTCGAGAGCTTCCCGGACGCGAGATCCACGCGATACGCGCCGACCTTCTTCGTCGCGTCCTCGCGGGCGAAGAGCGTCAGAGACTTTCCGGAGTCGGGAGACCAGAAACGTCCGATCTGGCCTCCGGGAGCCAGGATCTGCAGGATCTTCGACCCGGCGATCCTCGCGAGAACGGCGGGCCGGCCGTCGTCTCTCGTCGGCACCCTCCAGAGCTCCTCGTCGTGGAAGAGATACAAATCGTCCGACGAGTCCCACAGAGGCTCGCGATACTCGTGGCCGGAGAAGTTGGGATGCGCCCCGGGAGTCACGAGACGCGGCGAGCCTCCCGCCGGCGACACGACGTAGACGTCGCCCTTCTTCCCTTCCTCGGAATCACCGCCGGTGACGTACGCGAGCCACTTCCCGTCCGGCGACCAGCTCGCCTGGCCACCGAATTCCTGTGGGATGTCGGTCGCCAGGGCCCGCGATGTTCCCGTCGCGAGGTCGATCACGAGCAGGTCGAACTGCGCCTGAAAGAACTTTCCGGCCTTGTAGTCCTTCATTCCCGACACGGCGACGCTCCGGCCGTCCGGCGAGAACTGGCACCAGGCGGGACGCCGGCCGCGCGCGAGAACACGGCTCGACCCGTCGGCCACGTCGACGAGAACGAGATCGCTCACCATCCCGGCCGTTGACAACGTCGTGGCCTTCTCCGTCTCCTTGCGCGCGTCGAAGACCGTGACGGTCGGGCCCTTGGACGCCGACGCGGGCGACACCGGCGGCGCGCCCGTGCCGAGCAGATCGGCAGCCTGCTCGATCGTCATGCCCGCGGGAAGCGCGGGAAACAGGACCTGCTTGCCATCGGGCGTCCAGCGCGCGACCTGGCCGCCGATTCCCCGGACGATGCGATCCGACAGTCGGCGCAGCTTTCCATCCGGTGTGCGCAACCAGAGGTTCGCCTTGCCGCCGCGATCCGAATAGAAGACGAGCGAGCGGCCGTCCGGCGACCAGACGGGGTCGTGGCTGTTTCCCTGCCCGCCGGTCACGTTGCGCGCCTCGCCCGTCTCCGTGTCGGCGATCCACACGTCGGCGCCGAGCCCGAAGATCGACATGCCCTGCCGGTTGAAGGAGTGGAAGCGCGGGTCCGGGTCGGTTACGACGCGGCGCGGATCGGTAATCGTGTATGCGATCCACTTTCCCGAGGGCGTGAGATCGATCGGCGCGAACTGCGCGAATTCGAGCGCGTCGAGCACGCCCTCGGGAGACAGGGGTTCCGGAGACGCCTGGCCGCGCAGCGCCGCCGCCGCGCCGAGCGCGACCACCGCGCCGAGTACGAGCGCGCGCGCGCGCCGGACCCTCACGGCTTCTCCTCCTTGCCGAGGACCTTCGTTTCGACGGAGATCAGGTTGCCGAGGCCTCCCCGCACATCGAGCGGGAAGGTTGCGGTGAGCTCCTTCAATCGGAACCGGACGCGTCGGGCGTGGGAGAATTGGCCGGGCGCGAGTCGTCCGTCCAGGAGTTGAGGGGTGAAGTCCCAAACGGCGCCCGCGCCCGATAGACCGTTGTCCGCCGCGAGGATCTCGGGCACGGCGCTCGAGGACCTCAACGAGAGGACCCGAAGTTTGAGCGGTGCGACGATCGTCTTCTGCGACGTGTTCATCAGCGCCACGTCCAGGGAGACGGTCCGCTCCTTCGGGTCGTAGTCCGTGTTGGAGAATTGCACGGCGATGCTCTGGGTGAGATCGGAGAGCGCCGCGAGCTCCGGTGAGCCGTTCACGGCCGCCTTTCCGTCCACGCGCACGGCGGCGGTCCAGAGCTGCGGGATGCCTGTGCGGTGGTCGACCCAGAGCGTGTGAAAGACCCCGTCGGCTCCGGCCGCCATGCCGGCCGTATCGGCGGCGCAGAGATAGTCGATCCACTGCGGACCGATCTCCATCTGGATGTTGCCGCCACGGGCGCGGGGCCGGACCTGCCCGCCGCCCGTGCTGTAAGCCATGATCGGCAGGTACTCGCCCGGCCGGACGAGCGACGCCGGGTCGGAGACGCGCGTGTTCGCGGAGAAGGTCTCGCCGCCGTCGAGGGAGAAGGCGAACCGCGCCGCCCACTGTCTCGACTCTTCGGTCGCTTCGCGCCGGTCGTACCAGGACACGCCCACCACGCCCGCCGGGCTCACGGCGACGGCCGGCAGCATGTGGTGGCGGCTGCGTGCGCGATCCGCCGGGGACTGGTCGTCGTTGACGACGATCGGCGCCGACCAGCTCAGGCCCTTGTCCGAGGAATGCGACACAAGAATCTCGCAGCGCCCGGAGCGCCGGTCGGGCCAGACGAGGTAGAGGCGGTCGCGAAACGGTCCGTCGGAGGCGTCCGCCGCGATCACCGGGAGTCCCGGCGTCCAGCCCTCGCACCCGTGCCACTCGGAGACGACTGCGGCCTTCGCGAAGGTGTCGCCGCCGTCCTCGGAGCGGGAAACCTTGATCGAGCCCGAGGCCTTCTCGAAATCCTTCTCTCGAAGGTTCTTCCGATCGTTCCATTCGTAGAAGGACGCGAGAAAGGTCCCGTCGGAGAGCACCGCTCCCGTTCCCGTGCCGAACGGCATGTGGTCGCCGTCCGAGAAGAGCTTCTTCGGCGCGGAGAAGGTTTTCCCTCCGTCCTTCGAGCGGAAGAGCGTGAACACGATCCGTTCGTCTCCGTCCACCGTCTGGTCGCGCACCGCGTTGCCGTGGAGATAGAGCAGCCCCTTGCGCGGGCCCGAGGTTCGGTCGAAGGTGAGCCACTGGCGGTCGATGAAAGGAAGCACCGTCGGCTCGGACCAGGCGCGGCCGCCGTCCGCGGACCGATAGACGAGCATCTCGTGCTCGGCCGCGGACTCGTAGTGCAGGGCGAGGGCGGACAGGTACGCCGCGCCGTCGGCGTCGTAGGCGCAGGTCGGATCGCCGACGAAGGTCGTGCGCTTGACCTCGAGCGCCGCCACCCAGGTCTTCCCGCCGTCGAAAGAGCTGTAGGCGACGACGTGACGCGAGGCGTCCTTCGCGTCGAAAATCATCGAGCAGGCGAGGAGCTTGCCGGCGTCCACGGGGCTCGCGGCCATCGTGATCTCGTGGTGGAGGCGCATCGCGTTGTCGGCGGAAACCCGCACGTTCGGGCCGACGGAGAGGGATTCGGCGCCGGCCGCGCCCGCGAACGCGAGCGTGGCGACGAGGGTGGCCGCCGCGACCGTCTTCACGACTTCGGCGTCTCCTTCGCCGCCGGGACGCGCTTCCCGAGCACGCGGGCCTGGAAGCTCGCGAAGAGATAGCGGATCGACTTCTCGTCGCGGAACGGACGCAGGTCCGAAATCCGGAACGCGAGCTCCTGAACGCTCGACTCCGCTCCCGGCGCGAGCGCGGCGCCGCCGGCGGCCTCGCGGATCGTCCACACGGCGCCCGGTCCCGAGATGCCGTTGTCCGCGTTTTCGGCGCGCGCCCGCCCGAGCTGAGAGCTCAGGTCGATCAGCCGGAGCTTCAGCGGCCCCGCGACCGCCTGGCTCGATGTGTTCTGAAGCTTCACCCGGATCGCGAGCCGGTTGGTCTTCCGGTCGTAGTCGGTGCTCAAGATCTTCAGCTCGACCGCGTCGGAGACGTCGTCCAACGCCGCGAGCTCCGGCGACCCGTTCTTCACCGCGGCGCCGGGGACCGTGACGGCCGCCGTCCAGAGCTGCGCGATTCCGGTCCGGTTGTCCACCCAGAAGGGATGGAACCGGCCGTCCGCGGTGGTCGCCATGCCGCCCGTGTGGCCGCCGTTGAACTGGAAGGGATTGAGCGAGAGCGTCACCGCGATGGGACGGCCCGGCGCCTTCGCGTCGGGGCCCGCGTCGGGCGGCTTCTTCCCGCCGCCCGAGGCGTTGCCCTGAACCGTCCACTGCTCCGAAGCGCCGTAGGCCGCCGGCGCTTCCGAGACCCTCACGCTCGGCAGGAACGTCTCGCCGCCGTCGCGCGAGGCGCGAAGACGCACGAACCATCCGAGGTCGTCCGGATTGTCGCGCCGGTCGTACCACGCGACCGCGACGACCCCCTCCTTGTTCACGGCGGCCGTCGGCATCAGGTGATCGCGGGCCGGCGTCGCGCCCGGAGCGTCGTCGTTGACGACGATCGGTTTCGACCAGGACTTGCCCTTGTCTTCCGAATGCGCGAGCAGGATTTCCTGTCGGCCCGACCGCTGGTCCGGCCAGACGGCGTAGAGGCGATCCTTGAACGCCGCGCTCCCGGGATCCGCGGCCAGCGACGCGATCATGCTCGTCGAGAACGGCGGCCAGAGCATGTGGAAGTCGCTGACGGTGGACGCCGTCTCGAGCGACTCGCCGCCGTCGGTGGAGGTCACGATCTCGAGCGTGCCGTTGGCCTTCTCGGCCGTGCTCGCCGGCACGTCGCCCTCGTCGCCCTCCTCGTCCCAGTACTTGTTGACTTCGCCGAAGATCATGACCAGCGTTCCGTCCGAGAGCACGACGCTGTTGCCCACGCCCAGGACGTAGCGCTTGCCGACCGAAGTGCGCTTGAGCGGCCCGAGAAACGACGCGCCGCCGTCCCGCGAGACGAACAGGCTGATGTCGGCCGTCTGGCGCTTGCCCTCGAGCGGCCGCGCCCATCCGGTCGCATGCGCGTAGACGCGGCCGTCGAACTTGCCGCCCGTGTTGTCGACGGACAGGTACTCGCGGTCGAGGCCGTGAAAGGAGTGGAGAAGCAGCGGCTGGCTCCAGGTCGCTCCCGAATCGCCGGACCGATAGATCGGATCGACGACCTTGCCCCCCTCCTTCCAGCCGAGCGCCATGTAATACGCGCGCCGGTCCTTTCCGAGCGCGCAGGCCGGATCGCCGCTGAACTCGAGGTCGGACGTTTCGAGCGTCGGCGTCCAGCTCGCGCCGCCGTCGGAGGACGCGTAGACGATCGTGTAGACCTTGTTGCGCTGCGGGTCGAACGCCATCGAGCAGCCGAGCAGCCGGCCGGGATCGACGGGATCCGCCGCGAGCAGGACCTCGTTGTGCGCGATCCCCTCGCGCGCCCGGCTGACCCGGACGTTTCGCCCGACCTGGATCGCGTCATCCGAAGCCAAGGCAACGCCGACGGCCGGCCAGAGAGCCATCGCCGCGGCAAACGCGCGTCGCTGGAGGAGCATGACGACTCCCCGAAACGTGGCGCCCGGCCCCGGGAGGCAGCGGGACCGGGCGCCCGCCTCGTGTCCGAGCTAGAACACCAGCCTGAAGCCGAAGCGCGTCTGCCGCGGATTCGAAACGGAGTACGGCTTGCCGAACGCGCTGACCGGCTGACCGCTGAGAGTCGACTGCTGTGCGTAGAGCTGGTAGATGTTGTTCTGGATGTTCGTGTTGAAGTCGATCGCGGAGTTCGTCGCGTTCAGCACGTCCACGATGAGCGACGCCGTCACGCTGCTCGTGATCAGGAAGTCTTTCTGCGCCCGGAGATTCAGGAGAACCGAGTTGGGCTCTTTCCGCGCGTCCTTCGGCTCGAGCATGACCGCCTGCGCGTACGGGTCGTTGAAGCGCGGATCGCCCAGCTGGTAAGAGTAAGCGATCGCGCCGTAGTGCCGTCCGGAGAACCAGCGGAAATCGGCCGACGTCGTGATGCCCCACGGCAGCTGGTAGGAGCCCAGAATCTTGAAATTGAAGGGCCGGCTCTGGCTGAGCTCGCCCTGTGTGTAGTAGGGATTGTTGAAGAAGTTCGGGTCCTGGTCGACGCCGTTGGTGCACAGCGAGAGGACGCCGCACTCGTTGTTGTCGCGCGTCCCCGTCGTGTGCTCCCAGGTGACCGAGGCGTTGAGGAAGGCCTTCGGCGTCGGATGGCTTCGCATCTCGAGGATCAGCTCGTTTCCTCGCTGATACCAGAAGTCCATGTTCCCGATCCCGAACGTCCGCAGGCTGGGCGGAGTGATCGAGTAGTACGTGATGGTGTTTCCGGTGAAGGGAGACGTGTACTGGAAGGGCGTGTACGTGTCCGGGTTGCCCAGCTGCGTGAGCGTGACGTAGTCCTTCGTGTATCGGTAGAGGTAGGAGAGCGACACCGCGAAGTTCTGCCCGAACTGCTGCTCGACGCGCCCCGAGATGAGATCGCTGTGGGGGCCCTTGGTTCCGTCCGCGACCGGCAGCGTCTGCGAGTTAAAGACGGTCGTGATGTTCTGCGGCTGAACGACGAAATTGATGATGTCCTGGTAGTCCTGGGGCGCGAACGGCGTGCCGGTGTTGAACGCCCCGTAGTAGGTGATGGGCGTAAAGCCGGTTCCGGCGTAGGTTCCGACGCCGTACGTCGGCACCTTGTCGTAGTAACGGCCGTAGGACGCGCCGATGATCGTCGACCCCTTGCCCGTCACGTCGTAGGTCAGGCCCACACGGGGCGACCACTGGTGGAAGTCCAGCATCTGAATGTTGCCGTAGATGTCGGTCGTCTTGGGGTTGTCGTACCGGAGCCCGAGGTTGACCGTGAAGTTCTTCCAGGAAGCCTTGTCCTGGAGGTAGGCGCCAGGGCGCTTCAACGTTGTCGCCTGGTTATAGGAGTAGCCGACCCCCGCCTCGACGTACTGCGTGCCCGGAGCGACGGTCAGGATGTACAGGAAGGTGTTCTGGTTGTACTGAAGCTGCTGCTTGCTCTGCTGCCACTCGTACTCGACGCCGGCCTTGATCTCGTGGCTGGCGCCGAGAAAGTTGTCGGCGTACTGCGTCACGTTCCCGCGGCCTTCGTGCTTCCAGTTCCGCTGGTTGCGGAAGAATCCCGTCGAGTTGTACTGATAGCCCGTGTCGCCGTCGTACACGTTGACGTCGGTCGTGTTGTTGGGCGTGCGCTCGAGGAACCCCTCGCCGCCGCCGTATTTGAGCTCGGAGACCGTCTGCGGGCTCCAGGTCGAAATCCAGCTCAGGTACCCGTAGTTCGTGTGCTGCGCGCGGAAGTAGCCGACCTCGGGCCCCGTCACCGGCTGCAACCCCTGGTCCGTCAGCTTGATGTGCTCGTAGTCGTACATGGCGCTCAACGTGTTCGCGTTGTTGGCCAGATAGTCGAGGCGGAGCTGGGCCGACGGACGCGTGTCGCTGTCGAAGAAATCCGTCAGGGGCGGCGCGCTCGAGGCCGCGTTGTAGGCGCCGCTCACGAAGAAGAGGAGCTTCTCCTTGACGATCGGACCGCCGAGGAAGGCGTTGCTCTCGACCCGGTATTTCGTGTTCGGCTGCGCGAGATCGATGATGCCCCCGCTGTTGTTCGCCTGGAAGGTGTCAGCCGTTCCGTACACGGTCACGCCGCCGTGGAAATCGTTGGTGCCGGTCTTCGTGATGACGTTGACCGTGGCGCCCGTGAAATTCGAGTACTCCGCCGAAGCCCCGGGACCGAGGATCTGGACTTCCTGCACCGTGTCGTAGTTGGGATTGACCCAGGTGTTGCCGAACTGGAGGTTGGAGGTCGTGACGCCATTGATCGTGTACTGGTTCGTCGCGGCGCCGAATCCGAACTTGTCGTAGCCGTCCACGTTGCCGCCGGCTCCGAAGGCCATTCGGTTGTCGAGTCCGGGCGCCGTGTCCACGACGTCGATGTACTGGCGGCTGGAGGGAATCTGCTTGAGCTCCTCCGCCGAATAACTCGTCTGGAACTGCGGCGAAGTCTTGTCGACGAGCGGCGCCTGCGCCTGGACGATGACCGACGCGGAGGCCTTCGCCAGGGACAGATCCACGTCGATCGTACTCGTGCGTCCGACGTTGACGTTGACCGTCACCTGCTTCGTCGTGAAGCCCTGAAGCGTGACGGTCAGCGTGTACGTGCCGGGGTTGACGTTCAGGAACCGATAAAGCCCCCGGCTGTCGGTCGCCTGGGTGATCTCCTTCTGAATGAGCGTTTCACCGGCGAGCGTCACCGTCGCGCCAGGAAGGGCGCTCCCGTCCTCGCCTTTCACGGTGCCGACCACCTCGCCCGACCGCGTGATGTCGGCGGCCGCCCACGTACCCCAAAGTAGCCCGACCAGTATCAGTGTTCCGAACCGACCCCGTGCGCGCATCTCCCCCTCCTTATGAAATTCGAGCGAACCCGTCCCCGCCTGTCGCGCCACCCCTCCGGGATGTCGCCGAGCTCTTCAGATTTCGGATCGCGCCGCCACGCGCCTTCCGCGCCGATGCCGCAGATGCGGTCGACGCCAGGGCCGCCTCGGAGATCTCCCGGCGGAGCAGCCGCAGCGACGCACTCGGAAGAACGTCCACATACTCGAGAAGCCGCCGCTTCGACGGCCACGCGCCCTTGTATTCGGCGAGGATCCGGCGCGAAACGACGATCTCGTCCGCCTGACGGAAAGCGTTGCGCACCTCGCTCGGCGAGTCGATCGGCACTGCGGAAAAGCGCAGGTGCGTCAGGCCGACCCGCTGCAGCGCGTTCTGGATCTTCCGGGCGTTGCGCCGGGTCGAGCACACGATCGCGACGCGGGATCCCCGGGCGAGCGGCCGGAGCCGCGCCACGATCTCCGAGGGCGACGGCTCCACGAGGAGCCCGTGCACGCGTCGCCCCGCCCCGAGCACCTTCTGCGCCTCGGTGATGTGAAAGAGCGTCGTCGTGATGACGGGGAAGCGATCGAAGTATTCGGGCCTCATCTTCGCCAGGTCCTGGACGAGCGCGGTCGTCGGCCGGATGCCCGTCGCCTCGAGGATTTCCCGCGCGTGGAACTCCGCCTCCGCGGGACTGCACTCGAGGAAGAGGACCGGGACGTGCGAGGCGCCTCGGCGAAACATCTTCGCGCGCAGGTACGAGAGCCGCGCGAACTGCTCGGCCGTGACGCCGAGCCGGTCGGCCTCGAACAGCACGCCGTCGATGAGGGCCTCGACGCGATGCCGCTGATCCGGCCGCTTCGGCGGCTGCGGCGCCACGTACGTTCCCGAGCCCTGCTGAGTCACGACGTAGCCCTCGCGCTCGAGATCGCCGTACACGGCGCGCACGGTGTTGTAGTTCACGCCGAGAGACCCCGCGAGGAAGCGCACCGTCGGCAGCCGGTAGCCCGGCTCCCACGCTCCCACCTCGATGTGGTAGCGGATCTGTTCCGAGAGCTGCGCGTGAATCGGCAGCGACTCGGTGCGGTCGACGTGAAGCTCGATGGCCACGGTTGATTGAAATAATTCAATAATTCAATCGAGCACGGTGTCAAGCCCGATCTTTCGCGCGCTCTTGCGAGCCGCCGCACGGCCTGCCGGATCCGTCTTTCATTACTCATCATCAATGAGTAGTCGTAGGCGCAGACTACTGCCGCTCATCACTGGTTGTCAACGACTCGGCTACTCTTTTTAAAAACTGTTTATTTTCAATATGTTACAAATCGAAATGCGTTCTTGACACTCATCATGCGACTTGCACTTGCCTCATCACCAGAGAGTAGTGATAACGTTCGATGCGATGGCGGAAACGTCGGCGGGCAACGAGCTTGAGCTCTACATCCTCGAGAAGCTCGAAAACAGCGACGACGGAATTGGCTCGGGAAATCTCTATCTGCATCTGCGCGACCGGAAGGTCAAAGCGAGCCAGGCGACGGTCGGCCGCGTTCTCCGCCTGCTCGATCACCGCCGGCTCACGGCGAAGCGGAGCAACAAGGGGCGCGTCCTGACCGCCGCGGGACGCCGGCATCTCGAGGAGCTGCGCCACAAGGAAGGGCTGCGCGACTGGGCCGAGGGCGTCCTCAAGGAAATCAAGCCCGCGACGCAGATGGAGTATCTGCAGGCGCTCACGGCGCTGCGCCTTCTCGAGGGACATCTTGCTCGGCTCGCCGCCGAGCACGCCTCCCGCGAGGATCTCGTGCGGATGCGCCGCGTGCTCGAGGAGCACGAGAAGGAGATCGAGTCGCGAACCCGCGGGAAGGACCGCGGCCTCGACTTCCACGATCTCCTCGCCATGGCGGCCGGGAATCGATTCCTCCAGGCCGCGCTCTCGATGATCTGGAGCTGGAACAAGACGATTCAGGATCTCTGGGCCGATGCGGACGTTCTCACCGGAAGGTCGTCGTACCCGGACCACATGAGGGTCTTCAGGGCGATCGCCGCGCACGACGGCCCCGCGGCCGAGCGCGCCATGCACGCGCATTACGACCTCTTCATCGAGAACGTCCGCAACCACTTCGAGCAGCACGCACATGTCAGCCTGGTCGCGAGGTCGGTTGCCGCCGACGGCGAGGAGCCCTAAACCGGTCCCCGAAAGCCCTCGGCTAGAATCCGGGCCTTGACCTCCCCCGCCTCGCCTGCTCCGGGCTTTCTGCGCGCCGTTTCCCGTCTGGAAGTCCTCGCTCTCTCCGTGAACAGCGTCGTCGGGAGCGGCGTTTACCTCGTCCTTCCGGTGGCGGCGGCCCAAATGCTGGGAGCGGCCAGCATCTGGGCGATCCTCGCCGGAGGTTTCGCGGTCCTCCTGATCGTCCTCTGCTTCGCCGAGGCGTCGAGCCTCTTCGACCGTCCCGGCGGGGCCTACGTCTACGCCCGCGAGGCCTTCGGCGAATTCGTCGGCTTCGAGGTCGGCTGGATGACCTGGGTGGCGCGTGTGGCCGCGGTCGCGAGTCTCTCCGTGTTCTTTTCGCGGGTGCTCGGGTACGTCTGGGATGGCGCCAACCACGGCCTCGGCCATGTTGCGACGGTCGTCCTCTCGCTTTCCCTGCTGACCTGGCTGAACGTCGTCGGAGTCAAGACCGGGGCGCGCACGACGCTCTTCCTGACGGCGGCCAAGATCCTGCCTCTCGTCCTTCTCGTGGCCGTCGGGGTCTTCACCGTCGACTGGAGCCGCGTCTTCCCCGTCCCGGCGCCCGATTCGAGCAAGCTCCCGAAGGCGGCGCTGCTCGTCCTCTTCGCCTACTCGGGGTTCGAGGGGACTCCGGGCCCGGCCGGCGAGTTCCGTAATCCGAAGAGGGACCTGCCGTTCGCCCTCGTCGCGCAGCTCGCCATCGTCACGGTGCTCTACACCCTCGTCCAGCTCGTCGCGATCGGGACCGTGCCTGATCTGGGAGTCTCGACGACCCCGCTCGCCGACGCCGGCTTCCGGCTGTTCGGCCCCGCGGGAGGCCTCCTGCTCACGCTCGGAGCCGCCGTGTCGGTGCTCGGAACCAACAACGGGAGCATCCTCATCGGCCCGCGGTATCTCTACGTCCTCGCCGAGAGCGGACGTCTCCCGCGCGTCTTCACGAGGATCCATCCGCGGTACCGCACGCCGTATGTCGCCATCCTGACGCAGTCGGGGCTGGCCTTCGCCCTCATCGCGACCGATTCCGTCCTGCACCGGGTCGAGCCCGGCGCTCTCGGCGTCGCCGAAGAGCTGGCCCTGATCTCGGTCATCGCGCGCCTCGCGACGTACATCGGCACGTGTCTCTCCGTTCCCGTCCTGCGGCGCAAGCTCCCCGCGACGGGAAGAACCGTTCGCCTCCCGGGCGGCGCGGCGATCCCGGCCGCGGCCCTCCTCGTCTGCGCACTCCTCCTCTCCGCCGTGGAGAAGAAGGTCTTCATCGCCGGCGGAATCGGGCTCGCGGCGGGCGCGCTCGTCTACTTCTGGCCGAAGCGCGCGGCGGCGTAGATCCGCCCGGGGGCCGCCCGCGCCCGCTATTCGTGCCGCAGCGCTTCGATCGGGTCGAGCCGCGAGGCCTTCACGGCCGGGTAGAGACCGAAGAAGATGCCGACGGAGATCGAGACGAACAGGCCGACGACGACCGACCACATCGGCGTTTCGGCCGGCAGGGCGTCGAAGACCTTCTTGATCGCCGCCGGGACGGCGATCCCGACGACCACGCCGATCGCGCCGCCGAGCAGGGACAGGGATGTCGCTTCGGTCAGGAACTGCATCACGATGTCGCGCCGGAACGCACCGACCGCCTTGCGCACCCCGATCTCGCGCGTCCGTTCCGTCACCGAAACGAGCATGATGTTCATCACGCCCACGCCGCCGATCAGGAGCGAGACGAGGGCGATGAACACCATGGCGAGCGTCACGCCCCGCGTGATCCCCTGGAAGCTCTCGATCATCCGATCCGGCGTCACGATCGCGAAGTCGTCCGGCTGGTCGAAACGGACGCGGCGACGCGCCCTGAGGATCGTCCGGGCTTTGTCGATCAGGACGGGGACCTGATCCGGGCGGTAAGGCACGGTCGCGATTCGCAGGGCGTCGCCGTTGGCGCCGCCTACGCGAATCCACGGGAAGCGCCGATCGAACGTCGTGAGCGGGACCGTCACGAAGTTGTCCTGCGACTCCCCGAACATCTTCCCCTTCTTCTCGAAGACTCCGATGACCGTGTAGGCGTCGTGCCCGAGGAGGACGCGCTTGTTGATCGGGTCCTCGCGCGGAAAGACCTTCTCCCGGATGTCGTCGCCGATGACGATGACGTCCGCGGCGTGCTCGACGTCGATGTCGGTGAAGAACCGGCCCTGCCTCACGAAGCGGCTGGTCGCGACGGCGTACTCCGGAAGCACGCCGAAGACGCGCGGCGACTTCGCCTCGGCGTCCCGATACTTCAAGTGGTAGTCGGTGTTGTCCCAGAGGTAACGCTGTGGCGAGACGGCGCGCGCCTCGGGAATGCCCGCCTTCAGGGCCGCCGCGTCCTCCAGGGTGAAGTCCTTGCGCCGCAGCTCGCCCTCGGGATGGCCGCCGGGGCCGAACCGCGGCTCGTACTTCTGGAACATGACGAGCGAGGCGCCATAGCTCTGGAAGCTGCGAACCATGTTGTTGTTGAAGCCCGTCACGATCGAGACCATCGCGATGACCGTCGCGACGCCGACCACGATTCCGAGAATCGTCAGCGTCGCGCGCAGCTTGTGGGCTCGCACCGCGAGGAGCGCGAAGCGCATGTTCTCGCCGAAGCCGCGGCGGAGACCGCCGACGAGTCCCGTCATGTTCCTGGGTCGCTTTCGGCTCTCAGCCGTCAGCTCTCAGCCAGAGGATTCCGGCTGAAGGCTGACAGCTGATGGCTGACGGCTCTGTTCACTCGTATCTCAATGCCTCGATCGGATCCAGCCGCGAAGCCTTCACCGCCGGATAGAGACCGAAGAAGATGCCCACGGAGATCGAGACCCCGAGCCCCACCACGACCGCCCAGATCGGCGTCTCGGCCGGAAGCGCTTCGAACACGCGCTTGATCGCCGCGGGCACGGCGATCCCGAGCACCACGCCGATCGCGCCGCCGAGGAGCGAGAGCGTCGTCGCCTCCGTCAGGAACTGCAGCACGATGTCCCGCCGGAACGCGCCCACCGCCTTGCGGAGGCCGATCTCGCGCGTGCGCTCCGTCACCGACACGAGCATGATGTTCATGACCCCGACGCCCCCGATGAGGAGCGACACGCCGGCGATGAAGACCATCGCGAGCATCACACCGTTGGTGATGGCCTTGAAGTTCTCGATCATCCGGTCGGGCGTGAAGATGGCGAAGTCGTCCGGCTTGTCGAACGGGACGTGCCGCCGCGCGCGCAGGATCTCCCGGCCCTTCTCGAGAATGATCGGCACCTGCTCCGGCGTGTAGGGCACGGTGGCGATGTGGATCGTGTCCCGATGGCTGTTCTTGATGAACGGAAACTGGCGGTCGAATGCCGTGAAGGGGATGAGGAGAAAATTGTCGTTCGAGCCGCCGAACATCCTCCCCTTCTTCTCGAGCACGCCGATGACCGTGTACTGCATGCCGTTGAAGTCGATGGGCTTGCCGAGCGGGTCCTCCCGCGGGAAGAGCACCGAGCGCACGTCCTCCCCGATGACCGCGACGGCCGTCGCATGCTCGAAGTCCGCCTCAGTGATGAATCGCCCGTACGACACGAAGTGGTTGTTGGCGATCGGATAGTCGGGCCCGACGCCGGCCACGACGGGCGTCGTCGTTTCCGCGTCGCGATACTTCACGTGGATGTCGGTGTCCCAGAGGTACCGCTCCGGAGAGACCGCGCGCATCTCGGGGATCGAGGCCTTCAGCGCCAGCGCGTCCTCGAGCAGGAGGTCCTTGCGGCGCAGCTCCGCCTCCGGGGGTCCGTGCGGCCCGAACCGCTGCTCGTACTTCTGGAACTGCACGAGCGTCGCGCCGAAGCTCTGGAAGCTGCGGATCATGTTGTTCTTGAACCCGGTCACGATCGAGACCATCGCGATCACCGTCGACACCCCAACGACGATCCCGAGGACCGTCAGGACGGCACGCAGCTTGTGCGCGCGGACGGCGAGGAAGGCGAAGCGAAAATTCTCGCCGAGGCCGCGGCGCAGATGGGACAAGAGAGAGGACATCGGAAGTTATCGGTTCTCAGTTTTCAGTTTTCAGTTCCGGAACCGAGAACTGAGGACTGACAACTGAAAACTCCTACTCGTACCTCAACGCTTCGACCGGCGGGAGCTTGCCCGCCTTGGCGGCAGGGATCAGACCGGCGGCGAGGCCGGTCAGGGTGGCCACGCCGATCCCGATCAGGATGAAGGACAGCTTGACCTGCGCGGGAAACACCTGGCTCACGAGGAGCGCGACGCCCGAGCCGAGGGCCACGCCGATGACCCCCCCGATCGCCGAGAGCAGCGCCGCCTCGAGCAGGAACTGCCGCCGGATGTCCCGTTGCCGGGCGCCGAGCGCGCGGCGCACGCCGATCTCCTTGGTGCGCTCCACGACCGAGACGAACATGATGTTCGCGATGACGATCGCGCCGACCACGAGCGAGATGCCCGAGATCAGGATCATGAGGAGGAAGGCTCCGGCGGAGATCCCCTTCCAGAGCGACTGCAGCATCTCGGCCGTGACGAGCGAGAACGGGTCGTCCTTGTTGAACTTCGTCTTGCGCAGGGCGCGCAGGATTGTCCGAACCTCGTCGATCATCGGGTTGACGGCCTCGAGGCCGCCATGGGGCTTCACGAAGATGGAGATGTCCTGAGCCGGCGCGACGTGCTTGGCGAAGACGGTCAGCGGCATGTAGATCACGCTGTCCTGGTTCTGCCCGAGAACATTCCCCTGTTTCGCGAGCGTGCCGATCACCTTGAGGGGGTAGCCCTGCACCTTCAAGACCCGGCCGATCGGATCCAGGTTCGGGAAGAGCTGGTCCTGGACGTCCCAGCCGATGACCGCGACGGCCTCGGCGTGGTCGTACTCGCTTTGCGTGAAGTAGCGGCCGGTCGCGATGTCGATGTTCATGGCCTCGCCCATGTTGGGCGTTTGACCGACGGTGTTGACGTCCGAGAGCTTTCGGTCGCCGTACTTGACCGGGCGGTTTCGCTCGGCCGCGCCGCCGACCTGTCCGCAGAGTCGACACTCGCGCCGGACGAACTCCATGTCGGTCAGAGTCAGGTTCGGCCGCTTCATCGCGAGCAGCCACTCGTCGCGGCTCGTGATGATGCCGTATTTGCTGAAGATGACGGTGTCGGGGTTGAGGCCGAAGACCTTGTCCTTGACGTACGAGTTCAGCCCCGAGATCACCGAGACGACGGCCACGACGGTCGCGACGCCGATGATCACGCCGAGCAGCGTCAGGAAGGCGCGCAGCTTGTGCCGCGTGAGGGCGGAGGACGAGACGCGGAAGAGCTCGGGAACCGTCACGCCTTCGTGTCCTCCTTCTTCTTTTTGTCGCTCTCCTTCTCGATCGCGACCTTGTCGCCTTCCTTCACCTGGCGCAGCATCTTGAACGGGCCGGTCACGATCTCGGCTCCGATTTCCGGCCCCTTCTTGACCTCGATCATCAGCTCGCCGGCGAGCCCGGTCTCGACCTTGACGAACTGCAGCTTGCCGTCCTTGACGACGTAGACGCCCTCCTCGGTTTGCGGGCGGCCCGAAGCCATCGACGAGGGCGTCTTTCCGGCCTTCTTCGGCACGTCGCGGACGACGAGCGCCTGGATCGGGATCGCGGTCGCGCCGGCCTGTTTGCCCGTCACGATCTCGGCCGTGACGGAGAAACCCGGCCGGATCGTGTCCGGCGGATCCTGTACGCGAATCTTGACCTTGAAGTTGATCGCCTCGGAGCCCTGCACGAGCGAGAGCAGATCCGGATCGTTCTTCGGGATCGGCGACGAACCGACCTCGGTGACCAGGCCCTGAAACGTCTTTCCCGGGTACGCGTCGATCGAGAGGCTCGCGGCCTGCCCGAGCTTGACCTGCGGTACCGAGGTCTCGTCCACCATCATCACCGCCTCGACCTCGCCCATGTCCGAGATCGTCAGGAGCTCGGTCCCGGGGTTGTTCATCGTCCCGATGACCGTGACCTCTCCCTCCTTGACGGGAAGCGCGGTCACCACGCCGTCGAGCGGAGACGTGACCGTCGTCTTCGAGAGCGAGTCCCGGCTGCCCGCGAGGTTCGCCATCGCGAGGCGCATCCGCTGTTCCGTCGCCATGAGCGTCGCGTTCGCGGCGTCGAGCGTCGACTTCGCCTTCTGATAATCCGCCTCGGCGAGGATGTGCGCGTCGAAGTTCTCCTTGGCGCGCACGTAGTCGAGCTTCGCCTGCTCCGCGTTTGCGCGCGCCGCGTCGAGATCGTGCTGCATCGCCGCGAGGCTCGCCTCGCTTCCTTCCGCGGCGGCCGCGAGCTGCGTCTTGTCGATCTGGAGCAGGAGCTGGCCCTTCTTGACGTGGTCCCCCTCCTGGACCGCCAGGTTGACGATCTGCCCCATGACGAGGGCCGACAGGTCCACCTTGCGCCGCGCCTGGATCTTGCCGTTGGCCGTGACCTTGGCGACCAGGTCCACCTTCTCGACCTTGGCGGTGGTCACCTTGGGCAGGTTGCGGTCGCGGCCGCTGAGCGAGAAGGCGAGGATCGCGCCGAGCCCGAGCACGACGGCGATCCCGACGATGATCTTGGTCTTCTGGGACATCCTGCCTCCCCGAATCGGCGCAACTTACGAGACTACTGCTACTTCTACGGACGAAGAGACCGAAAGTTAAGGTCCTGTATCGGGCGTGCCAGCGGACTCGCGCTGCTCGCCGGGCTCGCATCGGCGAGCCGCTGAACTCCAAGTAATAAGTGGTGCGCCCAGGAGGACTTGAACCCCCAACCTCCTGATCCGTAGTCAGACGCTCTATCCAGTTGAGCTATGGGCGCAGGGGGGTCGAAGGGTAATGAAAACGCCGCCCCTTTTCAAGCGATTCCGAGGGCGCGCGGGCGAAGCTGATACCGTTTTCCCGATGGCGTTTTCGCGCGACGACGAGCGCTTCATGAACGAGGCCCTGGCCTTCGCCCGAATCGCCTTCGGCGAGCAGGAAGTGCCTGTCGGAGCCGTCGTCGTGCGCGGCGGGAAGATGATCGGCCGCGGGCGCAACCGCCGCGAGGCCGCGTCCGACCCGACGGCGCACGCCGAGATCGAGGCGCTGCGCGAGGCGGCGCAGGCCGCGGGCACGTGGCGGCTCGAGGACGCGACGCTCTACGCGACGCTCGAGCCGTGCGCCATGTGCGCCGGTGCCGCAGTCAACGCCCGGATCGCGCGCGTCGTCTTCGGCTGCGCGGACCCCAAGGCGGGCTACTGCGGAACTCTCGGCAACATTCCGGAGGACCGGCGCCTGAACCACCGATGCGAGGTCTCGGGCGGCCTCTTCGGCGCCGCCTCGGCCGAGCTCCTGCGCCTCTTCTTCCAGGCGCGCCGCGAGAAGGGGTTGTCCACGAGCGCCTGACCTTCCGGGCCCCGGTTCCGGCGCGACTCCTGCTACCATGTCGCCCCCCCGGACCCGGAGAGGTGCTGGAGTGGTTGATCAGGCCGGTCTCGAAAACCGGTAAGCCCGAAAGGGTTTCGAGGGTTCGAATCCCTCCCTCTCCGCCAAGGAATTCCGCGCCCGGCCGGCAAACTCCTGCGCGGCCGATGCCCGTCCCCGATAAACTCCCGCTCGGCCCGGACGTAGAAACAGATACACCATGGAACATACGATCGAGCTCCAGGACGTCTCCAAGGCGTTCGGCAAATTCCAGGCTGTCGACCGGCTCTCCTTCCGCGTCCCCCGCGGCGTGATCTTCGGCCTGCTCGGGCCCAACGGGGCCGGCAAGACGACGTCCATCCGGATGATCATGAACATCACCGCGCCGGACTCGGGCGCGATCCGCGTGCTCGGCCGGCCGCTCGACCGCGAGGCCCAGAACCGCATCGGATACCTCCCGGAGGAGCGCGGCCTCTACCGGAAGATGAAGGTCATCGACCACCTGCTCTTCCTCGCCGACATCAAGAACGTCAGCCGCGACAGCGCCAGGGCCCGGATCGCCGAGTGGCTCGACAAGATGGAGCTGCGTCCCTGGCTGAACAAGAAAGTCGACGAGCTCTCGAAGGGAATGCAACAGAAAGTTCAATTCATCGCGACGATCGTCCACGACCCCGAGGTGCTGATCCTCGACGAGGTCTTCTCGGGGCTGGATCCGATCAACGCGGCGCTCGTGAAGGAGTACCTCATCGACTTTCGCGGTCGCGGCAAGACGATCCTGTTCTCGACGCACGTGCTCGAGCAGGCCGAGAAGCTCTGCGACGAGATCGTCCTGCTCGCGAAATCGAAGAAGGTGCTCGAGGGCAACCTCAAGGAGCTCAAGCGCCGCCGCGCCGCAGGCGAGCTGCGGCTCGCGATCACGGCCTCGCCCGCCGAAGTCGCCTCGATGCCGGGCGTGGCTTCCTCGTCGGCCGTCAACGGCGAGTACGTGGTCTCGCTGTCGCCGGGCACGGACCGGCGGGAGTTCCTCCGCAAGGCGCTCGAGCGCCACGACGTGCAGGCCTTCTCGCAGCGCGAACCGGATCTCGAGGAAATCTACCTGTCCGCCGTGCGGGAGGCGGGCATGGAAGAAACGCGGACGATCGAATGAGGGAGTCATGAACTGGAAAAAGGTCTTCGCCATCGTCCGACGGGAGTACATCGAGCGCGTCCGCACGAAGGCGTTCTGGATCGGCACGGCGCTCATCCCGATCTTCTTCTTCGGCTACATCGGCATCCAGATCGTGTCGTCCCGGAAAGCCGGCGGCGATCGCCGCCTTGCGGTCGTGGACGTCACGGGCGGGCTCTACGAGCCGCTCGTCACGGACCTGAAGGATCGCGAGCAGAAGAACGCGGCGGAACCGGGTCATGACCGCGGCGTGCACTGGGTGGTGCAGCAGGTGCCGGTCACGGGCAGCCTCGAAGCGACCAAGGAGACTCTGCGGAAGGACGTTCTCGCCAAGAAGATCGACGGCTATCTCATCCTGGACCTCGAGCAGCTCGAGAAGGAGCGCGTCGAGTACTACACGACGGCCGTTTCGGAGTTCGTCGCGATGAACCAGCTCGAGCGCTCGGTCAATCACGTGCTCCTCAAGGAGCGCATCGCGAAGCGCGGGCTTCCGCCCGAGCTCGCGGCCCAGCTCGAGAAACGCGTGGACCTGAAGCCCTTCAAGATCACGAAGGAGGGCGCGACGGAAGAGAAGGGCGCGTCGTTCTTCGCGGTCCTGATCTTCACCGTCATCCTGTACTCGACCTTCATCATGTACGGGATGCAGAACATGAAGGGCGTCATCGACGAGAAGACCAACCGCATCGTGGAGGTCGTCATCGCCTCCGTGCGGCCGACGGAGCTGATGCTCGGCAAGATCGTGGGCATCGGGCTCGTCGGCCTGACGCAGTACCTGATCTGGTCTCTCGTCGCGATGAACCTGTCGCTCCCCGCGATCGCGGGCATGATGTCGACGACCGACATGGGAGTGCCGAAGATCCCGATGTCCATGATCCTGTACTTCGTGCTCTTCTTCCTTTTCGGGTATTTCCTCTACGCGAGCATCTACACGGCCATCGGCGCGCCGTTCAACACGGACCAGGAGGCCCAGCAGCTGGCGATGATTCCGATGATGTTCATCATCTCCGTCTGGGCGTTCTTTCCCGTGCTGTTGAACAATGCGAACGGGGGGCTCGCGGTGTTCGTCTCCCTCTTCCCGTTCACGGCGCCCCTCGCGATGTTCATGCGAACGGCCATGGGCCAGCCGCCGGTGTGGCAGGTCGCGCTCTCGCTCGTCATCATCGCGCTCACGACGTTCGGGATCGCCTGGCTCGCGGGACGCATCTACCGCGTCGGCATCCTCATGTACGGCAAGAAGCCGACGATCCCGGAGATCGTGCGGTGGATCCGCTACAAGCCCGGCCAGGCGCCGCAGCCCGCAGCGGGAGAGGCGACGTAGGGGACGGAGGTCGCCCCCGCATTCGTATCGATTCATCCGAGTAGAGACGCCGTGCGGGAGCGGGCTCTTCCCCGGCCCGCTTGCAGAGAGAGGCGAGGTCCGCCCGACCCGACTCGGTACCGCAGCGGGTGGGATGAAGGACGTCGTCTTTGAACGAACCCGGGTTGTCGATGTCTTGAACATTGTGATGCTCCGCCAGGTCGTCAGGGCACCTTCGGGCGAAAGAATTACCGGAACGGGCTAGTTGGATTGGGAGAAGATCCGCCGCATGCAACCGCTCGCCGCCGAGCTGCAGCGGGTCGAACCGATCCTCGCTGAGCGGCCGCATGCCGCCGTCCTGCGCTTTGCGAGACCGTCCCCCGCGCGAACGCAGCTGCTCCTCGCGCTCGCGGCGATCGTCGGACCGCTTCTCGTGTGGTTCCCGTATCGGCACGACATGCGGTCGATCGATCGATTCTGGGATGGACCTGCTTACCTTTCGACCGCCAAGGAGGGCTGGGTGCACCCGCCCTCGAACCCGCTTCCGATCGACGCATCGAGGGCGCCGGTGTATCCGCTCGCGATTCGAGCTCTCTCATGGATCGGCTGGGAACGCGCCCTCCTGGCCGTGGTCGTCATCGCCTCGGTTGCGGCCGTGCTGCTCTTCTATCGGCTGGCGCGCGAGGTCTGGAAAGTGCGCTCTCCTGGATTTCTCGCGCTCGTGTTTCTCTTCTTCCCTCCGCGATGGCTCCTCTACCGGAGCGTTGGAGCTTCGGAGCCGATCTATCTCGCGCTCGTCCTTCTCTCGATCTGGTATTTCGAGAAGGCGCGTGTCGGAAAAGCGTCGATCGCCGCGGGCCTCGCGAGCGCCACGAGGCTTCCCGGCCTGATGATGCTCCCGGCGTACGCGCTTCTTCTCCTGCGGCGCAAGCCGGATCGCCGCATCTACTGGCTGGCCGTCATTCCGGCGGGAGTCGTGGCCTGGTTCGTCTACTGTGCGGTCCGCCTGGGAGATCCCTGGGCGCCTCTCGAGCCGAACCTCGAAAAAGTCTCTTCGTTCCTGCCCTTCGACATCCTGAATCGCAACCTCAGTTGGCCGCTGCATTACGGCGGAGAGGCTCAGATCCTCCTGTTTCTTCTCTATGGAATCGGCATCTGGCGAGTCCGCGAGTTCCGTGTTCCGTTCGCGTACTGCGCCTTCCAATTCCTCTTCCTGATCTTTCTTGCGGATGGAGACCTGAACCGGTACGCGCTGACGATGGCGCCGTTCGCGCTGGTGCTTGGCTATCGGGAGATCATCGACACGAAGGCCTTTCGCTGGGCCTTCCCCGTTCTCGTCTTTCTCACGGTCCGATGGGCGTCGGCCGGCATCCTCTTCAACCGGTGCGATCCCGAGGTCTACCGCAAACTTCTCGTGCATCTCGGCATCTAGAGCGGCCGGCCTCGGGCCCATCAACTGTTCCGGGAGCCGTGGAAGCGATCGAAGCCGCGGAAGAGTCGATCGGGCTGCGCAGACGAAATCGCTCTGAGTCCCATGCTGTGACTGGTAGCCCATACGGGAATCGAACCCGTATTTCAGCCTTGAGAGGGCTGCGTCCTAACCGTTAGACGAATGGGCCGAACGGGGAGTGGGACACTAGCACGAGCCCCGATTTTGCGGCAAGCAAGATGCCGCGCGCCGATTCCGGCGTTCGACGGCGCTCTCCGGCGACTCGCGGACACGAGACCGAAGACTCCGGACTTGTCGAAGTCACCTCGAATTGCTCCGCGGCCCGCCGCCCGCTGACAGGCGCGTGGACCAGAGCTGCATCTCGCTCTTGCCCTGCCGGATCCAGGCGACCTGGAAACCTCCGCCCGGCAGACCGACGAGCCCCATCGTGTCGCCGCCGTTCTTGAAACGATACTGAGACGAGACGGGATCGGCAGCGTCTTTCGATCCGAGGAGCGGGCAGGTCTCGGTGTCGTCGACGGGCGCTTCGGGAGAGAAGGTCGCACCGCCGTCCGAGGAAGAAGCGAAGAACAGCCGATAGCACCCGTCGCTCGGATCCGCGCGCCGGTCGTACCAGGCGACGCCGACGGTTCCCCGGCCGTCGACGGCCACGGTCGGGACGCTCGCGTCGGTCGCGCCGGCGTCCGCATCCAGGCGAACGGCGGGCGACCAGGTCATTCCCGCGTCGGAAGAGCTCGCCGCCATCACGCGGTAGAAGCCGTCGATGGCGTCGACCCAGGTGAGATAGAACCGTCCCGCGCGCGGCCCGCCCGACGCGTCCGCCGCCGCGCGGGCTCCGGCCAGGCCGAACAGAGACTTCCCCTCGCGCGCATGTCCGAACGTTCGAAAGGACGGCCCGCGCCGCGGCGGGGCGAAGCTCTTCCCGAGGTCGAGGGACACGAGCGTCGCGTAATAGCCGTGGAGCGGCGTCTCGGTGAGAGCCGCGGGAGGAAAGGTCTGGAGCGTCAGAAGCACCCTTCCGTCGGGCAGGACGACGAGATCGTTGACCACGTTGACGAGCTCCCTCTCCGGCGCCGGCAGAAAGAGCTCCGGCGACGGGAAGGAAGCCCCGCGGTTGGTCGAGATGCTCACCCCGATGATGTCCTGCGCGGCGTGTCCGAAGACCGTCACCGGCATCTTCCCGGCGACGTAGAGACGGCGATCCGACGCGCCTCCGCCGAGGCCGCCGGCGATCCAGGGCCGGTCCCATGCGCGGCCGGGGACGAGGGCTCCCGCGCTCCACGTGAAACCGCCGTCGGTGGACCGGAACGCCATCAAGGAATCGCCGTCGGAGAGCAGATACGCGGCGCCGTCCGCAGCGAACGCCACGGCGGGATCGAGGCCGTCGAACCGGGCCTTGCGTCCCGCCGAATCGACCGCGCGCGACCAGCTCCTTCCGCCATCCCGCGAGGCGTACGCGACGACCCCGCCGTCTTCGCCGAAATCGATCGAGGCCGCGACGAGATTGTTCGGGTCGCGCGGATTGATCGCGAGGACCGACTCGATGTGGCGCGCGAGCGGCTCGTCGGCCGAGATCTCGACGGACGAGACGATGTCGAAGGGTCGGGTCGGCGCGGGCGATGGCGTCCGCGACGACGCCGCGGCGATCGCGGCCGCGCCGAGAAAGGCCGCCGAAATGTTTCTCACGATGAGAAGTCTACGGATCGCGCCGCCGCCGCATCAGGGCTTGTTGGGGACCCGGGACTTCAGCTCGTCGAGATCCTTCTCGATGCCGTCGAGATCGCGCTGCACCCGGTCCACCTCGGCCTGCTCGCGTGAGAGAGATTCGGTGAGCTCATTCTCCCGAACCTGCAACTGCTCCTGGCTGCCCTTCGTCCGTTCACGCGATCGGGTGACCTGCCGGATCGCGTCCTCGAGCGTCGCCCGCTTTTCGGGATCGGTCTCCGATCGCAGCTCCTGATCGAACTCCGCGAGACGGTCTTCCATCTGACCGAACTCCTTCTGCGCCTGGGCCTGCTCGGACCGCACGCTCGCGAGCTGGCGCTCGATCGGAAGGGTCTGCTCGCTGTGGAGCTGTCGCTGGGTCAAGAGTATCTGCGCCCGCACCGAGCCGACGCTCGTGGCCTGAAGGATCTGCCTCAGGAGCCGGACCTCGTCCAGGAGCTCGCGCAGCGTGCGGTCGGTGTCGGTCTCGGCAGGCTTCTGGGCGAAAGCGCCGGCGGCCGCGAGAAATCCCCACAGACAGCCGATGCCGATTCGAAGCGATCGACGGAGCATGCCGCACCTCCCGATGCCGAAGGATACGCCGAGGCCTCGCTCCGGCTACGGGCGGCGGCAGTAGCAGTAGACGAACTCCTGCTCGGCTCCCCATGGAGTTACGTGAGTCTCCGTCGTGTCGCCGAGCTTCGAGAACTCCGGCCCGAACTCCGCATGGAGCGCTTCGGGGGTGAAACGCAGAACTTCGAGGCCGCTGCACTTCTCCGGTCCGTGCGGGCCGAAAGTCGCGACGACGATGTGTCCGCCCGGCTTGAGAGAACGGTGTACGGCGTCCACGTAACGAGCCCGCGCGTCCGCGTCCCGCAGAAAATGAAAGACCGCGCGATCGTGCCAGAAATCGTAGGCGTTTTCGGGGAGGCGCGCATCGGTGATGTCCGCGCAGATCCAATGCACGTCTGCGCCCCGCTTCCCGACGCGCGACCGCGCGATGTCCAGAGCGGCGTGCGAGAGGTCGAGGATGGTCACGTTGCGGTAGCCGCGATCGAGGAGGTCGTCGACGAAGGTCGAGGCGCCCCCCTCCCACGTCGATGACACCGGCAGAACGATCCAGCCCGGCGGCGTCGAGAAAAGCCAGCGACCGATCGAGGTGCGGCCGGAACCAGCTGACGCGCTCGGGTCCCCGGGTTTCGTAAACCTCGTCCCAGTGCGTCTTACCGCTCATGACGGCACCCGACGACAACGAGCATAGCAGCCATGGGCTACCATCCCGGGCCCATGCCGAAGGCTACGATGCGCGCCCCGAAAGAGGCTCCCCCCCGCAGGAGGCGGCGCCGCGGGCAGCGCAGCAAGGCCTGGAACCTCGCCCTCGGGATCTTCTTCTTCATCGTCGGCATCATCGGCGTGCTCATCCCCGTGATGCCCCAGGTCCCGTTCTTCATCATGAGCCTGCTCTTCTTCTCCCTGGTCTTCCCCTCCATCCGCCGCCGCATCCGACGCTTCCTGCACCGCCACCCGAAGCTCGCGCACGCCTACAAGCGGTGGCGCGACAAGGGGCGCAAGAAGCGGCAGGAGCTGATCCGGAAGGAGAAAGAGTTCGCCGCGAGGCTGCGGGGGGAGGTCCCATAGCTATATCAGTGCGTATATAGCTATCTGAACCGCCGGGGCGCGAGGAACGCCGCCTCCCAAGGGGCCTCTCGGCCGGCACTCTCGGACAGCCAGAGCGGCGCCACGAATTGACTGTGCCGGCCGAGCGGAGCGGCGGCCTCTCCGGTCTGCAGCCTCCGAGGCCGCCGCGTCCCCGACGTGAGGCGGCGGTCCGAGTGCTAATCCATTTGTCGGCGCAGAACCGTCGGGATGTCGAAATCATCCCGCGAGGACGCGTTGGGCCCGAAGCCGCCTGAATCGTCGCCCCGAAGGAACGGCGCGCGGCTCGTCCGCTGCGTGACCGCGGGACGGGGGTCCTCCTCGGAGGCCGTCTCGGCGACGTCCTCCGCTCGGTCGAAGCCCGTCGCGATCACCGTCACCTTGACGATGCCGGACATCCGCTCGTCGTGCACACAGCCGAAGAGGATCTCGGCTTCGGGATCGGCGGCCTGCTGGATGATCTCGGCGGCCTCGTTGACCTCGAAGAGCGTCAGATCCGCGCCGCCGGTGATGTTCATCAGCACGCCGCGCGCGCCCTCGATCGACGCGTCTTCGAGGAGCGGCGAACTGATCGCCGCCTGCGCCGCATGGACGGCGCGATTCTCGCCCTCGGCGACCGCCGTGCCCATGAGCGCGCGGCCCATGTCCGACATGATCTTCTTCACGTCGGCGAAATCGAGGTTGATTTCTCCCGGGCAGTTGATGAGATCCGAAATGCCCTGGATCGCCTGCCGGAGCACGTCGTCGGCCGTCTTGAACGCCTCGTTCAGCGGCGTGTTCTTCTCGACGAACGAGAGCAGGCGCTGGTTCGGGATCGTGATGAGCGTATCCACGTGGTCACGCAGCTCGCGCGCCGCGCGCTCGGCCTGCCGCATCCGCTTCTTGCCCTCGAAGTCGAACGGCTTCGTGACGACGGCCACCGTCAGCGCTCCGGCCTCGGCCGCGACCTTCGCGATGATCGGTCCGGCGCCCGAGCCCGTTCCGCCGCCGAGCCCTGCGGCAAGGAACACCATGTCGGCGCCCTTGACGACCTGCGCGAGCTTCTCCTGATCCTCGAGCGCCGCGTTGCGGCCGACCTCGGGATCCGCGCCGGCGCCGAGGCCTTTCGTCAGACGCGATCCGATCTGCATCTTGAGCGGCGCCGACGCCAGGCGCAGCGCCTGGAGGTCCGTGTTGCACGCGATGTACTCGACGCCGCGGAGCCCCGCCGAGATCATGCGGTTGACGGCGTTTGTTCCGCCGCCTCCGACCCCGATGACCTTGATCGTCGCGGGCGACGCATCGCCCCCTTCCAGCTCGATCGAGAGCCGATGCGGTTTCTCATCGCCCACGAACTCGATCATCGACCGGTCCCTCCCTCGCGCCATGCCCGCCTCCGCTTTAAAAGAAGTCTCGAAACGCCCGCGCCACCGAGCTCGTGATCCGCGAAAGACCGTCCGCCCGCCGCTTCTTCGGCTTGTGGCGGTGGCCGTAGAGGAGAAGACCCGTCGCCGTCGCCCACTCGGGGCGCGAGACGACATCCACCAGCCCGCCCACGCCGGAGGGCACGCCGCGCCGCACCGGTCCTTCGAAGATGGCCTCGGCGACCTCGACGAGCCCTTCGAGCTCGGCGCCGCCGCCGGTCAGGACCACGCCCGACCGGATCTCCTTCTCGAGGCCGAGCCGCTGGAGGTCCTCGCGGACCAGACCCAGCAACTCTTCCGCTCGCGGCTGCAGGATCTCCGCGAGCGTCGTGCGCGGGCAGAGCTTGGGCGCGCGCCCGCCGACCATGGGGACCTCGACCATCTCGTCCTCGCCGACCGCCGAACGGAGCGCGCAGCCGAACTTCTTCTTGATGCGCTCGGCGTCGGTGATCGGGGCGCGCAGGACGACCGCCAGATCGTTGGTGAAGTGATCGCCGCCGATCGGAATGACGGCCGTGTGGGCGATCGAGCCGCGGTGATAGACCGCAAGCTCCGTCGTGCCGCCGCCGATGTCCACGAGCGCGATGCCGAGCTCCTTCTCGTCGGGCGTGAGCACGGCCTCCGCGGCGGCGAACTGCTCGAGCACGAGCTGCACGACCTCGATGCCCGCCTTGTTCATGCACGTCACGACGTTCTGCGTGACGGCGACCGGCGCGGTCACGACGTGCACGTCCGCCTCGAGTCGCTGGCCCATCATGCCGACCGGGTCGCCGACGCCGTCCTGGCCGTCCACGGTGAAATCGCGGGGCACGACGTGGACGACCTCGTGATCCTGCGGGATCTGCACCCCCCGCGCGGCGTCGATGACCCGCGCGACGTCGTCCTTGTTGATTTCCCGGTCCTTCCCGGCCACGGCCACGACGCCCCGGCTGTTGAAGGACCGCACGTTTGAGCCCGAAACCCCGACCCAGGCCCGGGAGATCTGAACCCCGGCCATGATTTCGGCCTCTTCGGCGGCCCGTTTGATGGCCTCGATCGTCGTGTCGACGTTGACGATGTTGCCCTTGCGGGTGCCCCGGTTGACGGCGGCCCCCTTCCCGATCACATCGAGAGAGCCGTGCGCGTTCTGCTCCCCGATCAGGACGCAGATCTTCGAGGAGCCGATGTCGCAGGCGACGAGGAAGTTCTCGGGCTTGGCCATCGTCAGGAAACCGCGGACGGGAAGACGGGGAGGCGAAGTCGGGATGCGTGCCTGGACTTGCGACAACGCTCTCGCTCCCCCTCTCGCCTTGCTTGCCCGCCGCCCGTCACAACGAGTGTCCCGATCCCCAGGCTCCCATGAGCACGATTTGGTCCGCGAAACGAAGGTCGATGACGCGCGCCTCCCAACCCCGCCTCTCCATGAGACCCCGCGCCGCCAGGAGCGCGGCGATCTTCTCGGAAGCGTCCCGACGAAGGACACGCACCGGCTTCCGGAAGATGGAGTCCATCATACCGAATCCTCCGTCGGGCAACGCATCGATTTGCGAGAGTGCGGCGAAGTAATCGGGAACGCGCGCGCGCAACTCCTCGGCGAGCGCGACGAGCTCGGGAAGTTGTCGGCCCTCGCCGCCGACGAGCACGTAGTCGGCCGAATCGCTGCGCGGGTCGTAGGGAGCGATGGGCCGGCCGTCCGTTCCGAGAAAATAGAGCCGCGCATCGGCGTCGCGCCACAGAGCGACCGGGCGCCGCTCGGCGATTCGGATCTCGAGCCCGTCGGGGAATCGCTTGGAGAGCGTCACGCGCTCGACCCACGGAAGTGTCGTGATCTGCGAAGCGGCTGCGGCGAGATCGAGCGTCAACAGGTTCTTCATTCGGTACGGCGCGAGCACCGCCAGAATTTCTTCGGTTCGTTGCCGTCGGTTGCCAGAAATCTCGAATCGCTCGACGCGCATCAGCCGCCCGACCGGCAGCCGCGCGGCCGCGATCAGGACCGCGATCGCGGCGGCCGCGCCGAAGGCGATGCGCCACGGGAGAGCCCCGCGCCGGCGCCTCGGGGCGACGCGGCCGCGCCGAAGAAACGAGGTCTCAGCCATGAGAGTCCCCGAGAAACTTCTCGCCGAAGCGGACGACGTCGCCGGCCCCCATCGTCAGGAGCAGGTCTCCCGGCTGCAGGACAGCTTCCAGCTCTGGAACAACCCTCGACCTATCAGGCACATAGAGGACCCGGCCGAGGCCCGCCTGCCGGGCGGCCGACGCGACGAGCTCGCCGCTGACGCCCTCGATCGGCTTCTCGCGGGAGGGGTAGACGTCCGTCACGACGGCCACGTCGCTGCCGGCCAACGCGCGGCCGAACGCGGCCGCGAAATCGCGCGTGCGGGAGTAGAGGTGCGGCTGGAAGAGGGCCACGAGGCGGCGCTCGGGATAGACCTGTCGCGCCGACGAGAGCGTCGCCGCGATCTCGGTCGGGTGGTGCGCGTAGTCGTCCACGACGAGGACGCCTCCGCGCTCCCCCTTGGTCTCGAACCGCCGCACGACGCCCGAGAAGTTCGCGAGCGCGCCGGCGATCTTGGGAAACGGGATCGACAGCTCGCGCCCGACGGCGACCGCGGCGAGCGCGTTGGCGACGTTGTGCCGCCCGGGAATCGGAAGGCGGATCGAGCCGATCAGCCACCGCTCGCCCTCCCAGACCTCGAAGGTCGTCCCCGCCGGGTCCGGGCGGATGTCCCGCGCGCGCAGCTGCGCCTCGGGCGACTCGCCGTACGTCACGACGCGACGTTTGACGCCCGGAAGCACGCGCCGCACTCCGGCGTCGTCGGCGCAGCCGATCACGGCGCCGTAGAACGGCACACGATTCGCGAACGCGGTGAACGTTTCGATGATGTCGTCGAGGTCGCGATAAGTGTCGAGGTGATCCGCCTCGACGTTCGTGATGACGGCGACGACGGGCGTCAGCTCGAGGAACGATCGATCGTATTCGTCCGCCTCGGCGACGAGGTACTCGCCCGAGCCGAGACGCGCGTTCGTTCCCAGGATCCGGACCCGGCCGCCCACGACGATCGTCGGATCGAAGCCCGCCTCGGTCAGCACGAGGCCGGTCATGGAGGTCGTCGTGGTCTTGCCGTGCGTGCCGGCGACGGCGATGCCCTGCTTGATCCGCATGATCTCGCCGAGCATCTCGGCGCGGCGGATGACCGGGATGCCGGCCGCACGGGCGGCGAGGACCTCGGGGTTCGAGTCGGCGACCGCCGAGGAGATGACGACGAGGTCGGCCTCCCGGACGTGCGCCGCGTCGTGGCCTGTCGCGATCCGAGCGCCGAGCTTGGCCAGCCGGTCGGTGTTCTCGCTCCGCTCGCGGTCGCAGCCCGAGATCTCGAGCGGAGTCGAAAGGAGCAGGATTTCGGCGAGGCCGCTCATCCCGACGCCGCCGGCGCCGACGAAGTGAATCCGCCGCAAGCGGAGGAACCTCACGCCGCCGGTCTCTCGATCGAGAAGAGCAGGTCCGCCAGCCGCCCCGCGGCGTCCGGTCGCGCCCGCCGCCGGGCCTCCTGCCCCATGCGGCGCAGCCGGTCGGGGTCGGCGAGGAGCCCGCGAACGGCCGCGGCGAGGGACGCCCCCGTCAGGTCCTTCTCCTCGAGGACGACCGCGGCACCCGCGCGCTCGACCTCCCGCGCGTTCTCGAGCTGGTGGCCGCGCGTCGACGTCGCGAGCGGCACGAGCAGCGCCGGCCGGCCCGCGGCCGCGAGCTCCGCGACCGTCAGCGCGCCCGCGCGGCAGACCGTCAGGTCGCACCACGCCATCGCCTCGAAGGGTTTCTCGACGAACGCCTCGAGCCGCCAGCCGGCCGGCAAGCGTCCGTACCCCTGTCGCACCTTCTCCAGCCACTTCTCGCCCGTCTGGTGGAGGACCTCGACGCCTTCGCCTTCGAGAACGGAGGCCGCCTCCGTCATGGCGCGATTGATGGCCGCCGCGCCCTGGCTCCCTCCGAGCACGAAGACGCGCCGAGGCGGCCGCGCCGGATCCGGCGGCGCCGCCCGGAGGAACTCGGGCCGCAGCGGATTGCCCGTGACGACCGGACGCCCCGGCAGCCGCCCGGCCGCCGCCTCGCTGCCGACGGTAACGCGGGTCGCCAGACGCGCCAGAAACCGGTTGGCGATCCCCGGGCGGGCGTCCAGCTCGTGCACGAGCGTGGGAATGCCGAGGGACCGGGCGGCCAACACGACCGGGACGCTCGGATATCCGCCCACGCCGACGACCGCCCGCGGGGCGAGCCGCTTCAGCAGGCGCCGCGCCTGCCGCACGCCGCGGGGCACCGTGGCGAGCGAGGCGATCCGCTCGCCGAGCCGCTTTCCGGCGAAGCCGGTCGCCGCGACGGTCTCCACCGGGAATCCGGCCGCCGGGACGAGCCGCGTCTCCAGGCCCACGGCCGCGCCGACGAAGACGACGCGCGCGCCCGGGCGCCGCGCGAGGATCTCGCGCGCGAGCGCGATCCCGGGAAAGATGTGCCCGCCCGTTCCGCCGGCCGCGATCACGTAGGTCGCCTCCTCCACTCCGACACCCTACCGCAGCGGTCGGCTCACGCCTCCGCCCGCTCGACCTCGTGCGCCGAGACATTCAGGATGAGTCCCGCGGCGAGCCACGAGGCGACGAGCGAGGAGCCGCCATACGAAACGAACGGGAGCGGCAGGCCCTTGGTCGGCATCAGCGCGAGCACGACGCTCATGTTGATCGCCGCCTGCACGACGATCATGGCGGTCGCGCCGGCGGCGAGAAAAGCGCCGAACGCGTCGGGGGCGCGACGCGACGCGCGCAGTCCGCGCCATGCGATCACGCCGAACGCCGCGACGAGACCGGCGGCCCCGAGGAATCCCAGCTCCTCGCCGACGATCGCGAAGATGAAGTCGGTGTGCGGGTACGGAAGGAAAAAGAGCTTCTGCCGGCCGCCGCCGAGACCGTCGCCGAGCCAGCCGCCCGCGCCGACCGCGATGAGCGACTGGAGCGCCTGGAATCCCGCCCCGAGCGGATCCGCCTCCGGGCGCAGGAACGCGAGGAGGCGGGCCTTCCGATAGCTGGCCGAGAAGGCGAGAATCGCGAGAATCGGCAGCGCCGCCGCGGCGCCGATGAGAAAGACGCGGCCGCGCGCGCCGGCGAGCCAGAGCACGACCGCGCAGAGCATCAGATAGCAGACGGCCGTTCCCATGTCGGGCTCGAGCAGCACGATCCCCGACGCGAGCGCCGCGAGGATCGCGCACGGAATCACCGCGCGATCGATGCCGCCGCGCTTGCCGTCCCGCCCCGCGACCTGCGACGCGAGAACGAGGACGAGCGCGATCTTGAGCAGCTCCGACGGCTGGATCGCGGCGGGGCCGAAGGCGAGCCAGCGGCGCGCGGCGTTGATCGGCGGGCGGAAGAGCACCGCGATGCAGAGCGCGAAGGCGAGGCCGTACGCGCCGTAGACCACGGCGGGGCTCGCGAGGCGCCGGTAGTCGGCGCGCGAAATGCCGTAGGCCGCGAGACCTCCCACAACGAGCGCCGCGACCTGCTTCAGGAGATAGCGGTAGGGGCTGCCTGCGCTCTCCGCCGCCGAGACGGCCGAGGCGCTGTAGATCATCACGCAGCCGAAGAGAGACAGCGCGACCAGGGCCACGAACAGGACCTTGTCGCTCGCGAGCTTCCGCGCCATGGGATTCCCCTCTATTCCGTCGTCGCGGCCCGGGCCGCGACGGCCCGCGCGAGCGTCGCAAAATGATTGCCGCGCTCTTCGTAGTTGGCATAAGCATCGAAGGACGCGCACGCCGGCGACAGAAGCACCGTGTCGCCCCGTTCCGCCACCTCTCCCGCGCGCAGCACGGCGACCTCCATCGTGCCCGCGCGCTCGAAGGGAACGATTCCGCCGAGCGCGCGCTCGATCGTCTCGGCGGCCTCCCCGATCGTCAGGACGAGTCGCGCGGCGCGCGCGACCGTCGGGACGAGCGACGGAAAGTCGCCGTGCTTGTCGCGGCCGCCCAGGATCAGGATCACCCGGCCGTCCGGGAATCCCTCCAGGCACTTCTGCGTCGCGTCGACGTTGGTTCCCTTCGAGTCGTCGACCCAGCGCACGCCGCGCGCCTCCGCCACGAGCTGGCTCCGGTGCGGCAGGCCTGCGAAGCGCGTCAGCGCCTCGGCAATCGCGTCGGGCGGGGCCGCGAGGCAGTCGGCCGCCGCGACGACGGCGAGCGCGTTCTCGAGGTTGTGCGTTCCCGGGAGCGCGAGCGCGTCGGCCGCGAGCACCTCCCGCTCGGGTCCGGCGATGGCCGACCGGATGACGCCGTCCCGGGCCCAGACGCCGCCCGCGACCGCGCCCATTCTCGAGAACGGAACCCGCCGCGCCGGAGTCCGTGCCGCCGCGGCCCGCGGATTGTCTGCGTTCACGACCGACGCGTCGTCCGGCCGCTGGCGAGCGAAGACGCGCTCCTTCGCCCGCGCGTAGGCCTCGAAGTCGGGGTAGCGGTCCATGTGGTCCGGCGTGACGTTGGTGAGCACCGCCACCTGCGGCGCGAAGCGGTCCACCGTCTCGAGCTGGAAGGAGGACAGCTCGCATACGAAGTCGCGCGGCGCGCGCTCCGAGAGGAACGCCGAAAGCGGCACGCCGATGTTTCCCGCGAGGGCGACCGGCCGGCCGGCGCGACGCAGGACGTCGGCGATCCAGGCCGTCGTCGTCGACTTGCCGTTGGTGCCGGTCACGGCCACCCAGCGGTTCGCGCCTTCCACCTCGCTCTCGGCGATGCGCCAGGCGATCTCGAATTCCGCGAGCACCGGCATCTTCTTCCGGCGCGCCGCGGCGACGATCGGCGCATCGAGCGGGACGCCCGGCGAAAGGGCGAGCCAGTCGGCTCCCTCGAGGGCGAGCGCGCCCTCGCCACTGCGGCCGAAGAAGAACGCGACGCCGCGATCGGCCAGTTCCGCCGATTCCGGGAATGCGCTCGCCGGCTTCTCGTCCGCGACGGACACGGCGACGCCCCGGTCGCGCAGCGCCGATGCCAGCGCGCGGCCGCTCCGCGCGAAGCCGGCGATCGCCACCTTCGCGGGCAGGACATCCGGCAAAGTCCGGTCGGTCGCGGCGTTCATCGCAGCTTCAGGGTCGAGAGGGCGGCGACGGCGAAGAAGAGCGCCAGAATCCAGAAGCGGATGATGACGCGCGACTCGGCCCAGCCCAGGAGCTCGAAGTGATGGTGGAGCGGCGCCATTCGGAACACGCGCCGGCCCGTGGACTTGAAGGACACGACCTGGATGATCACCGAAAGCGCCTCGAGCAGGAAGAGGCCGCCCACGATCGCGAGCAGCATCTCCTGCTTGGTCATGACCGCGACGGCCGCGATTGCCCCGCCGAGGGGTAGCGAGCCGACGTCTCCCATGAAGATGTCGGCGGGGTGACAGTTGAACCAGAGAAACCCCAGGGAGGCGCCCACGAGGGCGCCGCAGAAGATGGCGAGCTCGCCCGACTGGGCGACGAGCGGGATCTGGAGATAGCGCGCCGCGACCGCGTTTCCCGTGACGTACGCGAGGATCGCGTAGGTGCCGGCGGCGATCCCCACGGCGCCGATCGCGAGGCCGTCGAGGCCGTCGGTCAGGTTCACGGCGTTCGAGGAGCCGACGAGCACGACGGCCACGAAGGGCACGTAGAAGAGACCGAGGTCGAGGATCACCTTCTTGAGGAACGGGAACGTCACGACCGAGGAGAAGGCGCCGTGCGCCGCCCACTGCTCGATCGCCCAGGCCGCGGCGAAGGCCACGAGAAACTGCGGCACGAGCTTGCCGCGGCCCGTCAGCCCGAGGCTCCGCTTGCGCGCGACCTTCGTGTAGTCGTCGGCGAAGCCGACGGCGCCGAGCGCCAGCAGTGTGCCGAGCGCGATCCACACGAACCGGTTGGACAGATCCATCCAGAGGAGCGTCGCGACGGTGACGGCGAGGAGGATGAGCAGCCCACCCATCGTCGGCGTGCCCGCCTTCGACAGGTGCGAGCGTGGCCCTTCCTCGCGGATCGCCTGGCCGATCTGCCGCCGCTTGAGCGCCCGGATCATGCCGGGTCCGAGAAGCAGCAGAAGGACGAGCGCCGTGAGCGCGGCCATCGCCGTCCGGAACGTGATGTAACGAAAGACGTTGAAGACCGGGTACTGCTTCGCGAGCGGATAGAGCCAGTAGTACAGCATCAGGCCCCCGCGCGCGGGTTTCCGGGCGTCGCGAGCCGCGCGACGGCCTTCTCGAGACCAACGCCTCGCGACGCCTTGAAGAGCACCGTATCTCCGGCGTCGAGCATGGAGTCGAGGAGGTTCGACACCTGCTCCGGGCTCTCGAGCGTACGCACCTCCGCGCGGGCGAAGCCGGCCTCCACGGCCCCTTCGCCGAGGAAGCGTCCCAGCGGTCCGACGCAGATCAGCCGGTCGGCGCGGCCCACGACGTATCGCCCCGTCTCGCGGTGCCACCACTCCGATTCGGGCCCGAGCTCGCGCATGTCGCCGAGGACCGCGATCTTGCGCTTGCCCGGCAGGAGCTTCAGCGTGTCGAGCGCCGCGCGCATCGACGGCGGGCTCGCGTTGTACGCGTCGTCGAAGAGGAGCGCTCCCGACGCGTGCCGCAGCGTCTCGCCGCGATGTGGCGACGGCGCGAGACGGCCCGCCGCCTCGGCGCAGTTCTCGACCGAGGCGCCGCACGCGATCGCGACCGCGGAGGCCGCCAGGAAGTTCGAGACCTGGTGACTGCCCGGCAGGGGCAGCGAGACGACGACCTCTCCCGCGGGGCCCTTCAGGCGGAAGCGCGAGCCGCGGTCCCCCGTGACGATCTGCTCGACCCGCACGTCGGCGGCCGCCTCGCGGCCGAAGCGGAGCTTGCGTCCGGCGTGGGCCGCCGCGATCGCCCCGATCCGGGGATCGTCGGCATTGACCACGAAAACTCCTTCCGGCTTCAGGCCCTCGAGGATCTCGGCGTTCGACTTCGCGATCCCGTCGAGAGAACCCAGGAACTCCAGGTGCTCGAGCGCGATCAGAGTGATCGCGGCCACGTCCGGCGTGAACTCCCGAGACAGCCGCGAAATCTCCCCCGGCGCGCTCATCCCCATCTCTCCGACCATCCAGTCCGGCGCGAGCGACAGGTTCAGGACGGAGAGAGGGAAACCGATCGCGCTGTTCTGGTTCCCCGGAGTCTTCCCGACGGTCGCGTGGCGCGCGAGGATCGCCGCCGCGAACTCTTTCGTGGTCGTCTTGCCGGCGGAGCCGCCGATCGCCGCGAGGCGGAAGCCCGCGCGCCGCTTGATCCAGCCGGCGAACCGCATGAGCGCCTCGCCCGTGTCCGGCACGCGCAGGACCGGCACGCGTCCCGCGACCGCGGCGATCTCTCGCGACGCGAGGACGGCCGCGGCGCCGCGATTCACGGCCTCGGCCGCGAAGTCATGCCCGTCCACCCGCGCCCCCGGCAGCGCGATGAAGAGGTCCCCCGGGCGCACTGCGCGCGAGTCGACGGCGGCACCCGAGAGCCGGACCTCGCCGGGAGAGGCCAGGCCGAGGGCCGCGGCGAGATCGGAGGTCGCGAAGTTCATCGGGACGCCGCGAGCTCCGCCGCGATCGCGCGGTCGTCGAAAGGCTCCTCGCGGTCGCCGATGACCTGCGTCGTCTCGTGTCCCTTCCCGGCGATCACGACGACCGTGCCCGGGTTGGCGAGATCGATCGCCGCGCGGATCGCCTCGCGCCGGTCGGCGAGCCGGAGATATTTCGTCGCGCCCGAAATGATGAGGCCGCGCTCGACCTCGTCGAGGATCTTCTCCGGGTCCTCCGTGCGCGGATTGTCGGACGTCGCGATCGCGATGTGGGCGAGCGACCCCGCCAGCCGACCCATCGGCTCGCGCTTGCCGCGGTCGCGGTCGCCGCCGCACCCGAAGACGAGGATGATCTTCTTGTCGGTCAGCTCCCGGACGGCCGCGAGAAGCCGCGCGAGGGCGTCCTCCGTGTGCGCGTAGTCGACGAGGATGCGATACGACTGGCCGGCCTCGACCGGCTCGAGCCGGCCGGGCACGCGGCGCACCGATGCGAGCGCCGCGGCGATCTCCCCGGGCGGCATCCCCAACGCGAGCCCCCCCGACGCCGCGGCCAGCAGGTTGTCCACGTTGAACCGGCCGAGCAGCGGCGACTTCACTTCAAATCGGCCCGCCGGAGACATCGCCTCGAAGGAGGTGCCCGAGAGGTCGCAGCGCACGGACGCCGCCGTCACGTCGGCGCCGCCCTCCACTTCCACCGCGGCGTAGGTCACGACGCGGCCGGGAGTCCGCGCCGCGAGCCGCCGCCCGAACGGATCCGCCACGTTGACGACGGCAGCGGCGCCCGGTTTTCTGAGCTCGAAGAGCCGCGCCTTGGCCTCGAAGTAGTCCTCCATGTCGCGATGGAAGTCCAGGTGATCGCGGGTGAGGTTCGTAAAGACCGCGAGATCGAAACGGCAGCCCTCCACGCGCGCGAGCGAAAGGGCGTGCGAGGAGACTTCCATCGAAGCCGCTGGAACGCCCTCGCGGACGAGCTCGGCGAGCAGCTCCTGCAGGAGCACCGCGTCCGGCGTCGTGCGGTCGGCGGGGATCTCCCGGCGCCCGATGCGGTAGCCGACCGTCCCGAGAAATCCCGCGCCTCCATATCGCCGCGCCAGGAGCGCCTGGAGGAGCGTCGCGGTCGTCGTCTTGCCGTTGGTTCCCGTGACGCCGACGAGCACCAGGTTCTCGGCCGGATCGCCCGCGAGGCGCGCCGCGAGGAGCGCCAGCGCCCGGCGCGCGTCCGGGACGCGCACCCAGGGCACTGCTACCCCCGGAAGCGGGGCCTCCTGCGAGACCACGGCGGCCGCACCGCGCGCGAGCGCCTCCGGCACGTGCGCCAGGCCGTCGGACTTCGCGCCGCGGATCGCGACGAAGAGGTCCCCGGCCGCGACGTGCCGCGAGTCATGGACGATGCGTCGTACGTCGACATCGGCGCCGGCGCCGGCGCCGCGCGGCGCCGTCTCGGCTCCGGGGACGGCCGAGGAGAGATCCATGAGCCTCACGGACCGGGTGTCGCGGAGAGCGTCTCCTCGCGTCCGCGGCCGGGTCGGGAGACGGCCGCGGCGTCTTCCGAAAGCGAAAGGGTCACGGCGGCGCCGGGCGTCCACGCCGCGCCGGCTGCCGGACGCTGCGAAACGACGAAGCCGCTCCCTTCGAGCCGCACCGGAATGCCGCGCTTCGCGAACAGGGCGAGCGCCTGCCGGGCCGAGAGCCCGGAAGCATCGGGAAGGCCGCCGGCCGCCGGCGCCGCCGAAAATCCTCCGTCCGCGGGCATCCGGCGCGCCGAGGCCGGGACCATGCCGGCGGCGAAAAAAGGGCCCGAGGAGGCGAGCACCGTCGCCGGCACGCGCTGCTCCTCGGGCGCAATTCGGAGGATCGAGAGGGCCTGGGAGAGGATCCGGGAAAAGACCGGAGCCGCGACGTCGCGGGCGTAATACTTGCCGTGCGGCTCTTCCAGGATGACGACGCCGACGAGGCGCGGGGTCTCGGCCGGCACGAATCCGACGAAGTTGGGAACGTAACGGCCCGGCTGGTAGCCGCCGGGGCCGGCTTTCTGCGCGGTGCCCGTCTTGCCCGCGACGACGAAGCCTGGGATCGCCGCGAAAGTGCCCGTGCCGCGCTCGACGACGCCGACGAGGATCTGCCGCAACGCTTCGGCCGTCTCGGGCGACATCACGCGCACGGGAGGCGGAATCTCGACCGACTGCGCCGTGCCGTCGGGCTGGATGATCCGGCGCACGACACGCGGAGCGACGAGCCGGCCCCCGTTGGCGACCGCGGCCGTGATGCGCGCGAGCTGCAGCGCCGTCACCGAAACTTCCTGCCCCATGGAGATCGAGGCGTTCGAGAGCGCCGACCAGCGCGGCAGATCGCGGAAGAGCCCGACGCTCTCGCCCGGAAGGTCGATTCCCGTCGAGCGTCCGACGCCGAAGGCCGTCGCGCCGTCGTACAGACGCCGCGGCCCGACCCGCAGGCCGACGCGGATGATGCCGACGTTGGACGAGTGCTCGAAGATCCCGGCGAGCGTCAATGGCCCGTAGCGGTGATGGTCCGCCTCGGCGATCGTCGTGTTCGCGACGCGAATCGTGCCGTCGCCCGTGTCGATGACCTCGTCGAGCGCGATCAGATGGTTCTCGAGCGCGATCGATCCGGTCACGATCTTGAAGGTCGATCCCGGCTCGTAGGCGTCCGCGATGGCTCGGTTGCGCCGCGCGTCCGCCGGATAGCGGTTGAAACGGTTCGGGTCGAAGCCGGGAACGCTCGCCATCGCCACGATCTCGCCGTCGCGCGGATCGAGGAGAACGGCGGTCCCCGAACGGGCGCCATGCTCGGTCACGGCCGCGGCGAGCTCGCGCTCGACGGCGAACTGGACGCCCGAATCGATCGAGAGCTCGAGCGTCGCGCCTTCCTGGGGCGGCCGGCCCGGCGTCTCGATCTCGCCGTAGCGCGATTGCCGCGCATCGGTCAGGGCCACGATCTCGCCGGGCTTTCCTCGGATCGTGCGGTCGTAGGAGTACTCGAGGCCGCCGAGCCCCCGGTCGTCCGTACCGACGTAGCCGAGGAGCGCGGCGGCGAGCGCGCCTCTCGGATAGAGGCGTTTGGTCTCCGTCACGAAGTGGATTCCGGGAAGCTTCTGCTGCCGGATCCCGTCGGCGATGTCCGGATCGACCTTGCGCTTCAGCCAGACGAATCCCGAGTCCCGCGAGAGTTTCGCTGCAATCTCCGACGGCGTCATCTCGAGGGGTCCCGCGAGCGCGCGCGCCACCGCGGCAGGGCCCGGGACCTCGTCGGGAATCGCGTAGATCGACGGGCACTCGACCGAGACGGCCAGCTCTCGCCCGCTGCGATCGAGGATCGAGCCGCGCCGCGGCGACACCTCGACGTGGCGCTCCTGCTGGCGCTGGGCGCGCGCCCGATACTTGGACCCCTGCGCCACCTGCACCCAGAGCAGGCGCGTCACGACCGCGGCCGCCCAGAACGCCAGGAAGAGGGTGAACCAGCGGACGCGGCGAAGCGAGAGCGAGTTCACGACCCCGGCTTCCGCGGCGCTTCGAAGTACTGGATCTGACCCGGGACGGGCGGATGGAGCTTCTTGCGCGCCGCGAGCGCCGCCACGCGATCGGGCGACGAGGCGCGCGCGAGCTCCGCACGCAGCCGCCGTCCCTCCTCGTCGAGCTCGAGCACCCGCCGCACCCGCGCCTCGCGCGCATAGCCGACCCGAACCGTCTCGATGTGGAGCGCGGCATACGCGAGCAGCACGCACGCCACCGGCAGCCCGACGAGCAGGAACGTCGCGAGCTCGCGGCCGCGACGCCGGTCGCGCTCGCGCGTCAGGTGCAGGTTCTCGACGCGCTTGGCCTGCGCGTAGGCGGCGGAGGTCATGGAGAAGTCTTCAGTTCACAGTTCTCGGTTTTCAGTTCAAAGAGCGAGCTTCTCGGCGACGCGCATCCGCGCGCTCCGCGACCGGGGGTTCACGCGCCGCTCGTCCTCCGAGGGAACGATCGGGCGCCGCGTCAGCACGCGCAGCGCCGCCCGGGCGCCGCAAACGCAGCGTGGGATCCGCGGCGGGCAGAGGCAGGTGCCCGACTCGCGCCGGAACGTCTCTTTGACCACCCGATCCTCGAGCGAGTGATAAGAGATGACCGCGAGCCGCCCGCGCGCGCGGGCGCGGGAGACGGCGGCGGCGAGGAAACGCGACAGCGCGACGAGCTCCTGGTTGACTTCGATCCGCAGCGCCTGGAAGACCCTCGTGGCGGGATCGATCCTCTCGCGCGACCCCTTGGCGCTCGCCACGATGCGGGCGAGCTGCCGGGTCGTCGTGATGGGTCCCCGATTCCGCTCCGCCACGATCCCGCGCGCGATCTTTGCCGCCATCCGTTCCTCCCCGTATTCGCGGAAAATCCGCGTCAATTCCTCGGCCGATGCCGCGGCCACGATGTCCGCGGCGCTTCGGCCACTGCTCCCCATCCGCATGTCCAGAGGACCGTCTCGCCGGAAGGAAAATCCGCGGGCCGGCGTGTCGAGCTGCATCGAGGAAACGCCGAGGTCGGCCAGAACGCCGTCCGGCGCGGGCCGCCCCTCGAGGACCGAATCGAGATCGCCGAAATCCGCCGCGACGAGCTCCACGCGCGCTCCGAAGCGCTCGAGGCGTTTCCGCGCGAGCGCGAGCGCGTCGGGATCGCGGTCGAGCCCGAGAAGACGAATCTCCGGCCCGTTCTCGAGGAGCGCCGCGGCATGGCCGCCCGCGCCGACCGTCGCGTCCACGAAGAAGCCGCCGCGCTCCGGGCGCAGCCACTCCACGACTTCCCGAAGGAGCGCCGGCGTGTGCGCGGGCCTCTCAATGGCGTCCGTCTCCAAACTCCGTGCTTCCCCTCGAAATGCGCTCTCCCCTCACGACAGCAGCTTCGAGAGCTCGTCGTAGTCCTCGGCGGTGAAGTCCTCGCCCTGGAGGCGCGAGGCGAGCGCGCCGCGATCGGACACGACCAGGTGATCGATATTGCCCGTGACGACGACGTCGGCCGGGAGCTTCGCCGCGTCGCGCAGAATCTGCGGGATGAGCACGCGCCCCTGTCCGTCGAGCGCGCCGCCCTGTCCGTAGTAGTTGACGCGCTCGAGAAACTTTCGCTTCGCGCGGTGGATCGCCGGCAGCGACGCAAGCTTCTCCTCGAGCGCCTGCCAGACCGGGAGCGGGTACAGGAGGATCTCGCGGCCGTGCAGCGACGTGACGAAGAGGTCCGGACCGAAGGCCTCTTCGATCTGCTGCCGGAAGAGGGTCGGCACCTTCAACCGTCCCTTCTCATCGAGCCGGGCCGGGGCACTGCCCCGAAAGCGATCCATCCTTTTTCGTGTCCCGATCTACAAATCAGGACCACTTTCCCCCACTTTTTTCCAGATTAGGCCACTGCGCGCGATGTTAGGAGCGCCGTGGTTTGTTAGTCAAGGGAAAGCGTTTGCCTAAAAAAATTAGGGGCGCTAATCAGGCGTAATGGCTGCCGCCGGCCGGAAGTCGCTGACGGCGCGAAATCTAGTGGTGGGAAACCAACCGGCTACGACGGGAGGGGCCCGGGCGTCTGAGGAGCCGCTCTAACCCTTCGTCGCCTGCTCTTCCGCCTTTGCCAGGGCGGGATCGTAGATGCGCACGAAGGCCTCGCGGCGCAGCTTCTCGACGTACTCGTTGAAGTGCTTGTCGTAGATGCCCTCGGACATTCTCTTC
>DATJZU010000062.1:0-6011 GCA_035498835.1 Thermoanaerobaculia bacterium
GCGCGGCCGGACGTGGGATCGGCGTCGGGGCGCATCTACCGCGCCGACGGTCCGGATCTGCGGCCGACGACACGGCTCGACTCGACGGGCATCGTGTTTCACGCGTCGGGCCGGCACTTCGACCGGGGATCGGAAATGGAGGCCGCCGGTCGCTTTCTGCGCGAAGAGGAAATCGCCGGCACGACGGGGGCGGCGGGCTTCTATCGGCGCGAGGCGCTCGAGTCCGCGAAGATCTCGACCGGCTACTTCGACGCCGACTTCTTCCTGTACCGCGAGGACGCGGACCTCGCCCGGCGCCTCGCGCGGCTCGGCTGGAAATGCCTCTACGTTCCGGATGCCGTCGCCTGGCACCGCCGGAAGAACCTGCCGTCGAGGCGGCGCGAGATGTCCGCGCTCGCGAACTATCACTCCGTCAAGAACCGGTTTCTCCTGCGGATCAACAATCAGGCCGTCGGCGAGTTCGTGGCGACGCTCGTGCCGACACTCGCCCGAGATCTCGTCGTGCTCGGCGCCTGCCTCACCGTGGAGCGCTCGTCGCTTCCGGCGTTCGGCTGGCTCTGGCGCAATCGCCGCCGCCTCTGGGCCAAGCGCCGCGAGATCGCCGGGCTCGCGCGTCGGCACAGTTAGAATCCGCAGCGAGGAGTCAACTTGAAGATTATTCCAAGAAGCGTCGTCCGGCGCGTCGGAACGATGCTCGCGTTCCTGCTGGCGCCGCTCGCCGTCGCGCAGACTCCCGCGCCCGCGCCGAAGAAGGACGTTCAGGAGCTTCCGACTCAGGCCGTAAAGGCCACCGGAGGTGATTTCGACGTCCTCAAGAGGCGCCGCGTCATTCGAGTGCTCGTCGTCTACAACAAGACGAACTACTTCATCGACAAGGGCACGCCGCGCGGGATCGTGTACGATGCGTTCAAGCTCTTCGAGGAAGATCTCAACAAGAAGTACAAGACCGGAAATCTCAAGATCCACGTCGGCTTCGTTCCCGTCAGCCGCGCGGACATCGCCCAGGCCTTGCTCTCGGGACGCGGCGACATCGCGGCGGCGAACCTGACCATCACTCCCGAGCGTCTGAAGATCGCCGATTTCTCGAATCCGACGATCTCCAACGTCTCCGAGATCGTCGTATCCGGCCCGAGCGCAGAGTCGCTCGCGGGCGTGGACGATCTCTCCGGCCGAGAGGTCTTCGTGCGAGAGAAGTCCATCTACGACGAGAGCGTGCAGGCGTTGAACGCCGATCTTGCGCGGCGCGGCAAGCCGCCGGTGAAGCGGCGGTTCGCGCCGGCCGACCTCGAGGACGAGGATCTGCTGGAGATGGCGAACGCCGGCCTCGTGAAGTACGTCGTCGTGGACGACTTTCTGGCGCGCTTCTGGTCCGGCGTGTACCCGAAGCTGGTCCTCCATCCGGAGGCCGTCCTGCGAAAAGACGTTCAAATGGGCTGGGCGATCCGAAAGAACAGCCCGCTCCTGAAGGCCGAGCTCGACGCCTTTCTCGCCAGGTACCCGGCGGGATCGGCGACCCGGAACATGCTTTTTCAGAAGTATCTGAAGAACACGAAGTTCGTGAAGAACGCGGCCTCCGAGAGCGAGCAGAGGAAGTTCCGCCAGACCGTCGAGCTCTTCCGGACCTATTCGGACAAGTACGACATGGACTACCTGCTGATGGCCGCGCAGGGTTATCAGGAGTCGCAGCTGAACCAGGGCGCCAAGAGCCACGTCGGCGCCGTCGGCGTCATGCAGGTGATGCCGTCGACCGGCAAGGAGCTCGCCGTCGGCGACGTCACGCAGCTCGAGCCCAACATTCACGCCGGGGTCAAGTACATGCGGTTCATGATCGACAAGTATTACGCCGACGAGCCGATGGACAAGCTCAACAAGGGCCTCTTCGCGTTTGCGTCCTACAACGCCGGCCCCGGGCGAATCGCGAGCCTTCGGAAGGAGGCGGCGAAGAGAGGCCTCGACCCCAACGTGTGGTTCAACAACGTCGAGATCGTGGCGTCCGAGAAGATCGGTCGCGAGACGGTGACGTACGTCTCGAACATCTACAAGTACTACATCGCCTACAAGTTGATCGTGGACGAGGCGGAAACGCGCAAGAAGGCGCGCGAAGCGGTCGCGAAGCCCTAGAGACGGCGGGTGAGAATCGCGATCCTCGGCACCCGCGGGATTCCGGCGCGATACGGCGGGTTCGAGACGCTCGCGGAGGAGCTGTCGGCGCGGCTGGCCGCGCGCGGCCACGACGTGACGGTCTACGGCCGCCCGCGCTACGCGGAGCCGGGTCTCTCGGAGTGGCGGGGCGCGCGGATTCGCGTGCTGCCCACGGTGCCGACGAAGTACCTCGATACCGTCGTCCACGGCGGGATCTCGGCGCTCGACGCGGCGTTCGAGCGCTACGACGCGGTCCTCTTCTGCAACGCGATCAACGCGGCGGCCTGTTTCCTGCCGCGCCTCTTCGGGCGCACGCGCGTCGTTCTCAACGTCGACGGCCTCGAGCGCAACCGGCGCAAGTGGAGCGCGGCGGGCCGCTCCGCCTACCGCATCTCGGAGCGGCTCTCGACGATCGTGCCGGACGCCGTCGTCTCCGACGCGCGCGTCATTCAGGACTACTACCGGCAGCGATACGGGATCGACAGCGTCTTCATTCCGTACGGGGGCGACCTCCCGCGGCCGGCCGGTCGGGGAACACTCGACCGGCTGGGACTCTCTCCGGAGAGCTACGTACTCTACGTCTCTCGCCTGGAACCGGAGAACAATGCGGACGCGGTCGTCCGCGCCTACCGCAGCGTGCGCGGGGAGACCCCCCTCGTCGTGGTGGGGGATGCGCCGTACGCCGCGGACTACATCGCGCGGGTTCGCCGCGAAGCCGACCCGCGCGTGCGGTTTCCCGGTGCGATCTACGGCGAGGGATATCGCGAGCTCCTGGGCAACGCGGCCGTCTACGTCCAGGCGACCGAGGTCGGCGGCACGCACCCGGCCCTCGTCGAGGCGATGGGGTTCGGGCGCGTCGTTTGCTACAACCAGTCGCCGGAGAACGAGGAGGTGGCCGGCGGCGCGGCGCTGCCTTTCGACGTAACGAATCCGGCGTCGCTCGCGTCCCTGCTGCAGGCGGTTCTGGACAATCCGTCGGGCCATGCCGGATGGGGGGAGAAGGCGCGCCGCCGTGTGGAGGAGAGATACCTGTGGGAGGACGTGGCCGGAAGATATGAGGACGTTCTTGAAGGAAAGCCTGTTATCTCATAACATGCGAACGGTTTAGCGGGCCGCGGTCCGCGGCCGGTAAGACATGTTGAAGCAGAAAGCACGCGCGGTGGCCTTCGGGGTCCTGGCGGGGGATCTGGCGCTCACCGCGATTTCGCTCCCTCTCGCGTACCTGTTGCGGGAGGGCGTGCTGGCGCGATTCTTCCCGAGGCTCTTCCCGCAGCCGCTCTATCCCTTCGAGCAGTACTTCTTCCTCCTGACGCTGATCCTGCCGATCTGGGGTCTGCTGCTCTACGGCGCCGGCTTCTACCGCAGCCATCGGACGCTGCCCCTCGGGGAGGAGATCTGGGCGGCGGCGCGCGTCGCGTTCGGGGGAACGGCGCTGCTCGCCCTGATCGTGTACGGCCTCCGGCTCGAGTTCGTGAGCCGATGGTTCCTCGTCGTCTTCGGATCTCTCAATTTCGCGTTCCTCGCGAGCGAGAAGGTCGGACTCCGTCTCGCCTCGCGCTGGGTGCGTACGCGCGGCTACAACTTCCGCACCGTTCTCGTGGTGGGCACCGGCAGCAAGGCCGCCTCGATGGCCGACTTCTTCGAAGCGCACCCGCACTGGGGATTTCGCCTCGTCGGCTACCTCGATGACGACAACGGCGGCCAGATTCGCCGGGGAAATCGGTGGCCTTGCCTCGGCAAGATCGCGGACCTCGAGTCCGTGCTCGCGAGCAACGTCGTGGACGAGCTGATCTTCGTCATCGAAAAAGGCAAGCTCGGCGACTACGAGGAGGCGCTCCTCGTGGCCGAGCGGCATGGCGTGCGCGCGCACGTGTCGCTCGACATCTTTCCGCACGTGCTGGCGCGCCCCGTGCTGGAAGAGCTCGACGGCGTGCCGCTCCTCTCTTTCACGACCACGCCGTCGAACCCCGTCCAGCTCGTCGTCAAGCGAGGCGTGGACCTCGTCGTGTCGCTCGCGCTCTTCCTCGTCACTTTGCCGATCCAGTTGCTGGCCGCGATCGCGATCAAGCTGTCCTCATCGGGGCCCATCTTCTTCCGCCAGACGCGTTGCGGCCTGAACGGCCGGCATTTCACGCTGCTGAAGTTCCGCACGATGCAGAACGGCGCCGAGGACCGGCTGCCCGAGATCTCGCACCTGAACGAGATGTCGGGGCCGGTCTTCAAGTCGTCGCACGATCCGCGGCTGACCATCGTCGGGCGGGTGCTCCGGCGGCTGTCGATCGACGAGCTGCCGCAGCTCGCCAACGTGATCGTCGGCGACATGAGTCTCGTCGGCCCCCGGCCGCCGCTGCCCGAGGAGGTCGCGCGCTACGAGCCCTGGCAGCGGCGCCGGCTGTCGATGAGCCCGGGCCTGACGTGCCTCTGGCAGGTCTCCGGGCGGAACGACGTGGACTTCGATCGGTGGATGGAGCTCGACCTCAAGTACATCGACACGTGGTCCCCGATGCTCGACCTGAAGATCCTGCTGAAGACCGTGCCGGCGGTGCTGTCGGGGCGGGGAGCGCGGTAGGAGGTAGTTCTCAGTTTTCAGTCATCAGTTTTCGGTTCTGGAAACTCCGAAACTGACGACTGTGAACTGACAACTCCATCGTCACCGATTTCCGTCCATCGGCGCCCCCTCGGCTTCCTTGAACAGGTATTTGATCGAGGTCTTCGGGATCAGGAGATTCGGGCCCTGCTCGCGATTCACCTTCAGGCAGTTCTTGTCGTACCACTCGATCCAGCCGCGGACCTCCTCGCCGTCGTTCAGCACGACGACCATCGGGGTCTTCGCCGCCATCTGCTTGAGGTAGTAGTAGCTCTCGGCATTGGTCTGCTCCGGCGGGACCTGCTTGCGCTGCTGGAACGTGCGCGTCGGATACCGCTCGGAGAGCTCCGAAAGATTCGGGCGAATCAGCTTGCGGTTGCCGGGAGCGTCCTCGCCCGGTCGAAATGCGCTCCCGGTCGAGTTCCTCTCTGCCACGGATGTTCCTCTGGCCCCGTGAAAAAGGCGGGACGCTGTATCCCCCTAAACCGGGGCTTCGGAGGAAAAATTCTGGTTCTTCCGGGGGGGCGACGAGGCTTCCGGCGCGGGCCGGCCGCCCTCGTCCTCATACGCCAAACAGCACATCAGCCGGCCGCACATCCCCGATATTTTGGAAGGGTTTAGCGACAGATTCTGGCTCTTGGCCATCTTGATGGTCACGGGGTGGAAGCCCTTCAGGAACGTCGAGCAGCAGAGCGTCAGGCCGCAAGGCCCGAGGCCGCCGCGCATCTTGGTCTCGTCCCGCGGACCGACCTGGCGCACCTCGATCCGGACCGGGTACTTCAGGGCGAGGTCCGCGACGAGCCGGCGATAGTCGAGCCGCTGCTCGGAGGTGTAGTAGATGGAGTATTTGCGGCCGTCGAAGCTCTCCTCGACGCGGATCAGCTTCAGCGTGAGCCGCTTCTCCGTGGCCATCTCGCGGGTATCGCGGAAGAACCGCTTCTCGCGTTCGAGCTTGGCCTGGTAGCTCGCGAGGTCGGAATCGGTGGCCACGCGGACGAGCTTGCGTGCGTCGCGGAGCTGGCACTGCTTGACGATGAGCGGGTGCAGCGTCGTGACCTCGGCGTACTCGTAACCGCCGTCGCCATCGACGACGAGGCGCTGCCCCTTGCGGACCTCGGTCCCGTTGGTCTCGCAGAAGACGACACGGCCATCCTCGTTCTGGTTGATCCGGACGCCGATGTAATGGCCCCCGGGGTTGAACGAGTTGCCAACGGTGCAGCCGCCACAGCCCGACATAAGAACGGGTTAAGTTATCACACGAAAAGAGTTGAGGCGACCCGAA
>DATJZU010000063.1:0-18042 GCA_035498835.1 Thermoanaerobaculia bacterium
GCGCCGCAAGGCCTACGATTTCGAACAGGCCTTCAAGGCGAGCGGCGCGGCGTCGGCCGACGCCGACGATGTCACGCAGAGCCTCCTCGCTCAGGGGATGCAGGCCTACAAGGAGCGACAGTTCTCCGACGCGGCCGGCAACTTCCAGCTCGCCGTCCACCGCAACCCCAACGACGCCAAGGCGCAGCACTACCTGGGCCTCGCGTCGGCGCGGTCAGGCGACATGCGGACGGCCGTGAAGGCTCTCGAGACGGCGATCATGCTCGAGCCTCACAACGTCAGCCTCCTGAAGGACGCCGGCACGGTCTTCCGGCAGGCTGGCCTGCTCGTCAAGGCGGAGAAGGCCTACCAGGAAGCCCTGCGCTGGGATCCCTCGGCCGGCGAGGTCCGCCGGGCTCTCGACGAAGTTCGCGCGAAGCGGGCCGTCAAGTCCTGAGCATGCCGTCGATCGAAGCGTTCGGGTTGACCGACGTCGGCCGGAAGCGCAAGCACAACGAGGACGCTTTCGCGCTCGAGATCCCGGACGGGCTCTTCATCGTGGCCGACGGAATGGGCGGACACGCCGCCGGCGAGGTCGCCGCGCGGATCACCGTCGAGACGATCGGCGAGTTCATCGCCGCCACCCGCCAGAAGGAAGAGGCGACGTGGCCGTTCAAGTACGACCACTCGCTCGACTTCAACAGCAACCGGCTGGCGATCGCGATCGAGAAGGCCAACGAGCGCGTGATGTCGGCGGTCGCGGCGCAGCCGTGGCTCAAGGGGATGGGAACGACCGTGGTCGCGGGGCTGCTGAACGAGAAAATCCTCTCGCTCGCGCACGTCGGCGACAGCCGCGCTTACCTCTACCGCGACGGCCGTCTCCAGCGCCTGACGGACGACCACTCCTGGGTGCACGAGCAGGTCGCCGCCGGAATTCTGACCGAGGACGAGGCGAAGACCCATCCCCTCAAGAACGTCGTGACGCGCGCGCTCGGCGGCGGCTCGACCGTCGCGGCGGACCTCCAGGAGGTGCCCTTCTCGGCGAAGGACCGTTTCCTTTTCTGCTCCGACGGCCTGACGACCATGCTGTCGGATGAAGAGATCGAAGAGATCGTGGCGAAGCGCGAAGACCCCCAGGAGCTCTGCCGCGCGCTCGTGGATCTCGCAAACGAGAAGGGCGGTGTCGACAACATCACGGTCATCGTGGCCCGCGTGCTCAACGACTCGACCGCCTCGGCCGCCTCGTAAGAGACAAACGCCTCAACGGCGTTGCCCCGGCCCCCGTAACTCGATTGACGCACGGAGGGGATCCGTCTATTCTGAAATGCTGATGCGAAAACAGCATAAATTCGCTGTGTCCGCGAGGGCCGCAGCCTGTGGCGTGATGGCGATCGGCTGGACAGCCGTCCTCTCCGCGCAGCCCTCGGACGCCGCTCCCCGCGTCCTCTGGTCGGACAGCCCCTATCGGAGCTTCGGCCCGGCGCGAGTGCTCCGAGCCTCCGACGCCGTTCTGCGCGACGAGGCCGACGATCCGGCGCTCCGTCAGGCGCTGGACGACCGGATCTCCGGGCTTTCCGACGAGCTCTTCGTCCGCGAAGGATGGCCGAACCCGTTCGCCGAGGACGATCCCGTCCGGTTCCTCGTCGCGCGGAGCGCGGCCGGCGGCGTGCGGCGCCTCTTTTCGCGTTCGATCGAGCGGGGGCGGGTCGCGGGTCCGACGATCGAGATCGACGGATCGGATCTCGGCAACGACGCGATCGTCCGCGAGGCCTCGCGCCTCTTCGCGCTCGCGGTGATCTCGGGCTACGGCGTCGCGGATCGCTCCTTCGTGACCGACGCGGCTGCGGCGTTCCTCGCGGACGCCGGAGATCCGGCCGAGACGGCGGCCGCCGCGGCGGCGCCGAGCCTGTCTCTGACGGATCACGCGGGCTCTCTCGGGCGGCTTCTGGTCGACGAGTTCGCGCGTTCGGCCGGAGGCCGGACTGCCGTCCGCCAGATCTACGAGCGCGCGCGCGATCTCGGCGAGGAGCCCCTCGCGAGCCTTGCGCACATCTACACCGAGCGCACCGGACTGCCGGAAGAGACGCTCGTTGCGCGTTTTGGCGCGCGTCTCTACGCGTCGCCCTCGGCGGCCGACACCGAGCCGGGGCCTTCGGCCGTCGGCCTCTGGGACCTCGAAGCGGGAGCGTTCGATGCCGGCATGCCCGCGCCGTGGACGGTCCGCCACCGGACCTACATGCCGGCGGACGGCACGGCGGCGATCCGATACGGCTGGCCGGCCGGCGCCGGTGTCGGCGCCGCGATCGTGCATTACCGCGACGCGGACCTGCCGGCCGACGTCGTCTTCCTCGAGCCCGATCGCATGCAGACGATCGCGCTCTCGGGCGTCGCGCGCGTGGACTGGATCGTCGCCGCGGCCGGAGGTTCCTCGCCGGCCGGTCCCGTGGTTCCCGTCTTCTTCGAGGCGGTTTCCGGATATCCGTTCGCGGGTCTCCAGCCGCACGCCATGCCCCTCCCCGAGGGCCCGCGTCTGTGGTGGACGACCGCGTCGAACGGCGGCCTCACCGGGTGGGCCGTCTTCCGGGAGGAGGTCCAGGCGGACGGGCGCATCGTTCGCACCGGTCCGGAGATCGTCCCCGCGTCGAGCGACACGCCCGAATCGCTGCGCTACGCGTATCTCGACACCGGCGTCCGCGCGGGCACGTACTACCGGTACACGGTGTGGGCCGTCACGGCCGACGGGCTTCTGACCCGGGCTTTCTCGGCGACCCTGCGGACACCGGAGTAAGCTTCTCCAGAGAGCGGGGCCCGGCGGCGCCCGCCCCGCGGGAGATCCATCCATGAGAGGAACCAAGAAGATCCGGCGAGAGCCGGACGTCGGACGGATCATCGACCGGACGATCGTGCGCCTCTGGGACACGATCGAGGAGCTCGAGGCCCTAAATCCGGCGGAGCTTCATTTCTACCGCGTGGCGGTCTTCGGAAGCGCGCGCCTCGTCTCCGCGGATCAGGAGTACAGCGACGTGCGCCAGCTCGCGTCGCGGCTGACGGAGTTGAACTGCGACATCGTGACCGGCGGCGGGCCGGGCCTCATGGAGGCGGCCAACGAGGGGGCGGCGTCCTCGCGCGGGGTGCGCAAGACGCGATCCTACGGACTGACGATCGCGATCCCGTACGAGAAGGCCAATCCGTATCTCGACAGCGTCACGGCGCACCGGACGTTCTTCTCGCGCCTGCACCATTTCGTGCGGATGTCGCAGGCCTTCGTCATCTTCCCGGGAGGCATCGGCACGGCGCTCGAGCTGCTGATGGTCTGGCAGCTCCTTCAGGTCGGGTTCATGACCGAGCGGCCCGTCGTGCTCGTCGGGGAGATGTGGCGCGGGCTCGTCGAGTGGATGCGGCGCGAGATGGTGCCGCGCAAGCTGGTCAATCCCGAGGACCTGGAGCTCGTGCGCCTGACGACCGAAGTCGACGAGGTCGTCGAGATCATCCGCAAACACAAGGAGAAGTTCGACGCGGCGCGCGAGATGCTCATCCTCGAGCGGCGCCGCGCCGCCCGCGCGAAGGACGACCCGCCGCCCGCGATCGAGCCCGGCGAGCCAGCTGCGTCCTGACGATCTCGCCGTGGTCGAAGGCGAAAGGCAGGCGCGCGAGCTCGCGGCGCGTGAAGAAGCGCGCGTCCGCCGCGTCGTCGCCGCCCCTGACCTTCCCGCCGGCGACCCGCGCCGCGTAGAGGACGGTCACGTTGTGGCCGCGCGGATCGCGGTTCGGCGCCGAATAGACGGCGAGGAGCTCGCCCACGCGCACGCGCAGTCCCGTCTCCTCGAGCGTTTCCCGCGCGCAGCAGTGCTCGGTCGTCTCCTTCCACTCGCAGAAGCCTCCGGGGAGCCCCCAGGAGCCGCGATACGGGGGCCGGCCGCGCTGAACGAGCAGCAGGCGGCCGCGCCGGTCGACGACGAACGAATCGACCGTCAGCCGCGGGTACTTGAGGCTCTTGTACGGGTTGGCCACGGGGGTCGGCCGCCTCAGTACTTGACCATGTACTTCTTGGCCTCCAGGCAGACGCTGAAGGCCTTTTTGAAGTTCGTCATCTGTTCGGCGGTGGCGGCCTGGACGCTCTGGGACTGCTGCTCCGCCTGCGCTTCCGCCTGATTGCGGCGGTGCCGCCCGACGACGGCCCCCGTGGCCGCCCCGATCGCCGCTCCCTTGCCGGCATCGCCCGCGATCCCTCCGATGAGCGCGCCGCCCGCGGCGCCTCTCGCCGCGCCCTTCACAGCGGCGCCCTGAGTCGCCTGTGCCGTCTGCGCCTGCTGCTGCTGCGCCGCCTGTGCCTGCTTGGCGAGCTGGAAGGGGTCGGTGCCCGTGTTCTGGACCGCCCAGGTGTAACACTCGGCCTCGTCCTTCGACTGCTGCGTCGCGGCCTGGCCCTGCGACGGAAAGACGTACACGTTCATCGTCGCGGCGAGCGTCTTCTGCTGCGAGGCGGGCTGTGTCTGCGCTTTCGTCGCCATCTGCGCCGCGATTCCGATGAGAAGCGCGGCAAGAAACGTTCTCTTCATTGGGGTCCTCCTCGAATTCTTTCGTCGGATCATTTTGCCGCCGGCATCGGCGTGCAGGCGCCGAAGACCGACACGGTCTTGCCGTCGCGCGCGACCGCCGCCGAGAGCATTCCGGTCTTCTCGACGATGACGAAGCTGAAGGCGCGGCCGCCCTCGACTCCCTGGAGGTACAGCACGCCGTCCTCGCGCAGGAGCGTGCGGATCGGCGTCGAGCGGTTCTCGCCGCTCGCCGGCGTCGTGGAGAGTTTCTTCTCCTTCAGGTCCACCTGGATGAACTGAGGGAGGTTGAGATCCCAGGGAGTCTGGATGGCGCAGTCGCCGCTGTCCTCGCAGAGCGTCGCCTGGACGGCGGTGCAGAGGATCGACGGCTCTCCGGTCAGGTCGTCGGCGAAGGCGGCGGCAGGCAAGGTGAGGAAGGCGAGGATTGGGACGAGACGTTTCCAGCGGCGCTTCATGGTCGTCCTCCGGCGCCTCGAGGGCGCGCGATCCCGACTCTATGCGATCGCGGACGTGCTGTCAGCGGGCCGCCGTATGATGCCGCCCAAACGAAAACTGGAGGAAGGCGATGAAGGTGAGAATGGCTTCTTCGGGGCGCCGGCTGTTCACAATCCTTTTAGCAACGACGCTCGCGGGCTCCCTCTCCTTGTCGGGCGAGGTCCGACCCGAAGCCTTCGGCACGGCGGCGACGACGATGGTTCAGGTGCCGGCCGCGCAGTGCTATCCGCTGGCCCCGACCGATGCCGTTGTGGGCCTCAACCAGTTCATGCGCACGTCTTCCGCGTCCGGCACGTTCGACTGTTTTGCGAACCACCTGCCCACCGGATCGAAGCTGGTCCGGATCGAGGTCGTCGCCTACGACGCGAGCGACGCCGGCGAAGTCAACATCAACTTCATCCAGTGCCAGTCGCTCGACGTCAACGACGGCTGCCTGGCGACGGGCCTCGCGGCGACCACGGGGACCGCCGCGGCGCCGTTCGATGGCCGGCTTGTCGCCGATCTGTCGGCGACTCCGATCGTGGTGAACAAGACGTCCGAGCTCGACGCCGTTCGGGTCTACCTGACGAGCGGAGGCGTGGACCTGCAGTTCCGCGAAGTGGACTTCTTCTACCAGCTCCAGGTCTCGGCGCCCTCTCCCGGCACGCAGACCTTCGGCGATGTGTCACCGAGCTTCCTCTACTACAAGGGGATCGAAGCGTTCGCGGCGTCGGGAATCACCGGCGGCTGTGGTAACGGGAACTTCTGTCCCAACGGCTACGTGACGCGCGGCGAGATCGCGACCTTCTTCGCGCGCGCTCTCGGCCTGCACTTCCCGAATTGACAACGCGGCCCTCGGATCTCGGAGGATGGCGATGAGCGCATCGAGTCTTTGGAGGCGGTCCCTTCCGGCGGCCTCGGCCGCGACCCTGATGATGGCGTTCGCGGCGCCGGCCGCGGCGCAATGGCCCGAGATCCCCGGCGTGCGGATCGAGCAGCCGCCGCCGGGCGCGCGGCCCGAGGCCTACGGCACCTCGGCGCTGACGAGCATTCAGGTCCCGGCGGTCCAGTGCGTCCCCATTCTGGGGACGACCGCGGTGACGACGTCGAACGGGTGGGTCTCCTCGGGCGCGGGCGGCGGGAACTTCGACTGTCCCATGAATCTTCCGGCGGGCGCGAAGATCCGCCGCCTCGACGTCGTCGCCTACGACGCGAGCGACGCGGGCGCGGTCCTCGGGACGTTCGTCCACTGTCCGGACGTGGACATCCTTCCGTCCTGCCCGGGAACCGGACTGGCGAGCAGCAGCGGCACGGCGTCTGCGCCGTTCACCGGCGTCATCTCCGTGGACGCGAGCGCGAGCAACGTGACGGTCGACAAGACCGCGGAGCTCTACTTCGCGAGAGTTCTTCTCGGCGTCAACGATCCCTCCCTTCGGTTCCGCGAGGTCAACGTGTACTACCAGCTCCAGGTGTCGACGCCCGCGCCCGGCACGCAGACCTTCGGCGACGTGCCGCCGACCAACCTCTACTACAAGGGGATCGAGGCGCTCGCGGCGTCGGGCATCACCGGTGGATGCGGCAACGGGAACTTCTGTCCGAACGGCTACGTGACGCGCGGCGAGATCGCGGCGTTCTTCGCGCGCGCGCTCGGCCTGCACTTTCCGAACTGAAGATCCCGGCCGGTCGGCCGATTCGCAACCCGGCCGGCGTCAGGGCCTCGAGCTCCATTCCTCGAGCTTCTTCGCCGCCGTTCCGAACGGTCCGAGCTGGTAGATGGCGGCGCCGGCCGGCGAGAAGGTGAACGGCTCGAAGGGCTCGGCCAGCATGCGGTCGAGGTATTCCTTTGGAGCCGCGCCGGTCGAGACATGCGGGTTGAAATGCTCGCCCGCATATTTCGGAACGTACTTCGCGACGTATTCGATCAGGCCGGCGTCGAGGGCGGGATCGTCGTGCGGGGCGGTGAACGCGGCGATCGGCCCGCGTTCCACCATCCAGGGCTCCACGGCGGCGATGATGTCTGCCTGCAGCCTGAGCAGGTTCGGAGTCGGCCGGGCGCAGATGCCGGCGACTCCAAGCGCGCCGGTGGGCGCGAAGTAGTACTTGAAGGCCTCGAGCTTCATCCCGGCGACGTTGGCGGCGGCGAGCACCCGGCCGGCGGCGGCGGAGACCGAAGGGAGGTCGGCCGTGCGGACGAAGCACTGGAGCATCGTGATGTGCGGGCGATGCGCCGCATCCAGGGCGAACCCTTTCGGGTAAGCGGCGAGCAGTCGGGCGTTGTTGGCTCGGGCGTGCTCGAGCATCGCGGCGTCCGGCTCCAGAAGGATGTCGATCGCCGTGATCGTCGATTGCGCCGCGGGGAAGACGGTCTTCCAGTCGTCCTTCATGCGGACGACGGTCCAGCCATCCTTCTTCGCGTGCTCGTCGAGAGCGGGCGTGAAAGCGCCGAGCTTCGCGTCGGGCAATCCGCGCGCCGGACCGTAGGCGTATTCGCGCGCCGCGTCGTCGTGCAGGACGAGCAGCTCGAAGCGGGCGCCGCCTCCGGCCTGCGTGTATTCGAGCATCTGCTGGTCGCCCGTGGAATTGCCGAAGGCGGCGATGGGCCGTCGGCCGATGTGCTGGTAGATCCCGACGGGCTTGCCGCCTTTGTCGTCGTTGAAGTTGAGCTCGGGCAGGCGCGCGAGGACCGGCTCGCCGTCACGCATTTCGAACCGGGTCTTGACGCTGCTGCCGACGACCTGTTCCGGCGGGACGCCGTACACCGACTCCGTCCACGGGCGCATGAACTCGATGCCGCCGCCGGAGACGATGAAAGTCTTGAAACCGTTCGCTCGGAGGTAGGCGAGCAGCTCGAGCATCGGCTGATAGACCATCTGGGTGAAGAGGCGGCCGGTCCCGGGATGCTTCGCGGTCGCGATCCAGTCCTTCACGATCCGCTCGAACTCCTCGCTCGTGTTTCCCGTGTGCGTGGCCATGAGCAGTTCCATGAGGGCGTGATCGCCACCGGCCAGGGCAGAATTCATGTCGCCCCTGAGGATGGAGGCGAACGGCTCGGTCGTCGCCCACTCGGGATGCTGCGGTGCGAGCGCCTTGACGCGATCGAGCACGAAGTAGAGCTGAACGGGCACGGGCTGCTCGCACCAGAGCGTGCCGTCGTTGTCGAAAACGGCGATCCGCTCGGTGGCGGGGACGAAATCGGGCGACCCCGGTGTCGTCACCTTCCCGACGAATTCGATGATGGACTGTTTGGCCTTGCCCTCGTTCCAGGAGGGCAACGGGTCGTTCGTCGGCGCTCCGGCGGCCGTGACGGCGCCGGCGACGGCGGTCGTGAGAGCGACGGCAGCGAGGAACGCGATGGCGAAGGAGTTCCGTCTGCGTGCGGTGTTCGTCATGGTGATCCTTTCAGCTCCAAATTGGCATCCTCATTTCATTTCGGCAGGGGAGGCGCCCCTCGGTGCCCCGGCCGATGCGGACTTCGCATCGCCTGGACCAATCTTCCGGCCCCCAGTCCCCAGCTGCCGACACATGCCGTCACCTGGCGGACAGTCGTGTCGAGCAAGTGGACGCGCTCGGGCGTGAGGATGTAAACGGTGCCTTCCGACCGGCTGGGCACGTCCGGTATGAAGACGACGGAGCGCCCGTCGGAAAGCTCCTCCACGACGATGGCAGGTACGAGAGCGTCGTCGAGCACGGCGAGGGCGGGTTTGAGCGGTTTGTTTCCATTCTTCGCCAGGAGGCTCTTTTCGAAACCGCGCAGAGACGCGAAGGTCGCTGAGCGCTCGGCCAGCCAATCCATGGCTGCGGCGTACCAGTCCCGAATCACCGGCAGTTGGAGGATCAGGCCGACGAGGAACGACAAGAGAACCAGCGCCAGCAGGGCCCAGAGAATGGGGATGCTGGTCCCGAAGGGCAGCGCTGCCGCGAACGGCTGCATGGCCGAACGAACCGACGAGTCGAGCTTCTTGAGCGCGATCACGATCAAGATCACGGGGAGAACGACTGCGAGCCCGCTCAGCACCGTTCGCCCGAGAAATTTCTTCATGACATTCCTCCCGGCTCGTGCGGAGACGTCCGGAGACTCAACGATGACTCCGACGCACCCGGCGCCCTACTGAACCGGTCCGGTCAATCGTGCGACGCGCGCCCCGAACCGGAACCACCACGGCTTGCGGTCGTACTCGCCGGCATCCATGACCCTCGACTTGGCGAAATCCGCCTCGAACATGCGCTCGACCTCCGCCGCGAACGGCGCGTTTGAGATCACCGCGGTGACCTCGAAGTTCAGACGGAAGGAACGGTTGTCGAAGTTGGCCGTGCCCACCGTGGCGGTGGTGTGGTCGATGAGCATGACCTTCTCGTGCAGGAACCCTACCCCATACCGGTAGAACTTTCCGCCCGTGAGGCTCGCGTCGTCGACGTAGGCGTAGGCCGCCAAGCCCACCATGGGATTGTCGGACTTGTCCGGGATGAGAATGCGTACGTCGACGCCGCGAAGCCCCGCCAGTTGCAGGGCGTCGATGACGGGCTTGTCGGGCACGAAGTAGGGGCTCGCGATCCAGACCCGTTCTTTCGCCGAGTTGATGGCGTCGATGTACATGAGATTCGCGGTCTCGAGGGTATCCGCCGGACCGGAGGGCACGATGAGCACGTTCGCGTTCCCGGCTTCCGAGGGGACCGGGTCCCAGCGAATGTCGAGCGGTCTTCCCGCCGCCCAGTGCCAGTCCTCCGCGAACGCGAGCTGCGCACCGAGCGCCGCCGGCCCCTCGATGCGAACGTGCGTATCTCGCCAGGGCCCGATCTTGGCGTCGCGGGAGAGGTACTCGTCGCCGACGTTGAGACCGCCGACCCAGGCGACCCTGCCATCGACCACCACGATCTTTCGGTGATTCCGGAAATTGATCTGGAACCGGTTCTGTGGCCCCTTTCGAGTGTTGAACTCGTGAATCTCGATTCCCGCGGCGCGGAGCTCGTTGATGTAGACGCGCGGGAGATCGTGACTGCCGAGCTCGTCATAGAGGAAGCGCACCCGAACCCCGGCCCTGGCTCTCTCGATCAGGTGGGCCTTGAGCTCGCGGCCGATCTCATCGTCGTGGACGATGTAGTACTCGACCAGGACGTACTCCCGCGCGGAATCGATGCCCTGGAGGATGCTCTGGAATGTGGCGTCCCCGTTCACCAGGAGATCCACCGCGTTCCCGCGCAGATACGGAATCCCCGCGAGTCCCGCGGCGGCCCGGCCCGGCGGCGCGATCTCCTCCTCCGGAGTCCGGAACGGGGCGACCGCCGCCACCGCGGCCTTCGTGACGCCGGCGATTTCCTCCAGGTTTCCCCGACGGGCGCTCACATAGCCGTGGAAGCGGCTCCGTCCCAGAACCCAGTAGGCCGGCACGGCCACGTAGGGGAAGGTGATCAGCGACACCGCCCAGGCGATGGTTCCCTGCTCGGTGCGCGCGGTCATGATCGCGTGAATGGCGGAGAGAATCCCCAGCACGGAGAACACGACGACGACGACCGCGATCACGCCTGCTTACCGCCGCTTCCCACGTTACTTCTCGGGAGCCCACTTAGAAGGTCAGGGTCAAGTAAAGGCGCGGGCCGTAGTAGCTGCTCTTGAAATCGACGATGGAGCTCGTCGTCTCCTTCTTCAGGCGAAACCTCTGATAGTCGAAAGCCGCGCTGAGGCCGAAGTTCTTCGTCGCGAACCAGTCGACGTGCGCTTCCGCATCGAGCACCGAGCCGGTATAGGGAGAAACCGGCGCGAAGATGCCGTTGACTATCAGGCCTGCCGAGACTCTCTCTCCCAACTGCTGGTCGAACGTGAGGCCGAGCAGCGGCACGGGGAGCTCCTCCTCTGCCGTCTTGACCACCGTTTGCCCGACGATCGGCCCGTTCGGCCCGACGACCCCGGCCGACGCCTCGAGCTCGGCCTTCAGGACGACGTAAGAGGCACCGAGAGAGAGGCCGAACTGTGTGTGTTCGTTCTTGATGAAGTCATAGCGAAAATCGAGATACGGGAGGTCCGACCTCATGGTGGCCTCGCCGGAGGCGCCCGCGGTGTACGTCACGTCGCCGAAGGGAATGTCTGCCGAGAGGGTTTTCGAGCGGCTTCGGCGAAAGCCCGTGTAGCCGAAATCGAGAAAGACACGGCCGAGGAAGTTCCAATAACCTCGCGCCACGAAACCGGGCCCCGAGGAGGGCAGCAGGCCCAGGCCGTCGAGGTCGACGCCGGCGCCGATCGGCCCTCCGGGGGTCAGGTTCTCCTGGAAGTTCACCGTCGTGTTGAACCAGGCGTACATGCCGCCGGCATAGAGGCGAAAGGTGTTGGGCACAGTGCCGGGAAAGGTGTCCGACGACTCCGCGAACGCCACCCCGGCCGCGAGCAACAGACCCGCGGCGGCCGAGAACAGCTTCCACCTCCCGCTTCTCATTCTCTGGACCGAACCCATGTCGCTCTCCTTAGGTTATGGACGAGCCCTCGCGTTTGGTCGGAGGCACTACGCCAACTTCTTGACCATCGATCGCGCGGCCGAGCCGATCGAGATGAGGGAGAAACCGGTGAAGACGAGGTTGATTCCGACCAGCGTACCGATCGCCCACATCCCGGAAACCGGCCACTGCCAGAGCAGAAGGAATCCCAGCACGACGCTCATGACGGCGGCAAACAGCATCCAGCCCCAACCCTTCTCGGGCCGCACGTGGAAGGCGAGCAGGGCGCCGGAGATTCCATCCACCAGCAGGTAGCCCCCGAGCAGCAGGGTCAGGCTCGCCAGCCCGATTCCAGGCCGGGCCACGAGGATGGCGCCGCCCACGAACGTGAGGATGCCGCCGATGAAGGCGAGCGCGCCCTGACCGAACGACCCCGCCTGGAAGGCGCCGACCATTCGCGCGACGCCTCCGACCAACATCGCAATCCCGATGAGCACCGCGACACCGAGGCCGCTCGCCAGCGGGGACGCGATGGCCATCACCCCCGCGATCAGAGTTAACACGCCCAGTGCCACGAGCCACCCGGCGTTTTTCTTCGCCTGTTGAGCCCAGCCGCTGACCGCCTCTCGGATGTTTTCCATCTCGCTCCTCTCCTTCAAAAAAAAGCCCGCTCTATCCCGGCGTGAGCCGGCACGATCGAGCCGGCGCGAGGGATGGTTCAGAACCCCTTCTCGCGCCGGCCACGATTGCCGGATCGCTTCCGCTGGCTACTAGACCCGGACGGCAGCACCCTTTTTGTTGAGGGCCTTCCTCAGGGCCTTGACGTCGTCCTCGTTGAGGTTGGTCTCGATGACCTTCCCACCGAACGGTGTCACCGCCGAGGTGAAGTCGGCGAGCGTGACCTTCTCGCCCACCAGAATCAACGCCGAGGTGTCCTTGGCGAGCGAAGCCGCGAAGTCGTCCAGCTTCGGGTCGTCGAAGGCAACCTCGTCGCCGATGCCGAACAGGGCGCCCATCGAGCCGCCCACCGCCGCGCCGGCCAGCGCGCCGCCCGGCCCCAGGAGCACTCCGAGCAGGGCACCGGTCAAGGCGCCAACACCGGTTCCGGCGCCGACGGCGCTGTCGTCCTGCGCCCACGTGCTGTGAATCCGGACGATGCCGAGCTTGCTCCGCGACACCACGGCCGCGTCATCGATCCACGGGTAGACCGGCATATGGTCCTCGAGAGTGTCGAACGCCTTGCCGGCCGTCTTCTTGCCGTTGAACACGAATGCTTTGAATCCGTACATACTGATATCTCCTCGATCTGCCTCTTGAGTCTCCTTCGTGTGCGGAAGGACGCTCGATCAACGTAACGGCCGCCGGCGAGATGCCGTCACACGCGGCCTGATGGCTGGGGCCATCGATCGATCTTCCAACCTCCCTCCTCTGCACGGCCGCAGACTTTCCGAGTTGATCCAGGGCCGTGCCCGCTGTTCCGCGAGAGCACGGCCGAATTTGCTTGACGCCATCCGTAACTCCTACTTCGTCGATGCCTTCGCGACCTTGATTCCGACGGCCTCGACGTAGGTGATCTGAACCGTGTCTCCCACCTTCACGCCCTCGAGCTTTGACGGGTCCTTCACCTTGACCGTGCGCTTCCCTTCCGGTCCCTTGAAGGTGACCGAGGGAGCCTTCGTGTTGATCGCCGCGACCTTGACGGTCACCGTCGTCTGCTCGGCGACGGCCCCTGCCGGCTTCGCGCCGCGCGGCGCAACCGCGGCCGCCGCGCTCATTTCCGCGCCGGTCTTCCCGACTTGCTTTACCTCGTAGGCGAGGGCCTCCGTGTAGGTCGCGGTGACCCGGTCACCCTTCTTCACCTGGTCGAGGTTCGCGACATCGGCGCTGGCCACGAAGGTGTACTCCTCCCCGTCGTCCGCCTTGAGCGTCACGAGGCGCGTCTTCTGGTCGATCTTCACCACGGTCGCGGTGACGTCTACGGAACCCACCACGACTTCGCCCTTGGGCGAGGACGCGGGGGCCTGGGACAGGGCCACGCTCGCGAGGCACAGGACTGCCGCCGCACTAGCAACCATCCGAAATCCGAGATACTTCATTGCGGATCCTCCTTTTTCCTTCGCTCTTCGAAACCGAGCTCGCAGCCGTTCTGCATTGGTGTCTGCGAGAACCTCACTCCAGTGCAAGCTATCCACCGGCGCGAGCATTGGTCTACTGTCAGAACTGACAGACTGTCAGGTCCCAGCACGCTGTTCTCCGTTCATTCTTGCGACCTCGAACGGCAAGGTACTTTCCGGGGGACTCGCCGGAGAGATGCGTTTGCATCATGAGCGTGCGCGGCGCCGCAGGGATGCTCCGATCGAGCCTGGCGGGGTGAGGCACGAGGAGGGTACATGGCGAAGAAACCTGCGAAGAAGATCGTCGGAAAGACGGCCCGGTCGAAGCGACTCCCCGCCCTCAAGCCGGGAACGTATGCGGACGGCACGCCGCTCCACGAGATCCGGTACCTCGAGTGCAAGCTGATTCTGAGGCCGAACCACTTCACGTCGCGTCAGAGCCTGTTCGACTTCACCAAGATCATCCGTCGGCCGGCCGCCGAGCACGAGATCGATTTCTCGACCAAGGGATTCGTGGATGCGCCGCTGCAGATCCGCGAAGTTCTGTTCATGGACACGGCGGCCAACCGCCTCTACAACAACGCCTTCATTCTTCGGCGCCGGATCCTCTATGAAGAGGGGTTCCCCACCGCAGATCCGGAGATCGTGTTCAAGTTCCGGCACCCGGATCTGCAGACGGCGGCGCAGACGGACGTGCGCCCACAGATCGTCGGCGACTACCGCATCAAGTTCAAGGCCGAGGCCCTGCCGCTCAAGCACGAGCTCGGCGGAACCCGGCTGCTCTTCTCGCACAACGTGCAGTTCCCCTTGAGCCACGTGCTCGAGAACAACCTGCAGGGGAAGGGCGACCCGATCTCGATGGCTTCGATGATGCGGGTGTTTCCGCCGCTCCAGGGAGTCAAGGCCTCCTCGGGCGAGAAGCTCGAGCTGGTGAGCGATACGATCGTCGAGGAGGTGCTGCAGGACCTCGGCATCCTGGACTTCGGGGAAGGCATGTCCGCCAAGGCCAATGTCGCGCTCTGGCGGGTGCGGGGCGATCACCGGCCGCTCATCGGTGAATTCGCTTTCGAGGTCAAGTTCAAGCGGCAGGAAGACCTCAAGGAGAGGGCGATGGCTCGCGCCCAGGCGTTCTTCGTCGCGCTGCAGCTTGCCGCCAAGGACTGGATCGATCTGGGGGCTACGAAGACCGGCGTCGTGTACCGCCTGAAGGGTAATCCTCCCCAGGCTCACGAGTGAGCCTGGCCGTCCGGGCCGAGTCCGTCGTGACGCGGCCGCGCTTTGTCCGGAAGAATCTGGCCGGAGTCCGCTTCGCGGTCAACGTCTTCATCGCTTCGGCGATCCTGTGGTTCCTGCTTCGCCGCATCGCCGACACCACACCGATGTGGGCGATCTCTTCGATGATCGCGTCGTCCGACCCGGAGGTGACGGAGGCGGCGCGCCTGTTTAAGTGCCGCGTCATCAACACGGCCGTCGGCTGCGCGGTCGGTCTGCTCTTTCTCCTCATCGGCGGGTCGAACGACTGGATGCTTCCGCTCGCTCTGGCGGCGGCGATCCTCGTCTCGTCCTACCTGGTCCGCATTCCAACGATGTGGCGGCAGGCGCCGATAACGGCGGCGATCGTCATCGCGGCCAGCCTGACGCTCCAGTCCAAGGCGATCGGCCTCGAGTACGGTCTGAAGAAGGTGGAGGAGGTCTTCGTCGGATCCCTGATGGGTCTCGCCGTCAGTTACACGATGTCGAGACTCTGGCCGCTACCGGATCCGTCGCCGGCGGACTGACTCTTCCGCGCGCCTATCGCCCGCCTGACGTCCGCGGCGCTAGGGACTCGGCGGTGAGGCGAGCTCGCGCAGCAGGGCGCGCGTGCGGGGGTCGCCGGGAGACAGTGCCTCGAGCTTTTGGAGGGCATCCCTCGCGGAGTCCGCGTCTCCCGCCCTCGCGCTCACGGTGAGGAGCGCCTCGAGAAGGCTCCGGCTGCCCGGATGTCGCGCCGACGCGGCCCTGAGTATCTGCATCGCGCGCTTCGCATCGCCCGCCGCATCCAGGGCCATGCCGTACACGTAGGCGAACCGGGGATCGTCGGGCGCAAGCTCGGCCGCGCGCTTCAATTCCCCGACGGCCTCCGGCAGCCTCTTGAGGCGCACGAGCGCGAGGCCCAGCGCATGATGAACGCCCGGATCGCGCGGACTGGCGGCGAGCCCCTGGCGCAGGATCTTTTCGCCGTCTCCATCGCGTCCCTGCACGCGATAGAGATCGGCGAGATCGACGTAGGCCCCTCCGAAGGCCGGGAGGAGCGCGATCGCCTTGCGGTACTCCGCCTCGGCGGCGCTCGAATCTCCCTGCTCGGCATACAGGGCGCCCAGGGTGACGTGCGCCTCCGCCCGGTCGGCGTCGAGACGCTGGGTGTCGACGAACTCGGAGAGCGCGGCCTCGAAACGCGATCGATCGGAAGGGCTCAACTGCTCCTTCGGAGCCGAGACGAGGGCGCGGGCTGCTTCGATGCGGACCGTTCGGACCGGATCGGCCAGGACGGGTGCGAGCAGGCGCACCCTCTCCGCCGGCTCGAGCGTCTCCGCAGCGGCGACCGCGCCGCGGCGGACATAAGGATCGGCGTCCCGCAGGGCACTCTCGATGACATCCGGAGGGGCGGGACCGTTTTCACCGGCGAGGAGCGTGAGAGCCGTCCCGCGCACGATCGCGGGCTTCGCGGAGTCGCGCGCGAGGTCCGCGAGCGCCGGCCCGGCCCCCGCCAGCACCTCCCGGCCGGCATGGATCGCCTCGCCGTAGTGGCGCGACTCCCGGCGCTTGCCGCCCCACCACTTCAGCGCCGCCGCGGAGGCCCACTCCGCGGAGCGGTCCTTGTGGCAGTCGTTGCAGGCGTTCGGCACGCCGATTGCGACGGTCAGATCCGGACGCGGGACGCGGAAGCTGTGGTCGTGGCGCGCGTGCACGACCATGTAGTTGCGCGTTTCCATGTGACAGGCGGTGCAACTCGCGCCGGTCGAGCCGGCCTTGTGGAAGTGGTGCGCGGGCACGTCGAACTTGTCGGGCTGGTGGCACCCGGCGCAGACGCGATCCGCCGAGACGGGCACCTTCAGATCGTGCGGATTGTGGCAGTCGGAGCAGGAGACTCCCGCTGCGTACATCTTGCTCTGGAGAAACGAGCCGTACTCGTAGACCTCGTCCTCGATCTGGCCGTCCGCCCGGTAGAGTCCCCGCTCGAGAAACACCGGCCGATGCGTGTCCGCGAGGGGCCTGCCGTAGTGGTAATCGGCCGCGACGACCGAGCGGCGCGCATGGCAGCGGCCGCACGTCTCGATCTCGACGCGCGAGGTGCGGGGCGCGCTGCGCTGCGCGATGCCGGTCTTCGGATCGAAGATCCAGGAGGCCTTGACCGGATCTCCCAGGGCGAACACCAGGCCCTTGTCCGCGTCGGTCGGCTTCGCCTTTCCCGCGCGGACCGCCTCTCCCCACGCGGCATGCGCCGAGCCCGGACCGTGGCACGCCTCGCAGGAGACGTCGATCTCGGAGAAGGTCGTGGCGTAGCTGTCGGTGGCGGGGGAGAAGCCCTTCCGGACGTTGGTCGAGTGGCACTCCGCGCACATGAAGTTCCAGTTCTGATACGGCCCCGTCCAGTGCAGCGGGTCGTCGTGCGCGACCTCCTCCTTCGGGTAGAGGTGAAACCAGCGTTGACCGCCCTCCTTGGCCGGCCGTGTATCCCAGCAGACGTTCAAGGCCTGGTAGCGCCCCCCGGGGAACGTGATCAGGTACTGCTGCAGCGGGTAGACGCCGAACGTGTAGGCGATCTCGTAGTCGTGGAGCCTCCCGTCGGGACCGTCCGTGCGCGCGAAGAACTTGCCGCCGCGCCGGAAAAACGTGGACGTCACCCCGAAGTGCGTGAAGCGCGCATCGTGGAAGTCTCCGAGGACGGTTTTCTCGTCCGCCGGCTGCATTGCCAGGGCATGGTGCGATCCCGCCCAGCGCCTCGCCTCCTCGGCATGGCATTTCTCGCACGCCGGACGGCCCACGAAGACCGCCGCGGGAGCAGGAGGCGCGGCCGCCTTCGCATGCGACGCGGGCGCGCGGCCGGCGGGCGCGCGCCGGCATCCCGAAAGCGCGAGCGCGAGCGCGACCACGATTCCGACCCGCCGAAGATCGATGGCTCGTTCCCCCAGGCCGGCACGATACCCTGATCCCCGGCGCCTCGGAATGGCGGGCCACTCGTAAGTGCGGCCCGCGCAACTCAAGGTGTCCTAGGTGTGGAATGCCGCCGCGAGCAGCGCGACCACGCCCAGGACCGCGACGAGGACGCCCACCCACTGAGACAGGGAAGGCGGCGCGGCGTAGTGCGCGCGCAAGAGCTTCAGTTGCTGTCGATGCTGCACCGCCGCCAGTCCGAGCGACAGGAGGCCGATGACGATCATCAGCATGCCGACGGTTCGGGCTCCAAACGCATGCTCGGGATGCCGTACGGGGTCCCGCTCGTGAAGGTAGTA
>DATJZU010000064.1:0-13667 GCA_035498835.1 Thermoanaerobaculia bacterium
TTCGTGAACCTGTGGATGCACGCCGAGCACCTCGTCGTGGACGGCGAGAAGATGGCGAAATCGAAGGGGAACTTCTTCACGCTCGCCGACGTGCTGGCGAAACGCGATGATCCCGCGGCCGTCCGCTATCTCTTCCTGTCCGTCCCGTACCGCAAGAAGCTGAACTTCACCTGGGACGGGCTCGCGGGCGCGGCGGCGGCGGTGGCGCGCGTTCGCACGGCGGCGGCGCGTCTCGACGAGATCGTCGCGTCGGGCAAGAAGACGGGCGGCGCGTTCCCGGCCCCGGAGCGCGCGGCACGGCTGCGGCAGGAGTTTGGCGCCGCTCTCGACGACGACCTGAACACGGCCGAGGCGCAGGCCGCGCTCTTCACGTTCGTGCGGGAGGTGAATGCCGCGATCGACGACGGGACGCTCGATGCCGGGGGCGCCGCGGAGGCGAGGTCGGCGATTACGGCCGCGGACCGCGTCTTTGGAATCCTGCCGAAGGCCGCCGAAGCCTTGCCCGAGGAGATCGAGTCGCAGATCGCGGCCCGCAACGACGCGCGCAAGCGACGCGACTTCGCCGAGGCCGACCGGATCCGCAAGGAGCTCGCGGGCCGCGGCATTCTCCTCGAGGACAGCCCGGCGGGCACGAGGTGGAAGAGGGCATGAGACGTGTCGCCGCGGCGTTCGTCATCGCTCTGGCTGCGGCGGTCGCGTCGGGACAGACGACGCCGGCACCGCGCGCCGCGGATCTCGTCCCGAAGCCGTCGGGCCCGGCCAGGAACTCGGTCGCCGACGAGCTCTCTCGGACGGGCCCGGTGCTCGGCATCGAGATCGAGCCGGACGACTCGCGCTTCGCCCGCGCCTCGCCCGAGAGCATTGCGGCGTTCACCGCGTCGGGCGCGGGCGGCTGGCTCAACGCGCAGCTCTCCGTCGCGGACGACTCGATCGGCGAGGAGCCGAGGAGCTTGCGGGACTTTCTCGAGAGCCGGCAGGGCGCTCTGTGGCCGGTCGTCGCGGCGCTCGAGAAGGGAGTGCCGGAGTGGTCGAGGCCGATCAGCTCGCGGGAGGGTCTCGCACCGCGCGCCCTCGCGCTCATGCGGCTGGATCGACTCCTGCTCGCCGCGGCGCTCTCCGCGGAGCGACGAGGCCGAACCGACGAGATCGCTCGGTTTCTGGAAGCTTCCTGGTCCGTCTTCGAGTCCTATGCGCGCGGCTCCCAGCTGATCGACGATCTGCTCTCGGTCGCCGTCATGAAGATGCAGACGGGAACGCTTCGAAAGGTGCGCGAGCCGCCCGTCTCGTGGCTCGATCGCCTGTCGCGCGACGATCCGTGGGCCCGGGCTCTCGACACCTTCGAAGGAGAGCCGTGGAGCCTAGAAGCGAGCGTTCGCGCCCGCAAGGCCGCCGCCGAGCCGCTCCGTCATGTCGCGCCGTGCGCTCTCGCGGACATTCCGAACGACGAGATCGCGCGGCCGATGATCGAGGAGTATCGCCGCGCCGACTTGGGCGGGGAGTCGGCGGACTTCGCGCGGATCATGACCGACATGGAGGTGCCGACTCTTCGCAATACGCTCGAGCGCGCGGGGAGGACGGCGATCGACTCTGAGCTGACGTCGAAGATCCTCGAGCTGCGCCTCGCGCGCGCCGGCTCCCACGACGGCAAGTGGCTCGCGACCCTCGAGGACGACGCCTCGCGCGCGTGTCCCGGCGAGCGCTACTCGTACCGCCGGACCGGATCGTCGATCGAGATCGCGTTCCAGGGCAAGGCGCCGTCGTCGGAGACCGGTCTGAACCTGCCGCTCTCTTTCTCGACGCGCGCCGACCGCCGGGCCGTTGCGCCGACGGCCTCGCCCACACCGGCGCCGACCAAGACTCCGGTCCCCGCGAATTGACTTCGGCCGATCTTTTACAGGATGATCCTCCGGCCCATGAAGATTCGCTCGGCTCGGTCGTGGTGGTGGCGGGAGGCAACCCGGTAGGGCGGCGTGCGCCCTGCCGAATTCGTTCGGGCGGGGCGAAACCAGAGACGGCAGAATGGAACCCCCGGCCCGGATGGGCTCGGGGGTTTTCGTTTTGAGCGAAAGGATCGTTTCGATTCCGTCGTACGTCGCGTCGCTCGCCCCGCGCGACCTCGACGACGCGCGCCGCCTCGTCGCGAGCGTGCCGGCGAAAGCGACGGCGATCGAGATGCGGCTCGACCGCGCCGTCTCGCCGATCCCGATCGCGCGCCTCCTCGAGCTCGACCCGCGGCCGATCATCACGACCTGGCGAACGCGCGCCGAGGGAGGCGACTTCTCGGGCTCCGCCGAGGACTATCGGCGCCTCGTCCGGGAGGCGCACGCCGCCGGCGCCACGGTGGACGTCGAGCACGCGAGCGGCCTGCTCGCCGACCCGTCCGAGCTCACCGACCGGCGCCGCGTCATCGTGTCGCACCACGCGCCCTTCGGCCTGCCGTCCGACTGGGCCGAGCGGCTGACGGCGATGCGCGCCGCCGGCGCGCGCGCGGTCAAGCTCGTGTGCGGAGCGGCGGACCTCCCGGCGAGCCTTGCCGTGGCGGCCATCCAGGCGCGCGAGGCGCGGCACTCCGCGGCGATCTTTCCCATGGGACCCGCCAGCCCGCCCGGCCGCGTGCTCTCCGCGCTCTCGGGCGCCGCGCTCGTGTATGGGCCGGTCGAGGCGGCGACGGCTCCGGGACAGATTCCGCTCGAGGACCTCTTCGACGTCTACGCGGTCGACGCGCCTCGCCGAATCGACGCGCTCTACGGCATCGTCGGCGCCGACGTCGCGGGGTCGCTCTCGCCGCGCGTCCACAACGCCCTCTTCCGCGCGCGTTCGCTGCCGCACCTCTACCTCCCGCTGCCGCTCGCCGACTGGGACCGCGCGCGCCCGCAGGGCCTCTCCTTCGACCCCGCCTTCCGCGGCTTCTCGATCACGCATCCCTGGAAAGTCGCGGCGGCCGCGTCGGCGCGCGGGTCGGAGGACGTCGCGCAGACGAAGGCGGCGAACACGCTCGTGCGCGCCGCCGGAAGCTGGCGCGCCGAGAACACGGACGTCGACGGGATCTTCGATCCGCTGGCCGATCACGATACGGGGGAGGGGCGCACGGTGGTGATCCTCGGCACCGGCGGAACCGCGCGCGCGGCGGTGCTCGCGGCGCGCCGCCTCGGATACGAGGTGCTCGTCGCGGGCCGCGACGACGCCGCGGCAGACGCGCTGGCGAACGCGATGCACGTCGACTCGCTGGCCCTCGCGGATCTTCCGGCGAGCGAGGCCGACCTGTATCTCAACGCGACCCCCGTCGGGTCGCGGCCCGGCGATCCGGCGGCCTTCCCGCGCGCTGTCCTCGAGAATCGCCCGCTCGTCTTCGACTGCGTCTACCGGCGGGACGGCTCGGAGACGCCGACAATCGCCGCGGCGCGCGCGGCACGCTGTCCGGTCGTCGAGGGACTGCAGATGTTCGCCGCCCAGGCCGTGCGCCAGGCGCGGCTCTTCGGATCGGAGGATGCGACGCTCGAGGAGATCTCGGCGCTCCTCCCGAAGGGGGCCGCGTGAACGCCCGCGAGGCCGAGCGACGACAATTCGCGGAGAAAGCCCGCGCCGGCGCGGTCGTGCCGGTGGCGCGCGTCTTCGCGGCGGACACCATGACGCCGGTCGCGCTGCTCGACCGCATGCGCCGCGACGGCCGCGAGTGCTTTCTCCTCGAGAGCGTCGAGGCCGGCGAGACCGGCCGCTACACGTTCCTCGGCTGCGATCCGGTCGCGCGCTTCGAGATCGGGAGCGCGAGCGCGGCTTCCTCGGGCGAGGCGCCTCTCGCGGCCCTCGAGCGACTCGTCGTCCGCGAGGGCTTCGTGCCCGATCCGGACCTGCCGCCGCTCTCCGGGGGCGCGGTCGGGTGGCTCGGGTACGACGCCGTGCGTCTCTTCGAGGCGATCCCGGACCGCCATCCGCGCGAGGGCCGGATTCCCGACGGCCTCTTCCTCCACTTCGATGCGGTCGTCGCGTTCGACCATCTGCGGCGCCGACTGCTCCTGCTGACCGAGCTCGCGCCGGAGCGTCCGGGCGAAGAAGAGGCCGAGGCCGGCCGCGCCGCGGCGCGCCTCGACCGTCTCGAGGGGTTTCTCGCCGGCGCACCGGCCGGCGGTCCCGTCCGCCGAATGCCCGATATCGTCGGCGAGGCGGCGCCGCCCGACGGTTGGAAGGCGCTTCTGTCGCGCGAGGAGTTCCTCGAGAAAGTGGCCCTCGCGCGGGAAGCGATCTTCGCCGGCGACCTCTACCAGGTCGTCCTGTCGCAGCGCTGGACCGCGCCCCTCGGCGCCGATCCGTTCGACGCCTACCGGGCGCTGCGCGTGCTCAACCCGTCGCCCTACCTCTTCTATCTCCAGACGCGGGACGCCGTCGTCTTCGGCGCGTCGCCGGAGATGCTCGTGCGCTGCCGCGGCCGGCGGGTCGAGACGCGGCCGGTCGCCGGCACCGCGCCGCGCGGGGCGACGCCCGGCGAGGACGCGCGGCTGGCAGAGGCGTTGTCGGCCGACCCGAAGGAGCGCGCCGAGCACGTGATGCTGGTGGATCTCTCGCGCAACGACCTCGGGCGCGTCTGCGAGATCGGGAGTGTCACCGTGGACCGGTATTCGGCGATCGAGAAGTTCTCGCACGTGCAGCATCTGGTCTCCGACGTCTCCGGCCGCCTGGCGGCGCCCCGGTCCGCGCTCGACGCGCTCGCGGCATGCTTTCCGGCGGGGACGCTCACGGGCGCGCCAAAGATCCGCGCCATGGAGCGCATCGATGAATGGGAAGGCGCGCGGCGCGGCGTCTACGGCGGTGCCGTGGGCTACCTCGACCACGCGGGCAACCTCGACATGGCGATCGCCATCCGCACGGCGGTCGTCGAGGACGGCGTCTGCCGCGTGCAGGCGGGCGCCGGCATCGTGGCCGACTCGGTGCCCGAGCGGGAATATCGCGAGGCGGAGAGCAAGGCGGCGGCGCTCTTCCGGGCGATCGAGATCGCGCGCGCCTGGTCGCGGGGCGGGGGATGATCTTCGTCGTCGACAACTACGACTCCTTCACCTGGAATCTCGTCCAGGCCCTGGGAAAGCTGGATCCGGAAATCGAAGTCGCGCGCAACGACCGGTTCGATCCCGACGCGGTCGTGACGCGGCGACCGGCCGCCGTCGTCGTCTCGCCCGGGCCCGGCCGTCCCGAGGACGCGGGGCGGTCGATGGCGATGATCTCGGCCGCGGAGCGGCGGCGCATTCCGCTCCTCGGCGTCTGCCTCGGGCATCAGGCGCTCGGCGCGCTGCACGGCGCCCGGGTCGAGCGCGCGACGCCGCGCCACGGGAAGAGCTCGGACGTATCGCACGACGGCCGCGGAATCTTCGCGGGACTTCCGAGCCCGTTTCCGGCCGCGCGGTACCATTCGCTCGTCGTGCGCGAGGAGGGATTGCCGGACGATCTGCGGGTCACCGCCCGGAGCGACGACGGCCTCGTCATGGGACTCGCGCACCGCGCGCTCCCGGTCTTCGGCGTCCAGTTTCATCCCGAGTCCGTCCTGACGCCGGAAGGGGAGAAGCTGTTGGCGAACTTCGTGGCAATTGCGAGCGCGCGCGCGCAGGGAGGCGCCGCGTGACCCCGCGCGTTGCCGACGGCCTGAAGATCGTCGCCGCGCGCCAAACCCTCTCTCGCGCGCTCGCCGAGGAAGTCTTCCTGGACCTCATGGACGGCAAGGCCACGGAGGCCCAGAAGGGCGCGATTCTTCTCGGCATCGCGGCGCGCGGGGAGACCGCCGACGAGGTCGCCGGCGCGGTGGCGGCGCTGCGGGCACGGATGCGCCGCGTCGAGAGCCGCCGGCAGCCGCTGCTCGACACCTGCGGTCCGGGCGGGATCGGGCGCGACCTCTTCAACCTCTCGACCGCGACGGCGATCGTGGCGGCGGGCGCCGGCGCGTCGGTGGCCAAGCACGGGAACCGCTCGATCACCTCGCGCGTGGGGTCTGCGGACGTCCTCGCGGCCTGCGGCGTGACCGTCGACCTCGATCCGGCGGGCGCCGGGCGGATTCTCGACGACGTCGGACTCGTGTTCCTCTTCGCGCCGTCCTTCCATCCGGCGATGAAGGAGCTCGGGACGGTGCGCCGCGAGCTCGGCGTGCGCACGATCTTCAACGCGCTCGGGCCGCTGGCCAACCCGGCCGGCGCCTCGCGCCAGATGATCGGTGTGGGGCGTCCGGAGCTCGTGCGCCTTCTGTCGGACGCGCTCGCGTCGCTCGGCACGGAGCACGCCGTCGTGTTCCATTCGGAGAACGGGCTCGACGAGCTCGTGCCGGGAGTCGCCGCGTTCGGCGTGGAGATCCAGGAGGGCTGGACGCGGCCCTGGCGCTACGACCCCGCGACGCTGCGGCAGCGCGCGGTCGGGATGGCCGAGCTCGCGGGATCGGACGCGGACGGCAACGCCGCGATGCTCCGGCGACTGCTCGAGGGGGAGGCCGGCGCGCTCCGCGAGACGGCGCTCCTGAACGCCGCGCTCGCGCTCGCCGTCGCGGGGCGCGCGCAGGACCTGCCGGACGGCTACGAGCGCGGTCGGCGCGCGATCGACTCCGGCGCCGCGCTCGCCGTCTTCGAGGCGCTTCGCGACGCGTCGCGCGATGCCCGGGCCGGCGCGACCGCCGCGCGGCCGGCATGAGCGGCGGCTTCCTGGAGCAGATCCTCGCCGCCAAGCGCGAGCGGATCTCGCGGGGCGAGTACGCGGCCCGAGCCGGCGGATCGGCGGAGCGGCCCTCGGACGGACGGAGGTTCGTCGAGGCGCTGCGCTCACCCGGCGTCCGCATCGTGGCCGAGATCAAACGCCGCTCTCCGTCGGCCGGGGAGATCGTGGCGGAAACCGAAGGGCGTCTGGAGACGATCGCGCTGATGTACCGCCGGGGCCACGCGGCGGCCCTTTCGGTCGTCATCGAGCAGGACTTCTTCGGCGGCCGGCCCGAATGGCTCCCGCGCGCGAAGAAGATCGCGGGCCTCCCGGCGCTCATGAAGGATTTCGTCGTGGACGAGGCGCAGCTCGACTTCGCGGCCGCGCTGGGGGCGGATGGGATCCTGCTGATCGTGCGGGCGCTCTCCGACGGGGACCTCGCGCGGCTTGCCGCCGCGGCGCGCGCCCGCGGTCTCGCGGTCGTGGCGGAGGCGCACGACACCGAGGAAATCCGCCGCGCCGCCGCGGCGGCGCCGGACGTTCTGGGCGTCAACGCGAGGGACCTCGCGACCTTCACGACGGACCTGGCGCGGCTCGAGGCGCTCGCCGCGGAGATCCCGCCGGGCCCGGTGCGCCTCGCGGAGAGCGGCATCCGCTCGCGCGAGGACGTGGCGCGTCTTGCGGCGGCCGGCTACGGCGCGTTCCTCGTGGGCGAGACGCTCCTGCGCGCCGAGGACCCCGTCGAGCTCCTGCGGGAGCTGCGCTCGTGACGGCCGTCAAGATCTGCGGCCTGACGCGGCCCGAGGACGCGGTGCTCGCCGGAGAGCTCGGCGCGGCCTGGGTCGGCTTCAACTTCTCGGCGGAGTCTCCGCGGCGCGTCAGCCCCGAGACCGCGCGGCGTCTCGCCTCGGCCGCGGGCGACGGCGTCGTGCGCGTCGGCGTCTTCGTGTCGGAGGGGCCGGCGATGATCCGCGAGGCGGTCGATGCGGCCTGTCTCGATCTCGTGCAGATTCACCGGCGGCTGACGCCCGAGGATCCAGGCGCGTACGGCGTCCCGGTCGTCGCCGTCGCGCACATGGGGCTCTCGGCCCCGAAGCCGCCGCCCCCGGACCTGCTTTCGAAGTGCAAGGCCGTTCTCTTCGACGTGCGCGTTCCGGGCCGCGCCGGAGGGACCGGCAAGCGCTTCGACTGGAGCCTCGTCGCCGGGCGCTCGTTCGGCGCGCCGGTCCTTCTCGCCGGCGGCCTCGATCCCGGCAACGTGGCCGAAGCGATTCGCCGCGTGCGGCCCTGGGGCGTGGACGTCGCGTCCGGCGTCGAGAGCTCGCCCGGGGTCAAGGACCCGCAGAAGATGCGCCGCTTCTTCGACGCGGTGCGGAGCGCGGATGGCGCCGCGCTGTAAGACCTCCGCGCGGCCCGGCTACTTCGGCGAGTACGGCGGCCGCTTCGCGCCCGAGACCCTGATGGCGCCGCTCGAGGAGCTCGAGCGCGCGTTCGAACGCTGGCGACGCGACCGGCGGTTTCGGTCGGAGCTCGACGCGCTGTTGTCGACCTACGCGGGGCGACCCACGCCTATCACGGTCGCGGATCGCCTGTCCGGCGGGAGTCCGGGCGCGCGCATCGCGTTGAAGCGCGAGGACCTCCTCCACACGGGCGCGCACAAGCTCAACAACGCGCTCGGGCAGGTGCTCCTCGCGCGGCGGATGGGGAAGCGCCGCGTCATCGCGGAGACCGGCGCGGGGCAGCACGGCGTCGCGACGGCGTCTGCGGCGGCGAAGATCGGGCTGCCGTGCCGCGTCTACATGGGGTCGGTCGACATGGCGCGCCAGGCGCCGAACGTCCTGCGGATGCGCCTGCTCGGCGCCGAGGTGATCGCGGTCGACTCGGGCTCTCGGACGCTCAAGGACGCGATCAACGAAGCGATGCGCGACTGGAGCGAGAACGTCGCGACGACGCACTACGTCCTCGGATCGGCGCTCGGGCCGCATCCGTATCCGACGATGGTCCGGGAGTTTCAGTCCGTCATCGGCCGCGAGGCGCGCAGGCAGTTCCGCCGGATCGCGCGCCGGGACCCCGACGCGGCGGTCGCGTGCGTCGGGGGCGGCTCGAACGCGATCGGCCTCTTCTCGGCGTTCCTCGGTTCGAACTCGAAGACGAAGCTCTACGGCGTGGAGGCGGGAGGCCGCGGGCCGGGGCCGGGGGAGCACGCGGCGCGATTCTCGGGCGGCACGCTCGGCGTCCTGCACGGGACGCGCACGATGCTTCTCCAGGACGAGGCGGGACAGATCCTTCCGACCCACTCCGTCTCGGCCGGCCTCGACTATCCGGCCGTGGGCCCCGAGCACGCGGATCTCGCCGCACGCGGCCGCGTGACCTACGTCGCCGTCTCGGACGACGAGGCGCTCGACGCCTTCGAATCGCTCTCGCGCTCCGAGGGGATCCTGCCGGCCCTCGAGAGCGCGCATGCCGTCGCGTATGCCTCGAAGCTCGCATCGAAGATGCCCCGCAGCCGCTGGGTGCTCGTGAACCTCTCTGGCCGCGGCGACAAGGATCTCGAGGAATACGCGCGCCTGCGCGGGTCCCCGGCGTGAGCGGCCTCGCCGACGCATTCGCGGCCGCCCGGCGCGAGGGGCGGGCCGCCTTCCTCGCCTATCTGACCGCCGGCGACCCCGATGCCGACACGACGGCCGCGCTGGCCCGCGCGCTCGAGCGGGCGGGCGCCGATGTGCTCGAGCTCGGCGTTCCCTTCACGGACCCGATCGCCGATGGCCCCGTGCTCCAGCGCGCGGCGTCGCGGGCGCTCGCGGCCGGGACGACGCTCCCGCGCGTGTTCGAGATCGCGCGTCGGATCCGCCGCGAGACGCGCCTCGCGCTCCTCCTCTTCACGTACCTCAACCCCCTGCACCGCCGCGGCATCGCCCGCGCCGCGGGAGAAGCGAAAGCGGCGGGCTTCGACGCCGTGCTCGTGACCGACCTGCCTCCCGAGGAGGCGCCGGAGATCTCGGCGACACTGCGCGCCGGCGGCCTCGCCACGGTCTTCCTCGTCTCGCCCACGTCGCCCGCCGCACGGATGCGCGCCGCCGCGCGCCTTTCTTCGGGCTTCCTCTACGTCGTCTCGCGGCCGGGCACGACGGGAGCCCGGACGAGCCTCCCGCGCGATCTCGCGGCGACGGTGCGGCGCGCGCGCCGGGCGGCCGGCGATCTGCCGATCGCGATCGGATTCGGGATCTCGACGCCCGAGTCGGCGCGGCAGGCGGCGCGGCTCGCGGACGGCGTCGTCGTCGGATCGGCCCTCGTGGCTGCGGCCGAGCGGGCGGGTCCGGACCGCGATCGGTCAGTCGAGCGCCTGGCCCGCGAGCTCGCCGGCGCCTGCCGGCGCGGAGAGCCCTAAACTCGACGCATGCGCCCGGAAGGGCACTTCCTGAAGCTGCTCCGGCGGGCGGACCTGCCTCCGGAGATGCTCGACGAGCTCCTGGAGGACCGCGGCGCGCGCCGATACCACGCCGTCCGAATGGCCCTCGCCGCCCATCCCCGGACGCCCCGCTCGGCGGCCCTGTCGCTCGTCGGCACGCTCTTCTGGCGCGATCTGGCCGCCCTCTCCGCCAACGCCCGCGTGCACCCCGAGGTCCGGCGCGCGGCGGACCGGGACCTCCTCCGGAGGCTTCCCGAGATGGCCCTGGCGGAACGGATCGACCTGGCCCGGACCGTGGGGCGGGGCACGTTGGTGGTCCTGCGATTCGACCCCGACCCGAGGGTCGTCGCGGCCCTTCTCGACAACCGGTTCGCGACCGAGCCGGACGTCGTCCAGGCCGCCGCGCGGCCCGGCGCGCGCGCCGCCGTGCTCGAGGTCATCGCGGCGCACCCGCGCTGGAGCCTGCGTCCGTCCGTCCGAAGCGCGCTGCTGCGCAACGCCGCGCTCCCGGTTTCGGGCGCCCTGTCCCTGCTGACCCGCGCCTCCCGGCAGGACCTCGAGGGACTGTGCCGGAATCCCGGTGTCCCGGTGATTTTGAAGGCCTGCGCCGAAAGAGTCCTTGCGGATCGCGCCCGGCAGGTCTAGCATGATTTTTCCCCCACCGATGGGTTCTAAAGGCACGACGGGACCGCCTGCCATGAGCTTCGGAGAGGAGCTCCGGCGAGAACGCGTCGTTCGGGAGATCTCGCTCGAAGAGATCTCGTCGGCGACGAAGATCTCCCTGCGCCTTCTCCAGGCGCTCGAATACGGCGACCTGCGCAAACTTCCGCCGCCGACGTTCACGCGCGGCTTCATCCGCGCGTACGCGGGGCACCTCGGCATCGATCCCGAGGAGAAGGTCAACGCGTATCTCGCGGACCTCGCGGGCACGCCGCCCGACGGGCCCGGTCCGAAGAGGCCGCGGCCGCGCTCGCGCTTCTGGAGAAGCCGCCGCGCGACCGCCGGCACGATCGTCGGCGGGGTGACGGGCCTGCTCCTTCTCCTCGGGCTCATCGCGAATCCCGAGCGCCGCCCGCTCGCGTTCCGCGGACACGCGGCGCTGCGCGCCGCGGCGCCGGCGCTGAAGAACGTGACGTTCTCGAGCGAGCCCACTCCCGCGATGCGGCTCGAGCCGGCGGCGGCTCCGGTGCCCGCTGCCGGCGCCGCGCCCCCGGCTGCCGCCGGCCACGTCTCGCTGCTCCTCGAGTTCGACGGCGACTCCTGGACGCAGCTCGAGGCCGACGGCCGCATGGTGTTCTCCGGCCTCGCCCGCCAGGGCGAGTCGAAGCGCTTCGAGGCGCAGGAGGGATTCCGGCTCACGCTCGGAAACGCGGGCGCGGTGCGCGTGACGGTGGACGGGCGCGCCCTCGACCGCCTGGGCGGCGAAGGCAAGGTCGTGCGCAACCTGCTGCTGCCCGGCTCGCCGGCGCGGGGCTAGGCGCCTCGGGCGGCGCGCCCTTGGCCGAACCTCTCCCGGCGGAAAATCTCGACCTCCTCTCCCTGCTGCGGTCGGGAGAGGCCGCTCCCGAGATCCGGCGCTTCGCCGCACGCGGCCTCCTGCCGCTCGATCACGACGGGCAGATGCGTGCGCTGCTCGCCGTGCTCGACGATCCGGACGCCGAGACGGCCGAGACCGCGCGCGCCACCCTCGCCGCGCGGCCCCCGGACGACCTCTCGCGATTCCTGGAAACCGCCGACCCGACGGGCGTCGAGATCGACACCCTGACGCGGTATTGCAACGACGGCGCGGTGCTCGAGCGGGCCATCCGGCATCGGAACGTGGACGACCAGACGCTCCTGCGGCTGGCGCGCACAACGACCGGCTCGCCGCAGGATGCGCTCGTCGTCAACCAGGTCCGGCTGCTGCGTCTTCCGGCGCTCATCGACGCCCTCTTCGAAAACCCGGACCTGACCTCGGAGAGCCGCCGGCGGCTCAGCGAGACCCGGGAGGAGTTCTTCGACAAGGGGGAGCGCCGACGACAGGCGGAGGAGCGGCGGATCCAGGAAGCGATCGAAGCGGAGGACACGGCGCGGGCGGCCGCGGAGGCGGGCGAGACCGAAGCGGGCGAGGAGGAGCCGGCGGCCGAAGGCGAGGCGACGCCGGACGACGATCAGATCGCGACGGGCGGCATCCTCTTCCGGCGGATCGGGGTGATGACCGTGCAGGAGAAGGTGAACCTCGCCTACTCGGGCGGAAAGGAAGAGCGCCGGATCCTGATCGGCGACTCGAACACGCTCGTCGGCCAGGCCGTTCTGAAGTCGCGGGGCCTGACGGTCGCCGAAATCGAGGCCTTCTCCTCGATGCGCCATCTGGACGCCGAGATCTTCCGGAGGATCGCCGGGAATCGCGAGTGGATTCGCAAGCAGGCCGTGATGGTGGCGCTCGTGAAGAATCCGGCCGTCCCGATCGCCCTCACGCTGCCGCTGATCAAGCATCTGGCCGTTCGCGAGCTGAAAGCGGTGATGCGCGACCCCAACCTGCCCGAGGGAGTGCGCCTGACGGCGAAGAAGCTTCTCGCCGAAAAGCAGCGCTGACGCCTCGAAACGGGCGGTGCGCGCCCGAACCGGCGCCCCGCGCGGCTTCCGCGGCCCTTGCCGCGCCCCTCGGTTTTCCCGTATCTTTAGCCTCCAATAAGGCGCGGCGCTCGCGGGCGCATGCCGTAAAATTTTCGCAAACCAATGTCCCGAGACGTCGACTACTACGCCCTGCTGGGCGTCAATCGAGAAGCGAACGATCACGAAATTCGAGACCGTTTTCGGGCGCTGGCCCGGGAGGCCCACCCGGACCGGGCGCCTCGGGAAGCCAAGGCCGAGGCCGAGGCGCATTTCCAGACCCTGACCGAGGCCGTCAACGTGCTGACGAACCCCGAACGCCGGAAGGCCTATGACTTCGAGCAGGCCTTCAAGGCGAGCGGCGCCGCGTCGGCCGACGCGGACGACGTCACCCAGAGTCTCCTGGCCCAGGGCATGCAGGCCTACAAGGAGCGTCAGTTCGCCGATGCGGCGGGAAACTTCCAGCTCGCCGTTCACCGCAATCCCAACGACGCCAAGGCGCAGCACTATCTGGGCCTCGCGTCCGCGCGGTCGGGGGACATGCGAACCGCCGTCAAGGCCCTGGAGACGGCGATCGTGCTCGAGCCTCACAACGTCAGTCTGTTGAAAGACGCCGGCACGGTGTTTCGCCAGGCCGGCCTGCTCGTGAAGGCGGAGAAGGCGTATCAGGAGGCGCTCCGCTGGGATCCCTCGGCGGGAGAGGTCCGGCGGGCTCTCGACGAAGTTCGCGCGAAGCGCGCCGTCAAGTCCTGAGCATGCTGTCGATCGAAGCGTTCGGGTTGACCGACGTCGGCCGGAAGCGCAAGCACAACGAGGACGCTTTCGCGCTCGAGATCCCGGACGGGCTCTTCATCGTGGCCGACGGCATGGGCGGACACGCCGCCGGCGAGGTCGCCGCGCGGATCACCGTCGAGACGATCGGCGAGTTCATCGCCGCCACCCGCCAGAAGGAAGAGGCGACGTGGCCGTTCAAGTACGACCACTCGCTCGACTTCAACAGCAACCG
>DATJZU010000065.1:0-7797 GCA_035498835.1 Thermoanaerobaculia bacterium
GAACTGGTTGATGTCTTCCGGCTTGACGCGCCCGGAAGCCTCGGCCTGCAGGAAGACCTTCCACTGGCGCCCGAAACGGTTGAACTGGTTCACGTAGATGCCGCCGAGAAACGCCTGGAGCGACTGATAGACGTCGCCGACTGCGATGCCCTGCTTCAGCACCTTGTCCCGATTGATGTCGGCGTAGATCTGGGGCACCGAAGCGCGCCAGACGCTGTTGACGTTGGCGAGCTCGGGGCGCTTTCTCGCCGCCTCGAGGAACTTCTGGAGGTTCTGATTCAGGAAATCGACCGAGCCGCCGCTGCGGTCCTGGAGCCAGAAGGAGAAGCCGCCGCCGGTGCCGAGGCCCTGGATGGCCGGCGGCTCGAACGCGACGACGTTCGCCTCGAGGACCTGGGAGCGCATCACGCCGTTCAAGCGGCGGACGATCGCCGACGCCAGCATGTCGTCGCCCTTGCGTTCATCCCAGGGATCGAGCGCGACGAAATAGAAGGCCGTGTACGGCGCGGAGGCGCCGGAGAGGAGGCTGTATCCCGCGATCGTCGTGACGTACTTCACGCCCTTGGTTTCGCCGAGGATCTTCTCGATTTTCTGGCAGACGGCGTCCGTCCGCTGGAGCGAAGACGCGTCGGGCAGCTGCACGTTCAGGAAAAAGTAGCCCTGGTCCTCGTTCGGAAGGAAGCCGGAAGGGAGCTTCTTGCCGAGGACTCCCGAAAGCGCCGTGAAGCCGGCGAGGATCACGAGGGAGATCACCATCTTCCGAATCAGTTGGCGCGAGAGATCGACGTAGCCGCCGGTGATCTTCAGGAAGACCTTGTTGAACCAGGCGAAGAACTTGCCGAGCGGGCCCTTCGATTCCTTCTTCGGCCTCAGGATCAGCGAACAGAGCGCGGGCGAGAGCGAGAGCGCATTGAACGCGGAGATCAACACCGAGACCGCGATCGTGATGGCGAACTGCATGCTCATCCGGCCCTGGATGCCGCCCATGAACGCGATCGGGATGAACACGGCCGAGAGGACGAGCGCGATTCCGATGACGGGCTGGGTGACCTCCTCCATCGCCTTCAGCGTCGCGTCCTTGGGCGAGAGGCCGTGCTCGATGTGATGCTCGACGGCCTCCACGACGACGATCGCGTCGTCCACGACGAGGCCGATCGCGAGGACGAGTCCGAAGAGCGACAGCGTGTTGATCGAGAAGCCGAGCATCGGAAAGAGGATGAACGTGCCGACGAGCGAGACGGGCACGGCGAGCAGGGGGATCAGCGTCGCGCGCCATCCCTGGAGGAACAGGAACACGACGAGGATCACGAGGACGATCGCCTCGAAGAGCGTGTGCTCGATCTCCTTGATGCCTTCCGTGACGGGCAGCGTCGTGTCGAGGGCGACGACGTAATCGAGGTCGTCCGGAAACCGCTCCTTGAGCTCCTTCATCGTCTTCTTGACGCCCTCGGCGACGGCGATCGCGTTCGAGCCGGGAACCTGGAAGATGCCGATCGGGCAGGAAGGCTTTCCGTTCAGCCGCGCGCGCTGCTGGTAGTTCAGCGCGCCGAGCTCGATCCGGCTGACGTCCTTCAGGCGGACGACGGAGCCGTCGGGATTGAGGCGCACGACGACGTTGCCGAACTCTTCCCCGGAGACGAGGCGGCCCTGCGACCGGACCGTGTAGGTGAACTCCTGCCCCTTCGGCGAAGGCTCCGTGCCGATTCCGCCCGACGGGTTCACCGTGCTCTGCTGCTTCACGGCGTTCAGCAGGTCCGGCACCGTCAACCCCAGGCTCGCGAGGCGTTCCGGCTTGACCCAGATCCGCATGGCGTAGTCGGCCGTGCCGTAGTTCTGGATCTGGCCGACGCCCGGCACGCGATAGAGCGCGTCGTTGACGTTGATGGTCGCGTAGTTGCCCAGGAAGAGCGCGTCGTAGGTGCCCTTGGGGGAAAAGAGGGCGACCATGATCAGCGGGTTCGAGGTGGATTTCTTGACCGTCAACCCGAACTGATTGACGTCCGCCGGCAGGTTCGGCTGCGCCTGCGAGACGCGATTCTGGGTGTTGACCTGGTCGATGTTGATGTCGGTCTCGACGTCGAACGTGACGTTCTCGGTCATCGTTCCGTCGTTGGCGTTGGTGGACTGCATGTAGATCATGTTGTCCACGCCGTTCATCTGCTGCTCGAGTGGCGTCGCGACCGACTGCTCGATCGTGATCGCATCCGCGCCCGTATAGGTCGTCGTGATCTTGATCTGGGGCGGAACGATGTCCGGGTACTGGGCCGTCGGAAGCTTCGACAGAGCGACGGCGCCCGCGATCGTCATCAGGATGGCGATGACGATCGCGACGATCGGCCGCCGGACGAAAAGGGCGCCCACGGGCCTAGGTCCCGGTCTTTTCTGCCGGCGCCGGCGTCGCTTCGGGCGTGGACGAGGTCTCCTTCGGAACGACCGTCATGCCGGATCGGACGCGCTGGATTCCCTCGACGACGACCTTGTCGCCGGGTTTCAAGCCCTCGTCGATGACCCAGAGGTTTCCTTCGACGGGGCCGGGCTTGACGACCTTGATCGTCGCCTTGTTGTCGGCGCCGACGACGGCGACCTGATAGCTGCCCTGGAGCTCCGAGACCGCGCGCTGCGGCACGAGGATCGCCGCCTTGCGGACGTCGGTTGCGACGCGCACTTTGGCGTACTGCCCCGGCCGCAGGATGTTGCCGGGGTTGGGAAAGACGCCGGCGAGCTGGATCGTGCCGGTCTTCGGATCCACTTCGCGCCCGACGAGGAAGGGCCGGCCATGATGCCCGTAGGTCGATCCGTCCGAAAGGATGAGCTCGAGCTTGCCCTCCTCGAGGCTCGGCCCGGCGCGGAGCGACTTCTCGACGGGTCCGTACTTCTTCACCCAGGCCAGGTACTCCTGCTCGCTCGGGTTGAAGTAGACCTTGATCGGATCGACCTGCGACACGGTCGTCATGACGGTCAGGCGGTTGACGAGGTCTCCGACCTGGGACTTCGCCGTGCCCGCGATGCCCTGGATCGGGGAGGTGATCTTGGTCCATCCGAGGTTCAGCCGTGCCCGCTCGAGATTGGCCTGGGCGGAGTCGAGGTTCGCCTGCGCCGTCCGCTCCTTCGTCTCCGCGTCGTCGAGCTCCTGCTGGCTGATCGCCTTCTGCGCGGCCAGGGGCCGATACCGCGCGACCGTGGTCTTGGCGTTGGCGAGCGTGGCCTCGTACTGAGAGACGCTGCCCCTGGCCTGGTCGTAGGTTGCCTGGAACTCTCTCGGGTCGATCTCGAAGAGCGTCTCGCCGGCATCGACGAGAGTGCCTTCCTTGTAGACCTGCCGGAGAAGATAGCCCTCGATCTGCGGACGGATCTCGGCGTTGACGAAGCCGTCGAGGGAGCCGATCCACTCCTGGTAGACCGGGACATCCTTCTGAATCACGGGGGCGACTTCGACGGCGGGCGGCGGGGGAGGAGGAGGCGCCTCTTTCTTGCCGCACCCGAGGGGGAGCGTCGCGAAGGCCGCGAGGATCACGAAGGCACGTCTCAGGGCCCGTTCACGCATTTCCCACCCCCGAAGTCCACCGGAGAGTCGACGGAACTCGACTGGCCGGGCATTCTATCTTCCAGTCGGATCTCGAGGGTGGGACCAAAGTCCATGGGGGCCTGTCCGGGCCGGTCGCGACGCTGCCCGGCAGGCCAGCAGTCCGGGAGCCGCCGACCTGCTAGCATCTTCGGACGTCATGATTCCGGAAGTCTTCGAGTGCCCGCGCTGCGAGCGACAGTTCGTCATCGACGGCATCCCCGAGACCGGGAGCGAAGAGGTTCACTGCCCGCAGTGCAGCCGCTTTCTCGGCGTGCGCGACATCGCGTTCGTCCTGCGGACCGAGGTCGACGAGCTCATCGAGCGGCTCACGTACGAGAAGGACCGGCTGGAGAAGGATGAGGCCGTCTACGGGCTGACGGACTGCGACGCGGAGCTCAAGTACTACGGGCGCGAGGTCAGCCGCGTGACGACGGTGCTTCGCGAGACGCTCAAGCAGCTCCGCCGGCTCCGAGAGGACTACAAGCTCAAGTCCTGACTTCGCGGGCAATCGCGTTCAGAAACCTCTTGAGCCTCCGCAGCGACGTCTCCTTCCCGAGGAGCGCCAGCACGTCGAAGAGCGGCGCGCCGACGGTGACGCCGGTCAGCGCGAGGCGTACCGGATGGATGAGCTTCCCGGCGCCGACGCCGATCGACTCTGCCGTCTCGCGAAGCGCCGTCTCGAGCGCTCCGGCCGACCAGTCTGTCTGCGTCTCGTAGCGCGCGACGAGCTTCTCGAGCTGCGCCGGCGTCTCCGGCCGGACCTGCTTGCGGAGCCCGTCGGCGTCGTACTCCTGAGGATCCTGCCCATAGGAGCGGAGCGCCCGCGCGAGCTCGATCGTCGTCCGCACGCGCGGCCGGTGCAGCTCGATGGCGGGGAGCGCGACGCCCCGGGGAGGCAGCTCCTGTGTCGCGGCCGCCGCGGCGCGCGCGAGAAGCTCCTCGCCGGGCATCCGAGCGATGTACTGCGCATTCATCCAGAGGAGCTTCTCGGGATCGAAGACGGACGGCGAGGCGCCCACGTGATCGAGCGAGAACTCCTTCTCCATTTCCTCGCGCGACAGGATCTCGCGGTCGCCGCCGGGCGCCCAGCCGAGAAGCGCGAGGTAGTTGAAGAGCGCCTCGGGCAGGATGCCCGCGTCGCGCCACTCCTCGACCGACGCGGCGCCGTGCCGTTTCGAGAGCTTCTTGCGGTCGGTGCCGAGGATCATCCCGAGGTGCGCGAACTGCGGGACCGGCGCGCCGAGGGCGCGGAAGAGCGCGACGTGCTTCGGCGTGTTGGCGAGATGGTCGTCGCCGCGGATGACGTGCGTGATCTTCATCTCGGTGTCGTCGACGCAGACGCTGAAGTGGTAGAGCGGGTGCCCGTCGGAGCGCACGAGAACGAAGTCGTCGAGCGCGTCGGCCGGAAACTCGACGGGCCCGCGGATGAGGTCCTGGACGATGATGGTCTCGGCCGGCATCTTGAGGCGCACGACGTGCCGCTCGCCGGCGTGCGCGCGGCGCTCGCTCTCCTCGGGGGAGATGTCGCGGCCGGCGCCGGAGTATCGGTAGGCGCGTCCCTCCGCCTCGGCCTTCTTGCGCTCGCGGTCGATCTCGTCAGGCGTCTCGAACGCGCGGTAGGCCTTGCCTTCCGCGAGGAGCCTCTCCGCGGCGGCGCGGTAGAGGTCGTAGCGGCGGGACTGGTAGAAGGGACCTTCGTCGTAGTCGAGGCCCATCCACTTCATCGACGAGAGGATCTGCTCCGACAGCTCCGCCTTCGACCGCTCGACGTCCGTGTCCTCGATGCGGAGGATGAAGACGCCCTTCTCGCGCCGCGCGAAGAGCAGGTTGTCGAGCGCGGTCCGCACGCTGCCGACGTGGAGCGAGCCCGTCGGGGAAGGCGCGAAGCGGACGCGGGGAGCCGGTGTGCCGTCGCTCAAGGGGGGCGATGTTAACAAGCGGCCGCGGGACAATTCGAGGCCGATTCCTTTTCATCAACCTGCTAGCCTGCGCCGAAGAGCACCCGCGCGATGGGACCGAATCAGGAGGAACGAACGTCCCCGGGCAAGCTGCGCGCCGACGCGGTCCTGCTCGCGGTCACGGTCGTCTGGGGGTCCTCCTTCGTCGTCGTGCGGCACGCGCTCGAGACGGCGCCGCCGTTCGCGCTCCTCTTCTGGAGGTTCGCGACGGCGCTCGTCCTCGCCGCGGCCGCCGTGGCGGTCCTGCGCCGGCGGCGTCCGGCGAGGCTCCTGCGCGACGGGACGGTGCTCGGGACTCTGCTCGCCGCGGGAATGTCCTTGCAGGTGCTCGGCCAGGCGGAGACCACGGCGACGAAGGCCGCGTTCCTGACCGGTCTCGCCGTCGTGCTGACGCCGTTCGTCGCCGTGTTCCGCACCGGCCGGCTGCCGACCCTCGAGAACGGTCTCGGCATCGCCCTCGCGTCGGTCGGTTTCCTGCTCCTGACCTATCCGGGGCGCGGCGGCGCGTTCCAGCGCGGAGACATCTGGGTGGCCGCGTGCGGCGTCGTGTTCGCGTTCTACGGGGTCGAGCTCGCGGAGCGGGCGGGAAAGCACGACGCCCTCTGGCTCACGGTCGTGCAGCTCTCGTTCGTCGTCGCGCTCGCGGCCGCGCTCGCGCTCGCGTTCCGCGCGGCGCCGCTCTCGGGGACGCACGCGGGCACGCTCGAGGCGCGCGCCATTCCCCTGGGGACGCCGGGCGGGTTCGTCTGGAGCATCGTGTACCTGGGCTCGCTCGGCACCTTCGCGGCGTTCCTCGGATGGACGTGGTCGCAGGGCCGCATGTCCGCCATCCACGGCGCGATCATCCTCGCGCTCGAGCCCGTCGCGGCCTCGCTGCTCGCGGCGTGGCTGCTCGGCGAGCGCCCGGGCCGGCGAGGCGTCGCCGGAGCCGCGCTCGTGCTCGGGGGGATCGTCGTTTCGGAGATCCGCCTGCGCCCGCGAGCAGAGGGTTGAAAAGAATCGGAAGCGCTGAAATCGGCGTATTGGAGGACGAGGAGACCGACCCATGTCCCTGAGACCCGTCAAAAGCGTTCGCACTTCGAAGCCCACCCTGGAGGGCGCCGGCGTGAAGCTGCGGCGCGCGTTCGGCTTCGGAAACACCGAGGAGTTCGATCCGTTCCTGCTCCTCGACGACTTTCGCAACGAGAACCCCGCCGACTATCTCGCCGGATTTCCCTGGCACCCGCACCGCGGCATCGAGACGATCACGTACGTGCTCGCAGGCTCCGTCGCGCACGGCGACAGCCTCGGAAACAAAGGAAAGCTCGGTGCGGGTGATGTCCAGTGGATGACGGCGGGCAGCGGCATCCTGCATCAGGAAATGCCGCAGGGAGACCCGCGCGGCCGCATGCACGGATTCCAGCTCTGGGCGAACCTGCCCTCATCGCTCAAGATGACGAGGCCGCGCTACCAGGACATCGCCGCGTCCGACATTCCGGAAGCCGTGGACGACGACGGCACGAAGGCCCGCGTCATCATCGGGGAGTTCTGGGGCAAGCGGGGCCCGGTCGAGGGCGTCGCCGCGGATCCGCGCTATCTCGACATCTCCGTGCCGGCCGGTCAGCGCAAGCGGATCCCGGTCGACCGCGCGCACCACGCCTTCGCCTACGTCTTCGACGGCTCCGGGTCCTTCCGGGACGCTTCGGCTCCGCAGGCCGTGCGGAACGAGTTCGAGGACGGCGCTGCGTCGAGCCCGGTCGGCAACCGCTCCCTCGTCGTCTTCGACCGCGGCGACGAGGTGACGGTTCAGGCGGGCGACGAGGGGATCCGCTTCCTGCTCGTCTCGGGCCGGCCGCTCGAGGAGCCGGTCGCGTGGCAGGGCCCGATCGTGATGAACACGCAGGCCGAGCTGCGCCAGGCGATGTCCGAGCTCGCCGACGGGACGTTCATCAAGAGTCGCTGATCCATCGCCTTCGCTCGCTCGGGAATCTGCACCTGACGGCGCGCGTCCTCGAGCAAGAGTAGGGCTCAATCCGGCGGCGCGCCGTCCGGTGCACCGGCTTGCGGCTCGCCCAAGGGGCTCGACCGCTCGCCTGAGAGTTTCGAATCGGACGGGAGCTTGCCGAGTTGTCGCGAGAGTGGACTTTCTGCTCGCGGCGCGAGGAGTCTCCCGAGGTCATCGAGGGAGGAGCCTCGCGCCGCGGGAGCGGAGGCGAAGCGAGGGATCCAGGCGGACGATCGAGGCCCTTTGGCCGAGTCGTCCGCCGGTGCGCGGGCGCGGATTTAGACCTAAAC
>DATJZU010000066.1:0-2548 GCA_035498835.1 Thermoanaerobaculia bacterium
AGGACGACCGCGCGCGGTGACGCGCTCATCGCCCGGGCACGTCGCCCCAGAGGAGCTTGTGGAGCTGGAGCCCCAGGCGGATGCCGCGGCCGCTGTCGCGGATCCAGCCGGCGAGGTCGCGGGCCGCGAGCGTCTCCCAGACCGGCGAGAAGGTCACGACGTGGCGCCGGTCCAGATCCTTTCGCCGGACGAGATCGAGCGACCAGTCGAAGTCCGGCCGTCCCGCCAGGACGAACTTGAGCTCGTCGCGAGGCCCGAGGTGCTCGAGATTCTCGGGGAGGTTGGCCGACTCCATGCCGCTGCCGGGCGCCTTGACGTCCACGATCTTGATGACGCGCGGATCGACACGGTCGAGCGACACGTGGCCGCCGGTCTCGAGCATGACGGTCTTCCCCTGCGCCAGGAGCGCGTCCATCAGCGGATAGACGCCCTCCTGCTCGAGCGGCTCGCCGCCCGTGACCTCGACGAGGTCCGTCTCGAGCGCCGCGACGCGGCGCGCCGCCTCCGAAACCGGCAGGTCCGCGCCTCCGTGGAAGGCGTAGGCCGAATCGCACCAGACGCAGCGCAGCGCGCATCCGGTCAGGCGGATGAACGCGCACGGAAAACCGGCGCGCGTCGACTCGCCCTGCAGCGACCGGAAGATCTCGGTGACGCGGACGACGGCCTCCACCGGGGCGATCCTACGGGCTCGCCGCCGGGCGCGCGCGCGACCAGAGCGACAGCCCGGCGGTGTAGGCGAAGCCGTTCAGGAAGATCAGCAGGAAGGGGAGCGCCGTCCAGTAGTTTTCCTTCATCGCGAAGACCGTCGCGAAGAGGAACCAGGCGGCGAGCAACGCCTCGGCGGCCACGAAGGCGTCCCGGCGCGCCCGGTACTTCTTGTCGCGCCACCGGCCCTCGGATCCTTCGATGCGGTACTTCGGCGTCCGCGCGAACTCGCCTGCCGAGGAAAAGAGCCCCTCGAGCACGGCGCGCGCGTTGTTGAGCGACAGCCCGATCCCGAGCGACATGAGGAAGGGCATCGCGGACAGCGTCCGCTTCCAGCCGCGCCCGAGCTCGCACTGCGAGGAAACGTAGAACGCCGCGAACGAGAACGTCGCTCCGAAGAAGAGCGGAAAGTCGAGCGCGATGAGCCGCTGCCAGCCGATCCGCTCGCGGATGAGGATCGCCGGCACGAGGAGCAGCGCGAGAAGCACTACGAGCACGTGGGAGAAGTTTCCCGTCAGGTGGACGAGGGCCTCGGCCTTGACCCGCCACGGATGGCGGCTGCGCAGGATCGCGGGCAGCAGCTTGCGTCCCGTCTGGATCGAGCCCTTCGTCCACCGATGTTGCTGCGTCTTGAAGCCGTTCACGTCGACCGGCAGCTCGCCCGGCACCGCCAGGTCGGGGAGATAGACGAATCGCCAGCCCGCGAGCTGGGCGCGATACGAGGCGTCGAGGTCCTCCGTCAGCGTGTCGGCCTGCCAGCCGCCGGCGTCCTCGACGCAACGGCGCCGCCAGACGCCGGCCGTGCCGTTGAAGTTGAAGAAGCGTCCCGAACGGTGGCGCGCCGTGTGCTCGATGACGAAGTGGCCGTCGAGCAGGATCGACTGGATCCGCGTGAGCAGCGAGTAGTCGCGATTCAGATGGTCCCAGCGCGCCTGCACGAGCCCGACGCGGGGGTCGGCGAAGTGCGGCATCGCGCGCCGGAGGAAGTCCGGCGCCGGGACGAAGTCGGCGTCGAAGATCGCGAGAAACTCTCCGCGCGCGCTCTCGAGGCCGGCCTGCAGCGCGCCGGCCTTGAATCCGTCGCGCCGCGTTCGCGGCCGATAGGCGACGTCGTGGCCGAGCGCCGCGAGCCGCCGGGCCGCCTCGCGGGCGACCGCGCGCGTCTCGTCGGTCGAGTCGTCGAGGATCTGAATCTCGAGTCGGTCCTTCGGATAGTCGAGCGCGGCCGCGGCGGCGATCAGCCGCTCCACGACGTAGACTTCGTTGAAGATCGGGAGCTGGACCGAGACGCGGGGGAGGGAATCGAGCGCTCCCGCGGGACGGGCCGCCGCTCCGCGGTGGCGGTAATAGAGGGAGACGATCAGCAAACGATGCGCCCCGTAGGCGGCGAGAAGGCCGAGGATCCCGTAGTAGAGGCTGAGCGTCGCAATTTCCCCGAAGTGGCTGGTCATCCCGCTCGATTCTCCGCGCGTCGCTCGACGCGTTGGGTCCTGCTCGCCGCGGCGGAGGCGGCCTATCTCGCGCTCGCCGCCCTGCCGGACGCACGCACGCGGCTGCCGGCGTATCTGGCGCTCGGTGCCGCCGCGGGGATCGTCTCGCTCCTCGCGGGCTCGATCTTATCCGGATCGCGGCCGGCCTTCCTGATCCTCGCGGCGGCCCTGTTCCGCGCGACGCTCCTCGTGCGCTCTCCGGATCTCTCCGACGACCAGCGGCGATACCTCTGGGACGCGCGGGTCTCGGCGGCCGGGATCTCGCCCTACGCCCATGCGCCGGACGATCCCGCCGTCGCGCGGCTCGCGCCGGAGGAGAGCGCGCGCCTGCCGCACCGGGAGCTCCCGACGAT
>DATJZU010000067.1:0-4275 GCA_035498835.1 Thermoanaerobaculia bacterium
CAACCCCGTCCTCATCGGCGAGCCCGGAGTCGGCAAGACGGCCATCGTCGAGGGCCTCGCCCGCCGCATCCACATGGGCGACGTTCCCGAGGGCCTCAAGAACAAGCGCGTCGTGGCGCTCGACCTCGGCGCGATGATCGCGGGCGCCAAGTACCGCGGCGAATTCGAGGACCGGCTGAAGGCCGTCCTCAAGGAGATCGAGGAGGCCCAGGGCACGGTCGTCCTCTTCATCGACGAGCTCCACACGCTCGTCGGCGCCGGGGCGTCCGAGGGCTCGATGGACGCATCGAACATGTTGAAGCCCGCGCTCGCCCGCGGCGAGCTGCGCGCGATCGGCGCGACGACGCTCTCCGAATACCAGAAGTACATCGAGAAGGACGCCGCGCTCGAGCGGCGCTTCCAGCCCGTCTACGTCGACGAGCCGTCGGTGGACGACACGATCGCGATCCTGCGCGGCCTGCAGGAACGCTACGAGATCCACCACGGCGTGCGCATCACGGACGCGGCGCTCGTGGCGGCGGCGCGGCTCTCCGCCCGATACATCACCGACCGCTTCCTGCCCGACAAGGCGATCGACCTCGTGGACGAGGCCGCCTCGCGCCTGCGCACGCAGATCGATTCGGTCCCGGCCGAGATCGACGAAGTGGACCGGCGCATCGTGTCGCTCGACATCGAGAAGCGCGCGCTCACCAAGGAGAAGACCAAGGAAGCGCGCGCGCGCCTCGAGGAGATCGAGAAGCAGCTCTCCGAAGAGCGCGAGACGGCGAGCCGGCTGCGCGCCAAGTGGTCCGCCGAGAAGGAAGTCATCCAGAAGATCGGCCAGGTCAAAGAGGCGATCGAGCGCGTGCGCCAGGAGGCGGCGGAGGACGAGCGGCAGGGCAACCTGCAGCGCGTGGCCGAGCTGCGCTACGGGCGGCTGCCCGAGCTCGAGAAGGAGCTCGCGGCGCAGAACGGCCGTCTCGCCGACCTGCAGAAGGGCGGCCAGCCGATGCTCCGCGAAGAGGTCGGCGAGGAGGACATCGCCGCCGTCGTCGCGCGCTGGACCGGCATCCCCGTCACGAAGTTGATCGAGGCGGAGTCGCAGAAGCTGCTCGAGATGGAGAACCGCCTCGGGGAGCGCGTCATCGGGCAGAAGGAGGCCGTCGAGGCCGTGGCCGAGGCCGTCCGCCGCGCGCGCGCCGGCCTCTCCGATCCGCGCCGCCCGATCGGTTCCTTCATCTTCGTCGGGCCGACCGGCGTCGGAAAGACCGAGCTCGCCAAGGCGCTTGCCGAGTTCCTGTTCGACGACGAGCACGCGATCGTGCGCGTCGACATGTCCGAGTACATGGAGAAGCACTCGGTCGCGCGGCTCATCGGCGCGCCGCCCGGCTACGTCGGCTACGAAGAGGGCGGGCGGCTGACCGAGGCCGTCCGGCGGCGGCCCTACTCCGTCGTCCTCTTCGACGAGATCGAGAAGGCGCACCCCGACGTCTTCAACGTCCTCCTGCAGGTGCTCGACGACGGGCGCCTGACGGACGGCAAGGGCCGCGTCGTCTCGTTCAAGAACACGGTCATCATCATGACGTCCAACCTCGGATCGCAGTGGATCGCCGAGGCGGGGGGCATGAGCGAGACGGAGCTCCAGTCGAAGATCGAGGAAGAGCTGCGCCGCCACTTCCGGCCCGAGTTCTTCAACCGCATCGACGACGTCATCGTCTTCCACCGACTGACCCGCGAGGAGATCGAGAAGATCGTCGAGATTCAGCTGAAGTCCCTTGCGAAGACGGTGGCCGACCGCGGCATCACCCTCGACTGGAGCCCGAAGGCGCTGAGGTTTCTCGCCGGTCGCGGCTACGACCCGACGTTCGGCGCCCGGCCCCTCAAGAGGCTGATCCAGAAGTCGGTGTCCGACGCGCTGGCTTCCCGAATTCTCAAGAACGAGCTGTCCGACGGCGACGAGGCGCACCTGGACGTCTCGAAGGACGGCGAATCGCTGGTGGTGGAGAAAGTCGCTTGAGGACATGCAACCAACCCGAACCACCGGTTCGGTTTTTCATGGAGGTGTCTCATGGTTGACCTGGTTTCCTGGGATCCGTATCGCGAGTTTCGCAACCTGGCGCGCCGCTTCGACCGCGCCTTCTCTCCCGCTCCCAGTCGGGACGAGGAGGTGAGCCTCGGCTCCTGGATGCCGCCCGTCGACATCGCCGAGGACAAGGACCGCATCACCCTGACGGCCGAGCTCCCGGGCTTCCGGCAGGATCAGATCGAGATCCAGATGGAAGGCGGGGTCCTGACTCTCCGCGGCGAGCGCCGCTTCGAGGACGCGAGCGACGGCAAGAACTTCCACCGGGTGGAACGCTCCTACGGGCAGTTCGTCCGCTCCTTCACGCTTCCCAACAACGTGGACCGCGAGCGCATCCAGGCGAGCTTCTCCGACGGTCTGCTCGAGATCTCGATGCCCAAGCGCGAGGACGCCAAGCCCCGGCAGATCAAGATCTCGGCCGTCGCCGAGACCAAAGGCAGCGAGAAGAAGACGGTGGACGTCAAGGCCCGCTGAGCGCTTCCCGCTCCCATTTTCGAGCCCCGCCGCCCCCGCCGCGGCGGGGCTTTTTCTTCTGTCGCTTTCTGTCGTAAGGTTCTCCGTCACGTGAGAAAAGTCGCACTCGTCCTGTTCGCCGCTGTGCTGCCCCTGACCGCGGCCGCCGGCCCGCTGCCCTCCCGGCGGAGCGACGTCGTCGAGGTGGTCGAGAAGGTCGCCCCGGCCGTCGTCAACATCGCCGCGCAGCAGACGGTCCGCCGCCAGCGCTCCCTCTTCGACGACTTCTTTTTCGGGCAGGATTCCCGGCCGGCCAAGTCGCTCGGCTCGGGAGTCATCATCGACCCCAAGGGCATCATCCTCACGAACGACCACGTGATCTCCGGCGCGTCGAAGATCATCGCGACGACGAAGGACGGCAAAGAGCTCGACTGCGACGTCGTGGGATCCGACGCCGACAACGACCTCGCGGTCCTCAAGGCCCGCGGCGCCGTGTCGAACCTGCCGACGATCAAGCTCGGCTCGTCTTCGGACCTCATGATCGGGGAGACGGTCGTCGCGATCGGAAATCCGTTCGGCCTCTCGAACACCGTCACGGCCGGCGTGCTGTCGGCCCTGGGCCGCAGCGTCCCCGGCGAGAACCAGCGCGTCTACAGCGACTTTCTCCAGATCGACGCGCCGATCAATCCAGGCAACTCCGGCGGACCCGTCGTCAATATCCAAGGGGACATGATCGGCGTCGCGACCGCGATCATCGGCGGCGCCCAGGGCATCGGGTTCGCCATCCCCGCGGACCGGGCGCGCCGCATCGTGGACGACCTGCTGCGCTTCGGGAAGGTGCAGCCCGTCTGGATCGGCATCCACGGGCGCACGATCTCCGGCCGCGACGAGGACCGCCCGCGCGGCTACCGGGTCCGGAGCGTCGAGCCCGGCTCCCCCGCCGACCGCGCCGGCGTCAAGGCGGGCGACCAGGTCGTCTCGATCGACGACAAGGCCGTCGACTCCGAGGAGGCCTTCGAGACGGCGCTCTCGACCCGCGGCCCCGGGAAACCGATGAAGATCGTGCTGAAGAGCTCCGTCGGCCCGCAGCGCACGGTGACCGTCTCGGGACAGGCACCGCCGGCCGACTACGGCGTGCGGCTGCTCCGCGAGGAGATCGGCGTGACGCTCCGCGAGTCGCGCGACGGTCTGCGGCTCGCGACGGTCGAGTCGGGCGGCGCCGCCGCGCGCGCCGGCCTCGAGCGGGGCGACGCGATCATCGCGCTGAACGGCACCGAGGTCAATTCGATCGCCGACGTCAACAAGATCCTGGCCCGCGACCACAGCCGCACGACTCTCTGGATGGTCGTGGGCCGCGGCGCGTGGCAGTACACGCTGACGTTCCCGCTGAACTAATCCGTCGCTCCGGCTTGCTCGGGATCCTGCGCGGGCGCACTGCCGTTTCGCTTGATCTCGTTTAGGTCTAAATCCGCGCCCGCGCACCGGCGGACGACTCGGCCAAAGGGCCTCGACCGCTCGCCTGATTCCCTCGCGGCGCTCCGGCTCCCGCAACGCGAGTCGTTTCGCTCGGTGAACGTCGCGAAACTTGGTCGCGTTGCGAAGGAAGCTCGCTCCGCTTTCTCTTCAGCGACTCTTGATGAACGTCCCGTCGGCGAGCTCGGACATCGCCTGGCGCAGCTCGGCCTGCGTGTTCATCACGATCGGGCCCTGCCACGCGACCGGCTCCTCGAGCGGCCGGCCCGAGACGAGCAGGAAGCGCA
>DATJZU010000068.1:0-2875 GCA_035498835.1 Thermoanaerobaculia bacterium
GCCCGGAAAGCCGCAGCAGCTTGGCCCGCACCAGCGGCCCACGGGAAAGGTCGAAGGGCCGCCTCGCCTCCTCATCGGCCATCCGTCGCGCCTCTGTCTCCCGCTCCCCCTCCTCCAGGGCGCTCAGATCGACCACCGACAACGCCGGCGCACGCACCGGCCCAATCACCTGTACCGGCCGCCCTCCCTCCGTCACGAAGCAGGCCCGCAACACCTCGTGCCGCTCCTCGATCGACCCCAGCGCCCGCTCCAGCGCCTCCACGTCCAGTGAACCGATCAGACGAAAGGCGCTGGCGATGTTGTAGAAGGACAGCCCCGGGTTCACCCGGTCCAGCATCCAGAGACGTTCCTGCGCAAACGAGAGGGACGTCGCTGGACGCGAATGCGGACGGGACGTCCCGGCGGTCGCGTCGGGCGCAGGCTCGCCGTCGCCCGATTCGTCGAGTCGTTCTTTCGCCCGGGAAGGAGGCGCCTCGATCGCGTGCGCTCGCGCGCCGCCTCGAGCGGCCCTCTGCCACTCGTCGAGCAACGAACTCTCGATCGCCGAGGAGAGCGACGCGATAGTCGGATTCTCGAACAGCGCCCGCACCGGCATGTCGAGCCGAAACGCCTGATTCACCCGCGACATCACCTGCGTGGCACTGAGAGAATGGCCCCCGAGTTCGAAGAAGTCTTCTTGGATTCCGATCCGCTCCCGGCGGAGGACGGCGGTCCACAGGGTCGCGACGGTTCTTTCGACGGGTGTGCGGGGCAGCTCGAGAGGCTCGTCGGGCTTTTCGGAGACCGGTTCCGGGAGCGGAAGAGCGCGCCGATCGAGCTTTCCGCTCGGGTTCCGCGGCAGCTGCTCCAGGAAGACGAACGCGGAAGGAAGCATCGCCGCGGGAAGTCGAGCGGAGAGATGACTCCGAAGCTCCGCCGCCGTCTCCGGGCCCGGACGCGGACTGACGACATAGGCGAGGAGCGTCGTCTCCCCGTGAGCGTCCGCGCGCGCAATCACGGCGCAGCTTCCGACCGATGCATGCCCCGAGAGAACCGATGCGACCTCCGCCGGCTCCACGCGCACGCCCCGGATCTTGACCTGGTCGTCCCATCTTCCGAGGATCTCTAGAGAGCCGTCGATGCCGTAATGGCCGCGGTCACCCGTCCGGTAGAGAATGTCGCCTTCGGCGATCCGGAACGGGTTCGGAACGAACCGCTCTTGCTGCTCGCGGGGCGCGTTCAAGTAACCGAGACTTCGAAACGGAGTCCGCAGGACGATCTCTCCCAGCTCTCCGATTCCGCAGAGCCGCTCTCCATCCGCCATGATCAGCGCCTGCGTCTCGGGAAGCGGACGGCCGAGCGGCTGGATCCCGGGTGGAGGCTCCGCCGGCACGACGAAGAAGCACTGCGCGAGCGTGGCCTCGGTCGCTCCGTAGAGGTTGACGATGCGTCCGGACTTCGGAAACGCCGAAAACCAGCGCCGCACGAGCGCGTCGCTCAAGGGCTCTCCGGCGAGGAAGGCCCAGCGAAGCCGCGCGAGAGGCGCACCGCCGGGCGAGGCGGTTAACCAGGAATCCGCGACGGACGGAACCGTGTGAAGGATCGTGATGCCCTCGCGTTCGAGCCATGAGACCGTCCGGCTCGACCCCGCCTCTTCGTGCGCGTCGGGCAGGTGCAGGGTGGCGCCGCTCGTCAGCGGGAGAAAGACGTCTCTCAGGAGGACGTCGAACGAGAGAGCGGTCAGCTGGGCGCATCGGTCGCCCGGGCCGACTTCGAACGCCTCCCGCTGCCATCGAAGGAAATGCGAAAGTCCTTTCTGAGACCCGAGGACCGCCTTGGGCGCTCCGCTCGTTCCGGAAGTGAAGAAGACGTACGCCGGGTCGTTCGGGGAGATCGGCGGAAGAGACGCGTCCGGCGCGAGCATCCCGGCCTTCGCGCAGAGGCCGTTCTCATCGACCCGTATCGCCGGCAGGAGATCCGGTCCGTCCCCCGCGGGGTCCTCCTGCGCGGGCGCGTTGACGAGCACGAGGGACCGAGCGCGCGCTTCCGTGAGCATCAGCCGGCGACGCTCGCGCGGGAGCGCCGGGTCGAGCGTCAACATCACGCCCCCGCTTCGGAGGACTCCGAGCATGCTGGCGATCAGGCCGAAATTGCGTCCTCCCTCGATCCCGACGACGTCTCCTTTCTCGAGCCCCCGCTCGAGAAGGGATTCGGCGATGGTGCGGGAGCACTCGGCGAGCTCGCGGTACGTCCACACGCGCCCCTGCTGCGCTACCGCGGGAGCGGAAGGCGCCCGATCCGACCAGGAAAGAACGTCCTCCGCCACGATCCCGACCTCCGGCTCCGGGATGGGGACGGCGGGGTCCGGCAGGAGGCGCCGGGCCGAGGCGGTGAGCAGAGAATACGAGCCGACTCTTTGCTGCGGCGCGCTCGCGACCTGCTCGAGCAGGCCCACGAGCTGCTCCAGCAACTCCGACACGTACGCTCGCTCGAAGAGCTCAGGATCGAAGACGGCCGAGAGGCGAATGCCGTCCCTCGCCTCCTCCACGTAGAGTGTCAGATCGAAGAGGGAAGCCAGGGGGATCTCGATCCGGTCCACCTCGAGCTCCGCGAGCCGCAGCTGGCCGGTGCCGAAATTGAGCACGTTGAAAAAGACTTGAAATATCGGCGTCCGGGAGAGGTCCCGCTTCGGCTCCAGCGCCTCCACGAGCTTCTCGAAAGGCAGATCCTGGTGCTCGAAGGCGCCGATCGCGGCCTGGCGGACCCTGGCCAGCAGCTGCCGGAACGTCGGATCGTCCGAGAGGTCGGTGCGCAGGACCAGGGTGTTGACGAAGAAGCCGATCAGGCCCTCGATGTCGCTGCGGTTGCGGCCGGCCACAGCAGTGCCCACGAGGAT
>DATJZU010000069.1:0-22910 GCA_035498835.1 Thermoanaerobaculia bacterium
GACCGCCTTCATCAGGCCGATGTTGCCTTCCTGGATCAGGTCGAGAAACTGCAGCCCCCGGTTCGTGTACTTCTTCGCGATCGAGACGACGAGGCGCAGGTTCGCGACGATGAGCTCGTGCTTGGCCTGGTCGGCCTCCTCTTCGCCCTCGCGCACCATGCGCTGGGTCTTCTTGACGTCCTCGTGCGTGACGCCGAACTTCACCTCGAGCTCGCGGAGCGCCTTGCGGTACTTCGCGATGCGGCGGCGGTAGAAGTCGAGGCGCGCCGGGTTCTTCTCGCGCTTCAACGTCAGCGTGTCCTGGCGCATCGTGGACTCGGGCACCGACATCTGGCGGTCGATGTCCCGGAGGATCCCGATCGCGCGGTTGAGGACGGCGGGCGTGAAATCGGCCTTCCGGATCAGGTTCGCCATCTCGGCGATGCGGCGGTCGATCGAGGCCTCGATGCGCGCCAGGGCCTTGGAGCCCCGCTTGATCGTGCGCGCCTTGAACTTCATCCGCTTGATGTCTTTGTCGAGCGCGCCGATCTTCTTGAAGCTCGCGAGAATGCCCTCGATCCGGCGCGTCGCGCGGTCGTCCATCTCCTCCTCTTCCCCTTCGTCGGAGGGATTGACGAGCTCCTTGACCATGCGCGCGTCTCGGCCGGCGCTCTCGAGGAGCTTCAGGATCTCTTCGAGGACGACCGGGTTGTTGGCGAGCGCCTGGTAGATCTTGGCTTCACCCTGCTCGATGCGCTTGGCGATGCGGACCTCGCCCTCGCGGTCGAGCAGCTTGACCGTCCCCATCTCGCGCAGGTACATGCGCACGGGGTCGTTGGTCTTCTCGACGGCCTCGCGGGCTTCCTCCGCCGTCTCGGCCTCGAGCGCCGCCCGGCGGCGCGCCGCGCGGTCCGGATCGGTGACGATCTCGACGCCGAGGTCGAAGAGCCGCACGTACACTTCCTCGAGGTCCTGGGGAGTTCCCGTGACCTCGTCGGACAGGACGGTTTGCATCTCTTCGTAGAGCAGGTAGCCCTTCTCCTTGCCCACGCGCAGGAGAGCCGCAACCTCGGGGTACCGTTCCTCAATCACCAAGCTCATTTCCTTTCCGGGAGGACTTCAGCTCCGCGATCCTCCGGTCGGTGGCCATCTTCTTCCGCAGCAACTCGTTGTCTTCCGGCGAGCGCCCGATCGCCGCGAGCAGCGCGGCACTCTCCCGCCGGAGGTAGTCCTGTTCCAGTTTGTCGAGCACCTGGTTCACACGCTGGGTGGTCGGCTCGAGCCCTTCCTCGGTAACCGCCTGAGCCAGGAGATTCTTCTGATCGTCGTTAAGGTGGGCGATTATCCTCTGAAAATCAACAGGTTCCGAGGCACTCTCCGCCCGGAAGGCGGCCGCGATGGCCCGGACGCCGTCCCGGGATAGCCAATCGTCATTCAAGCGCCCTAGAATCAAAGAGATATGCTCGCCCCCCCGCACCAGGATCGGTAGCAACGCGCTCTCGGCGTCCGGAATTCCCCCGTCGGTTAACACCGGTTTCGGCGGCGCCGTTCCCGCAGAAGCCCTCGGCGGCGCCCCCGCCGTGCGCGGCTTGATCCGCTCCCAGAGAACCTCGAGCGGCACCGCGACGGCCTCGGAGACCCTCCGGCATTCCTCGTGCCGGAGAATCGAGTCCGGTATCTCTTTTACGCTGTCGAGCAGCCCGGCGATTCGCGCGCTCCGCTCGGCCGCCGAGATGCCGGGCTCGGCGGGGCGCACCTCTTCGAGGAGCCACGCCAGGAAGTCCGGCGCCGCGGCGATGCGGGCGGCGAGATCGGCCGGGCCGGCGCGCTGGAGGACGTCGTCCGGGTCCTCGCCCGCCGGCATCCGAGCGACCGCCACCGACAGGCCCTGCGCCAGGCACAGCCCGATCGCCGCGCGGGTCGCCGCCCGGCCGGCCGGGTCGCCGTCGTAACAGAGGACGACGCGCTCGCAGAGCCGCCGCAGCTTCTCCGCCTGCTCGGGCGTCAGCGCCGTGCCCATCGTCGCGACCGTCTCCTCGACGCCGGCGCGCACGAGGGCGAGATGGTCGAAGTAGCCTTCGACGAGGACCGCCCGCTCCTGCCGGCGGATGGCGTCGCGCGCCTGCGAGAGTCCGTAGAGCGTCCGCTTCTTGTGGAAGAGCGGCGTCTCGGGCGAGTTCAGGTACTTGGGCTCCTGCCCGTCGGCGAGCGCGCGGCCGCCGAAGCCGACCGGCCGCCCGCGGTCGTCGCGCAGCACGAAGAGGAGCCGGTTGCGGAAGCGGTCGTAGGCGCCCTTGGTCTCGGCCCGCGGCTGCAGCAATCCCGCCTCGACGAGGAGCGCCTCGGGGAAATCGCCCGAGAGGCGACGCGCGAGCGCGTCCCACGAGTCGGGGGCGTATCCGAGGCCCAGATGGCGGCGCATCTCCTCCGGCACGCCGCGGGTTTCGAGATACGCGGCGGCGGGATTCTTCGGCCTGGCGAGCTCTCCCGCGTAGAAGCTCTGCGCGCGCGCGACGGCCTCGAGCAGCTGCTCGCGCCGGTCGTCGCGCGGGCCGCGGGCGCGCTTCGGGATCGCGACGCCGAAGCGGCCGGCGAGCGCCTCGACGGCCTCCGGGAAATCCAGGCGGTCGATCTGGCGCACGAAGTGGATGACGTCGCCGCCCGCGCCGCAGCCGAAGCAGTGGTAGAGGCCCTTCTCGCGGTCTACGGTGAACGACGGCGTCCGCTCGTTGTGAAAGGGGCAGAGACCCTTCCACGAGCGCCCGGCCTTCTTCAGCCGCGTGTGCTCGCCGATCACCTCGATGATGTCGGCGGCGCTGCGCAGCTCGGCCAGCACGCGGTCGTTGATGTCGAGGTCGCTCATGGTTCTCGGTGCGAGGTTGTCGATGCGAAGTTTGCAACCTCGAACCTAGAACCTAGCACTTGGCACTTCTCCCGCCCTCATTTCAACTCGACCATCGTCGCGCCGTTGCCGCCTTCCCGCGCGTCCGCGGCGCGGATTGAGGCCACGGCGCGGTGAGACCGCAGGTGCTCGCGGAGGCCGTCGCGCAGCCGTCCCGTGCCGTGCCCGTGCACGACGCGCAGCCGAGCGTCGCCGGCCACGATGGCGGCGTCGATCGCGCGCTCGACCTCTTCGATCGCGTCGTCGAGATGCTTCCCGATGACGTGGACCTCGAGCGTCCGCGCCGCGAGGCCCGGCCCGGCGGCCGCGGGTTTCTCCGGGCGTCCTGGGGCCGGCGGCGGCGGGCTCCCTCCGCCGACGGCCTCGACCTCCGAACGTTTCCAGCGCATGCGCTTGCCGGCGACCTCGAGCCACACGGTGTCGCCTTCGATCGCGCGCACGACGCCTTCCGTCTTCGAGCCGGAGAGCCGCGCGCGTCCGCCGATGAAAAGCTCGCGCGAGCGCTCTTCGGAGTGCGCCTCCGCCTCGGCGAGCACGGTCTCCTCGGCCGCAGCCTCCCGCTCGGCCGTGTCGAGGACGCGGGAGGCCGACGCCTGGGCCAGGCGCGCGGTGTCCTGCCGGATGCGCGAGAGCTCGTCGGCCACTTCGCGCGCGAGCTTCGCGCGGGCGCGCTCGAATCCGGACTTGCCTTCCTCGAGGAGCTTCGCGCGTTCCCGCGCGAGGGCCTCGCGCTCGCTCGCCAGGCGCGACGCCTCCGCCGCGGCCCGGCCGCGCTCCTCCGCGGCCGCCTGCTCGAGCCGGCGCAGCCGCTCGAGCGCGGCCTCCGCCTCCGACTCGGCCTTCTCGCGCCGCCGCCAGGCCTCGCCCAGGATCTCGCGCGCCCGCGCGAGGACCGGCTCCGGAATCCCTCGCTCTTGCGCCACGGCCAGCGCGTGACTCCGCCCGGAGAGGCCGGGGTGGAGGCGATAGTTCGGGGCGCCGGTCGCCTCGTCGAACTCCATTGCGGCGCAGACGGCGTCCTCGCGCCCGGCGGCGAGGTTCTTGACCGCCGAGAGATGCGTCGTGACGATCACGCGTCCGCCGCGCGCGAGCAGCGCTTCGAGCCACGCGACCGCGAGGGCGCTCCCTTCCTCGGGGTCGGTCGCCCCGCCGATCTCGTCCACGAGCGCCAGGGCGCCCGGGCCGGTGCCGGACAGGATCTCCGCGAGGATCTCCATCGAGGAGGAGAAGGTCGAGCGGTCGGAGAGGATCGCCTGGGCGTCGCCGATCTCGGCCGCCGCGGACGTGAAGACCGGCAGGCGCGTGCCGGCCCCGGCGGGAACGGGGAACCCGGACTGTGCGAGCAGCGTGAAGAGTCCGGCGGTCTTCAGCACCACGGTCTTGCCGCCCGCGTTCGGGCCGGAGACGACGAGGAGGCGCTGATTCGGCGCCAGCTCCAGATCGAGCGGCACGGCGTCGCGAGCCGGGCGCGATTCCTCGAGCACGCGCCGCCGCAGGGGCGCCAGCCGGCCGTCGAGGAGCGGATGCCGCGCGGCGCGCAGCACCCACGAGCCGTCATCCGAGATCTCCGGCAGGCGCCCTTCCGACAGTTCCCCGAACTCGACCCGCGCCTCGAGCGCGTCGAGCGCGGCGAGGCCGGCGACGGCGCGGAGCAGGTCGTGGGATGCGTCGAGCACGAGCCGCCCAAGCTCCGCGAGCAGCCGCTCGACCTCGCGCCGCTCTTCGGCCGCCGCGAGCGCGAGGTCGTTGTTGGCCTCGACGACCTCGAGCGGCTCGACGAAGACGGTCTGGCCCGATCCCGAGCGGTCGTGCACGATCCCGGGCACGCGCCCGCGCGCCGAGGCGAGGACGGGCAGGCAATAGCGCTCGTTGCGCTGAACGAGGAGCGCCTCGCCGAGCGCGTCGCGGCGATCCTCGAGGAGCTTCGACATCTTCTTTGTGACTTCGCCGCGCCGGCGGCGCAGGCGCGCGCGCAGGTCCTTCAGGCGGGGCGAGGCGTCGTCGGAGACCGCTCCGTCGGCCGTGAAGAGGCGGCGCGCCTTCTCGAGCAGGGCATCGAATCGCGGCAGCGCCTCGCGGTGCGCCAGGAGCGCTGGCGTGTCCCCGCGCTCGAGAAACCGCCGGACGGCTTCCGACGCGCGCGCCGTCGCGAGGATCGGCCGGAAGTCCTCGGGCGCCGCGTAGCCGGCGGTCCGCTCGAGCATCGCGAGCCCCGGCGCGAGATCGGTCATGCCGGCGAGCGGCAGGCGGCCGTGCGACGCGCGGAAGGTCCAGACCTCCGAAGTCTCGGCGAGCCGCCGGCGGACCTCGGCTTCGTCGAACGACGGGCGCGTGCGCCGGATCGCCTCCTGGCCGGGGAGCGTACGGGCGAGAGAGGAAACCAGGCGGAGGACGACGTCGAGCTCGAGGACCGAGGCGACGTCGTCCGCCGCGAAGGGGGATTCGGAGTCGGCTAGACGTTCGCCCGCCGCTCTTCGGCGAGCTTGCGAAGCATCTTCTTGCGCGCCTGGATCATCTTGCGCTTGCGCTTCGCGCTCGGCTTCTCGTAATGCTGCCGTTTCTTCAGCTCCGACAGGATGCCGGACTTCTCGCACTTGCGCTTGAAGCGCCGCATCGCGTTTTCGAAGGATTCGTCTTCCTTGACGTGGACGAGAGGCACGAACAGTCACCCCCTTCACCGTGGCTTTCGAGAGCTCGACATCATATTTTCGCCAGGGAAGGACTGTCAATGATCTCTTTTCTTTTGAGTCGCTTAAGGAGGACAGTGGCCCGCCGCTCGCCCCGGTCCGGCACACGGTGGGAGCCTCGCCGGCCGGTCCGCCGAAGGGTCGGATCTCTCAGAGTCGCTTGAGGTTGACTCGGTCGGCGCAGGCCGGATAATGGCTCGAGAATGCAAAACACAGAGCTTCTCCGTCGGCTGGAAGCCGAGATCGAGCGGCGTCTGCTCGAGCGGTTCGCCGCCCTGCGCGACGAGTTCGACCGGCTTCGCCTCGAAGCCGACCGGCGCTGGGTGGGATTCCTGGAGCGCTTCGAGCAGGACTTCGCCGGCATCGTGCCGGCCGAGATGCTCGAGCAAAAGCCCGAGGGCGGCGGCGGCTCGCGGGCCGGAACGGTCTCGATCGAGGACGCTCGCACGCTCGACGCGGGAGCGAACCAGGTCGAGACGCTGCATCGGTTCCTCGAGCTCGCGCGGCGCCGCGCATCGCGCGTGGCCCTGCTGGTCTCGAAAGGCGGGACGCTCGGCGTCTGGAAGGCCGTCGGCTTCTCGGAGCACGGCCTGGACGACGACGCGGTCCGCAAGATCACGATTTCGCTGTCCGAGTCGAATCCTTTCGCGCGCGTGCTCGACGGATCGCCCGAGCGGCTGCCGCGCGGCAACGAGATCTCGAGCCGCCTCTCCGCGACCGATGCGGTGGACGCGATCGTGCTTCCGATGGTCGTCAAGGAAAAGATCTCCGGCGCGGTCTATGCGGACACGGTGCCGGGCGAGGAGAGCCGCTTCGATCCGGAAGGCATCGGCGTTCTGACGTTCCTCGCCGGCCTCGTGGTCGACCGCCTCGCCGCGCGCAAGCTTCGCCCCGCGCCGCCGCTGCGCCCGCTTCCGTCGCGCCGCGAAGCGCCTGCCGAGGAGGACATCTCGGATCTCGGTATTCCGCGGCCGCGGGAAGTTCCGCTGACGCCCGCCACGGTGCCGGAGCCCCCGCCCGAACTCGCCGCCTTCGAGCCGCCGGCTCCCGTCCCGCCGCCGCCGCCCGCCGAGCCCGTGCGCGCCGCGGCCGAAGCTCCGGCGCCCGAGCCGGCTGTTTCGACGGGGTGGGAGGCGGTGCCGCCGCCGGCCGCCGCCTGGTCGTCCCCGGCGGCGACGATGCGAATGCCCGAGGTCGCGCCACAACCGCCTACGCCGCCGGCACCCGCCTGGAAGCCGGACGCGGCGGCGCCCGCTCCGGCGCCCGCCGGCGCCCCGCGCCGTCTGGCCGGGCCGCTCGCGCGCGCGGAGGGCGACGAGCGCCGCGAGGAAGCGCGGCGGTTCGCGAAGCTCCTCGTCTCGGAGATCAAGCTCTACAACGAGCGCGCGGTCCAGGAAGGGCGGGAGAAGGGCAACCTGTACGAGCGCTTGAAGGAAGACATCGACCGCAGCCGGCAGATGTACGACGAGCGGATCCCCGAGGACGTGCGCTCGTCGTCCAACTTCTTCTACGAGGAGCTCGTGCGCACGCTCGCCGACGGACGCGCGGAGGCGCTCGGGCTCTAGCCCCGGTCCGGTTCGCCGGGTGCCACCGCGCTCTCGCCCGCGCCTTCCCGATCGCCCGATCGCGCGGCGTCTCTTCGCGGCGCTTCTGTTCTTCCTGACCGGGGTCTGCGCGCGCGCGGACGTCGGCGCGCTCTACGTTTCGACGGACTTCGACGCGGAGCTCGCGCGCGCCGCGGACCTCCTCGAGGAGGGGCAGCGGGCGGAGGCCGAGCGCGTGCTCGCCGAGATCCGCCGCCAGGCGGGCCAGCGCGCCTGGGACGCGCGGGTCGCGATGCTGCTCGCCTTCGACGACGAGCGCCGCGGCGATTTTGCGGCGGCGGCGCGGGGCCTCGCGGAGACGTCGGCGGCTCCGATCGGCCTCGAGAGTTATCGGCGCGACCGTCTGGCGCGCAATCTCGCGGCGTCGGGACAGGTCGCGGCGGCGCTGGCCGAGTACGCGGCGCTCGAGGAAAGCGACGACACCTATGCCGGCGCCGCGCGGACGGCGCTCGACCATGCGGCACTGCTCGAAAGGGCCGGCGCACCCGGGAAGGCCGCGGCCGTGCTCGCGCGCGCGGCATCCATGAGCCCTTCGTCGAGCCTCGATCTTGCGCCGCAGCGCCTGCGCCTGGCGCTCCGGACGGGGGACGCCGCGGGCGCACGGGCGGCCGCGCGGCAGCTGCTGCTCGAGGCGCCGCTCGCGGACGCCGCGGCGGACAGCTCGGCCGAAGTCCGTCAGGCCCTGCGCGCCGAGGAGGCGCGGCTGTCGCCCGCGGATCGGGCGCGGCGCGGGAGGGCGCTCGTCTCCGCCGGAGATTTTCGGCGCGGCGCCGCGGTGCTCGAGGGCGCCGGGGTCGCCGGCGCGGCCCTCACGGTCGACGAGCGCGACGCGACGCTGGTGGCTCTGGCGCGGGCCGAGGCGCGTCTCGGGAGGAAGGCGAAGGCGCTCGCGGCGGTCGCGCGCATGCCCGCGAACGGGAGCCCGGCCTCGTTCGAGGCGAGGCTTCTGCGAGTGGAGATCGAGAGCGGCCGCGGGGCGCGGTCGGCGGCGCGCGCGCAGCCGGAGGGTCGGGAAGCCCGTCTCACCGACACCCTGCGCGGCCTGGCGTCGCCCGAGGCGCCGCCCGGCGTGCGCTCCGCCGCGCGCGAACGGCTCGTCCGTCTCGCCTACGAGGCGGGCGATTTCGACGCCGGCCTGGCGCAGGTGCGCGCGCTCGTTGCGGAGTCGCCGGGCACGCGCGCCGGCTTCGAGCCGCTCTGGCGGCTCGCGTGGGACGTCTACCGCTCGGGGCAGTGGGCGCTCGCCCGCGCGCGCTTCGAGACGCTCGGCGCGCTGTATTCGGCGCTCGACCTGCGGCGGCGGCTGACCTACTGGCGCGCGCGCTGCCTCGAGCATGAGGGCTCCGAAGGGCGCGCGGGATTCCTGTTCCAGTCGCTGGCGAGGGCCGATCCGCCGGACCTGTACGCGCTCTTTGCTCGCAAGCGCGTCTCGACGCGGATGCCGCGCCGCCCGCCGCTCCCCGATCCGTCGCAGGCGACGGCGACGTTTCGCCGCGTGGACGAGCTCCTCCGACTGCGGCTCTTCGAGGAGGCCTCGGCCGAGGCGCGGCGCTTGCCGGCGAGCCGCGGGCGCGACCTGCGGCTGGCGGAATCGGAGTTCGCGCTCGGCCGGTTCGCCGCGGCGGCGCAGTCGGCCAAGCGCGCGTTTCCGGAAATGGGGACGGCCGAGGAGGGTCGCGTGCCGGACGCGTGGCGGCGCCTCTACTATCCGATCGAGGAGGGCGGCTTCCTGGCGGAACGGGCGCGCGAGTTCTCGCTCGATCCGGCGATCCTGCGGGCGCTCGTGCGGCAGGAAAGCCTGTTCGAGGCGCGGGCGAGATCGCGGGCCGGCGCCCTCGGGCTGACGCAGCTGCTTCCCTCGACGGCGCGGAGCCTCGCGAAATCGGTCCTGCGTGTGCGATACCGCCGCGCCTTCCTCTACGACCCGGGGTTCAACGCGCAGCTCGGCGCGGCGTACTTGAAGCGCCTCTACGACCAGTTCGACGGGAACGCGATCTACGCGCTCGCCGCCTACAACGGCGGCCCGGGCCGCATGGCGAACGTTCTCGACCAGAATCGCGGCCTCGCCGAGGACGAGGTTTTCGAGTCCCACCCGGCCTGGGAGAGCCGCGACTACGTGCGGCGCGTGGTGCTCTACTCCGAGTCCTACCGCGAGCTGTATCCGCAGGCGCCGGTCACCACGAGCCCTCCGGCACCACCAGAACCGAGCAAGGGCACCGCCGGAGGACCTGGCGGGTGACCGAGTCGCCGCCGCCGCGCAGAAACGGCGCGCGCGATCCCCGTACCGGCCCGCCGACGACGACGAGGTCGTGCGCCTCGGTCTCGAGCTCGGCCAGGATTCCCTCGATCGCGTCCTCCGCCTGACGCACCGTCGCGCGGCCCTTCACCTCGAGCTCCCGCAGGGTTTCGATGCCTCGGTCGAGGTGCGCGCGCACGAGCGGCGTCGGCGTGCGGCCCTCGAGCGAGACGTGGAGCAGCGTGACCGTCGCGCCGAGGCGCCGCGCGAGCCAGCCGCCGGCGCGGACGTCCGCTTTTCCCGGCTCGCCGACGGCGGTACAGATCAGGATTTTCCTCGGCAGCTGCGCCGCACCGCGGGCGAGGAGAATCGGCGTCGCGACGCCTTCGGCGAGCTCCTCGGCGAGGCCGGCCGCGCGGCGCTTTCCGGACCGAAGCGCCGGCTCCGTGTCTCCCAGAAGGAGGAAGTCGTAAGGCGCTTCCGATTGCTCGAGAGCGAGCTGCTCGGCGGGGTCGCCGGCGCGCGCGCGCACGGACGCCGTGTCGAGGCCGGCTTCCCGCGCCCGGCGGCCGAGCGTCTCGCGGAGCTCGTCCTGTCCGCTCGATCCCGACGCGATCCCGACGACCGTCGCGACCCCGTCGAGCGCCTCGACGAAGGGCCGCGCGATCGCAAGCGCCGGGTCGGAGGCGTCGCCCGAGTCGGCGACGAGGAGCCGCGGCGTGGGCTGTCGCAGGATGTGCCAGTTCTCCAGTGCGACCCAGGCCTGCGCCGGAATCGGCCGTCCGTCGGCCGGCACGGCGGCCTCGATCAGAAGCGCGTTCTCGCCGTACGGGAGCGCGGGGGAGAGCTGGCGCGTTCCCGGCAGCGCCGGCAGGCGAAGACGCACGCGCCGGAACGAGCCGGAGAAGCTCTCCTCGAGCAGCTCGCCCCGCCCGAGGACGGCGGCCGAAGGCGGCGGCGGATCGGCGGACAGACTCACCTGCTCGGGCCGGAAGAGGACGCGGACGCGGTCGCCCTCGTCGTGCGGAACGTCGGGCGGAATCGGCAAGGTCAGTGGACCGAGCTCGACGCGCTCGCCGCGGCACCGGCCGACGAGGATCGTCCCCGCGCCCAGGAACGTCGCGGCGAAGAGCGAGCGCGGGTGCGCGTAGAGATCCTCGGGCGCGCCGACCTCGAGAAGCCGTCCGCGCTCGATGACGCCGATGCGCTGCCCGAGCTCGAAGCCTTCCTCCTGGTCGTGCGTGACCAGGATCGTCGTGACGCCGAGCGTCTTCTGGATCTGCTTCAGGTTCTGCCGCAGCTGGGCGCGGATCTTGACGTCGAGCGCGCCGAACGGCTCGTCGAGGAGCAGCACCGCGGGCCGGTACGCGAGCGCGCGCGCGAGCGCCACGCGCTGGAGCTGGCCGCCCGAGAGCTGGCTCCAGTAGCGCGAGCCGAGGCCGCCCAGCCCGACGAGGTCGAGGAGCTCCTCGCGCCGGACCGCACGCTCGGATGCCGGCACGCCGCGGATGCGCAGGCCGAACTCGATGTTCTGGGCCACGGTCATGTGCCGGAAGATGGAGTAGTTCTGGAAGACGAATCCGACGTCGCGCTTCTGGGGCGGCAGCATCGTCACGTCGCGGCCCCCGAGGCGGATCGCGCCCTCATCGGGCGGGAGCAGCCCGGAGATCAGGCGCAGGATCGTGCTCTTGCCCGATCCGCTCGCGCCGAGGAGGACGAACAGCTCGCCCGTCTGCACCTCGAGCGAGACGCGGTCCACGATCGTCGTTCCCGCATAACGCTTGGTCACCTTCTCGAGCGTGATCGCCATGCGTCAGGCCTCCCTGCGGTTCGTCGTGTAGCGGAGCAGGAAGAAGAAGATGACGAAGGAGAGCGCCGCGAGGACCGCGGCCACGGCGTTTGCTCCGGCGACGTTGCCCGCCTCGAACTGCGCGAAGATGTAGAGAGGCGCCGTCTGCGTGCGCAGTCGCAGGTTGCCGGAGACGAGCACCGTGGCGCCGAACTCGCCGAGCGAGTGCGCGAACGTCAGGAGGGCGCCGGTGAAGAGCCCGCCGCGCAACGTCGGCAGGATGACCCAGCGGAACGTCTGCCAGCGCGACGCGCCGATCGTGTAGGCGGCCTCCTCGTAGGTCGCTTCGATCTCGTCGAGCACGGGCTTGACCGCTCCGAGCATGTACGGAAACGTCACGAAGAGGTGGGCGAGGAGCACGCCGGCCGGCGCGAACATCGGCTGGAAGCCGAGGGGCTCGAGGAGCTTCCCGAGAAGGCCAATCGGACCCCAGAGGAGAAGCAGCGACGTGCCCACGACGACCGTCGGGATGGCGACCGGCAGGTTCACGAGGATGCCCAGCGGCCGCTCGCCGGGGAAGCGATAGCGCGACAGGACGTACGCCGTGAACGTGCCGAGGATCGCGTTGACCGCCGCCGTCGCGAACGCGATGAGCAGCGAGAAGCGCAGCGCGAACTGCGCGTCGGGCGACGCGAGCGCCTTGCCGAACGCCGGCAGGCCGCCGCGAAAGGCGAACACGAAGACCGCGGCGAGCGGCATGAGGATGAGGGGAAGAAGGACGGCGAGCAGCAGCGTCACGGGCACGAGAGGCCGGACGGCGCGGGGGCCGGCGATGGGGACGGTCGCGCTCACGGCTTCGGCCGGACCTTCATGACGCGATCCTTCCAGACGCCGTCCACGATGTCCTTCTTCGCTTTCGCCCAGCCGCCGTAGTCCGCGATCGAGAACGGCTCCTCGATCCGGCCGAACGCCGGATTCCCGGCGTTCCATTGCTCCTCGACGCTTCGGAATCCGTGCGTGACGAAGATCTTCTGCGCCTCCTCGCTCCAGAGAAAGCGCGTGAAGGCGTCCGCCGCGGCGCGCTCCTTTGGACCGATGCGGTGATCCACGCGGACGAGGGTGTGCTCGGAGAGAATCGTGCGCCGAGGGTACACGATCTCCGCGCGGAGCCTGCCGCGCGCCTGGTCCCAGAGCGCCTCCTGCTCGTAGGTGATCAGAGCGTCACCGAACCCGTTCTCGAATTGCGTGCGCGCCGCGCGCGCCGAGGACGCCTGCGCGACAACGTTCTTCCAGATCCCGGCCAGGAGCCTCTCGCCGGCCGCCGGGTCGCCGCCGGCCGCGCGGGCGCCGGCGCCGTACTCCGCGACGATCGCCCATTGCGCGCCGCCGGACGTGAGGGGATCCGGATGCACCACGCCGATCCCCGGACGCGCGAGGTCGGCGAAGTCGTGGATGCCCTTGGGATTTCCGGGGCGGACGAGGATGACGAACGGCGTCCGGTTGACGACGCCTTCGTGCGGCAGCGCGCGCCAGCTCCGCGCCGGCACGACGCCGGCGTCCGCGAGGCGGTCGGCGTCGCTCTCGAGCGACAGCAGCACGAGCTCCGCCGGAACGCCCATGATGACCTGGTTGGTGACCGTTCCCGAACCGCCGAAGGACGAGAGAAACTCGACGGGCGTCCCTCCCTGCGCCGCCCACGCCTTCTGAAACGCGGGGAAGATGCCCTGCTCCATCGTGTCGCCGAGGATGCTGAAGCCGTAGAACACGATCGTCGCGGGGGGCGCCGCGGCGCGCGAGATCGGAAGCCACGGCCAGGCGGCCCACAGGAGCAGCCCTCCGAGCAGCAGGACCGGCCAGACCCCGCGCGCGCGGGGAGCGGAGGGGCTCGCCATCCGGCGGAGAATATCGCCCGCGAAAGCGCTCTAGACTGCGGCCCCATGCCGGCCTTCCGGATCCGCACGGCGCGCGCGATCGAGCGCCGCGACATCACCGACGAGGTGCGCCGCGCCGCGGCGGAGCTCCCGGCGTCCGACGGCGCGCTCCTCGTGTCGCTGCCGCATACGACGGCCGCCGTCACAATCGGCGAAGCCTGGGATCCGGACGTCACGGGCGACATCGAGCGCGCGCTCGGGGCGTGGGTCCCGAAGGTCCGCTTCGATCACGGCGAGGGGAACTCGGCGGCGCACTTTCTCTCGGAGGCGATCGGCGTTTCCTGCCTGGTGCCGTTGGAGAACGGCCAGCCCGCGCTCGGGCGCTGGCAGGGGATCTTCCTGATCGAGCTCGACGGGCCGCGCGAGCGCACCGTCGAAGTGCGCCTGCTAAGAGGCTGAGCCGAGGAGCTCCGCCTCCTCGCGCGCCGAGTGCGCGTCCCACCGGCGCGCCAGACCCCCCGCGAGTCGCCGCGCTCCCTCGAGATCTCGCGCGTCGGCGAGGAGGCGCCGCATCATCCCGGAGAGCTCGCGGATCTGGACGTGCTCGAGACGAAGTTCGCGGCCGAGCGCAGCCTCAAGGTTTTCGCCCGGCGGCGCGACGAGCTTGCCCGAAGCGGCGGGCGGAAAGAGGCGCTCTTCTTCGAGCGCCGTGTGGCGCCGGAGGTCGTCGTCGAAAGCGGCGATCGCGGCCGCGGCGGCCTCGGCATCACCGCGAGAGGCCGCCGCGAGGAATTCGCCGAAAAGAGTTTCCAGCCGCCGGTGCTCCCGGCGCAGGCTCTCGGCGAGCGCGGCTTCGGTCTCCGCCGCGCTCACAGGCCGTCGTACTTGGAGTAGCCGCGCTCGGCCCAGTAGTCGTCGGGCTGCGCGGCGGAGTACGTGATGGCCGTGATCGCCTTGATGTTCTTGAGGCCGAGCTTCATCGGGACGAGCAGCCGCAGCGGCGCGCCATGGTCGACGCCGAGGGGCCGCCCGGCCATGTGCGTCGCGAGGAGCGCCTGCGGGTGCCGCGCCGTCTCGAGGTCGATCGAGACGTAGTAGGGGTCTTCGTTGCCGTCGATGTCCAGATTGACGGACGACTCGATGCCCGCCCACCTCGCGCCGGGCGCGGGAGGATGCGCGTCGAGCAGGTCCGCGAACCGCAGTCCGCCCCACCACGCCACGGCGCTCCAGCCCTCGACGCAGACGAGCCGCGTGATCTGTTCGCGGAAGGGGAACTTCCGCAGGTCCTCGATCCCGAGCGTTTCGGTGCGACCCGACGCGAGCCCCGAGAGCTCGAGCTTCCAGTCGGCAAGATATGCCGGTCCCGGCGTCGCGCCGTTGTAATTGTTTCGGAGGGGCGTGACCTGGCCTTTGGTGTACGTGCGCACCTTGCGGCCGCGCGAGAAGAGAGCCTCGGCGACGTCGTCATCGAAGCTGAGCGTGCGATTCAGGAACTTCTCGCGCCGGTCCTTCGTCAGGCCGAGCCGCGCCGCCGCCGTGTCGAGGGCGTGGATGGCGCCCTCCGGAAGCTTCTCCTCGGCGGCGCCGTCGGGCAGCAGCCACCAGAATCCGGCCGCGGCCGCGGTCGCCGCCGCGCCGAAAATCAGGAAATCGCGTCGTGAGGCCGACCGGAGCTTTCGCTCCGAGACCAGCGTCGTCGGCGGATCGGTCTCCGCGAGGAGATCACGCAGCCGGCGGCGGGGCTTCCGGGGCGGAGCCATGGCCTGTCTCCTTTGCTGTTGTTCTCTTCGACCACCCGGTGACCATCGAGCGGAAGGTATCCCAGCCGTCCACGGCCACGAGGATGACGTGCGGCACGACGAACGTTCCGAGCACGACCATCGCGGCGAAGTGCACGATCCGCGCGCCGTCGTAGTTGACGAACAGCCGCTCGAGCCAGTGCAGCTGCACCGGCTTGTGCATCGCCCAGCCCGAGAGGACCGAGAGCGCGCCGAAGACGGGCATCGAGAAGTAGGCCGCGCGCTGGAGCGCGTTGTACTTCGTCCCCACCTCGGGATGCGGCCAGGGGCAGCGGAAGAGCTTCATGGGGAGCCATCCGAGGTAGTAGCGCATCATCGCGACCGCGCCCCGGACGTCCGCGCGCCGCGGCAGGAGCGCCCTGTAGCCGCCGCCCGCGAGGAGGCCGACGAGGTAGAGCGCGCCGTTCGCCATGAAGAGGTAGGCGAAGAACCAGTGGAGCCGCAGCGCCAGCGCGAGCTGTCCCGGACCGATCGAGAAGTGATCGTAGAACCACGTCGTGGGGCGCGGGTAGCTCTTCGCGGCCGGCACGTGGTTCACGATCCAGACGCCGAGGTCGGCCAGGTAGTCGTTCGAGCCCGTCGCCGGATTCTGAGCGTGCACGAAGACCGGCGCCGCCCAGTAGATCGCGAGCCCGCTCAGGATGAGCCCGGCGAGCAGAGGCACGTTGGCCCAATGCGTGAGGCGGACCAGGAAGTGGTGCGGATACTTGATGCGCACCGGAGTCTCCGGAACCCGGGGAGCGGGAACGGCCCGCGATCGCGCGCTCATCACACCTCCGCGCCGGAGAAAAGAAGGGCGGGCGCGGGCCCGCCCCGAAGCGAGAGACGAGGATATCGCGGTCAGTTGAGGAGGAGAACCGTGTCGACGACGTGGATGACGCCGTTCGACTGATAGACGTCTCCGATCGTGACGGTGGCCATGCCGCCCTTCTCGTCCTTCATGACGATCTTGTCGCCCTGCATCGTCGCCCACAGCATGCCGCCGCTCGCGGTCGTGAGCGACGCCGTGCCGTTGCCTTCCTTGATCTTCTTCGCGAGCGCGTGCGCGTCCATCCTTCCGGGGACGACGTGGTAGGTCAGGACCTTCGTCAGCGCGGCCTTGTTTTCGGGCTTGAGGAGGCCGTCCACCGTGCCGGCCGGGAGCTTCGCGAAGGCCTCGTTGGTCGGCGCGAAGACCGTGAAGGGGCCCTTGCCCTTGAGCGTGTCCACCAGGCCGGCCGCCTTCACCGCGGCGACGAGCGTCGTGTGGTCCTTGGAGTGAACCGCGTTGTCGATGATGTCCTTGGAGGGGTACATCGGCGCGCCGCCGACCATCTTGGTGTCCATGGCGAAGAGCGCCGAGGCCGCGGCGAGGGCCGCCGCCGCCATGAGGGAGAAACCGACCATCTTCTTCATATCGACACACCTCTCCTTTCGTTCATCCGGGACTCCGGGATCGCTGGAGCCGCCTCCCCGGGGGGTCCGGGGCCTTTTCCGTCTCCGCTCGAGTTACGGAGAAAAGGCGGGCGGCGGATTCATCGGGGAGCGGCCGCGAGTGAAGCCGCGCCGGCGAGAACCGGCTGCAGGGGAGGGACGTCCGGCTCGCCGGCCTCGAAGCCGTAGAGCGCGGCGACGGTGCGCGCGATCGCGAGGGGAGAGGTCGGGGTGTCGTAGGAGCCGGCGGCGACGCCCGGGCCCCAGACCGCGAGCGGCACGCGAGCGTCGTCGTCGTTCGGCTGCCCGTGCGTCGTGCCGGCCTCCCTGCCGTAAGACCACATCCAGCCGGGCTTCAAGAGAACGAAGAGATCGCCGGAGCGATCGGCGCGGAAAGATCGCGCGACGGCGAGCGCGTGGGGCGCGTCTGGGGGCAGGCCGTCGGCGATCTCCGTGTTGGTGTACGCGGTCTCGACGCCGGGCATCGCGCGGACGAGATCGCGAATCGCTTCCTTCACGGCCTCGATCGGCGCGCCGCGCCGCGCGAGCGTGGCCTTGTTGAGATAGAGGCCGGGCTCCTCGAAGAAGAGGACGGCGCCCTCGTGGAAATTGGCGGCGCTCTCGTCGAGGGGATAGCCGAAGCGCTTCGCGACGGCGAGCTCGATCGCGAGCCGCTCGTCCGAGTCCTCGGAGACCTTGCCCGCGTCGCCGCCACGATTGTCGAGGTTCACGCGGCCGGCGACGGTCGGGTCGTCCTTCCCGGTCCGCTGGCGGTACTTCGCGCGCGCGACCTCGGGCAGGGGCGTGACGCCGTGGTCGGCGGTGAGGAAGGCCATCGAGCGGCCCTTTCCGACGCGGCGGTCGAGCCAGCCGAAGAACGCCTGGAGCGTCGCGTCGAGCCGGACGATCCCGTCGGCGATCTCCTTCGAGTCGGGGCCGAAGGCGTGCCCGATGTAGTCCGTGGAGGAGAGGCCGATGAAGAGCAGGTCCGGCTCGCCGGCGCGCGACCCGAGCGACCACTTCTCGATGGCGGAGCGCGCGAGCGCGAGCACGAGCTCGTTGCCGAAGGGTGACGCGACGACGGCCTTGGGCGTCGTCAGCGGATGAGGGAAAGTGGCCCCGAATCCGGCGGGAGGATTCTTCGCCGCGGAGAGCTCCGGCGGATCGAACGTCGCGGCGTCGAGCGCCGCGGGAGGGATCCGGCCCGAGAGCTCCCAGGTCCGGTGCGCGGCGAAGAACGCGGGCAGCGTGTCGTTGATCGCCAGCAGCTCCGGGTGCGGTGGGTAGTACGTCGAGGTCACGAACCGCGAGTTCTTCTCCTCGAACCAGATCGCGGCGTCGGCCTTGCGGCCCGCCATGAGGACGGCGGCGCGGTCCTTGAGAGCGACGCCGAGCACGCGGGCCCGCGGGAACTTCTGCTTCAGCCGGTCACCCAGGAAGACGCTCGTCGTCAGCCCCGGCGAGGCGGCCTTCCAGGGGGGCGCCTGGCCGGCCGCGGGCGGCGGGACGAACGCCACGTCGGGGTCCTCCGTGCAGTAGATCGACGTCCCGGACGTCGTGTCGAACCAGCGGTTGCCGATGATCCCGTGGTCGCGCGGGTCGAGACCCGAGCCGATCGAGGCGTGGCCCGGCGCGGTGAAGGTCGTGGCGTGGCGCTGCGCGGCGCGCGGGAAGACGGCGCCCCGCTCGAGAAAGCGCTTGAAGCCGTCGTCCCCGAACCAGGGGCGGAACCGATCGAGATAGTCGGCGCGCATCTGGTCGACGGAGATCACGAGGACGAGCGACGGCTTGTCGGCGGCGCCGAGCGCCGGCGCGAAGAGGAGCAGGGCGAGCGTCAGGCGGAGAGCGGCGGCGCGCAGTTTCATGGGAGACGCGATTCTGGCACAGGCGATGGAGCGACAATGAGGGTGCGATGAAGCGCGCGGTGTTTCTCCTGGCCGTTTTCGCGGTGTTCTGTCGCGGCGGCGGCGATCCGGCGCGCGAGACGCTCGACCGCGTGGCGAAAGCCGCCAACGAGCGGGACGCGGGCGCCGTCGCCGATGAGCTCGCGCCCGACTACCGCGACGCGTCGGGCTCGGGCCGCGCGGAGATCGAGCGGACGCTGCGCGGCTACTTCGCGGCCTATGAGATCGTCCAGGTTCGGCTCTCCGGCGTCGTCATCGAGCGCGCCGAGGGCGCCGCCCGCGTGCGATTCCGAGCGGACCTCTCGGCGCAGCCGCGGCAGGCATCGGGTCTCGCCGGGCTCCTTCCGTCGGCGGCCGCTTACCGCTTCGACGTGCGCCTCGTGCCCGACGGCTCGAAGTGGAAGATCGCCTGGGCGAGCTGGGAGCCGGCGGGAAACTAGCCGCGCACGACGCGCGTGTTGAAGTCGGGCGTGCCGAGCGCGCCGTAGAGCTGGAGCCAGAAGAGGAGGTATGCCTCGGTGCCCCGCGCCCCGCGGATGTCGCCGAGGTCGTGGATCGTCTTCCAGCCGAATGTCTGCAGGAGCTCGGTGATCGTTCGCTTCGCCCCGGCGTCGTTGCCGCAGATGTAGAGGTCGCTTTCGCTCTTGAGCTTCTGCGGCTGCCCCATGAGCGCCGCGTTGACGGTGTTGAGCGCTTTGACGACTTTCGCGTCGGGATGCGCGCGCTGGATCTGCTCGCCGAGCGAGTCCCCCGGCGCCGTCAGGAGCCGCGGCGGCATGCCGTGAGAGAAGTCGAGCGGGTTCGCGACGTCGACGAGGATCTTCCCCTTGAGGTTCGCCGCGCCGGCAGCCTGCAGCGCCGCGAGCGCCGTCTCGCCCTTCGTGCAGTGGAAGACGATCGCGCCAAACGACGCCGTGTCGGCGAACGATCCCTCCGATGCGCCGCGGCCCGCCTTCGCGACCCAGGCCTTCGCTTTGTCGCCGCCCGCCTTGCGCGAGCCGATCTTCACCTCGTGACCGAGCGCCGCGAGTTTGTCCGCGATCGCCTCGCCCACCATCCCCGTTCCGAGAACTCCAAATCGCATGATGGCCTCCTCCCGCGAACTACGCCGCGCGGGAGAACGAGGGTGCCGCCAGGCCGCGTTTGACACCCCGCAGGGATGCCTCTATTCTTTGCGGTCCGCTCTGCTCCTCAGTAGCTCAATGGCAGAGCATCCGGCTGTTAACCGGAGGGTTGTAGGTTCAAATCCTACCTGAGGAGCCAAAATTTCGATCGATTAGCGAGAGGCGTTGGTGAGACGCCCTCCGACTTTGCGAAATGTTGGGGAGTCTGCCTCAAATCCGGCCCGGCCACCAGTCCCACCGCATCTCTGAGAGCCGCCTCGGAGAGATTAGGTGGACTTTGTAGCTCGGCTCGGTGGCGCTCGCGCGGCTCGCGGCCGCGAATACTCCGCACAGCAGCAGGAGCCGAGACCGGAGACGGTTTCCAGGCCTCTCCCGCGCTCATTCGCGATCGGCTAGAGCATGGCGGCCCGGTCCAACGGGGGCCGCGCCTCACCGGGATTCGGCTGCTCCTCCTGCGCGCGGCGGAGGCATAGAGACAGCACCTCGGCGAGAGCATCGACGTTCTCTCCGTCGTCCAGCATCGAAGCGTGGTCGCCCGGGACCTCGCGGATCTCCACTTCGCGGCAGAGCTTTCCCCAACCCAATTGCGGGTCTCGCGGCGGGCGGTTGTCGCCGGTGCGCTTCCAGCGGTCCGCCGCCCAGAGAATCGTGACGCGTCCCGCGTAGAAACCGGGCACATATCGGTGCGCGGCGCGGCGATTGGCTTCGTAGACTCTCTCCGGCACGCGGCGCATGGGGTTCGAGATCCGGTCGCGGGCGCGCGATAACGACTGCGTGGCGAGCGTCCAGAGAGTCTTTCCGCGTCGGAGGACGTAGGCGATTCGCCGATTCGGCGGGATCTGCCGGAGTTTCGCCAGGTGGAACCGTACCCGGTTTCGGACGAAACCGAGACGGGTCGGTTCGGGAGTCGAGGGCGAGCCCGAAGTATCGAACAGAGCGAGCAGGCCCACGCGCTCCCCCCGAGCGAGGAGCCGATGGGCCATCTCGAAAGCCACGAGCCCGCCGACGGAATGGCCTCCCAGATGGTACGGACCCCGTGGCTGGAAGGCCCGCAGCTCTTCGATGTAGCTTTCGGCCATCTCCTCCACGGTTTCGCACGGCGGGGACTCTCCGTCCAGTCCTCGAGACTGGAAGCCGTAGAACGGCTGGTCCGAGCCGAGCCGCCCCGCGAGCTCCCTGTAGTGGAAGACACTTCCCCAGGCGGCGTGGACGCAGAAGAACGGTGGCCGGGAGCCCCTCGGTTGAACGGCGACGAGGCAGGGGGATCGATGCTTCGAGTCGCCCGATTCGAGCAATTCGGCCAGCTCTGCGATCGTCTGGACCTGGAAGATCGTCGAGAGCGGAAGCGCGCGCGCGACATCTCTCTCAATTTCGGAGAAGAGGCGCGCCGCCAGCAACGAATGCCCGCCGAGCTCGAAGAAGTTGTCCGTGACGCCGATCGGCCGCACGTCGAGGACGCGCTCCCAGAGCGTCACGAGCTTCGACTCCAGCGCATTTCGAGGAGCGACAGACTTCCCCTCCCGGAGAAACGGTTGCCGTCCCGGGGGAGGCAGGGCCGCCCGGTCCACCTTCCCGTTGGCGTTGAGGGGAAGAGACTCGAGCCAGACGAAGAACGCAGGGATCATGAAGTCTGGGAGCTCCCCCTTGAGGAAGGAGCGCAGCTCCGAGACGCCCTCGAATCTTTCTCGGTCGCCAACCACGTAGCCGACCAGGCGCCGTTCTCCGCGCCCGTGTTCGCGAAGCACGACGACGGCTTCCTGCACGGAAGGGTGACGTCGCAGGGCCGCCTCGACCTCGGCCGGCTCGACGCGGAAGCCTCGGACCTTCAGCTGGTCGTCCATCCGACCGAGGAACTCGATCGATCCGTTCGGCGCGTAACGGACCCGATCACCGGACCGGTAGAGGCGGCTCTCCGGACCGGCTTCGAACGGATCGGGCACGAACTTCTCGGCGGTCAGGTCGGGACGCCCGATGTAGCCGCGGGCTAGCCCGTCGCCGCCGATGTAAAGCTCTCCGGCGACCCCGACGGGCACGGGCTGGCGATGGCGGTCGAGGACGTAGACGCGGCTGTTCGCGATCGGTCTGCCGATCGGAACGCTCGCGCCGAGCGGCTCCTCCCGCCGGACCGTGTGACAGCAGGTGAACGTCGTGCCTTCCGTGGGACCGTACCCGTTGATGAGGCGGCAGTCCGGAAGCTCGTGCAGCACCTTCTCGACGTGCGGCACCGACAAGATGTCGCCGCCGGCGAGGAGTTGCCGCACACCGCGCAGACTCTCGATCTGCGTCTCGACCATCTGGTGGAAGAGCCCGGCCGTCAGCCAAAGCGTCGAGACTCTGTGGCGTTCGATTGCGGCACCGAGGTCCGCGAGCGACGGAATCCCCGGCGGCATCATGGCCAATCGGGCGCCGTTTGCGAGCGCTCCCCACAGCTCGAAGGTCGATGCGTCGAAGGAGACCGGGGCGAATTGGAGAAAGACCTCCTCGCGTCCGAGCGCCGCGTAGTTCGTCTCGCGAACCAGACGAACCACGCTGCGGTGGCGGATGGCGACACCTTTGGGCGAGCCGGTGGAACCGGAGGTGTAGATGACGTAGGCGAGGTTGTCTGGGGAAGAGGTGGATGGGGGGTTGACGGGTTTGTTTGGAGCGATGTCGGGCCAGTCGGCGTCCAGACGGAGGAGCTGGAGGGACTGGGGGAGGCTGTGTGCGAGTCGGTGTTGAGTGAGGACCAGGTTGGCGCCGGCGTCGTCGACCATGAAACGCAGCCGCTCGCGGGGGTATCCGGGATCGAGGGGCAGGTAAGCGGCGCCCGCCTTGAGGATGCCCAGAAGTCCGACGACCATCTCGGGGGAGCGCTCCACGCAGAGGCCTACGAGGGTCTCGGGACCCACACCGCGCTCGATCAGATGCCAGGCCAGGCGGTTGGCCCGCTCGTTCAACTGGCCGTAAGTCAGAAGCTGCTCCTCCATCTGCACGGCGATCGCCTCGGGCCGTTCGCGCGCCTGCTCCTCGAAGAGGCGGTGGACCGTCATCTCCCTGGGGTACGGCGTCTGGGTCTGGTTCCACTCGACCAGGATCTGATGGCGCTCGCGGGCGGTCAGAAGCGGCAACAGCGAGACCCGTTGATCGGGTTCTTCGGCAATGCCGGAAAGCAGGACCTCCAGATGCGAGAGCATCCGACGCACCGTGGAGGCCTCGAAGAGATCGGTGTTGTACTGGAAGGAGACCTCGATCTGCTTGCCCGTGTCGGTAAAGAAGGCGGTCAGGTCGAACTTGGAGGTGGAAGTGTCCAGGGGCAGGCGAGCCACGGAGAGTTCCGGCAGCCGAAGCCGTGGGTCCGTGGAGTTTTGCATGACCATCATCACCTGGAAGATCGGCGAGTAGGCCAGAGTGCGCTGCGGGTTGAGCTGCTCGACCAGCCGCTCGAAGGGCAGATCCTGGTGGGCATAGGCCTCCAGGGCGATCTGGCGGACCCTGGCCAGCAGCTGCCGGAACGTCGGATCGTCCGAGAGGTCGGTGCGCAGGACCAGGGTGTTGACGAAGAAGCCGATCAGGCCCTCGATGTCGCTGCGGTTGCGGCCGGCCACAGCAGTGCCCACGAGGAT
>DATJZU010000070.1:0-53479 GCA_035498835.1 Thermoanaerobaculia bacterium
CGCGGCACCTCGATGACGGTTCGGGTCACGTTCGGATCGCAGACGTCATTCTCGCATTCGTAGGTGTAGACGTTCCGGTCGCCCTGTTTCTTGAAACCCACTACGGTCTGATAAGTGTCGCAGTTGCCACACTTGACCGACATCATGAAGATGTCGATGACGTGCAGCTCGGGACGTTCGGCCGGCGCCTCCACCCCATCATAATACGCCCGGAGGAGCGGACCGCCATGAAGACACGCCTCGCGATGATTTCCCTGATCGCCGCCGGAGTGGCCGCCGCCGCGTCGGCCGAGAGCTTCGAGAAGACCGTTCCCGTCCCGCGTACGGGGGTCGCGCGGCTCAATTGGACCTCGGGCCAATGCTCGGTCGTGCTCGTCGAGCTCCGCAACTACCCCGAGGCGGAGGACATCGAGAAGGCTCGGAAGTCGGATCCGAACGACCACTCCTGGGTCTGGTGGGATTTCAACGTCGAGAATCGCGGCGACACGAAGTGCAAGATCAAGCTCTGGGTCGAGGTGCTCGACAAGAGCGGCAAGGTCCTCAAGCAGAGCGACCGCAGCGACACCGTGGACGCGCACAAGCTCGACGACAACATCAAGGTCTCGACCCGCATGCGGACGATCGACATCGCCGACGCGCCGAAGGCGCATCTCAAGGCCGAGATCACATCGAAGTAACGGGGCCGGCCGGGTTGCGCCCGGGACGCGAACGGCTCGGCCATCGCGCGCGTGAGGCCGCCGTCCTCTCCGTCGAGGGCCGCGACCGTGAGCCCTTTCTCCAGGGCCAGCTGACGCAGGACGTGCGCGGTCTCGTCGGCATGCCGGCGCGCCCGTTCGCGGGACTCACGCCGAAGGGAAAGCTCCTCTACGTCGGACACCTCGTGGCGCTGCCCGACAGATTCCTGCTCATTTTGGAAGGACCCGGCGGACCCGCAGTGGCGCATCTCGCGCGGTTCGCGGCGTTCCAGAGCGTGACGGTTCGGGACGCGACGGCGGAATACGTCCTCCGCACGCTCTACGGGCCGGGCGCGGACGCCGTCGCCGCGCCCGACGGCGCCGTTCGCCTGCCGCCACTCGCCGAGACGTCCGGAGAGATCCTGGCGCCGGCGGCTTCCCGCGAGGCGCTCGACGCGGCGCTCGCCACATCCGGATCGCAGGCTCTTTCCCTCGAGGACGCCGAGACACTCCGGGTTGAGGCCGGCCGGGCGCTCTTCGGCCGGGACGCGGACGAGTCCTGCCTGCCGGACGAGGTGGGAATGCAGGCGGCGATCTCGCCGAACAAGGGCTGTTACGTCGGGCAGGAGGTCGTCGCGCGCCTTCGCAATCACGGGAAGATCGCACGCCGACTCGTCGGCTTTCGCTTCCCGGAAGCGATCGTGCCCGCGGGAACGGCCTTCGAGGATTCCGAGAAGGCGGGCCGGAGCCTCGCGCGCGTCACGAGCGCGGCCCTTTCTCCGCGCTTCGGCCCCATCGGGCTCGGTCTCGCTTCGCGCGACGTGCCGGAGGGCGCGGCGCTCACCGCTCCGGGCGCGCCGGAACGCGTCGCCGTCGTCGTCGGCCTGCCGTTCGTGTGACCCGGCCTTCCGAGAATCCGGCCTGGGAGGCGCACCTCGCGCTCGTGGGAGCGCAGGTCGGGTTCGCCCTCTACCCGATCTTCGGAAAGATCGCGCTCGCGACGATCGGCCCGCTCCCCTTCGCCGCCTTCCGTGTCGTGGCGGCCGCGGCCCTGCTCGCCCTCCTCCGCCGCCTGTCGGGCGCCGAGCGCGTCGCGCCCGAGGACCGCAAGCGCATCCTGCTCTACGCGCTGCTCGGGATCTCGTTCAACCAGGTCTTCTACATCCTGGGCCTTTCGCTCACGACCGCGATCAACGCGACGATTCTGAACTCGATGATCCCCGTCTACACGCTCGCCGCGGCCGCGCTGCTCAAGCACGAACGTCTCACGGCCCGAGCCGTGCTCGCGCTCGTCGTGGCGGGCGCGGGCGCCCTGCTTCTCCTCCGGACCGAGCGCTTCGACTGGAGCAGCAACGCCTTCCGCGGAGATCTCCTTCTGATCGCCAACGGAATCTCCTACGCCTTCTACCTGGTCCTCTCGCGCCCGATCCTCGCGCGCTACCGCGTCCTGACCGTCGTGTCGGCGATCTTCGCCTACGGGACGCTGCCGATCCTGATCGCCGCGGCTCCCGCCCTGGCGGCCTTCGATCCCTCGCGCGTCACGCCGGCCGGCTGGGCGAGCGTCGCCGCGATCATCGTCTTCTCGACCGTGCTCCCCTATTTCTGGAACTCCTGGGCACTGGCGCGCATGCACGCCTCGCGCGTTGCGTTCTACGCGTTTCTGCAGCCACTCATTTCGACCGTGCTCGCGGTCGAGACCCTCGGCGAGCGTCTGACGCTCCGGACCGCGGCCGCATCGCTCCTCATTCTGTCGGGCCTCGGCGTGTCGCTCTCGCCCGGCCGCCTTCCCGCACGCCCGATTCCATGACGCCGGGCCTCGGCCGCGTCGCCGTCGTCATTCCGGTCCTGAACGAGCGCGAGGCGCTTCCCCTCGTGGTCGCCGAGATCCCGCGGAACGCTGTCGACGAGGTCGTCGTCGTCGACAACGGCTCGATCGACGGAACGGACGCGGTCGCCGGAGCACTCCCCGTGCGCCTCGTTCGCGAGCCGCGCCGGGGATACGGGAGCGCCTGCCTGGCCGGGATCGCGGCGCTCTCTGCCGATCCGCCGGGCGTCGTCGTCTTCCTCGACGGAGACCACTCGGACCATCCGGAGGAGCTCCCGCGCCTGCTCGATGCGGTGGCGGGCGGCGCCGACCTCGTCGTCGGCTCCCGGACGCTCGGGCGCGCCGAGCCGGGCGCGCTGCTGCCGCAGGCACGCTTCGGCAACGCGCTCGCCTGCGCGCTGATCCGCCTCCTGTACGGGCGCCGCCCCACGGATCTCGGGCCCTTCCGCGCGATCCGCTGGGAGGCGCTCGGGCGCCTCGGTATGCGCGACCGCGACTTCGGCTGGACGGCCGAGATGCAGGTGAAGTCCTACCGCGCGGGGCTCGCCGTCGCCGAAGTGCCCGTCTCCTACCGCAGACGCGTCGGGGTCTCGAAGATCACCGGCACCGTCGCGGGCACGGTGCGCGCGGGCGCGAAGATCCTGTGGACGGTCTTCCGCTACGGCCTGTGATGATTCCGGCCTAGGTCCGGAACCGCTCGAGGGCGTCGAGGACGCCGGCCGGCGCCCTCCGGAGCCGTCCGTCGGAGTCGGCGAAGACGTGGCGCGTCGCGCCGTCGGCGAGGAGAGTTTCGTCTTCACCGACGACCTCGTAGGCGAAGGTCAGGCCGCGCGCGGAGAGCTCCGGCAGCTGCGTGCGCACGCGCAGGGCGTCGTCGTAGCGTGCCGGCCGGCGGTACTTGCATTCGAGGCTCGTGACCGGGATCCGGATGCCCGCCGCCTCCAGATCGCGATAGGGATAGCCCGCCGCGCGGCAGAATTCCGTACGCCCGATCTCGAACCAGACGGCGTAGTGGGAGTGGTACACGATTCCCATCTGGTCGGTCTCGGCGTACCGGACCCGCAGCGCGATCTCGACGGAGCGCATGAACGCGAGGCGCGGTTAGAGACGCGCCATGAGCTTCTGCCGCACCGAATCGGGCACGAGGCCCGAGACGTCGCCGCCCAAGCGGGCCACTTCCTTGACGAGCCGGCTCGAGACGTAGGAGTACTCCTCCTTCGCCATCAGGAACGCCGTCTCGACCGCCGGTGAGAGACGGCGGTTCATGAGCGCCATCTGAAGCTCGTATTCGTAGTCCGATATGGCGCGCAGGCCGCGCACGATGAGCGTCGCACCGGAGGCCCGCGCGACGTCCACGAGAAGCCCCTGGAAGGACCGGATCGAAATCGCCGGATCGTCGCCGACGATCTCGCGGATCATGGCGATTCGCTCCGGAACGGAGAAGAGCGGGGTCTTCGTGTCGTTCTCGAGAACCGCGACGACGACGCGGTCGGCGAGCCGTCGCGCGCGGGCGAGGATGTCCAGATGTCCGTTCGTCAGGGGATCGAAAGAGCCCGGGTAGAGCGCCACGCGTTCCGGCATCAGGTCCTCCCCCTCTCGCTCGCTCCCGCGCGCAGCCCTTCGGCGAGCAGATTATAGGCGGCGACCGTCAGAAAGAGCGCGAGCCCCGGGAAGAGCGCCAGCCACCAGGCTTCCTCGACGTAGCTCGTCGCGACGCCGAGAATTCCGCCCCACGACGGCGTCGTCGCTGGAAGCCCCACGCCGAGGAACGACAGCGCGGCCTCAGCGAGGATCGCCCACGCCACGCCGAACGCGGCCGACACGATGAGGGGCGGCAGCACGCTCGGGAGAAGATGCCGCCACAGCACGCGACCCGTCGAGGCGCCCGCCGCCCGCGCGGCGCGCGTGTAGTCGAGGTCCTTCACCTTGAGCACCTCGGCCCGCGCATACCGCGCATCGCCCGGCCACGTCGTCAACCCGATCGCGAGGATGACGGTCAGCGGCGTCGGTGGCAGGAACGCCGCGAGCGCCAGGAGCAGGAAGAGCACCGGGAAGCAGAGCACGACCTCGATGAGCCGCGACAGCAGCAGATCCACGGCCCCGCCGAAGTATCCCGCGAGGCCGCCGACCGTGAAGCCCACGAAGAGCGACACGGCGGCCGCCGTGAGGCCGATCCCGAGCGACACGGGCGTCGCGACGACGATCCGCGCGAGCAGATCCCGGCCGAGATCGTCCGTGCCCAGCGGATGCGCCGCCGACGGAGCCTGCAGGCGCTCGCCGAGGCGAATCTCGGCCGCCCGCGCCGAGAAGAGCGGCGAGAAGGCCGCGACGATCCAGAGAGCGACGACCACCGCGAGGGCGGCGGAACCGCTGCCCGACAGCCGCCGGCGTGCCGGAACGACCGAGGGCCCCGCGGCCAGGAACTCGGCGCTCACCGCGCCTCCGTGCCGTCGCGCACACGCGGGTCGGCCATCGCGTAGGCGAGATCGGCCGCCAGGGTGACGAGGAGGGTCGCGACCGCGCCGAGCAGAGAGAGCCCGAGAACGACCGGGTAGTCGCGCGCGAGGATGGAATCGAAGTAGAGCCGGCCGAGGCCCGGCCACGCGAAGATCTTCTCGACGATGACGCTTCCCGAGAGCAGCGCCGGCAGAATGAGGCCGAGCACCGTGATCAGGGGAAGCAACGCATTGCGGAAGGCGTGCGCCCAGAGCGCCCGCCGCGGGGACGCACCGCGCGCTCGTGCGGCCAAAACGAATTCCTGCCGCCGCGCCTCCACGACCCCCGACCGGACGAGCCGCGCGAAGAACGCGAGCGAGCCGTAGGTCAGACACGTCACGGGAAGCGCGAGGTGCGCGAGGCGGTCCCCCACGCCCGCCAGGCCCCCGGGCGCCGTGTCGGAGGCGACGCAGCAGAGCGGCAGCCAGCCGAGGCGGACCGAAAAGAGCGTCTGGAGAAGTAGCGCCGCCCAGAAGGTCGGCAGCGAATACAGCGCGAACAACACGGGCGCCGAGATGCGGTCGAGCGGCCCGTCGGGTCTCCCTCCCGCCGCCACGCCGAGCGGGATCGCAATCGCGAGCGTCAGGAGCAGGGCCAGCCCGTTCAGGAGCAGCGTGTACGGAAGCGCCTGCCGGATCCGGAGGGAGACGGGCTGGCGGTCCACGAACGAGGTGCCGAGGTCGAGCCGCGCGACCCGGCCGACCCACGCGCCGAAGCGCTCCGGCAGCGGCCGGTCGAGCCCGTACTGTTTCCGCATCTCCTCCGCGGCGCGCGCGGAGACGCGCCGGCCCGACTCACCGCCCATTGCACTGACCGGGCTGCCCGGCGCGAGATGGAGCAGCAGGAAGACGAGGATGAGGATGCCGGCGAGCGTCGGCACGGCCAGGGCGAGGCGCGCGAGCGCATAGCGCGTCACGGACTGGGCCCTTTGCCGCGCGGCGCCGCCGTCGCTCGCCATCCGACCGGACCGGGCCAGATGGCGAAGAGGCCGAGCGGCGAGCTCTCGACGCCCTCGAGGCGCCGCCGGAGAGCGTACTTCTTCGTCGAATTCACGACGAAAATCGCCGGCGCGTCGTCGCGGAAGATCCGGTGGAGCCGATGGTAGAGGGAAATCCGTTTCGATTCGTCCATTTCCGTCCGCGCCTGATCCATCAACCGGTCGGCTTCGGCGTTCTTGTAGTACCCGCTGTTCAGGCCTCGGGGCGGCCACTGAGAGGAGTGCCAGTAGGCGTACGGATCGGGATTCGGATCCGGCGCGCTCGACGCGAGCGAGGCCGCCTCGAAGGAGCCCGAGTCGAGGCGCTCGACGAAGCTCGCCCACTCGAGCGAGCGTACGTGCGCGCGAATGCCGGCCCGGGCGAGCTCCGCCACGAACGTCTCGTCGATCTCGCGCCCGATCGTGTTTCCGGAGGACACGAGGAGCTCGAAGTCGAACTCCCGGCCGCCCCGGTCCCGGATTCCGTTCCCGTTCGTATCGCGCCACCCCGCCTCGTCGAGAAGGCGTGCCGCCGCCGCCGGGTCGAACGGGAGCGGGGTCACGGACGGATCGGAAGCGGGCGACTGCGGCGCCCACGGCCCGGAGATGACGCGTGCCGACCCCCGGTAGAGGTGCGCGGCGATCCCGTCGCGGTCGAGGAGCATCGTCAGCGCCCGCCGCACGCGGGCGTCGGAGAAGAACGGCAGCCGCGTGTCGAGCGCGATGTAGCTGTAGTCCAGATCGTAGAACTCGAGGACGCGACAGCAGGCGCCGAACGCCGCATCGCCCGCGGCGCGATCCTTCAGGCTCGCGTCGATGAGCGTCTCGTCGAGAGACCCTTCGACGAGCGCCCGGTACGCGACGTCGTTCTCCGGCAGGATCCGGAAGAGGATCCGGTCGAAGAAGGCGGGCGGGCCCCACGACTTCGGGTTGCGCTCGAGCACGAGCGACTCCTGGGGCTTCCAGGACGCGAGGCGATAGGGACCGTTCGCGAACGGCCTCCGGTTGTCGGGGGCCCGGTCGAACGGCACGCCCGCGAAGCGCCGCACGGGGAGCACGGGCATCACGAAGGACATCGCCCGGTAGGCGTAGGGCTTCCGGAACCGCACCTGGAAGGCGCGGTCCGAGACCTCCTCGGCCGAGACCAGATCCTCGAAGAGCGGCTTGAAGAGCGGCGAGGGAGTCGAAGGGTCGGCGATCTTCCGGATCGTGAAGACGGCGTCGGCCGGCGTGACCGGGGTGCCGTCCTCCCAGACGGCTTCGGGCCGGAGCGTGATCGTGTAGGCCAGCCCGTCCGGCGACGCCTCGATCCGCTCCGCGAGACTCGGAACGAGATGGAGGCCCGCGTCGAAATCGAAGAGGTTCCGAGAGACGTACGCGAGGACGAGCTGTTCCGGTACGTCGGTCTGGAGGACGGCGTTCAGCGTGCCCGGCTCGCCGAAGAGACGCCGAAAGAGCGTGCGGTCGGAGGCCGCGGCCTGCGGCGACGGCGCGGGCGCGGACTCCCGGGCGCGGCAGGCGAAGGCGCCGACCGTGAGGAGGAGGAGAAGCGCCCCGAGTTGTCGCCGCACGGAGAGATTATGAGGGAGGCGCGAGTCTCCGGGTCTACGGCAGCGTGAAGCTCGAGACGGCGACGTTTCTCGAGGCGTCCGTCACGCGCACGAGGACGTACGCCCCGCGCGCCGCCCCGTCCAGCTTCACCGAATAGGTCTCCGTCGGGGAATCCGAGAGGCCGTCCTCGGGCTCGAGGTGTACCCACTCCTTCGCGTCGACGCTGTACTCGGCTTCCTGGATCGGCGAGGCCGCATCGGCCGCCTCGAAGCGCAGCGGAGTCCCCGAGCCCAGCCGGCGGATCACGGGCGGTGTGTTGTCCACGCGCACCGGCGAGGAGTCGCGCTCGGCCGTCTTCGGGTCGTCGGGATTGGCGTCGGCGTCCGACGCGGCCACGCGAAAGACGTAGTCGCCGTCGGGCAGCGACGTGGTGTCGAAGGCGTAGAAGGTCTCGCGGACGTCCTTGCGCAGGAGGACCCAGCGATCCGAGCCGGCCGGCCGCACGCGGATCTCGTAGCGCAGCGGATCGCCGTCGCGGTCGCTCGCCCGCCAGGTCAGGGTGCGATAACCCTTGCGGATGAGCTTGCGCGGCGCGCCTTCGGCCTTCGCCTCCTCGAGTCCGGTGAAGATGCCCTTCTCGTCCGGCGCTTGCGACTCGAAGACGTTCTGGCTGCCCGAGACGGCGCGCGCGAGCACCTCGCCCGGCGCCATCGCGCTCACGCTCTCCACGTCCGGCGCGGCGTTGCGGTTGCGGTACGCGGCCTCGACTCGCCGCACGGACGGAATCGCCTTTCCGCTCCCGTTGCTCGAGAGCCGGAGTTTCCACTGGAGGTACCGGCCAGGGGGCGCGGCGACCTTCGACGCCGCCTCGCCCGAGGCCCAGGCCGACCAGCTGCTCCAGGTCGGGTCCGGGATCTGCGATTCGCCGGAGCGAAACGCGAACTCCGCCTGCGCGCCGGCGGGCACGTCTCCCTCCCAGCGAAACGCGCCGAACCGGCTCGTGCGGCCGGTGTCCTTGACCGCCGAGACGTACTCGCCCTTGCGCGCGCCGTCCGAGAGCCGGTACACGGCGCACGATCCGTTCGTCGCGATCGCGTCCCCGGTCAGAACGCTGATCTGCTTCTCGTCGAGGGTGCGGTCGAGCGACCATCGCCCGGCGCCGACGCGGTAGAGCTTTCCGTTGGGTCCGGTCGCCGCGACGACGTCCCGCGCGCCGAACGGCTCGAGCGCGAAGACCAGCTCCTCGGAGCTCGTCCAGACCGAGCGCGGCGGCTCGTCCTCAGGGAACGCGACGATCTCCGACGAGTAGTTCCCCTTGCCGCCGGGGTGAGAGGGCGCCACGCGAGGCGACGACACGCTGACCGAGACTTCGGGCTTGTCCTTCTCGTCGCCCTCGCCCGAAGCGTGCGACGGCTTGCCCGCCGGCAGGGTGACGGGCGCCGTGATCGATTCGCCGCCCCCGGCCGCCGCCTCGCCCGAGACCGCCGCTACCCAGATCCGGCCGTCGGCGCTCGCCGTGATCGAAGAAATCTCGGTCTTCGAGGAGTCGTACATCGTGGACACCGTTCCCGAGCGATCGATCCGCAGGACGAGGCCCGACCCGGACGTGCCCGCCCAGAGCCGGCCCTGGGCATCGACGAAGAGCGAGCGCACGTGCGCGTCGGTCGACGCGTAGATCCGCTCGCCTTTCTTCACGCCCGAGATCCGGTAGATCTCGCCCGGAAGTCCCGTCGCCGCGAGGAGCGTCTTTCCGTCGAACGCGAGCGCCCAGACGTACTTCGCTTTGGTCTCGAAGTACACGTCCGCGCTCCCGCCGGCCACGCGGTAGATCCTCCCGCCCGGCGACGCACCGGCGTAGATCGCCCCATCCGGCCCGACCGCGAGCGCCGTCACCTGCTTCTCGGGCAGCGTCGCGGCGACCTCGGACTTCGGTCCCGCGACCCGGAGGATCTTTCCCTCCTCGCCCGTGCCGAGGTACAGCGCGCCGTCCGATCCCCGCGCGCCGGCGTAGATCGCCGCGGCCGATACCCCCGACACCGCCTCGAGGCCGCGCGCGAGCGCGAGCGTCCCGTCGCCCGTGACGGAGACCCCGCGCGCTTCGCCCGTCGAGAAGTCCGAGGCCGAGTCGAGCAGCCAGATCCGCGTCTCCGACGCCGGAAGCGGTCCCGCCGAAAGCCACAGGACGACCGCCGCGAGCGCGGACGCCGCCCGAATTCGGCGGAGGGTCAAAAGATTCTCGGCTGGACTTCGAGCCGCAGGTGGACCGAACCGGTCACCGGCACGGGCTGCTCGACCGATTGCGATTCGAGCCGCGCGGAGGAGAGATCGGGAGCGCCGCTGCCACCCGGGCCGCGGTCGAGCAGAACCGCGCCGACCGAAGGCGGCAGCGCGGCCAGCGGCTCGCCGCCGACGACGGCCCCGACCGCGCGCCGGTCGGCGAGCAGGTTGAGCGAGTTCGGCGGGCGCACGCGGGCCAGGAAATCGAGCACCTGCGAGAGCGACCGCGGGTCGGGCGGATAGAGCGCCAGGTCGTAGGCCGTCGCCGACGCGCCGTCGCCGATGAAGACGTTCACCGGCCCGGCCGGCGTGTTCTCCGGGATGTGGACCTCGAGCGGCACCCGCCGCGTGCTGCCTCGGAAGTCCACCAGGTCGACGCGGACGGGCACCGTCTCGCCCGGCCGCACCTTCCCGCGGTCCGCCTCGACGTTGACGATCCGCGCGCTCTGGAGCCGGTCCGAGTGCCGGATGTCCACGTCGAGCCCGGTGATCGTCAAGTCCTGGAATTCGTTCGCCATGAGGTAATTCGTCAGGAGTGCAAGCGACGCCACAGCCTCCTCCCGCGCGGCGAGGCCGGTGAACACGGTCTGCCACGGGATCACGCGGTCGGGCGTCGAGATCGAGGACTTCCAGACGAGCGTGCGCTCGCCCGTGCGCTTCTCGATCGTGGTCAGCACGTTGTCGATCGCCATCGCCGCCAGGATCGGCGTGAGCATCGCGTTGTGCACGACCTCGAAGTGGAAGGTCTGCGTCGGGATGTCGTCGGAGGACAGGCGCACCCGGATCGGCACCATGTTCGCGTGCGTTCCGAAGCTGCCCAGGATGCCGCTCGAGCGGTCCTGGGAAATCGAGCCGAGCACGCTTCCCGTGGCGGCGAACTTGAAGGAGCGGAAGACCGAAGGCAGGACCGTCAGCACCTCCGCGTCGGCCATCGGCATGTCCACCGGACCCATCGAGAGGAAAGGGTGCCCGAACGCGAGGACGCTCGAGCCCTCGACCCATGTCACCGTTCCGGTCGCGGCGATGTCCATGTCGCCCGTCAGGAGCACCGTCGCGATGGCGGAGCCGGGCTCGAGGCGCGTCGGCGCCGGCGACGCGCCGGGCGGTCGGGCCGATCCGCCGGTCGGCACGGCCATCGCTCCCATGGCCGCGGCGAAGCGCTCGGCGAGGCCGCTCGGAGTGCCGGCGACGGAGAACGACAGCGGCAGGGGCAGCGGCGCCATCGCGTCGGCCGCAGCGGGACGGAACGGCGACAGGAGCGCGTCGAGGCCGGCGGTAAATTTTCCGTCGCGGAAGGACGAGATGAGCGACGCCGTCGAGACGGCCGCGCCGGCGATCGGCACGGGAGGCGCCGGTGGCGCCTTGCGGATGTCGAGCATGCTCTGGATGGGCGTGATGCCGCAGATCGGATCCTTCGCGAACGGCCAGCCGTACGCGAGCGCTCCGACGAGCTTGTTGTCGACGTAGATCGGGCTGCCGCTCATGCCAGCGATGATCCCGGACTTCTCGAGGCCGGCACCGGCGACCCGCGCCAGGATCATGTCCTGGCCCGGAGCAAAGCGCTTCACGGTGCCGAGGATCTCGACGTCGAAGCGCTGCACACCCTTCCCGTCTCCGAAGTCGGAGAGCCCGTAACCCTTCATCCCGGCCACGACCCGGTCCGCCGACAGAATCTCGGCGGGCTGCGCCGCGATCGCTCCCGGAATCGCGAGCGCCAGACCGAGAAGCCAGCCGCCCACGCGTCGCGTCACACGAAAGACAACCGTCTCGCCGCGAGCGCCCATTCCCTTTGAAATCTCCAAGGCGTATGTTACGTTCCTTCCGGATGGCCGCGGCGCTTTTTCAGCAGGTTTCGACTGAAAATCTCCCCGGCGGCACGTCCCTCCTGGCTTTCTTTCGAGAAACCGGAGCCACCGCCAAGGTGGTGCTGGCCGTCCTGTTTTTCTTCTCGCTCGTCTCGTGGATCATCATCTTCGCCAAGTTCCTGAGACTCCGCCGCGTCGGCCGCCAATCCGACAAATTCATCGCCTTCTTCCGCAAGTCGAAACGCTTTTCTGAGGTCAACGGCATCGCAAGCCAGCTTCCCGACACGCCGCTGACGACCCTCTTCCGGGCCGGCTATGCCGAGCTCGACGCCCAGGTGAAGGCCAACCGGCCGGAAGACCCCGCCGTGACGGCGGGCGGCGGAGGGAAGCTCCTCATCAAGAACATTTCCGGCGTCGAGCGGGCGCTCGAGCGCGCGATCACCGCCGAGGTCTCGCGGCTGACCAAGTACATGACCTTCCTCGCCACGACGGCCTCGGCCTGTCCGTTCATCGGGCTCTTCGGAACGGTCTGGGGCATCATGCAGTCCTTCCGGGCGATCGGCACGACCGGCTCGACGTCGATCGTGGCGGTCGCGCCCGGAATCTCCGAAGCCCTGATCAACACCGCCGCGGGTCTCGCCGCAGCGATTCCGGCCCTCGTCTTCTACAACTACTTCATGGGTCAGGTGCGGATGCAGCGGGCTGGAATGGAGGACTTCGCGCTCGAGTTCATCAATCTGGCCGAGAGAAATTTCACGTAGCCCGGATCCCACATGGCGTTCCAGCGATCCTCCGGAGACCCCTTCGACCACCTCGCCGACATCAACGTCACGCCCCTGGTCGACGTGATGCTCGTGCTCCTGATCATCTTCATGGTCACGGCGCCGATGCTGCACCAGGGGGTCTCCGTCGCCCTGCCCCGCACCGCCACGACCAACCTGCCGACCTCGATCGAGGACCCGGTCATCCTCTCGATCACGCGCGACGGCGCCTACTACATCAACGAGACGCCGGTCGCCCGCGGTCTGCTGCGGGAGCGGCTGCGCGCCTTCCTGAGGAACCGAAAGGACCGCACCGTCTTTCTGAAGGCGGACCGCGCCCTCTCGTACGGGACCGTCGTCGAGACGATCGACATCCTCAACCGGATGGGCATCGAAAACCTCGGCATGATCACGGATACGAGCGGGCCGAAGAAGAAGTGAGTAGAGCCGTCAGCTATCAGCCGTCAGCTATCAGCCCGGAGAGCACCAATGCACTCTGGCTGAGAGCTGAAAGCTGAGAGCTGACAGCTGAACCATGGACGCCGTCGGAGAGATCCTCGCCGAGAAACAGAAGGAGCACTTCCCCTGGGCCGCCGGGGTGACGCTCGCGGCGGCCCTGCACCTCGGCATCCTCGCGGCCTTTCTCGCCTCCTCGCTCGGCAAGCCGATGTACCTCGCACCCCCGCGCGCGGTCGCCGTGCGCATCCTTCAGGCTGGCGCGATCCGCGCGGAATCGGCCAAGGCGGCCGCGCCGGCGCCGCCGCAGCCCGTCAAGCCGCGCATCGAGAAGCCGCCGGAGGAGGAGCCGCCGCCACCGTCGCGGAAGGCGGTCCTGCTCCCGGCCCCGGAAAAGAAGAAGAAGGAGAAGGCGCCGCCCACGCCGGCTCCGGCGGCCGTCACGGCCCCACACGCCCCCGACGTGTCTCTCCCGAGCTCGGGGGAATCCGCGGGCACCGGGTCTGCCCCGTCGAGCTCGGGAGCCGGAGGCGCGGCCAAGGTGGGTGGCGGAGCGCAGATCGATCAGCCGGACTTCAAGTACGACTACTACATCGAGGCCGTTCAAATGGCCCTCTACCGCAGCTGGGCCCCGACGACCGCGACGCAGATCGCGCCGCGAGTCCACTTTCGCATCAATCGGGACGGCAGCGTCGCCGATCCGGAGATCGTCCGTTCGAGCGGCCTCCTCTTCGCCGACCGGACCGCCATTCGGGCGGTGCTCGACGCCACCTTCCCCCCGCTCCCGGCCGACTGGCCCGGTGCCTACGTCGGCCTGACGGTCACCTTCGAATGAGGCCCACTCCCCAACGCGGAGGCGATTCGATGAAGATGCTTCGGCTCCTCCTCGGGGGCGTTTTGGCGCTCGCCGGCGCTCCGGCGCTCCGCGGGCAGGCCAAAGCGCCCACACCTGCGCCGACCGCGGCTCCCCAGGAGGTCGAGATCACGATTCGAAAGGAAGGATTCCGGCGTCTCGCGCTCGCCGTGCCGGAGCTCTCCCCTTCGGGATCGGCCGCTCTGACCTCCGCCGTCGTCGGCCCTTTCACGGCGACGCTGCGCTCGGACGTCGAGTACTCGGACGTCTTCGTGCTGGCCGACACGTCGCTCTATCCGGCGGCCCAGCGCGACCCGACGGCGCCCGACGCCGCGGAGCGGTGGCTCGCGGGCGGCGCCGAGATCCTCGTCGACACCCGCGCCGAGGTCTCGGGCGACAAGGTCACGATCGAGGCCAGGGTCTGGGACCTCAAGTCGAAGAAGATGGTCCTCGGACGCCGCTACTCCGGCGGCGCCTCCTGGGTGTCTCGAATCGCCCACACGCTCGCCAACGACCTCGTCAAGTACTTCACGGGAAAGGACGGCTCCTACCTCTCGACGATCGCGTTCGTCTCCGACCGGGACGGAAACAAGGAGATCTACGCGATGGACTTCGACGGGCGCAACGTCCGCGCGCTGACGGCCCACAAGTCGCTGTCCATCGGCCCGAACGGGCGAGGCTCGCGCATCGTCTACACCTCGTATCTGCATCTCTATCCCGCGCTCTTCTCGATGAATGTCGACGGCAGCGACAAGCGCGAGATCCCGACCGGGGTCGACCTCAATGCCTCGCCCTCCCTCTCGCCGGACGGCACGCAGATCGCTTTCGCCGGATCCCAGCACGGAAACACCGACATCTACGTCATCGGCGCGAACGGGGGCAACCTGAGGCGTCTGACGAACACGCGGTCGCTCGAGGCGGGCCCGGAGTGGTCCCCGACGGGGCGCCAGATCCTCTACACCTCGGACCAGACCGGCCTGCCGCAGATCTGGCTGATGGAGGCCGAGGGGACGAGTCCCCGTCAATTCACGTTCGCGGGCAATTGGAACGACGAGGGCTCCTGGTCTCCCGACGGGGCGCGGATCGCATTCGCCTGCCGCAACGAGGGCGACTTCAACATCTGCGTGATGGACGTCGCCACCGGACGCACGGTGCAGCTGACGTCGGAGGGATCGAACGGCCACCCCGCGTTCTCGCCCGACGGGGACAAAATCGTCTATCACTCGCGCCGGAACGGGAAGACGCAGATCTACACGATGAGCGCGGCCGACGGAAAGGACAAACGTCTGCTCACCGACACGGGCAACAACAGTCAGCCGGTCTGGCTCCCGTGATCGCGCGCGAACGTCCGCGAAATCGCGCGCGTCTGCTATATTTGTATCCTCCGCGCGGCGCGTCCTGCGTCCAACACGGTTCCGGAGCGTCGCGCTAAGAGAACAGGAGATGAGGTGATGAGAAGGAAGCTCCCGACCCTGGTTTCCCTGGCCCTGCTGGCCACCGGAACGCTCTGGCTGGCCGTGGGCTGCAAGAAGAAGGCCCCGACGACGGTCGCCGAGAAGCGGCCCGCCGAGACCGCCCCCGCGCCGCCGGCGGCGACGCCCGTGCCGGCCCCGGTCACGTCGGCGCCAATCGACGATACCCAGCGGATCCTGTCTTCCTCGATCCAGGAGCTCAACTCGAAGGGATACCTTCAGGACGCCTACTTCGACTTCGACAAGTACGACCTGCGCGACGACGCCCGTTCGGCCCTCGCCACGGACGCCGAGTGGCTGAAGAAATTCGGAACGATCCAGATCCTCATCGAGGGCCACTGCGACGACCGCGGCACCAACGAGTACAACCTCGCGCTCGGCGAGCGGCGCGCCAACGCCGCCAAGGACTACCTCGTCTCGCTGGGCGTCGACGGCGGCCGCGTCAAGACGGTTTCCTACGGGGAGGAGCGGCCGTTCTGCCAGGAAGAGACCGAGGCGTGCTGGGCGAAGAATCGCCGCGGCCACCTCGTGATCACGGCCAAGTAGCGTGCGGCTCCTCCGGGCCCCGGCCTCGCTGGCGATCGCCGCGGCAGCGACTCTCGCTGGCGCCGGGTGTGTCTCCTCGAGCGACATCGACGGCCTGCACCGTCAGATGAACGACATCGAGAAGGAGATCCAGGCCCTCGAGCGCAAGTCCTCGAGCAAGGAAGAGGTCGCGAAGCTCAACTCGAGCGTCTCGCAGCAGACGCAGCAGCTGCTCAAGTCGAACGCGGACATGGGCGTCAAGCTCGGGGAGCTGACGACCAAGATGGAGCAGCTCGAAGCCAAGCTCGAGGACACGAACCGCCGGCTCTCGCAGCTCTCCCAGCAGATCGCCGAGACGCAGGGCGACCTGGCGCGGCTGCGGGCGTCGGCCGGGGGGGCGCCCGGCGCCCCCGGGCCCGCGCCGGGAGGCTTCGCCCCGAATCCGTCCGGCGGCTCTCCGGACGCGACGGTCGTCGCGCCTCCGGCGGGGACGCCTCCGGGTCCCGGCGAGCTCTACGACACGGCCACCGCCGACTACACGAAGGGGCGCTACGCGCTGGCCATCCAGGGTTTCGAGGACTACCTGCGCACCTATCCGAACACCGATCTCTCGGACAACGCCCAGTATTGGATCGGCGAATGCCACTACGCCCAGAAGAAGTTCCCGGAGGCCGTCGAGGACTTCGACAAGCTCCTCAAGGAATGGCCGAAAAGCGACAAGGCCGCCGCGGCGTTGCTCAAGAAAGGCTATGCCCTGGCCGAGCTCGGCCAGAAAGCCGAGGCCGTCGTCCAGCTCCAATACGTCGTCCACGAATATCCTTCCTCCGAGGAGGCTCGGCTGGCGCGGGCGCGCCTGAAGGCGCTCGGCGTCGAGACGCGATAGACTCCGCTTCCCGAAAAAAAGGCAGAGAGGAAGGACGATGGCGAACATTCAGTCGGCGGAGAAGCGCATGCGCCAGACGGCTCGCCGCCAGCAGCGCAACCGCAGCGTGCGGACGAGGCTGCGCTCGACCGTGAAGGCCTACCGCGCGGCAAACGAGAAGGACAAGCCGAAGATGCTCGGCGCGACGGTCTCGGAGATTGATCACGCCCTGAAGAAGGGCGTCATCCACCGCAACGCGGCGGCGCGCTACAAGTCGCGCCTGGCCCGGAAGGCGAAGGCCGCGAAGTAGAGGAATCCCGCTCCCGTTCGCGGCGCGAGGAATCTCCCGAGGTAATCGAGGGAGGAGCCTCGCGTCGCGGGAGCGAGCGCGCCGGCGGGGATCAGGCTCCGGGTCGAGGCCCGTACGCCGAGCCGGGAGCCGGTCGCGGAGCGAGATTCCCGCCGGCAGCGCGAGCGACCGTTAGAACCCCTCGAGCAGGCTCGACACCAGGGCCTCGGCGAACTTCTCGGCGACCTTGTCGATCGTCTCGTTCTGACGGTCGACGGTCGAGCCCGCACCCTCGAAGCTGTAGTTCTCGCGGAACGTGTACGCCGGATTCTCCCAGACGGGTGTGCCCTCGGGCAGGCTCTTGAGCGCCACCCTCGCGGTCACGGCGACCTGGTACTGCGTCGCCCGCCCCGAGGAGTCGAACGCGACGGGATAGAAGTCGAACCGCGTGACGGCGCCCGAGAGCTGGGCGTCCGCTCCGGCGGCCTCGGCCTGCACGCGGAAGTGGCCTCGCGCCGCGAGCTCCTTGGCGATCTCGCCCGACACCCGCTGCTCGACGCCGGCGAGCGAGGTCTGGTTGACGAGGGTCGAGAACTGGATGATCTTGATCGACGGCGGCAGGGTCGAGGTCCGTCCGGCGAGCCCGTAGCCACAGGAGCAGGCGATCAGAGCGAGGAGGATCAGGGACCCGACGGAGGACAGAGGACCGAGGACTGTGGATTGTCCCGGCTGTCGCCCGGATGCAACGCGGCCAAGAGCGGCGAGAGTCTTCAGTCCCACGTCCTCAGTCCGATCTCACTGCACGACCAGATTCAACAGCCGATCCGGGACGTAGACCGCGCGCGCGATCTGCTTGCCCTCGACCCAGGGACGGATCTTCTCGTCCGCCCGCGCCAGCGCCACGGCTTCCGCCTCGGCCGCCCCGCGCTCGAGATCGAGCCGGCCCCGCACGCGCCCGTTGATCTGGACGACGAGAGTGACGCGCGCCGTCGTCGCGAGCGCGGGATCGTACGCGGGCCAGGACGTCTCGAGGAGCGATTTCCCGCCGCCCAGACGCTCCCACCACTCCTCGGTCAGGTGCGGCGCGACGGGTTGGAGCAGCTTCAGAAGCGTCTGGACGGCCGCCCGGATCGCCTCCGGAGTCTCCTCCCCGTCGAGCGCGTCGGCGATGCCGCGCTGGAACTCCATGAGCGCCGCAACGGCCGTGTGGAAGTGGAAGCGCTCGGCATCCTCCGTCACGCGCCGGATCGTCCGGTGGGTCAGGCGGTCGAGGTCGGAAGCCTCGCGTTTCCCGCCGTCTCCGCCCCGGGGCAGTTCCGCGGCGCGCGAGGCGACCTCGTGCACCCGATTCAGGAACCGCGAGGCGCCCAGCACGCCCTCCTCGGACCACTCGGACTCCTTCTCGGGCGGGCCGATGAACAGCGTGTAGACGCGCACCGTGTCCGCGCCGAACCGCGCGATGAGCTCGTCCGGCGAGACCGTGTTGCCCCGCGACTTCGACATCTTCTCGATCTTGCCCGTCGAGGGGTTCAGGCGCGTGATCATTCCCTGGTTGAACAGCCTCTCGAACGGCTCCTCGAGCTCGACGAGCCCCAGGTCCTTCAACACCCGGCAGATGAACCGGGCGTAGAGCAGGTGCAGGATCGCGTGCTCGATTCCGCCGATGTACTGGTCGACCGGCATCCACGCGTGCGCCCGCGACGAATCGACCATCCGCTTCGAATCTCCGGGCGCGAGGAAGCGCAGGTAGTACCAGGACGAATCGACGAACGTGTCCATCGTGTCGGTCTCGCGCCGGGCCGGACCGCCGCACACGGGACATTCGACGTTCACGAACGACTCGGACCGGGCGAGCGGATTGCCCTCGACGCCCCGGAAGGCGACGTCGCGCGGCAGGAGCACCGGCAGGTCGCGGTCGGGCACGGGGACGACGCCGTCCTTCTCGCAGTGGATCGCCGGGATCGGCGTCCCCCAGTAGCGCTGACGCGAGATGAGCCAGTCGCGGAGGCGGTAACCGACCTTTCCGCGGCCCACGCCCTTTGCCTCGACCCAGGCGATCGCCCGCGCGATCGCGGCCTCCCCTTCCGGAGTGCCGTCCCAGTCGCCGGACCGGACGAGCACGCCGCCCTGAGGGGTGGGCCCCGTCATGGTCTCCGGATCGACGTCGCCTTCGGGCCCGCGGTATACCGGCCGCACGGGCAGCCGGTACTTGCGCGCGAACTCGAAGTCGCGCAGGTCGTGCGCGGGAACGCCCATGATCGCGCCGGTGCCGTACTCGGGCAGGACGAAATTCGCGAGCCAGATCGGGATGCGCTCTCCGCTCCCCGGGTGGAGGGCCCACACGCCCGTGTCGAGCCCTTTTTTCTCGCCCGTCTCCGACTCCCGTTCGAGGCGCGATTCCCGGCGGACGCGCTCGACGAACCTCGCCGCGGCGGAGTCCGGGCCGGCCCGGCGCACGATTTCCTGCGCGGCCGGGTGCTCGGGCGCGAGCGCCAGAAACGTCGCGCCGAAGAGGGTGTCGGGCCGCGTCGTGAACACGGTCACCGGCTCCTCGAAGCCCTCGACCCGAAACTCGATCTCGGCGCCGCGCGATCTCCCGATCCAGTTGCGCTGCATCGTCTTGACGCGGTCGGACCAGTGCGGCAGCTCGTCGAGGCCCGCGAGCAGGCGGTCGGCGTAGTGCGTGATCCGCAGGAACCACTGCGTCAGGTCGCGGAGCTCGACGGCGTCGCCCGAGCGCTCGCAGCGCCCGTCCACGACCTGCTCGTTCGCGAGCACCGTGCGGCAGCCCGGGCACCAGTTGACGGGCGCCTGCTTGCGGTACGCGAGGCCGCGCTCCCACATGCGCAGGAAGAGCCACTGGTTCCAGCGGTAGTAGTCCGGGTCGCAGGAAGCGAGCTCCTTCGACCAGTCGTAGAGCAGTCCGAGCGAGCGCAGCTGCTCCTTCATCCGGGCGATGTTGGCCAGCGTGTACTCGCGCGGCGGCGTGCCGCTCGCGATCGCGGCGTTCTCCGCCGGCAAACCGAACGCGTCCCAGCCCATGGGGTTCAGGACGCGGCGGCCTTTCATCCGCTCGAAGCGGTACAGCGCGTCTCCCAGGATGTAGTTGCGCCCGTGCCCGACGTGCAGGCGGCTGCCCGAAGGGTACGGGAACATGTTGAGCATGTAGAACTTGTCGCCGGGCTCGGCCGTGTCGACGAAGGCCGCGCGGCCCTTCTCCCAGCGGCTCTGCCACTTCGCCTCGATCGAGGCGTGGTCGTATCGCTCGGCCATGGGAGGGGAATCCTACAGGAGCGCGGGGAGCGAACGGCGGGGCTAGGGTCTCGCGCCGCCGCGCGCCGACGGCCGCTCGAGAAGACGCGCCGCGCCGGCCTCGACGGGAGCGTACGAGAGGCCGCCCGACTGATCCACGAACACGAGCGTCAGGGAGCGCGGCTTGACGAGCGCGCGCGACCGGAACGGGATGTAGCGGGCGTCCACGCCGTTGATCGACGCCGACGGATCCGAGAACACCCAGCCGCGGTCCGGGTAGTAGACCTCGATCCACCGGTGGTAGGTGCCGGCGATGCGCGCCTCGTGCGCGGGCTGTCCGGGGTTCGTGCGCAGGATGCCCTGAACGGTGCGCGCGCGGACGCCCACACGGCGCAGCAGATCGACGGCGAGCTCCGCGAAGCCGACGCAGTCCGCGCGGCCGGACGCGAAGACGGCCGCGGGATCCTGCGGCAACGCCCGGTCGGCGTCGTACCGGACGCGTGCGGCCAGAGCCAGGAGGATCCGGGCGACCGCGTCGGCCTGGTGCCGGCTGTCACGGGTCGCGTCGCTCGCGAACGCGTCGCGCTCGCGCGAGGAAGGCAGCGCCGCGTCTCTCGGCGTGCCCGTCGGAAACGGAGCGACGCTCTCGAGGGGCGCGTCCTCAACCCGGACGCGGAGCCGGACGGCGCCGTCCGCGGCCGGCTCGACCTCCAGGGAGTATCCGTCGTTGTCGTAGTGGTCGAAGAGCCGGACGTCCTCGCCCTCGGCGAGGTAGAGCGCGCGCTCTTCGGCGGCGGACACGAAGCGGCCGCCCGCCAGCCATGCGGTGAGCATGGCGGCCGCGAGGCCGCGAGGCGCCCTCACGCCCTCCCCCGTTCGCGCGCCTTGAGCACGCCGTCCAGGATGCCGTTGATGAACTGCGACGAACGGGGCGTCGAGTAGCGCTTGGCGATCTCGAGCGCCTCGTCGATGACGACGGGATGCGGCGTGTCGGGCTCGTGCAGGAGCTCGAACAGCGCCAGGCGCAGGATGTTTCGGTCCACGACCGGCATCCGCGCGAGACGCCAGTTATCCGCCTGCTTCGAGATGAGCTCGTCCAGGTCGCCGCGGTTGGCCAGGGTTCCCGTCACGAGGCGCTCCGCGAACCGACGCGTCGACTCCGGCGCCGTCTGGAGGTCCGAGGACCGCGTGAACATCTCCCCCGGCGCCGTACCCGACACGTCGTTTTCGTAGAGCATCTGGAGCGCGATCTCTCGCGCGCGCCGCCGGGCCCCCATGTTTACTTCTTCCTCGCGAGCGCGCGCCGGAGGTTGGCGACCTCGACCGCGGCCTCCGCGGCCTCGGCGCCCTTGGAGACGCGCCGCCGCGCCTGCTCCATCGTGTCGCACGTCAGGAGGCCGAAGCCGACCGGCACCCCGGTCTCGGCCGAAAGCGTGGCGAGCGCTCCGGCCACGGCGTGCGCCAGGACCTCGTGATGGGTCGTTTCGCCCCGCACGACGGCGGCCAGCACGACGAGCGCGTCGCAGCCGCGCCGCAGGAGCGCGCGGGCTGCGGCCGGCAGCTCGAACGCCCCCGGAACGCGCACCACCGTGACGTCGCCGTCCGCCGCTCCGTGCTCGCGGATCGCTTCGAGCGCCGAAGCGAGCATCGCCTCTGTCACCGTCGGGTTCCAGCGCGCGCAGACGATCCCGATGCGAAGGCCGCGGGCATCGAGGCTCCCCTCCCACGCCGGCGGCGCGGGAGCCGGCTGGCGGGAGACGGCCCGGCGGCTCTTCAAGGATCGACCTCTCGGAAAAGAGACAGATTCTAGCAGGTCGCTGAAACAAGGCGCGAGATGGCGTCCGATCGCCGCGAGAGAAGATCCGAGGACCCGCGACGCCGGCGATGCGCGCGCATCGGCGAGCGCCCGCGGCCGAAAGTCGCCGCCGTCAGCCGAGGCGCGAGAGGAGCGGCTCCGGACCGAAATTGCGCTCGTAGCGCGCCCGGAAATCGGCGATCGCGTAGGACGGCGGCTGGGGCCCCGGCGATTCCAGACCGAAGGCGGCCGCGACGCTGCCCATGCGGCCGGACACCTCCCAGGGCAGCCCGAGACGCATCCCGCGTACGAGGCCGGCACGATAGGCGTCGCCGACTCCGGTCGGGTCCAGGGCCTCGCGCTCGAGCCGCGCCGGCGGAATCGCGTGCCGCGAGCGACTGCCGGAAGCGGCGACCGAGATCGTCGATCCCTCCGCGCCGTGGGTGGCGACGAGGACGGGCATCTCCGCCTCGAGCTCCTCGCGCGAGCGCCCGGTCTTCTGCACAATGATGCCGAGCTCGTAGTCGTTCACGATCACAACGCGCGCGCCGCGTGCGCCGGCGAGGAGCTCTTCTCCGGAGAGGCGCGCCACCTGCTGGCTCGGGTCGTAGAGGAAAGGCAGGCCGATCCGCCGGCACTCGCCGGCATATTTCTGCATCGCGGCGGGATCGTTCGGCGACACGACGGCGAGGGACGCCGCGCCGTCCCCGAGGCCGGCGAGCGACAGCTCCCGCGCCCGAGCCATCGCGCCCGTGTAGAACGAGGCGATCTGGTTGTGGTCATGATCGGTCGAGACGAAGAAGGACGCCGTGAAGAGGTCCGACTGGAGAGCCAGGCCCGAGACGTCGACGCCGGCCGCCGCGAGCGCCTCGCGATACGCCGCGGCGTCATGGCCGGCCGTGGCGAAGAGGAGCGGACGCTCGCCGAGGAGCGCCAGGCCGTAGGCGATGTTCGGCGCGCATCCGCCCGGCACGCGCCGCATCTCGTCGACGAGGAACGACACGGAGAGCCGCTCGAGCCGATCCGGCATGAGGTGCTCGACGAACCGGCCGGGGAACCGCATCAAGTAATCGAACGCGACCGATCCGGTCACGATGACACGCCCTTGCGGACCGGGCCTCGGAATCACAGGTACCTCCCGAGGATCGGCTTTAGACGCCGCCGCGCCGAATCCGCGATCGCCGCGCGGTCGGTCAGAATCGAGAATTTCATGGCCTGGCGGCAGCCACAGGTCCGCGCCGGGTCGATGCGGCGCACGGCGTCGCGCAGGGCCTGCCGGGCGGCCGCCGTGTTGTCGCGCAGAACGGCGACGATCGTGTCCACGCCCACCGGCTCCCCGGTCTCGCGCCAGGCGTCGTAGTCGGTCACGAGCCCGAGTGACGCGTAGCAGACCTCGGCCTCACGCGCCAGCTTCGCCTCCGTCAGGTTCGTCATCCCGATGACGTCGGCGCCCCACGAGCGGTAGAGCCGCGACTCGGCCCGGGTCGAGAAGGCCGGGCCCTCGATGCAGACGTAGACGCCCCGCGGCGCGACCCCGAGGCCGCTCGCCCGCGCGCCCTCTTCGAGGGCCGATGCCGCGGACGGGCACACCGGGTCGGCGAACGTCGCGTGCGCGACGAGGCCATCGCCGAAGAAGGAATCGGCGCGGCCGCGCGTGCGGTCCAGAAACTGATCGGCGATCACGGCGCGCCTCGGCGCGTGCTCCTCCCGCAGACTTCCCACGGCGGACGCGGAGAGGATGGCGTCGCAGCCCAGCATCTTGAAGCCGCAAATGTTCGCGCGGTAATTGATCTCCGAAGGCCCGATGAGATGCCCGCGCCCGTGCCGCGAGAGAAACGCGACGGGAACCCCGTCGAGCGATCCCGTGACGAAGACATCCGACGGCGCTCCGAACGGCGTCTGCACTTTCTCCTCGCGCCGGTCCGCGAGGCCCTCGAACGCATCGAGGCCGCTGCCGCCGAGGAGACCGATCCGGCCGCGCGTCGTCACGAGGCCGCGCCTTCGACCATCCGCCGGTGCTCCTCGATCGCTTCCCGGACCCGGTCGGCGAGCGCCAGCGCGTCGCGCCCCGCTTCACCCGGGACGCGCGGACGCGCCCGCTCGCGGACGCACCGCGCGAAGTCCTCGAGCTCCCGGCGGAGCGGCTCCTCCTGCTCGACCGGCAGGACGACCGGCACGACCTCGGGCGCTCCGCGCTCCGTCGAGAGGCGGAAGGCCGTCGCCGATCGCGTCAGCATGTCGATCGAGACGTAAAGGGAGGGCGCGAAGACCCGGAACTTGCGCGTCTTCTCGAGCGAGACGCGCGAGGCCGTGAGGCTGGCGATGCACCCTCCCTCGAACTCGATGCGCGCGTTGGCGATGTCCAGCCGGTCCGTCAGAACCGCCAGGCCCGCCGCGCGGATCTCCTTCGGCGGCCTGCCGACGAGCTCGAGCACCATCTGAAGGTCGTGGATCATCAGGTCTCGCACGACGTCCACGTCGGTGCTCCGCCCGGTGAAGGCGCCGAGCCGGTGCACCTCGACGAACTGCGGCTGCGAGAGCAGCCGGAAGGCCGCCTCGACGGCCGGGTTGTAGCGCTCGACGTGCCCGACCTGGATGACGCGTCCGCCGGCGCGCGCGATCGACAGGAGGCGGTCCGCCTCGGCGACGGTCGCGGTCATCGGCTTCTCGATCAGAACGTCCCGCCCGCGCTCGAGGAGAAAGGACGCCACCTTCGCGTGGCTCGCCGTCGGCGTGGCGACGACGACGGCTTCCGCCTCGCGCGTCACGGCCTCGAGGTCCGGCAGAACGGACAGGCCGTGCTCGCGGGCCACTTCCTCGGCGCGGCTCCGGTCGATGTCGTGGACCCCCACGACCCGCGCGTCCGGCAGTCCGGCGGCGACTCGCGCGTGCTGCCGGCCGAGGTGCCCCACGCCCACCACGGCCAGCCGGACGGGGCCGGCCGCGGTCAACCCTCCCTCCGGAACGTCACCGGTGGAAGCCGCGCTCGCTCTCGCGGACGAAGCGGACGAGCTCCTCGACGTCGGCCTGCGGCGGGATCTCCGCCGCGATTGCCGCCAGCGCCTGCGTGGTGTTCTGTCTCGAGCGAACGAGCAGGCGATACGCCCTCTCGAGGGCGTCCAGACGCTCCGGCGTGAACCCGCGCCGTTTCAACCCGATCGAGTTCAGACCGTAGGTTTTCGCGTCGCGGCCGTCCGTCTTGCAGAACGGCAGGACGTCCTGGCGGATGACGGTGAAGGCCCCGACGTACGCGTGATTTCCGATCCGCACGAACTGATGACAGCCGACGTACGCGCCGAGCACCACCCAGTCGCCCACGTCGATGTGTCCCGCGAGACCCACGTAGTTCGCGAGCACCGAGTTCGAGCCGATCCGGCAGTCGTGCGCCACGTGGCAGTAGGCCATGAAGAGGTTTTCGTCGCCGACCACCGTCTCGCCCCGGCCGCCGGCCGTCCCGCGGTGAACGGTCGAGAACTCGCGAAAGACGTTTCGGTTCCCGATCGTCAGACGCGTGTCTTCGCCTCGGTACTTGAGATCCTGCGGCTCGAAGCCGACGACCGCGAACGGAAAGATCCGGTTCTCCTCGCCGATCGTCGTCGGGCCCTGAACGTTCGCGTTCGCGCCGACCGAGGTCCCGCGGCCGATGCGCACGCCCGCACCGACGATCGCGCCCGGGCCGATCGTGACGTCCGGTCCGATTTCCGCGTCCGGCGAGACGGTCGCCGTCGGGTGGATCGCGGCCGTCACGGGCGGTCGACGAGGACGGAGGTGAGCTCGGCCTCCGCGCACAGCGCGCCGTTGACGAGCGCCCGCGCGCGGCACTTGCAGGTCCGCATCTTGAGCGCGACGATCTCGGCCTCGAGCCGCAGCTGGTCGCCGGGCACGACCGGCCGGCGGAACTTCGCGCGGTCCACCCCCGCCATGTAGAGCAGCTTCTTCTGCGGGTCGGGGACCGTGCCGAGAAGGCCCACACCGGCCACCTGCGCCATCGCCTCGACGATGAGGACACCCGGCATCACCGGGTTTCCCGGGAAGTGACCCTGGAAGAACTCCTCGTTGAACGTTACGTTCTTGATCCCGACGACCCGCTTGCCCGGCTCGAGCTCGAGGATCCGGTCCACGAGCAGGAACGGGTAGCGGTGCGGAAGAATCTTCAGGATGTCGACGATTCCGAGCTCCACGCGCGCCCCCCTTTACCCTTCGCCCATCCGCCGCTCGAGCCGCTCGAGACGCCGCGCGAGCTCCGGCAGTCGAGCCACCCAGGCCGATCGTTTCAGGAACTCCCGGTGCGGCGCGGCAGGCATGCCCGAGACGATCGTGCCCGGCTCGACTTCGGCGCCGGTCACGATGCCCGACTGCGCCGTCGCGATGGCGCCGTCGCCGATGCGCGCGTGGTCGGCCACGCCCGCTTGTCCGGCCAGCGTCACGCGCCGTCCGATCCGCGTCGAGCCCGCGACGCCGGCCTGGCCGCACAGGAGCGAGTGTTCCCCGATCACCACGTTGTGCCCGATCTGCACGAGGTTGTCGATCTTCGTCCCCTTCCCCAGCACGGTCTCGCCGAGCGTCGCGCGGTCGATCGCCGCGTTGGCCCCGATCTCGACGTCGTCCTCGACGCGGACGATCCCGATCTGCGGGATCTTGAGATGCCGCGCGCCGTCCCACACGTACCCGAACCCGTCCGACCCGACGACCGCGCCTGCGTGCAGGACGCAGCGGTCGCCGATTCGGCAGTCGTCGTACACCACTGCGTTCGCGTGGAGGCGGCCGTCCTCGCCGATCGTGACGTCCGCTCCGACGTACGCCCCCGGCCCGATCACGGTGCGCGCGCCGATGCGGGCGCGCGGCCCGATGGTGGCGCCCGCCTCGACCGCGACTCCCGGCCCCAGGCGGGCGCTTCGGTCGACGCGCGCACCGGGACGGACCCCGGGACGCGGCCGGGGCTCGGGCCGGAATACCTGGAGCCAGGCGGCGAGGGCGGCGACGGGCTCCGAAACGATGACGGCGGGGCGTCGCTCCGGCGCCGTGGCCGGCGAGGCGAGATATGCCCCCGCCCGGCTCCCTCGGGCCGCCCCCGCGTGGCGAACGTCCGCGACGAACGAGAGATCCTCGGGCCCGGCATCCTCCAGACCCCGCACGCCCGTCAGGCGAAGCCCGGAATCGCCGTGTACTCTCCCGCCCACGGCCCGAGCCACGTCGGCGAGCGTGAAGCCGCCGCGCGGTTTCCTCGCTCGGAGGCGGTTCCCGCGCGGGGCCTTCTTCCGGACGGCTTTCACCGGGCCGGATACTACCCGCAACCCGCGGACGTCCGAAAATGAAGGGGCCGCCCGCGGGCGGCCCTCTGACTCTCTGTGCGAACGCGGAGTCTCAGTTCGGCTTCTTCGGGGTCGGCTTGGCGGCCGCGGAGTTCGGGTTCGGCGTGGGCCGGGGAGCCGCGGCACCTGCAGGCGCCGCGGCCGGAACCGCCACCGTCGTGTTGAAGCGCTTCAGCACGTCGTCCGTCACGTCCACCGCGTCGTCGGCGTAGACGAGGCCCGACTGGAACTTGTTGAAGATCAGGGTGAAGCCGCGCTCCTTGCCCACTTGCGTGATGACCGGCATCACGCGCTTCTGGAGCTCCTCGAGCTCCTTCTTCTGCGCCTCGTCGAGCGAGCGCTGCGCGTCGTCCTGGAACCGCTTGAAGGCGATCGCCTTCTCCTGATACGTCTTCTGGAGGGCTTCCTTCTTGTCATCCGCGAGAGACGCGCCCTGATCGGCGAGCTTCTGCTCCATGTCGCGGAGCTCCTTGGTGAGCTTGTCGCCCTCTTCCTTCTTGGAGTCGGCGATCTTCTTGACGCGGGCAAAGGCTTCCTTGCCGAGGGCCGAATCGGTGACGAGCCGATCCACGTTGATCACCGCGATTTTCGGCGGGCCTGCCGGGACCGCCGCGGCCGGCGCCGCTGCCTGCGTCTGACCGAACGCCGCGGCCGCGCCGACGGCCATCGCGACCGAGACCAGGATGCGCTTCATTCTTTTGACTCCTTCTCGTTCCTCCGGCTCGGGGCCGCGCGGAAAGAACGGCGAATACTAACAAAAATCCTCGAAGCGGGAACAGCCGGGCCCCCGCGGGCATTCCCCGGGGCCGGTTCAGAAGGTCCGGCCGATCGAGAAGAGGAACCCGGACTTCTTCTCTTTCAGGCTCGTGATGGGAAACCCGAACTGGTCGATCGGCTGGACGACCTCCGGGTTGAAGAAGTAGATGAACCGCAGAGGGGCCTGGAAGATCGGCAGAAAGATGCGGAGCTCCGCTCCGACCGAGTACCGGAAGTTGGCCGGATTGAAGGACTGGCTGTCGAAGTAGGTGTTCCCGAGGTCGCCGAAAAGCAGCATCTTGCCCGGGCCGAACTGCAGGAACGTGTATTCGAGATTCAGCACGTAGAACTTGTTCCCGCCGAGGATCCGCCCGAGCGAGTCCGTGAACACCTGATTGTTCTTCTGGAGCGGCAGGATCGATCCCGTCTGGAAGCCCCGCAGACTCTGCTCGCCGCCCAGCTGGAACCGCTCGAAGATCGGGACGTCGTGGCCTCCGTAGTTGGCCACCCAGCCGACCTCCAGGTTGGCCGCGATGTAGGAGTGCCGGGGGAATCGAACCGGAACGTAAATCGTGCCGCCGATGATCGGCTTGAAGAAATAGTCCGTGCCCCCGAGCGGCCCGCCGGCAATCTGGACACTCGCGAAGAGGCGCCGCCCGAGCGTGGGATCGAATGGATCGTTGCGGGTGTCGTAACGATACGCCGGCGTGAAGGACGACGTCTTTCCGTTCGTGTCGGTCAGCTTGTCGGGCGGGATCGGCTGCCCGGGAGGCGTCGGCGCCCCGCGCACCGGATACTTCGCTTTGACCGACTCGTACTGGTAGAGCAAATTCCACGACGAGAAAAGACTGAGCCCGCGGCCGTAGAAGACGCTGGCGCCGGTGCGGTTCTCGTCGATGTTCAGGTAATCCGCGGTCCGCCGATAGATCGAGCCGCCGACGGACTGGTTCTGATCCATGAACCAGGGAACCGTGTACGAGATGTCGTAGAAGCTCGAGATCGCCCCGATCTGTGCGGAAGCCGCGAGCACCTCGCCACGACCCATGAAGTTTCGGGTCTGGAACGAGAACTGGCCGAAGAACTTGTCCACGGCCGAATATCCGGCGCCGAACTGGATCTCGTTGCGCGACGTCTCGGTGCCCTTGACCGTCAGGTTGACCTTTCTCTGCTCCTGGTCGACACCGAACTCCGGCTCCTCCGCGACCTTGAAGTATCCGAGCTGCTGGAGTTTCTGCAAGCTCTTCTTGACGGCGTCCATGTCCATCACGGCGCCTTCGTCGAGCGCGAACTCGCGTCGGATGACCTTGTCGCGCGTGGTCGTGTTGCCCTTCACCTCGAAGCGGCCCAGGTAGTACTTGTCGCCTTCGAAGATCTTGATATCGATGTCGACGCGGTGGTTTCCGACTTCCTTGTACGCGGGGTCGGCGAACCAATAGATGTAGCCGTTCGCCTTGTACATCGATTCGACTTCGGAGAGGCCTTCGACGAGAAGGTCGCGGTTCAGGACCGTGCCGGGCGCGAGCTCCCAGAACTTCTTCAGGATGGCCTGCTCCGGAAAGACCATCGGCGGCCCGTTCTCGACGGGCTTGCCGGCCTGATCCACTCGCGTGACCCGAATCTCGTTCACGAAATACCGATCGCCTTCCGCGATCGGGATCTTGATGTGAACCGCCCGCTTGATCTTCTTCGGGTCGGCCTTGGGGTTCTTCACGTAGATGTCGAGGATGGGATCCTTGACGACGACGTCCTTGTAGCCTTTCGCCTGATAGACCGCCTTGATGTTCTCGACGTCGGCCTCGTAGTTGGCCTGGCTATAGGTCGTATTCTCCGAGAAGACCCGATACCAGGTGTTCACCTTCGTCTTCTTCATCGCGTTCTTCAGCTGCCAGGCGTGGAAGACGGTGTTGCCTTCGAACGTGATGGAGGAGATCTTGATCTTGTCGCCTTCGTCGATGTTGAAAACGACCTTCTTCTCGGTCTTCGTCACGTCCTCGACCTTGAAGTCGACCGTCACGCTGCGGTACCCCTGCTCGAGGTAGAAGTCGGCGACGACCGACCGCACGCGCGCGATGTCGCGCAGGGCCAGCGGCGAGCCGGGGTGCAACTCGATCTTCTCTTCCCGCAGCCGGTCGCGGATCTGCGACGTCGTGATCTTCTTGTTGCCGACGAAGTCGATCGACGTGATCGTCGGCCGCTCTTCGACGGTCACGACGAGGGTCACGCCCTCGGGACTGTGATCGGCCTCGATGGTCACGTTGTCGAGAAGGCCCACGTCCCACAGCGTGTGGAACCGCGCGCGGATCGCCTCGGCGTCGAAGGGGTCTCCCACCTTCACACCCAGGTAATGCGCGATCGTGTCGGGAGAGACGGTCTGGTAGCCGAGGACGCGGATTCCGACGATCTTCTCAGTTGGCGCCGGCGCGGCCGCGGGAGGGGCCGCCTGCGCGGGCGGCGCGGGAGTCGGTTCGGGAGTCGGCGGAGAGTCCTGGCCGATCGCGACCGTGGACGCGCCGAGGAGCACCGCGAGGAGGATCGAGCCGACGGCGGGTCCGCGGCCGCGCGCGCCCTCTTCGCGCCGGCCCGCCCGGCCCGGATCTCTCATCGGTTCCGCACCATCCCTGCCCCCCGTTCGAACGAGGCGCTAGCCTAACTTCTTCCCTTCGAGAAACAAACGGTAAATGGTTGACGAGTGGCGGGGGGAAAAATCACAAGAAGAAGGACGAAGGGGCGCCGGGAAAGACGCTACCGGCCCTGCCCGATCGTCTCGCCTTCGCGGGCGGACACCGTGAGCCCTCCGGGGCCGACGCGCACCTCGATCGCCTCGGGCCGCTCGTCGCGCGCCTGAATCAGGAGTTCGGAGACGGGATCCTCGATGTGCTTCTGAATCGCCCGGCGCAGCGGACGCGCGCCCATGTTCGGGTCGTCGCCGCTCTGCGCGAGCAGCCACTCGACCGCCGCTTCGTCGACGTCCACGAACGCTCCCTTGGGCGCGAGCGTGGCGTTGACGTCGTCGATGAGAAGCCGGCAGATCCGGGTCAGATCCTCGCGCGACAGCGGGTGGAACACGATGATGTCGTCGATCCGGTTGATGAACTCCGGCGAGAAATCCTTTCGGAGCTCCTTGAGCACCAGATCCTCGATCTCCTTGGCGGCTTGGATCTCCTTCGTGCCGCCGAAGCCCATCCGGCTGCGGCTGACGAGGTGCCGCGTGCCGATGTTGGAGGTCATGATGATCAGCGTGTTCTTGAAGTCGACGAGATTCCCGTAGGAGTCCGTCAGGATGCCGTCCTCCAGGATCTGAAGCAGCAGGTTCGCGATGTCCGGGTGCGCCTTCTCGATCTCGTCGAAGAGGATCACGCTGTAAGGGTTCCGGCGGATCCGCTCCGTGAGCTGGCCGCCGTCCTCGTGGCCGACGTACCCCGGCGGCGAGCCGATGAGCTTCGAGACGGCGTGCTTCTCCATGTACTCGGACATGTCGAAGCGCACGAGCGCCTTCTGGTTCTCGAAGAGGAACTCCGCGAGCCGCCGCGCGACCTCGGTCTTGCCGACGCCCGAGGGGCCGAGAAAGACGAAGGATCCCATCGGCCGATTCGGATTGTTGACGCCGAGGCGCGACCGGCGGATCGCCTTCGAAACACCGATGATCGCCGCCTCTTGCCCCACGATCCGGCGCCGGAGCGCGTCCTCCATGTGGAGGAGCTTCTCCGCCTCTTCCATCTCGAGCGAGGCGACGGGAATGCCCGTCCAGGAGGAAATGATCTCCTCGATGTCCCGGCGCGTGACCTCCTGCGTCGTGTCGCTCTTCTCCGCCGTCTGCGCCTTGGCCCGCTCGATCTCCTCTTTCAGCTCGATCTCCCGCTCGCGCAGGAAAACGGCCTTCTCGAAGTCCTTGTCGGAGATCGCCTTCTTCATCTCCTTGACGATCTGGCGCGTCTCGAGCTCGAGCTTGCGAAGGTTCTGTGTGTCGGCGACCCGCTTCAACTTCACTTTGGCGCCGGCCTCGTCCAGGATGTCGATCGCCTTGTCGGGGAAGAACCGGTCGGTGATGTACCGGTTCGACTGATAGACGGCCGTCTTGATCGCCTCCGCCGAGTAGCGCACTTTGTGAAACTGCTCGTAGCGATCCTTGACTCCTTCGAGGATCTCGAACGTCTCGCTCTCCGAGGGCGCCGTCACGTTGATCGCCTGGAAGCGTCGCAGCAGGCTCCGGTCCTTCTCGATGTACTTGCGGTACTCCTTGAGCGTCGTCGCGCCGATGCACGAGACCTCGCCGCGAGAGAGCGCCGGCTTCAGGATGTTGGCCGCGTCGAGCGAGCCTTCCGCCGAGCCCGCGCCGATGAGCGAATGGATCTCGTCGATGAAGATGATGAGGTCCGGGTTCTCGCGGAGCTCGCGGATGATGCCCTTCAGGCGCTCCTCGAACTGCCCGCGGTACTTCGTCCCGGCCACGATGAGGGAGAGGTCGAGCGCGAGGATTTTCTTCTGCGCGAGGAACATCGGGACCGCGCCCTCGACGATGCGCGTCGCGAGCCCTTCGACGATGGCCGTCTTCCCGACGCCGGGCTCTCCGAGGAGAATCGGATTGTTCTTCGTCCGCCGCGAGAGGATTTGAATGATCCGCTCCACTTCCTTCTCGCGCCCGATGAGCGGGTCGAACGTGCCCGAGGCCGCCAGCTGCGTCAGGTCGCGGCTGTACTCGGAGAGGAACGGAAGCTCCTTCTTCTGCTTCGAGACCTCGCGCTCCTTGATGAGCGAGATCGTTTCCTCCCGAACTCCGTAGAGGTTGAATCCGCGCGCCGCGAGCAGCCGGCCCGCGACGCAGCCGTCCACCCGGAGGAGCCCGATGAGGAGGTGCTCCGTCCCGACGTAGGGGTGCATCATCGACTCGGCCTCGTGGGAGGCGTACGCGAGGATCTTCTTGGACTCCTCCGAGAGCGGCAGCTCGGCGGTCGAGGAGATCCGTTCGACGAAGATGCGGTCGCCCTCGATCTCGCGGCGGACCTCTTCCGGCTTCACGTTGAAGCGGGAGAAGATCTCCTTGATGATGTCCTCGCCCTCGCGGAGGATTCCGAGCAACAGGTGCTCGGACTCGATCACCTTGGAGCCGAGCTTGGAGGCCTCGTAGCGCGCGAAAAACAGCGCCCGGCGCGCTTTCTCGTTGTACTTCTCAAACATCGCTGGCGGGCATGCAGGCCATTCCCCTGGGGCCCTATCCCCGCCCCGCGAAACTCGACAGGGGAGAAATTCCATTCCGGGACATGGTGAAAATTTTATCACATCGCTTCGCCAGATCGGGGTTGTGCGTGACGAGAATCGTGCTCATCCCCCGCTCGCGGTGCAGCTCCTCGAGGAGCGCGAAGACGCGCGCCGCCGAATCGGCGTCCAGATTGCCGGTCGGCTCGTCCGCGAGCAGGAGACGCGGCCCGCGCGCGAGCGCGCGGGCGATCGCGACGCGCTGCTGCTCTCCTCCCGAGAGCGCGCGCGGCCGATGTGCCGCCCGATCCGCCAGACCGACGCGGTCGAGGAGCTCCCGGGCCCTGCGTCGCGCCTCTCCGGCCGAGAGACCGGCGATCCGGTGCGGGAAAGCGACGTTCTCCTCGGCCGTGAACTCCGGAAGCAGGTGGTGGAACTGGAACACGAATCCGATCGTCGCGTTCCGAAAGCGGGCGCGTTCGGCCGCCCTCATCTCCTCGAGCGACTGCCCGAAGACCTCGACGCGACCCGCATCGGGACGGTCGATGGCGCCGAGCAGATGCAGGAGCGTCGACTTCCCGGACCCGGACGGGCCCATCACGGCCGCGAAGAGCCCCTCGGGAAGCTCGAACGACAGGTTCCGGAAGACGGTCACCGGCGCCGTCTCGCCGAGATAGGTCTTCGCGAGACCCTCGGCCCGGACCGCGAGCGTCACGAGATCCCTCCGCTCATCGCGAGAGCTCGAGCGCCTCGCGCTCCGCGGACCGCGAAGCGGCTCGGGCGGGAAGGATCGAAGCGGCCAGCGCGGTCGCCATCGAGAAGAGACCGACGAGCGCCACCTCGCCCGGATGGACCGCGAAGGGCACGTGGGAGAAGAGGTAGACGTCCGTGGGGAGCGGCACCCACCCGAAGCGGTCTGCGAGCACCGACGTGGCGACCCCGAGGAGGAGACCCGCGGCCGTCCCCGCCGCGCCGATGCGTCCCCCGAGCGAGAAGTAGATTCGCGCGAGCGCGCGCGGGCCGGCGCCCATCGTCGCGAACACGCCGAGGTCCCGCTTCTTCTCGACGACGAGGAGCGCGAGATTCGAGACGACGTTCAACGCCGCGACGAGGATGACGAGCGCGATCGTCAGGAACAGGACCAGCTTCTCGAGGTGGAGCGCGAAGGAGAGAGGCGCGTTCTTCTCGCGCCACGTCTCGACCCGGTATCCGGCGGGCAGGCGCCGCATGAGCTCCCGCGCGGCCCGATCGGCCTGCGCCGGATCCGCCAGTCGCGCCTCGATCGCCTGCGCTCCGGACGGGACCGCCGCGAGCAAGCGGGCGATCTCCTCGGAGACCTCCACCTCGGGCGTGCGCTCGAGGGCTCCCCGCCGCGGCGTGCCCGCGACCTGGAGCCGCACGGAGACGGGCACCGGACCGATCGGCGACATCCGCGTGCGCGATCCCGTGAGGAGGACCGCCTCTCCGGGTGCGACGCCGATGCGAAACGCCACGGACGACGCGACGCGAATCGAGGGATCGGCGCCCGCGCGCGCCGGAAGGCTCTCCGCCGGCCCGTTCCGGTAGCGCACCGGTGTCGACGGGCCGCCGGCCGCCGGCGCGAGCCACCCGCGTCCCGAGACGACGGGCACGACGTCGACCACGCCCGGCGTCTCGCGCAGGAGCCGCTCGATCGCCGCTTCGTCCGGGAGCAGCGCGCCGCGCTCCGGCGATACCGTCAGATGCGGCGTCCTCTCGGCCATCTGCGCGCGGATGCGGTCCTGGAATCCGGAGAGCAGCGCGAGGGAGATGACGAGCGCCATGACGCCGAGCGCGAGACCGCCGACCGAGATCGCCGAGATCAGCGCGACGTGGGCCGTCTTGCCCGAGGTCGCGAGGTAGCGCCGAGCGACGAAGGACTCGAAGCTCACTCCTCGTCCCCGGACCCCGCCGCCCGTGGCCGCAGCAGCGGGAACAGGATCACGTCGCGAATCGAATGGCGGTCGGTCAGGAGCATCGTCAGGCGATCGACGCCGACGCCCTCGCCGGCCGTCGGCGGCATCCCGTACTCGAGCGCTTCGACGTAGTCGTCGTCGTAGGGCGCGGCCTCGAGATCCCCCCCGGCCCGCTTCTCCGCCTGCCTGCGAAAGCGGGCCGCCTGCTCCGCCGGGTCGTTCAGCTCGGAGAATCCGTTGGCGACCTCCATGCCGCCGGCATAGAGCTCGAAGCGGTCCACCCACTCGGGCTCGCGGGGATCCTGCTTCGAGAGCGGCGAGATCTCCGTCGGGAACTCGTGGACGAAGGTCGGCTGCTGCAGGAGCGGCTCGACGACGGCCTCGAAGAGCTCAGCGAGGAGCTTGCCCTTCTGCCCGGCGAATCGCTCGGGCCTCTCGACACCGTGGGCGCGGGCCGCGGCGAGGAGCCGCTCGGCCGTCTCGAGGTCCGCCGCCGCGAGCGCGCCGCGCGAGTCCCCGCGTGTCGCCTCGAGCACCGCCTGCCGCATCGTGACGCGGCGGTACGGCGCCGCCCAGTCGAGCGTCCGTCCCTGCCACGGGGTCGTCGTGCCGCCCACGACCGCGGCGACGAGGCCGGAGAACATCTCTTCGGTCAGGCGCATGAAGTCGGCCGCGCGCGCATAGGCCTCGTAGAACTCGAGCATCGTGAATTCGGGGTTCCAGCGCCAGCCCACGCCCTCGTTTCGAAAGTTGCGGTTGAGCTCGTACACCCTCGGGATCCCGCCGACGACGAGCCGCTTAAGATAAAGCTCGGGCGCGATTCGCAGGTAAAGCTCCAGATCGAGCGCGTTGTGGTGCGTCACGAACGGCCGCGCGATCGCGCCGCCGGGCAGCGGCTGCATCATCGGCGTCTCGACCTCGAGGTAACCGCGGGCGTCGAGGAAGCGCCGCAGGAACGCCACGATGCGGCTCCGGGTCTCGAAGACGCGGCGCGATTCGGGGTTCACCGCGAGATCGAGGTAGCGCTGGCGGTACCGGCGTTCGACGTCCTTCAGGCCATGCCACTTCTCGGGAAGCGGACGGAGACACTTGGCGAGCAACACGATGCTCTCGGCCTTGACCGTCAGCTCTCCCGTCCGCGTCTTGAAGACTTTCCCCGAGACCCCGAGCCAATCGCCGAGGTCGAGCAGGCCGTAGAGCGCCCAGCCGGCCTCCCCCACCGCGTCCCGCCGGACGTACACCTGGACGCGATCGGCGCCGTCGGAGAGATCCAGGAACCCGGCCTTCCCCTGCGTGCGGCGGGCCAGGATCCGCCCCGCCGTCGACACCGCGATCGGCTCCCGCTCGAGCTCCTCTCCCGAACGCCCGCGGTGCGCGGCCCCGATCTGCGAGACCGTCGCCGTCACCGGGTAATCGAAGGGATACGGCTCGCCGACGAGTCTGCGCGCCTCATCGAAGTTGCGGCGCCGGTTCTCGACGAGGGTGTGCTCGGGGGGCGCCGGAGGAGTCGAATCGGGCGGATCGCTCACGCGGCGGAGTATACGAGGGACCGGGCGGACGGCCGTCGGCCCGTCCGAGTCATGCCAAGAGGGCTCCTCGGGATCGGGAATCGTCGGCTTTCCGTCCGCGGCGCGAGGAGTCTCCCGAAGTCATCGAGGGAGGAGCCTCGCGCCGCGGGAGCGAGCCCGAAGGGAGGGATCCGGCGAGCGATCGAGGCCCTTTGGCCGAGTTGCTCGCCGGGGCGCCGGATGGGCGCAGATCCCGAGCGACGAGCGAGCGACGTCTAGGACGCGCGGTCCGACTCGAGCCAGAGCGCCGAGGCGGCGAGCCGCAGGCGATGCCGGGTTCGCCCGATCGCGCGCGCCTCCTCGAAGCCGGCGCTCTCGAGGGCGAGATGCTCGAGCGTCGCCTCGATCGCCTCGCAGCGCGCGAGGGTGCCCCGCACCGCCCGGACGAGGTCGCCGGGCGCGCGTCCCGCGTCCCAGCGCCGCAGCTCGGCGGCCTGATCCTCGGCGCGCACGCGAAGCGCCGCCGCGCGTAGGAGCGTGCGGTCCTCGTCGGACGGCGGGTCGCCCGCCTCGAGCGCGCGGCGCGCCGCCGCGAGCTCCCGGGTCTCGAGCTTCAACGCGGCGAGCCCCGTCCCGCCGGACCCGGCGCCGCCGCCCGCCTCGGCCGCCCGCGCGACGGGCTCCAGCACCCGCTCGAGGCAGGGCTTCCAGAAGCCTTCGTCTTCCGAGGAAGCGTCCACTTCCTCGACGAGCTCGAGTGCCTCGTCGATGTCCTCGGCCTCGAGCCCCGAGATGTCGAACTTGTCGAGGACGTCGCCGATCGCGAGCTTCAGCTCCAGGATGTGCTGCGCGCGGAGGTTGCGCTCCATCGCCAGCCGGTCGAACCGGACGCGCGACTCGCGAAATCGCCGGAACTCGAGTGGCGCACCCTCCTCGCCGCCGCGCGACAGCTCACGCTCGAGGTCGGCGATCCGGCCGGTGGCCTCGTCGAGCCGCCGCTCTTCCTTCTCGTACAGGCGATGGAAGACGGAGCGCGTCGTCAGGTTGCACCAGGCGACGGCCGTCAGGATGTCGGGGTCCGCGAGCCCGGTCGCCACCCGGCGCTTCATCGTGCGCGCGTTGTTCAAGAGCCGCTCGGTCAGGAGCTGCTCGAACTCCCGCGCCTGCGTCACGTCGGAGGCGAGCTCGTCGAAAGCCCGCACGATGGCCGGCGTCATGCCGGCCTCCATCCGCGGCCAGACCGACGACGCGGTCACGGACTCGAAGAGCTGGCGGATGGCGGCGCGCGGCCGCGTCGCGGTGGCGTCGGGCTCGGGGCGCCCGGTCGCCGCGACCGTCGCGAGGAAATCCACCTTGTCGATGACGTCCTCGTCCACGTCGGGCTGCGCGAAGTAGAAGCGCAGGAGGTAGAAGGCGATCTTCTCGTCCTGCGGGCGGATCTTGTCGAAGAACCGGCGCACGAGCGACGGCGAAATGCCGCGGTCGGTGTCCCGAAGCTCCTGCGCGACCGTGTCGAGACGGGCGAAGAGCTCCTGGAGGCGGCGCGCGACCGCCTCCGCCGGCGACGACGACAATTCCGCTCCGGCGGCCTTGACCTCCTCGTAGAGGCCGTTGAACGCCGCCGATGGCTCCGGTGCGTCCGGCGAGAACGTCTTGCCGATGCCGCGCAGGAACTGATGGAACGTCCAGAGCGCTTTGAAGCGCTCCGTCAGCCGGATATAGTCTTCGTGGAGCAGCTGCAGCTTTTCGACGGACATCTTTTTCTGATTTGCGGCAATTGTAGCGCCGCGGGGCCGCTCGGCCGCCGGATAGGTGAATGCGCCTAGGCAGAACTCTCATCGATGCCGTGACGCTGCAGGAAGGCGTCGCACGTCTGGCGGGCCAGATCGATCGCGATCAGGACGGCCGGCCGCTCCTGCTCGTGGGCATCCTCAAGGGCTCGATCTTCTTCCTCTGCGATCTCGCGAAGAAGCTGCAGACGCCGGTCTCGGTGGACTTCCTCCAGGTCTCTTCCTACGGCAAGGGGACGAAGTCGTCGGGAAACGTCCAGCTCCAGCGCGACCTCACGACCGACGTCGCCGGGCGCGAGATCCTGATCGTCGAAGACATCGTCGACACGGGCCGGACGCTGCAGAAGATCGTCGAGCTGCTCGCGACGCGCCGGCCGAAGTCCGTGCGCATCTGCTCGCTGCTCAAGAAGCGCGTGGCGACCAACTCCGCGATCCCGGTCGACTACCTCGGGTTCACGATCGACGATCATTTCGTCGTGGGCTACGGCCTCGACTATGCCGAGAGCTACCGGAACCTGCCCTACATCGCCATCCTGGAAGAAGAGAAGAGAGGAGACAACTGACGTGGAATTCATTGCGACCGACGGCGCCCCGAAGGCGATCGGCCCCTACTCGCAGGCCGTCCGGGCCGGCGGCATGCTCTTCGCCTCGGGCCAGATTCCGCTCGATCCGGCGACCGGCGAGCTCGTCTCCGGCGGCATCGAGGCCTCGACCGAGCGGATTCTGGACAACCTGCAGGCGGTCCTGAGGCAATCCGGCCTGACCTTCTCGGACGTCGTGAAGACCACCGTCTATCTCACGCGCAGCGAAGACTTCTCGGCGATGAACGCCGTCTATGCCCGCCGCTTCGGCGAGCACCGGCCCGCGCGCTCGACCGTCATCGTCGCCGCGCTTCCCCGCGGCGCCGCCGTCGAGATCGACCTCATCGCGCTGAAGACCTAGGGCCGGAGCGCGAGCGCCACCGCCGCGGCGATCCCGCCGAGGAGCAGCACGCGCACGCTCCGCCGGTGGAGGGCGTCGAACTTCTTGCGCCACGGATCGTCGGGCGCCGCCGCGTCGAAGGAGCCGACCTTCATCCGGAAGTACTTGAGGCGCGGGCGCAGGACCATCGCGAGATAGACGTTCGTCGCGACGGCGACGAAGATCGCGATCGCGGAGACGACGCCACCGCCTCCCGGAATCCGGCCCTCCCGCTCGAGCTCGACGAAGACGGCGATCACCAGCGCGAGCGAGAGGACGTGCTTCAACGCTTCGAAGCGCGCGAGGATCGCGTCGAAGAGATCCCCGGCGCCGTCGCGCGAGGCAAGGCGGCGGAAGACGAGCGGCGCCTCGAGGACGAGGAGCAGCGTGCCGCCGACCCACAGCGCCAGCGCGAAGCGGATCGCGAGCTCGGGGAGCGATGCCGGAATCACCGGGCCCTACTTCGCCGCGACTTCCGCCGGAAGCTGACGCACCATCGCGTCGCCCTCGGCCGTCGGGAATGCCGTCGACGGGAACCTCGAAGACCAGGCACGCAGCGCGTCCGACCTGGGGCCCGCCCCCAGAACGAGCCAGGCGTCCTGGCCGCGGTCCCACGCCTGCAGCAGCGTCGGCACGTCGCCGTGGACGTCCAGCATCTCCCGGCGTCCGGGCTGGCGGCAGGGCGGCCAGTCCGGCCCGCAGAAGTAGAAGGCCGCGCAGAAAAGCGTGTAGGGATTCTCCGTGAAGATGCGCGTCGAGCCCGGCGTCGAAGCGAGGAATCGCGCGAGCGGCCTCCAGTCGGCGCGTCCCGCCTGAAAATAGGAACGCACTCCCGCGACATCGGCGAAGAGCGCGGCCACGAGAACGGCGGCGCCGACGGGCCGGAACATGCGGCGTCCAAGGAGAGTCGCGGCGCCGACGCCGGCGAGGCCTGTCAGCCCGAGACCCGCCGGGAGCCAATGGAAGATCGAGTCGAACTGCGAGTGGCGGCGCTCCAGAATCTCGATCGCGACGAGCCCGCCCAGGGACCAGACGAGCGCGAAGCGCAATCGGGGGCGCCGCCACGCGGCGACTCCGCCGGCGGCGACGAGGAGCGCGAAAATCAGCTCCGGCGCGCCGGGAGTCGAGAGGTCGAGGCCGCGAAACCCGAAGTAGGCGAACCACCGAACGACGCGGGCCGTTCCGGCCGCGGCGGGGGGACGGGAATCCGGGGGCAGGCCGAGAGCCCGCACCAGGACGGGCCACCAGGGCAGGTAGCCGACCGCGAGCGTGGCCGCGAACGCCGGGCTCCACTTCAGGAACCGCCGCGCCGCCGCGCGTCGGCCCGGCTCCGGATCGAAGCAGTCGGAGAGGAGGATCGACGCGGCGGCCAGCAGGAGAACGAGCGCCGCGAGGTACAACGCATACAGCGTTCCGAGGCATGCCGCGTAGAGCAAGGCGAGGCGCCGCGCTTCGGGCCGCTCGAGAAATCGGTCGAGGCTCAACAGCGAGACGGCGAGGAGAAACAGGCCGAGGGAATAGGGCCGCACCTCCTGCGAATACCGCACGTGATACGGCGCCAGCGCGAGCATCGCCGCGCACGCGAGGCCCGCCGCGCGCCCGGCCCTTCGCGCGAACAACAGGCCGAACGCCGCGACGCAGCCGACGCCCCAGATCACGCCGGGAACCCGGCGCGCGGCCTCTCCCGGACCGAAGGATTCGAACGCCTTCCGGATCGCGTAGTCGAGCGGCGCCTGAAGGCCCTGGTCGCGGAGCGACGACCAGAGCACGCCCCAGCGCGAGCGGATCAAGTAAGTCTCCAGCACCTCATCGAGCCAGTAGGAGAAATGCCCGAGCCCGGAGAGACGAATCGCGAGCGCGGCGGTGAGCACGAGGGCCCAGGGCAGGCCGCCTGTCACGACCTCCCGCCGGGACGCGTCGCGGAGGCCGGCGCCGGAATTCATCGCGCGGATTATCGACTAACATCGCCGCGTGGACGCGGAGCTCGCGGCGGCGCTCGACGACCTGATCCTCGGGCGCGGCGTGGCGCGCGGCCGGCATTCCCTGACGCTGCAGGGCCGGAGCCGCCGCGCGGAATTCGAGGAGCGCCTTTCGGTGAACGGCTTCCGCCGCATGACGGTGCGGGAGGCCGCGATCGAAGCGGGCGACCGCGTCCCTGCGTTCTACCTCCAGGGCGACCGCGCCGACTTCGGCTACATCCGCTGGGAGATCTTCACGCCGCGCAGCCGGCGCAAGCTCTTCCAGTCGGAGTACCGCCGACCCGACAACCAGGAGTGGGCCGTGCAGCTCAGCCTCTCGTCGCCCGAGGAGGTCTGGGCGTCGCCGGAGCGCAAGGAGCGCCACGACGTCGAGACCGTCGTGGCTGTCAACCCTTGAGCGCGCCCGCGCCTCTCATCGAGACCTTCCCCGTCGGCATGCTCGAGTGCAATTGCTCGGTCCTGGTCGACGACGATTCGCGCGAGGCGATCGTCATCGATCCCGGCGACGAAGCGGAGCGGGTCCTGCGGGCGCTCGAGAGCTCCGGCGCACGGGCCGTGGCGCTCCTGCACACGCACGCGCACTTCGACCACATCGGCGCCACACGGGCGGTGTCGGAGGCGACGGGCGCGCCGATCCTGCTGCACCCTGCGGACCGGCCGCTCTACGACGCGCTGCCCGCCCAGGCGGCGCTCTTCGGCCTCACCGCCGCCGCGCCGAAAGCCGTCGACGCGCCGCTCTCCGACGAAGAGCTCGTCCGCTTCGGCCGGTTCGCGCTCCGTGTGATCCACACGCCGGGTCACACGCCGGGCTCGACGTGCTTCGAGCTTTCGGGCGACGAGCGCCGGCTCTTCTCCGGCGACACGCTCTTCCGCCGCTCGATCGGCCGAACGGACCTCTGGGGCGGCGACACCGACGCGATCCTCGCGTCGATCCGGGAGAAGCTCTTTCGCCTGCCCGGCGACACTCCGGTGATCTGCGGCCACGGACCCGACACGACGATCGAGGAGGAGAGGCGGCTGAATCCCTTTGCCGCCTTGTAGAGCTATCAGCTGTCAGCCGGAAATCGGAACGACCCGTCTGGCTGAGCTGAAAGCTGGGGGCTCACAGCTATAATCCCCGGCATGCGCCTCTCGCTCCCGCAGAAGTCGTCGCTCGTCGCCGCTTTCTGGAAGGAGGCGCCGCCGCTCTGCCCGCGCCACGACATCCCGATGCGCTCCTTCTTCGTCGAGCGCGTCTACAAGCCGCAGATCGTGATGGTGTGTCCCAAGGGCGAGATGCTGCGTTTCGACCAGAAGCCGAAGCAGATCACCTTCTCGCGGCCGCATCTGAAGACGATGGTCATCGACGCGCAGGAGCTCGAGGCGCCGGCCTGCCCTCAGGACTTCGAGCCGCTCGTCGTCTACCGCACGCCGGCCACGTTTCTGCCGGTGGGCTGGGACTACCGCTTCATCTGCCCGAACTGCCTCTCGTACGGCCAGTGGATCGACTCGGGCCGGCCGGAGGAAGACGTCGCCGCCGCGCCCAAGCCGAAGAAGGAGGCGCCGCCGTTCCACGACGAGACGATTCCTCTGCCGAAGCGCATGGAGATGGCCAAGGACGGCAATCTCGCGCTGAAGCTCTACGCTGCCATGGCGCAGACCGACTGCACGGCCTGCGGCTACGACTGCGAGGGCTACGCGGCGGCGCTCGCCAACGGCAAGGAGAAGGACCCGAACCTCTGCGTCCCGGGGAAGGAAGAGACGGCCAAGATCGTCAAGGATCTCCTGCGCGGCACCGGGCTTCCCGCCGCCTCCGGCTGATCCCCGGGCTCACGCCTCCCCGGCCAGCTTCTCCATTTCGACGATCTCGGTCTCTGCGGTCCCGCGCCACGCGCGGATCGGGAGGCTGAACGTGAAACGGCTGCCGCGTCCGACGGCGCTCTCCGCCCAGATCGCTCCGCCGTGCAGCTCGACGAGCGACCGCGCGAGCGAGAGCCCGATCCCCATTCCCGGATGCCGCCGCGTGGCCGATCCGTCCACCTGACGAAACCGCTCGAAGACGTGCGGCAACTCGGCCTCCGGGATACCGGCGCCATCGTCCTCCACGCTCACGAGACATCGCTCGGGCTCGCGCTCGACGCGGACGATCACGCGCCCGAACCGAGGCGTGAATTTGATGGCATTGACGAGAAGGTTCCAGAGGACCTGCTGGAGGCGCAGGGGATCCGCGCGGACCGCCGGCAGATCGTCCGGCAGCGGCGCGGCGAGGAGCGTCACGCCGCGCCCTTCCGCCATGAGCCGCATGGTCTCGATCGAGCGCGCGACGACCTCTCCGATGGAGACGGCGCGCCACTCGAGCTTGAGCGTCCCGCGGTCGAGCCGCGCGAGGTCGAGCAGGTCGTCGATCAGCGCGAGGAGGAGCCTCGAGGACTGGCGAATCTGCCGCAGGCCGCGCTGGATCGTCTCCCCGTCCGTCGCGCCGTCGTCGAAGAGATCGGTCCAGCCGACGATCGACGTCAGCGGCGTGCGGAGCTCGTGGTTCACGTTCTGAAGGAAGTGGTCCTTCAGGCGGCTCGCCCGCTCGAGCTCGGAGACCGTCCCCGTCAGCGTGGAGTAGAGCCGCGCGTTCTGGATCAGCAGCGAGGCCGCGTCGGCGAAGATGACCATCGCGTCCGCTTCCTCCGGACCGAAGCCGCCCTTGCGGTTCGTCGCGGCGACGACGCCGATCATTTTGCCTTCCGTCTTGAGCGGGGCGAAGATCCCGTTCTCGGCGCCTTCGAGCGTCTGGAGCTCCCGGTTCGAGTAGGGGTCGCGCGAGAGATCGTTCGAGACGTGGAGCTCGCCGGTGCGAAAGACCATCCCGGCGATCGACGGTTTGTCCGAGGGGATCTTGAGCCTCTGCGCGAGCTCCTCGGGCAGGTTCCAGCCCGGCCACGCGGCTTCCAGCCGGTTCGTGTCGGGATCGTGAAAGAAGAACCAGACGCGCTCCGCATCCGTGAAGGCGGCGATCGCGGCGGTGGCACGCGACTGCACCTCGTGAAGATCGGCCGTTGGCTGCGCGGCCCTCAGCAGGCCGTGGAGGCGGTGCAGAGTCTCGACGCGGCGTTCCACGCGGCGCCCCATCCGGTCGATCGCGGCCGCGAGTCGGCCGAGCTCGTCGTGCCCGTCCTGCCCCGCCACCTCGACCTCCTGGCCGCGGCCCATCGCCTCCGCGGCGCCCACGAGGCGGCGCACGGGCGCCGAGATGCGCCGCGCCGCCCAGAGCACCGCTCCGAAAACGAAGAGCAGCAGCAAGCCGAAGAGGAGAACGGTGTCCCGGCGCAGCTGCGCGATCTTCGGATCGACCGAGTCGTCGGGCTCGTCCGCCAGCCGCGCGAGACGGTCGGCGGAGAGACCTTCGACGAAAACCCAGCCGGTCGCGGGGCTGCGCGCGGAAGTGAACCGGTGCTCCCGCCCGCGAAACCGGTACGTATCGACCGCTCGCTCTTCGGCCAGCACCGCGCGCGCGAGGCGTCGCCGTTCGGGATCCTCGGTGTCCTCCAACCGCTCGGTCTCGTCGCCATGCCAGCGGATGAGCTCGCCCGCCTTCGCCGGCATCACGAGCGCGTGGCCCATTCCGTCGAGGGCGAACCAGAGGTCGCCCGGCAGGCCGCCGCGGTCGACGGCCTGTGTCGCGTAGCGGCGCGGATCCACGTCGAGCGCCACCGCGGCGCGGAGGAGGCCCGCGGCGTCGCGCACCGGAACGAAGAGGGAGACGTAGCGCGCTTCGGGCGTCATCGTCGGGCCGGCGAAGGCCGCGGTCCAGACGGCGTGATCGCCCTCGGGAGACGGAGTCGTCGGAAAGCGCGCCAGGCGGTTGAACTGGAACCGCTCGAGCGCGCCGCCCGACGTCCGGATCCCCTCGTGCACGTCCACCCACGGAGACACGCGCACGACGCCGGAGGCCGTCCAGAGCGAGACGGTGCGGACGGCCGGCAGCCGGCGGCGCACGCCCTCCAGGAGGGGATCGAGCGCCCGAGTCCTCGCCAGGTCGCGCCGGGCCGCGGCGTCGGCCGAACGGTCGAGGGAGATGTAGGCGAGCGAGGCCGCGCTCGGATTCGGGTTCCAGACGTGCCCGTGCGCGTCGGCCGGAGGGAGCGCTCCGGCCGATGGCGCCGCATCCGACAGAACGACCCGCGCCGCGTCCGCGAGCGACCAGGCCGCCTCTTCGGCCACCCGTGCGCCCCGGTCCATCGACTGCGCGCGCATCTCCGCGTCCTCGTGCAGCCGCATCGTCTCTTCCCCGACGCGGGCCGCCGCGACGCGGCTTTTCGTCGAGTCCTCGACCGCCGAGAGCCGCCGCTCGAGGAGAAACACCAGGATCGCCCCGGGCAGAGCGAACGTCAGAAAAAGGGCCAGGAGCAGACGTGCCGCGAGCCGCCGGCGCGGATCCAGGCGCCGCCACAGGGACCGGAAAGAGGGCATGGCGATGCGTCGATTGTAGCGCCGGCGGCGGCGGCCGGCACCGGCTGCCGGCCCTACTCGTACCGGAGGGCTTCGATCGGATCGAGGAGCGACGCCTTCTGGGCCGGATAGAAGCCGAAGAAGACGCCGATGGCCGCGGAGAAACCGAACGCCAGGACGACCGCCTCGGGCGACACCAGGATCGGCCAGCGCGCCTTCGCCGCGATGAACTCGCAAACACCGATGCCGAGGGCGATGCCGCAGAACCCGCCCGCGATCGAAAGGCTCAGCGCCTCGACGAGGAACTGCATGCGGATGTCGCGTCCCTTGGCGCCGATCGCCATGCGAATTCCGATCTCGCGCGTGCGTTCCGTCACGGAGACGAGCATGATGTTCATGATCCCGATTCCGCCCACGAGCAGTGAGATCGACGCGGCCGACGCGAGCAGCAGCGACAGCGTCCGCGACGTTTCGTCGGCGGTCTGCGCGATCTCCTGCTGCGAGCGGATCATGAAGTCGGAGTCCTGACCCGCTCCGATCCGGTGCCGCTGACGCAACAACCCTTCGATCTCCTTCTGCGCCTCGTCCACGGAGTTGCGCGACACGGCCGACGCCATGAACATGTCGATCTTCGCGGTTTTCTTCAGGAGGCGCATGACGGTCGTGTACGGCGCGACGACGAGGTCGTCCTGGTCCTGGCCCATGACGCTTCCGCCCTTCGTCTCGAGCACGCCGATCACGCGGAAGGGAAAGTTCTTGATGCGCACCATCTGTCCGACCGGGTCCTGCCCCTCGAAGAGCGCGTTCGCGACCGTCGAGCCGAGCACGCAGACTTTCGCCGCGGCGCGCACCTCGGAGTCGCCGAAGAACGTGCCTTTCTCGACGTTCCATGAGCGGACGAAAGGCCACTCGACGCCGACGCCCTGCACGCTCGTGCCCCAGTTGAGGCTGCCGTACACGATCTGCGCGGCGCTGCGCGAGGAGGGCGACACGTAGGCGACGGCGGGGCACTCCGCCTTCACCGCCGCGACGTCGTCGTCGGTGAGCGTGGAATTGCCCGTGAAGATGCGCGCGCCGGACTGCGTCGCGACCCCCGGGAAGACCATGAGGAAGTTCGTGCCGAGCGCCGAGATCTGCGCCTGGATCGCGGCCTCCGATCCCTGGCCGACGCCGATCATCGCGATCACGCAGGCGACGCCGATGATGATGCCGAGCGCCGTCAGGATCGACCGCATCTTGTTGCGCAAGATCGCCTTCAGCCCGACCTTCAGGATCGTGAGGAACTTCAACATCGCTAAACCGCCACCTGCGCGCGCCGCGGCCGCGCGACCCCGCGATCCTCCACGACCTTCCCGTCGCGGAAGACGACCACGCGTTTGGCGTACTCGGCGATGTCCGGCTCGTGGGTGATGAGCACGACCGTCTTTCCCTCGTCGTTCAGTTTCTGGAAGACGGCCATGACCTCCTCGGAGGTCCTCGAGTCGAGGTTGCCGGTCGGCTCGTCCGCGAGAAGGAGCTTCGGTTCGTTGATGAGCGCCCGCGCGATCGCGACGCGCTGCTGCTGGCCGCCGGAGAGCTGGCTCGGCTGGTGGTGCTCCCGGCCGGCGAGCCCCACCGTCTGCAGGCAGCGCCGCGCCATGTCGGCCCGTTGTTTCGCGGTGTGGCCGTTGGACGAGTAGATGAGCGGCAGCTCCACGTTTTCCAAAGCCGACGTTCTCGCGAGCAGGTTGAACGATTGAAAGACGAAGCCGATCTTGCTGTTGCGGATCTCCGCGCGGGCGTCGCGCCCGAGCTCGGACACGTCCACGCCGTCGAGAAAGTAACGGCCCGACGTCGGCCGGTCGAGACACCCGACGATGTTCATGAACGTGCTCTTGCCGGAGCCCGACGGTCCCATGACGGCCACGAACTCGCCCGGAACGATCTCGACCGACAGGCCGTCGAGGGCCCGCACCTCCACCTCGCCCATTTGGTAGACGCGGACGAGGTTCTCGATCCGGATGACCGGGTGGGCCATCCTCAGAACCGGCGGGCGCCGGCCATTCCCGGCGGGCTCTTCGAGGCGTCGGCCTTCGCCGTCGCGAGGCCGATCACGACCGTCGCGCCCTCGGTCAGGTCGCCGCCGGTCACCTGCGTGTAGCGCCCGTCGGTGATCCCGGTCTTGATGTCGATCGGCTTGATGTCTCCGAGGCCGTTCGCGGCGATCTCGTAAACCGTCTGGCCCGGCTTGCGGGCGCGCTTGGCGCCGCTGCCGGCGGTTTGATCGAACTGCTTCATCGCCGCGCCGGGGCCCTTGCCGCCGGAGGAGCTGCGAGCAGCGCGCTCCTCGGGCGACGCCGCCGCGGGAGACGCGGACGCCGACTCCTCCGGTCGGAAGCGGAGCGCGGCATTCGGAATCCGCAGCACGTCGCGCGCGACGGCGACGTCGATGATGACGTTGGCGGTCATGTTCGGCCGCAGCGCCTGATCGGGGTTCGGCACGTCGATGATCACCGGGTACGTCACGACGTTCTGGTTCACGGTCGCGTTCAGCCGGATCTGCGCGATCGTGCCGCGGAAGATCTGGTCCGGGTAGGCGTCCACGTTGAACCGTACCGGCTGGCCGATCTTGCACATGCCGATGTCGGATTCCGAGACGTCGGCCGAGACCTGCATCTTGGTCAGGTCCTGGGCAATCGTGAAGATCGTCGGCGCCTGGAACGACGCCGCGACGCTCTGTCCGACGTCGTACTCGCGGTCCACGACGACGCCGTCGATCGGCGCGACGATCTTGCTGTTGCTCAGATCCGTGTTTGCCTGGTCGAGCGTGGCCTTCGCCTGCGCCACCTCCGCCCTCGCCGAGTCCGCGTTGGCCTGCGCCTGGTCGAAGTCGGCCTGCGGCGCGAGCCCCTGGTCTTTCAGGGCCTGCTGCCGGCGGAGCGAGATGTCCGCGTTGCGCGCGTCCACCTCCGCCTTCTGCAGCGCGGCCTGACTCTGCGCGACCTTCGCCTGGAACGGCGCGGGATCGAGCTCCGCCAGCAGATCGCCCTTCTTCACGACCTTGTTGAAGTCTGCGTGGAGCGCGGCGACGTTTCCGGAGACGACGCTTCCGACTTTCACGGTGATCACGGCCGAAAGCGTCCCCGTCGCCGTCACCGTCTGCGTCACGCTGCCCCGGTCCACCTTCGCGGTTCGATACTTCGGCCCCGCCTCCCGGCCGCGGAATCCCACGACCCAGACGAGGCCCCCGAGAAGGAGCACTCCGAGCGTCACGATCGCCGTCTTCTTCATTGCTGGGTGTAACGTCTTTCCGGCCGTCCGCTCTTCCCGGCTTCGACCGTGACGGAGACGAAGGCCGGCCCGAGAAGATTACTCTCCGCCCCGGCCAAAGATGCGGAAATCGTGCCCGGACGGGCGCCGCCGCGGAGGCCGGATCATCAGAACCGGCCGCGATCCCGCTCCTTCGCCGGAAGGATCTCGAGGCACGTCGTCCACCAGCCGGTCCGGATCGTCTCGATGAACTCCCGCGGCAGGCCCTCTTCGGCCATCTCGCGCGCCATCGCCTCGTCGTCGTAGGAGACCGGCACGAACTCGACGCCGACTTCTCGGCCGAACGTCAGACGCGCGTACCAGACATTGCGCCGCCCGTCGTTGGCTGGCCGGCCCAGCACACCCGCGTTGACGACGACGCGCCCGGAGGGCAGGCGCCGGGACCAGTGCAGCCCTGTATGGGTGCAGACGAGCACGTCGGCTCCGTGGTCGGCGAGCAGTTTCTCGAGGAACGCCACCGGGGACGTGGACTCCCAGAGGAACTCGTTGATCCTCCGCGGCGAGCCGTGGACGAGGAGCACGCGCCGGCCCCCGGCTTCGAGGCGCCGAGTGAGCGGCAGCGTTCCCATCCAGCGCTTCCACTCGCGCGAAGTGCGCGCCGCCGTGTAGTCGTAGGAGATGCGCGCGAAATGGTTGTCGCGCGGGTCGGTGTAGCCGCAGTGGCAGTCGTCGGCCCCCGAGGAAAGTGACTCCTCGTAGTTGCCCTGGATGCACTGGACGCCGCCGTCGAGGAGGATCGGAAACACGCGGTCGGGATGCGGGCCGAACGCGCCGAAGTCTCCGAGCGCGTAGAGACCTTCCGCGCCCCACGCGCGGGCGCTCGCGAGGGCCTCGGTGAGGGCGCGGGAGTTGCTGTAGATCCCCCCGAAGAACGCGAGGCGCGGGGACTCTCTCACGTGCGGCACGTGACGCCGAACTCGTGACAGGTGTAGCAAGCGGGAAACGCCAGCGGGAACGGGCGCAGCGACTCCTCGAGGCGGTCGCCCATCCGCGCGGCCGGCTCGTCGACGAGCAGCGGACAGACGTACACGCCGCGCGCCGTCACCATACGGCAGGAAGAGCACTGGAGCCGCTCGGTCTCCTCGTCGGAGAGGGAGCGCCCGGCGAGCGTCTCGGACGCGAGGTACCCGCGAAGACGGCGCTCCTCCGCTCCCATGCGGAAGAGAGACAGGATCTTGAGGCGCGGCCGCGAGAGCCCGATCGCCCGCATCCAGTCGAGGAAGCGCGCGCGCCCGTCGGACGTCGCCGCCTCCTCGCAGGCCTCGCTCACGGTCACGACGGGATTCAGACCGGCGTCGGCGAGATTCCGGATTCCGGCGAGGATCCGCGCGAACGTGCCCGCGCCGCGGATCGCGTCGTTGTCCTCGGCCGCGTAGCCCTCGATCGAGACGCGGAGGTCGAGCGAGTACTCGCTCGCGTCCGCGAGCGCCCGCAGGCGCCGGCAGCTCTCGGGCGTCAGCAGAACGCCGTTCGTCAGGACGGTGGCCGGCCCCTGGCGCAACGTCTCTTCGAGCATCGGGAAGATCTCGGGGTTGAGGAAGGGCTCCCCGCCGGTGAAGTAGTACTCCCGCACGCCGAGCGCAACCGCTTCCCGAAGCCGCTGGCGGACCTCCGCGAGACCGAGCATCGCGTGGCGATGATTCGTCGGGGAGCAGGAGATGAAGCAGTGAGCGCACTGCAGGTTGCAGAGCGTGCCCGCGATCTGGAACCAGAGGGTGTCGAGCGACCGCGACGGGACCGAAGGGTAGGAGGCGCCGGTGGACTCCACGCGGCGATCTTAAGTCGCGCGGCGTCGGCGCAAAGAAAAGGGGCCTGGACGGAGCGAACAAAAGGGGGCCTCGAAGGCCCCCTGCAAATTCGCGCCCGAACGGCGAGCAGCCGATCAGCGATCAGAGATTCCGGTCGATGAACTTCACGAACTCGCTGCGCGGCACGGCGCCGAGCATCCGGTCCGCGACCTGCCCCGACTTGAACAGGATGAACGTCGGAATCGACGTCACCTGGTACTTCATCGCGACCTGCGACGACTCGTCCACGTTCAACTTGGCGATCTTGAGCTTCCCGTCGTACTGGTTCGCGAACTCGTCCATGAGCGGCGCGACCGTCCGGCAGGGCCCGCACCAGGGCGCCCAGAAGTCCACCAGCACGGGCGTGTTCGACTTCAGGATGTCTCCTTCGAAGGAGGCGTCGGAAACCTCCTGAATCTTGGGATTCGACATGCGTTCTTTTCCTCCCGGCGCGTAAATATGCCTCTTCGAGGCCGGCGGATTCTAGCTCAGTGGACGTGCGCGTGAACGCGTCCCCGTACGTGCGCGATCCCCTCCCGCAGGAACCAGGGCAGCATCAGGAGCGACAGCGCGGGGTCGAGCCAGGCCGGCGCCCCGACGAGGCCGGCGATCATCGCGAGCATCGTGAGGCCCGAGTCGATCGAGCACGCGATGGATTCCTTCGCCTCCGCGGCGAGACCCTTGCTACCCAGGCGCCGGCTGGTCTTCCATTTCCAGTAGCCTACGAAGGGCATCCCGAAGGTCGCGAAAATCGTCAGGACCAGGCCGAGCGGGCTCGCCTCCGCGCGGCTTCCGACGGCGATCTCGTAGATGCCGCGCGCGCCCGTGTACGCCGCGAGCGCCAGGAACGAGACGCCGATCCAGCGCGCCAGAACGATGTCGCGGTGCGCGTGGTCCTCCTCTTCGTCGGCCAGATGCCGGAGGTGGCGGACGGCGAGGAACGCCGCGCCGCCCTCGATCACGCTCTCGAGTCCGAACGCGAGCAGCGCGAGGCTACCCGTGCGGATGGACTCCCAGAGGGCGAGCCCCCCTTCGCCGAACACGTGGACGAACGTCAGCCCCAGCAGCCAGTACATTCGCCGCCGCGAAGCGGCGTCCGCCCCGAAGGGCGCACCCGGGCCCGGCCGGCCGGAGGCTTTGAGGGGCATGCGGCGCGCATTGTAAGCACCCGCGCGGGCTCCTCCCGAGGAATACAATGGAGCGGCGAGGCCGTTGAAGCACCAAATGTTGCGCAGACTGCGACGAGCGCGGGGTAGCCATGTCCTGCTGGGCCTGGCGGTCCTGCTCACGATCGGCGCGGCGTTTGGCATGCACCCGGAGCCGGGCGGCGCGTCGCCCGCCCTCCCCGACGACGGCATTTCGAAGACGAGGGACGCGACGTCGTCCCTTGCCTGTCTGGCCTGTCTCACGCACGGGGCCGTGCTCGCGCCCCGCTTCTCCGGTCTCCACCTCGCCGCCGCGCCCGCCGGGCCGGCGCCCCTCGTCCTCGAGACGCTCCTCGCGGGCCGGCTGGCCGGCCGAGATCTCTCGGGCCGCTCTCCTCCCGTTCGCGCCTGAGACCTGTCGGCGCGCCGGTGCGCGCCGGCTTCCCCAGACGCTCGACGAAGGAGGTCCCGTGAAGGTCGTTCGGTCTTCCCTGCTCAGGATGGCGGCCGGTCTGGCGGCCGCGCTGGCGAGCGTCCGCGCGTTCGCCCAGGACGCGCCGCCCCCGGCCCCCACGCCCGAGCCCGCGCCGCCCCCCATGGCGGCCCCGGCCGCCGCGCCGAGTCAGACCTCCAACTACTTCAACCCGTCGATCGCCGTCATCGGCAACTTCCTCGGCATCGCGGGCCACAACCCGGTCGACAACCAGGACAGCCTGCAGCTGCGCGAGTCCGAGCTCTCGCTCCAGGCGATCGTCGACCCCTACGCCCGCGGCGACTTCTTCATCTCTTTCTCGAACGACTCCGTCGTGATCGAGGAGGGGTACGTCACGTTCCTCCACCTTCCCTGGGACCTGCTCGTCAAAGTCGGGCAGTTCAAGGTCGCCTTCGGCAAGATCAACACGATGCACCTCCACACGCTGCCCTGGCCGGACGAGCCGCTCCCGATGATCAACCTGCTGGGCACGGAGGACGGCTGGAACGACGTCGGCATCTCGATGGCGAAGCTCCTGCCGCTCCCGGGCGACACATTCTCGGAGGCCACGGTCCAGGTCCTCCGCGGCAAGACGGAGGGCATCTTCGACGCCCCCTCGCGCGGCAAGCTCGCGGTCGACGCGCAGTACCGCCTCTATCGCGACTTCGGCGACGACAACAACGTCGAGCTCGGCTTCAGCTACGGTCAGGGGTGGAACGGCTCGACGGAGGACGCGCGCACGACGCTGGAGAACACGCATCTCGTCTACCGTTGGAAGCCGCTCCAGGGGCGTCCGTACCGGTCCTTCATCCTCCGCAGCGAGTACTACTGGAGCCAGCGCGAGCAGCCGGAGGGGAAGCAGAACGCGCAAGGCTTCTACGTCAGCGGCGACTACCAGCTTGCGAAGCGCTGGTTCACCGGCCTCCGCTACGAGTTTTCCGACCACGCCGACAACGCGAGCCTGCGCGATCGCGGGGAGGCCGTGACGCTGACGTTCTGGCCGAGCGAGTTCTCCCAGGTGCGTGGCGAGTTCCGGCAGCGGA